>DBFALE010000031.1:0-2104 GCA_048230835.1 Collinsella sp.
GAACAGGAGTCGCTCGAGCTCGTCGGGCGGCAGGTTGAGGAGCTCGTCGCCGGGACGGTGCAGGCAGACCTTCCTGAGCTTGCCGATCTCGGAAGGCACGTGCAGACCTTTCGTCATGGCCTCCTACCTTTCTTTCGGGCCCTTGTCAGGGCCGATTCGTTAGCGCCCCTCCGTGTGAGGCGTTATTGCTGACGACATATTTATATCCAAAATCAGCTCATACTTCCACCTTGCCCCCGAACGGTTTTTTATAGGGGGTGAACGGCATACACATATACTTCACGCATGGCACACTTCATCTTAATAAAGCGTATTTACGTGCTTAAACGCGTTTTCAATCCTAAAATCAAATGGAACTAAACTTTGCTAAACCACCCTCATATTGCATATTTCCAATAAAGCTATGAATAGAATTAGCGGTTCATACCGTGTCTCAACCATTTTCATTTTTATTCAGAAAAAAGTTTGTCCTATTCATTTCTGGTAAATAAATTACCGTTTACCAGACGCTTGATACCGTTCACCGGAAACTCAGTATAAGGCCCAGCGGATACCGACTCGCTTTACGGCTCCATTTGTAACAACTTGACTTCTCGGTATAGAAAAACGGACCCGCTTCACTAGGGAAACGGGTCCGTTTTCGATTATCTTCGGCTAATTTGGATAAGGCCCTCGAAGATCATCGGAATCCTAGCGATCGAACTCCGCCAGTGCCTCGCCCAAAAGCCTCAGGCCCTCGCGCAGAACGTCCTCGCTCGCGCAGTAGCCCAGGCGTGCGCCGCAGGGAAGCTCAAAGCGGCTGCCGGGTACCAGCAGCACTCCCCTCTCGGACAGCAGGCGCTTGCAGAACTCCTCGTCGTCCTCGGGAATATCAAGCTGGATAAACGAGGTGGACACGCCCTGCGGCGCCGTCCAGGAAACGCGGTGCTGCGTATCGATCCAAGCCTGCGCGATATCGCGGTTGCCAAACACGATCTTGCGATTGCGCTCAAGGATCTTGTCCTTGTGCTCAAGCACATAGGTCGCCAGGGCATCGTTGAACACGCCGCCGCAGATCATGGTGTAATCGCGATAGGTGCGGATGCGGCTGGATATCTCTTCGTCTGCCACAACCCAGCCCACGCGGGCCGCGGGCGTCGAATAGGTCTTGGACACCGAGTTGGTGACGATGGCCTTCTCGTACACATCGGCCATCGACAAAAAGTCCTCAGTGTTCTCAAGCGGCAGGTACACCTCGTCGCACAGCACATAGGCGCCAACCGAGCGGGCGATCTCGGCAATCTGGCCGAGCGTATCGGCATCGAGCACGGTACCGATGGGGTTCGATGCGTTGTTGATGCAGATGAGCTTCGTGTTGGGACGAACGATGCGCTTGAGCTCCTCGATATCGGGCTTCCATCCGAGCTCCTCGCGAAGCTCCCAGTACTCGACCTCGGCACCCAGCGTGCGCGGAATCTCGTAGAGCGGCGCATAGGTAGGCCACTCGGCGATAACGTGGTCGCCGGGCTCGACTACAGCCATGATGGCGTTGAGATTGGCGCCCGTGCAGCCATTGGTCTGCAGAATGAGATGGGGATTGACCGCGCGACGATACAGTTTGGCGACCTCGGCCTTAAAGTCGGGCGAACCCTCGATCCAACCGTAGTTCATCTTCTCGCGGTCCAGGCGCTCGTAGAACGTGGCACCATCTTGATCGTCGAGCGCGCGCAGCTCGCCCATGGTAAGCGACGAAATCGTCGACTGGGCGATATCCCACGTAGCGCTCTTCTCCCAAACGTTAAGCCATTCCTCAACGCCGATCGTCTTGATATCCATGGCCAAGCTCCTTACAAAAGCAGTCATCCAATCGTGTTGACGCTCCTCAAACAAGATTGGGGCGGTGCGAATACCCGCACCGCCCCATTGGGAGACATCTAATGGCAGCTAGATGTATGTATTAAGACCTATACGGGTCCTTGAAGACCTTAGAGGTCCTCGCGCCAGAAGGGCATGCTCATGCAGCGCGGGCCGCCGCGGCCGCGGGAGAGCTCGGCGGAGGGCACGACGAGAAGGTCCAGGCCCTCCTTGTACAGCACGTCGTTGGTGACGGTGTTGCGGGCGTAGA
>DBFALE010000032.1:0-53672 GCA_048230835.1 Collinsella sp.
CCAGGCCTACGTGAACGGCCGCTGGTCCTCCTTCGGCCCCGCCAGCCTCGTGCGCTGCAGGCCTGAGGGGACCGTCAAGCCCGCGCCCGCGGCGACCGCCGGCGACGGCAGCGTCGAGCTGTCGTGGGGCCGCGTGCCCGGGGCGAATCAATATGTAGTTTCGTGTTCGAACGGTAAGTCGTATAGATTGAAATCCCATCAAACTAGCGTTGAAATCAAGGGTTTGAAAAACGGTGAAGAATATACGTTCTATGTTAGGGCAAAGATTTACGACCGTTTGACCGCTCTTGAGGATACTGACTACATCACCTGTATGCCGTACTCTCTTATTTCTCCTAAGGTTAGCGTTTCTGCTGTTGGCGATGGGACGGTGGACCTTAAGTGGAATCCAGTTGCCGGTGCATTACGATATGCGATTGCATATAAAACAAATAAAGGATACAAGACTGTCACCTATGACTGTCTTAATACTGAATTCACCATTAATGGACTTACCAATGGTCAGAAGTATTCATTTATTGTTCAAGCTAATATTGATGGCCGCTGGTCTCCTTTTGGGAGCAAGGACCTTGTTACCGCTATTCCCGAAGATCCTAATGCTCCGAAGCCTCATTTAGAGAAAGCTACGGCGACCTCCTGCGTTCTTTCGTGGAATCAGATTCCTGGAGCAGAGAGGTACGCGGTTGCTCTTAAGACTGGAAATAGCTACAAGACGTATTCTCTTGATGTCAAAGAGCCCTCGTATCTGGTTTCTGGCTTGAATCCCGGTAGTACTTATCGTTTCCTTGTGCAAGCATTTGTAAATGGAAGATGGAGCTCTTCCTCGGACGCATATTTATGTGAAGCCGTTCTTGAGGACGTTCGTTCCCCTCAAAATGTTAAGGCCACTTGTTCTGGCGATGGAAAAATACAGCTTACTTGGGACTTTGTTCCCAATGCAACGCGATACGCGATTGCAGAGTATAAGAATGGCTCATATGTAACGTTCACGACTAATTGTTTGAGCACTAGCTATACGGTTTCCGACCTTACGAATGGACGCAATCACAGGTTTCTTGTGCAATCTTACGTAGATGGAGCCTGGTCTGCTTACGGTGATGCGCTGCTTGTGGACGCAGTTCCACATGGTGTAATTACTCCTCGTGTAACTGGTAAAGCTGGGGATCTTTGTGCAAATCTATCTTGGAGTAAGGTGTCGGGCGCCACGCGTTATGCTATCGCGGTAAAGACGAATAGTGGCTATAAAACTTATACATACAACTGCACTGGCAATTCGTATAGAGTTGAAGGACTAAACGGTGGACAGACCTATCAGTTTGTCGTTCAGGCTTATCTCGATGGCGTATGGTCGCCTTTTGATGAAGACGACCTGGTTAGTGTAAAGCCGACGGGCACGAATGACACTGTATTTGGCATTCCGCGCCTAACCGTTGTTAATTGGCTGACGAGCCATCAATACAATGGCTATTATCTTGGTACTCGATATTCAAGTGGCTTTTCATATCAGACTTGCTTGTACCCTAACGGCGCTCCAGGGCCCGGGGGCTACACCGGTATGAACTGCACTGGTTTTGTTGCCCATGTATTTAGATCTCTTGGCGTAAACGTTGATGCAGTCGCAGCCAACAACAACCATACTCCGTGGGGTGCGGGGCCCGGCGGCGGCGGCTATATCAATGCGTGGCGCTGGTATGGTTATGCAATTGACTCTGGCTGTAAGGTTTATCACTTCAACACAGTTGCCGATATGTTGAATAGCGGATTGGCTAAGAAGGGCGATGTGATTTTCTTTAAAACAGATGGTTCTATCGATTGCCATATTGGATTTTTCTGGGGAGATAACTCCCATGACAATAAGATGTGGCACCAAATTTTGCCTGGCAACCTGATTGGCCCTTGTTTTAATAACGCTAATAAAAGTGAGGTTCGTCAGCAGTGTGTGCTCATCAAATAGCCCCGGCGTTCGTTTGATGATTGCCTTCACTATGATTTGACGGTTCGCTTAATCGAATGCATCATGAGTACGTTATTAAACTCAATCTAAGGCTAGTTATGGATTTCTCAGTTGTAATTCCAGTTTATGGTTGTAAAGAGGCGCTGCCCGAACTGCATAAGCGAATCGTTGATGTTTTTGAAAAGATGGAGGCGTCTTTCGAGCTCGTTCTTGTTGACGACCACGATCCATATGATTCGTGGTCTGTTGTGCAGTCGATATGCGACGCTGATGAACGTGTGTATGGAATCAAGCTTGCTCGTAATTTTGGCCAAATTCGTGCAATCACTGCGGGTCTTGACTGTTGCCATGGTGATTGGGTTGTCGTAATGGATTGCGACCTTCAGGATAGGCCGGAGGCCATTCCCCAGCTCTATAATAAAGCTCTGGAGGGCTTCGATGTCGTCTTTGCAAAAAGGGTAGAGCGAAAAGATAGCGCTTTGACCATGGCGTTGTCTCGAGCTTTTTATAAAGTGTATGAGTATTTTACTGACGGTAGTTATGATCCTTCACTTTGCAACTTCAGTATTGCTCGTCGCGCGGTAATTTCTCAGTATTGTTCAATGCGTGAACATAACCGTGGATACACAATGTTTATTAAGTGGCTTGGGTTTAGGCAAACTGCGATAGAGATAGTTGGCGATGAACGCTTTGCAGGTGAGTCTTCCTATAGTTTTAGGAAAAAGCTAAATATGGCGTTTGAGCTTATTACCGCCCAGTCTAATAAGCCTTTGAAATTTGCGGTTAACGTTGGCTTTGCAATGTCCTTCGTTGCCTTGCTCGTTCTAATTGCAGCGATAGTTCAGAAAATCTGTGTTCCGGGAATTCAAGTTGGATGGACTAGCCTTCTTTGTTCCATCTTTTTTATGGGTGGGCTCATTTTGTCTGCAATTGGAATCGTTGGACTGTACGTCGGCAATATTTTTACTGAGGTTAAAAATAGACCTCTGTATGTGATTGAAAAAGAGTGCAATGGAAAGGATGAGTAAGCTATGGTAATTGTTATTGGAGCAACCAGTTTTATCGGTATGTATACCGTTGACGAGCTTGTCAAATCAGGCAAACAAGTTATTGCTACCGGTAGGAATGAACGACTTCGTCCTTTCCTTGAAGACATGGGTGCCGAGTTTATTAGTCTCGATATTACTAAGCCTGAAGATTTTTCAAAACTCCCTGCTGATAACGTCGAGGGCGTAATTCTTCTAGCTGGTTTGCTTCCTGCCAATGCAACTGCTGATTTGGTTAACGAAGAGAATGCCATCGATTACGTTAGAGTGAACACTATGGGCACAGTGAACGTGCTCGAGTATTGCAGGACGAATGGTATCAAGAAGATAATTTCCGCCACTACCTATGGTGATGTCTCTGGGGCATGGAGAAAGGACTATGCCATTACTGAGGATGAGCCCAGGAATTTCTCCTTTACTGGTGACCACGCTGTCTATACCATCACGAAGAATGCTGCCAACGATTTGATTGAGTATTATTCGCAGCAACATGGTCTTCAGGGGGCAGTGTTCCGTTTTCCTCCGGTTTACGGCGTTGGGCCTCATGGCACAATCTTAGTTGATGGTAAGCCGTACAAGTCTGCTATCCAAGTCTGGATCGAAAAGGCCGCGTCCGGACAGAACCTTGAGATATGGGGAGACCCTCATATCTCAAGAGACATTATCTATGTGAAGGATGTTGCTCGGGCATATCGAATGGCTTTGGAAAGCGATTCAACGCATGGGCTTTATAACATGACTAGCGGGGTTCCTTTGGAGCTTGAAGATCAGGCTCGTGCAGTTATCGAGGTATTTGGCGACAGCTCTAAATCGAAAATCGTTTACAGGCCGGAGCTCAAGAACAACACCCCTTCATTTTTGTTCGATATGAGTAAGGCTGAGCGTGATTTCGGCTTTGTTCCAGCTTATAGAGACTATTATTCGATGATGCTCGATTATAAGGCTGAGATGGAAAGCGGCCGCTGGAATGATTTCGAAAAGAACTCTTCGGCCAATTGGGAGAAGTAAAGATGTCGAAAAAGCTCGCTATTATCGGTGCGTCTGATTTTCAAAATCCATTGATTCTTAAGGCCAAACAACTTGGCTTCGAAACGCATGTTTTCGCATGGGAATGCGGCGATATTGGCGAGCGCACTGCTGACTATTTCTATCCTATTAGTATTACCGAAATCGATCAAATTGCTGAGAAGTGTAGCTCTATCGGTATTGACGGTATTTGTTCTATCGGTACGGATCTCGGCAACATTACTGTTTCTAAGGTTGCCGACAAACTCGGTCTGTGTGCCAATTCAGTTGACTGCATCGACGTATCCACAAATAAGCACTTAATGCGTGAAGCCTTTTTCAAAAATGGAGACCCTTCCCCTAAAAGCTACCAGGTGACCGACCTTACAGATATTGATGGTTTAGATCTCACTTATCCAATAATCGTAAAGCCTGTTGACAGGTCTGGTAGTCGTTGCATCACTAAGCTTCAGTCTTCAGAAGGACTTGAGGATGCCGTCCGCGCTGCAATCAATGTTTCCTTTTCTAAGGCATGTGTCGTTGAAGAGTTTTTTACTGGCATTGAATTTAGTGTTGAATTTGTTTCTTGGAAAGGCGAGCATCACTTTCTTGCACTGACGAGGAAATACACAACTGGAGCTCCGCATTTCATTGAAACTGGTCACTTACAGCCTGCACCCGTTTCAGATTCTTTACGTTCCAAAATCATTGAAGTTGTTTCTCACGCCCTAGATTCTTTGGGAGTTGAATTTGGCGCTTCTCATTCAGAGATTTTGGTTAATGAGAATGAGGATATTCGTATTGTCGAAATTGGTAGCCGCATGGGTGGCGACTGTATCGGCAGCGATCTCGTGGAACTCTCAACGGGAGTTGATTTCTTGGGTGCAGTAATTTCTGTTGCTACTGGGCGTGAGCCCGACCTGAGTGTCTCTGAGCATCCTGAATGCGCCATGATTCGATTTATTTTTGATGGCGAAGACTTAGCGATGTTTCGACAAGCAGAATGCGATAGGAATGTGAGGGTCGAGCGAAGTTCTGTGGACAATGACATGGAGCATGAAATTGTCGATAGCGGCAGCAGATACGGCTTCTATATCCTGACTTCAGATTCGATTGATAATTTGGAAAAGTACTTGCCGAAGCGAGGCGTATAGAAATTGAAAAATGGACGCGTTTTCTTAGCGCTTCATCTGCTATTGGTTTTGTATTCCTGTAGCGGTATCTTAAGTAAGTTTGCGGCAGGCTATCCTTTTCTATCTTTCGGTTTTTGTGTCTGCTATGCCGGAATTATCATGCTGCTTGGCATTTATGCTATTTGCTGGCAACAAATTATTAAACGACTGCCATTAACGACAGCCTATGCCAATCGCGCCGTTACAGTTGTATGGGGCATGGTATGGGGTGTAATTGTCTTTAAGGAGCAGCTTGGCTTTCTTCAGGTTGCCGGAGGCATTATTGTATTAATTGGCGTGGCTTTGTTTGCCTCTTCAGATTCCGATGCTGCTTAGGAGGGAAGTGCTGTGGATTTTCGATATGCCTTGCTCCTTCTCCTCGGTGTTTTTATTAGTGCAATATCTCAAGTAATGCTAAAGAAGGCTGCTCTTAAGACGTATGACAGCAGGGTTCGAGAGTATCTGAACCCTCTAGTGATTTGCGCTTACTTCCTTTTCGTTTGTACGACCTTTCTTTCGATTTTTGCTTATAAAGGGATTCCCCTTTCCATGGGTCCGTTGTTGGAAGCCACCAGCTACATATATGTGACAATATTCGGTATTACGATTTTTCATGAGAAAATGTCTCGGCGGAAGTGGATTTCACTGCTTCTTATTTTGCTTGGTATCGGACTATATTCATTTGGAGCTGCTATATGATCAATTTTAATCTCCCGCCTTATGTGGGCACGGAAATGGAATATGTTCGAGAGGCCTGCGCTGTCAATCGTAAGATTTGTGGTGATGGTCCTTTTACCAAAAAATGTAGCGAATGGCTCGAGAACCGTTTTAATTCCAATAAGATCCTGCTAACGACTAGCGGCACGAGCGCGCTTGAGCTTGCAGCAATCTTATGCGACCTACATCCTGGTGATGAGGTGATTCTGCCTAGCTTCACTTTCTCTTCTACTGCTACGGCTTTTCAAATGGTCGGCGCCACTTTGGTGTTTGTTGACGTGTACCCTGACACAATGAATATTGATCCCGATGCCATTGAGAGGGCGATAACTGATAAAACCAAGGTTGTCGTTCCTGTGCATTATGCTGGCGTTGCATGTGATATGGATCGAATCATGGACATCGCTACGCGCAACAACTTGTTGGTCGTTGAAGATGCGGCACAGGGTGTTTTGAGTTCTTATAAGGGTAAGGCTCTCGGCACTATTGGTCATTTTGGTTGCTATAGCTTTCATGAAACTAAGAACTATTCGATGGGCGAAGGTGGCGCGCTTTCTATTAACGACTCGCGTTACTGTGATCGTGCTGAAATTATTCGCGAAAAAGGGACTAATCGTCAGCGCTTTTTTAGGGGTCAAGTAGACAAGTACACTTGGGTTGATCGTGGGTCGAGCTACCTGCCTTCTGACATGAATGCGGCCTATCTTTGGGCGCAGCTGGAGCATGCTGATGAAATTAATGAGAACCGACTCTCAACTTGGCATTTTTATCAGGAGTCTTTAAAGCCGCTTGCAGATGCCGGCAAGATTGAGCTTCCCTATATTCCTGAAGGCTGCGAACATAACGCGCATATGTTTTACATCAAGTGTAAAGATCTGAAGGAACGCGGTGATTTTATCTCTTACCTTAAGGATCATGGTGTCCAAGCTGTTTTCCATTACATTCCTTTGCATGATGCGCCTGCAGGAAAGATGTTTGGTCGTTTTGACGGGGAAGACAGGTTTACTACCTCTGAAAGCAATAGGCTTGTCAGGTTGCCTATGTACTATGGTCTAAGCGATGCCGATAGGCATCATGTTGCTGACGCTGTTCTTTCTTTTTACGCCGCTCGATAGATATTAAAAGGCGGCTTCTGGCCGCCTTTTTCTTTTAAGGACTGTATATGCAAAAGAGTATCCAGCGCTATTTGTTGACCGCAATCTTTGCTATGTCACTTCTTTCTCTTTTTCTTGGTCATCCTGTTAACGCTTTTGCCGATAGCTCAGATGTAGATAACCTTTCGTTTATTTATATCGAGAAGAGTCACGTTGACCTCGGAGATGCGCAAAGAGTTGCTTTGGGCTTTGACGGGACGCCGTCGGATGAGCCTGTGGCACTGTATTGTGCAAATACTGCGTCTGAAGCCCTTATCCGATTCGATGTCACTTCCAGTGCTGACAACACATATCTTTTCTCTTCGAGTGTTTCTGCCGCTGGCGTTTATTCCTTGCTTAAGGTGGAGTATGCCTCTGGAGCAACACGTATTTTTCCTGATGATATTTCTGATCAGATGTTTAGCGTCGGCGAAGTGTCTGCACCGTATCGGCTGCGGTCTGATGGTGACTCTGATGACCAGCTTGAGTCCGTGTTTACAGACGACACGGGCGCTTCGTTTGATTCGTTGGAATCCGCTGTTGATGTCATTTCGGAAAATTCAGCACGGGCACGCAATTGGGTCTTTGTTTTAGACGCAGGTCATGGCGGTTGGGATTCCGGCGCCGTCGGCAATGGTCTTCGCGAGAAGGATCTTACACTACAAATCGCGCGTTATTGCCGCGATGAACTCCAGAAATATGCTGGTGTTCGAGTTATTATGACGCGTGATTCCGACGCTTCCGTCACTGGGGTTGCCAACACTACAAACGAGCTCATTGCTCGGGCGCAAATCGCGAGAGACAACAATGCCACTTTGTTCATGAGTTTTCACATCAACTCAGGCGGTGGTACCGGAGCGGAAATATGGATTCCGAGGCAAGCTAGTTGGTATTCTTCATTTAATGAACTTGGCGAGTCTCTGGGTCAAGACGTTTTGAATAGACTTGCATCTGTTGGTCTCGTTAACCGTGGCACAAAAAATGATTATTACGATTTAAATGGTACGCAGCTTTATTATCCTGACGGCAGCAACGCCGATAGTCTTTCTGTTATAAGAAATTGTCGCCAATATGGCATTCCTGCAGTTTTGGTTGAACATGGTTTCATCGACAATCGTAATGATGCCGGACTTTTGGCCAATAAATCATACCTTAAAAAAATGGGTCAGGCAGATGCCCTGGCCATTGCTAATCAGTTCGGCCTTTCGAAGGTAGCTAAACCTGATCCGGTGGTATCCGAGATGCGCGACGGTAAAATCAAGTTAAGCTGGGATTCGATCCCCAATGCATCTAAGTATGCCATCGCTTTGTGCAAGAGCGATGGCAGCTTCAATACCTACACGTATGATTGCACAGGAACTTCCTATGAAATCGATGGGCTTGAAAACGGAAAGACATATACATTTCTTGTTCAAGCGTATGCCAACGGTGATTGGAATACCTATACGTCTGATGATTATTTAACTTGTAAATTGATTCCTTCCCCCGAGGCTCATGCCGAGGCGACCGGCGACGGGGAGGTCACCGTCTCCTGGAAGGCGGTCGCCGGCGCCGGGCGCTACGCCGTCGCCGAGAAGACGGCCGACGGCTCCTACAGGACCTACACGCTCGACGAGAAGGGCACCTCCTTCAAGGTCTCCGACCTCGCCAACGGCGTGACCCACCGCTTCCTGGTCCAGGCCCGGGTCGACGGGTCCTGGTCCTCGACCGCCGACGGCTACCTGTGCTCCGCCGCGCCGTCGGGCACCGTCAGGCCCAAGGTCTCCGCGAAGGCCGGCGACAGGTCGGTCGAGCTCTCCTGGGGCCACGTGCCCGGGGCGACCCGCTACGCGGTCGCCGTCCGCCAGGGGTCCGGCTACAAGACCTACACGCTCGACTGCGCCAAGGAGTCCTACACCGTGAAGGGCCTCTCGAACGGCACGTCCTACAGCTTCCTGGTCCAGGCCTGGAACGGATCGTCCTGGTCGACCTTCTCCGACGCCGACCTCGTGGCGTGCACAACTTTGGGCACTCCGATTATGGGAAAGTCTGCCGCTTCGGTTTCGAGCATGGTTTCCTTGTACAACTCAACTGGACATATCTATCCGACTATTTATGCCTCCAAAGGCGCAACAACTATTAATGACTTTTGCCAGATAGTATCTGAGGAAGCGAATGCTGAAGGTGTTAAGGCGGAAATCCTGTTTGCCCAAGCAATGTACGAAACTGGCTGGCTTCAATTTGGTGGTAGCGTAAAAGCGGAACAATGCAACTTCGGTGGAATCGGCGCCGTGAATGCCACAGCGGGTGGTGCGTCTTTTGGGGATGTGCGATCTGGTCTTCGTGCACAGGTCCAACATTTAAAGGCTTATGCTTCGAAAGAACCTTTAAATAATCCTTGTGTCGACCCCCGTTTTGAAAAAGTCAAGCGTGGCGTTGCGCCATGCGTCGAGGATTTGAATGGTCGCT
The DNA here is from genome assembly GCA_048230835.1 of Collinsella sp. Lineage (GTDB taxonomy): Bacteria > Actinomycetota > Coriobacteriia > Coriobacteriales > Coriobacteriaceae > Collinsella. The sequence continues at coordinate 9,476 of DBFALE010000032.1, forward strand.
GGGCAGTTCCTGGCGATGGCTATGGGCAGCGTATTTCGTCTTTAGCCGCTAAGGCTTGTTGTTAATTGCTTTAATGTGGCGGCATTTAAGTGTGTAAGTAGGTTTAGGTTGAATTCTACGAAATTTTACAAAAATGCAAACGTCTATTGCTTGGTGCTCGTTCTTGCAGTGTTTTGTTTGATGAGCATCTGGTGGGCATTTCGTCTGCCTATGTCTTCAGCGCCTGATGAGTATATGAGGCTACAAGTACCCTTATTTATTGCAGAGAATGGCTGTTTACCGCGTGGAGATGATCCTGCGATCATAAATGAGGTTTGGGGTACATCATATGCATTTAGCGTGTACGGGTCCTCGTTGATTGCAGTGCCGTTTATCTGTGTTGCTAAGCTGGTGGTTCCCAATTCTTCTGCAGCGCTAATAATTGCTGCGAGATTATCGAATTGCCTTCTTGCTGCGTTAAATATAGTTTGTATCTATCTGATGGGTAAAAAACTTAAATTTGGCAATTTAACATCAATTCTTGCCGCAACTCTATTTGCATTTTTACCACAAAACGTATTCCTTGCTGCTTACTTTAATTCTGAACAGCTTGAATTTCTCTCGACAAACCTTGTGATAATTCTTTGTTTGAATGCACGAGAGAATCGCTGGAGCTATAGGAGCTGTTTCTTCTTGGGCTGCGGCTTGGGGGTGCTCGCGCTCTCTTATTACTACGCTTATGGTGTAATAATTGCAGCAATCATATTCTATTTCAGTTCTATTAAGAAAGATTTTTGTTTAAGGACGAAATCCGATTATATTTCCGCTATTCTTTATCGTCCTTTGGTGGTTTTTTCCGGTTCATTTATAGTCTGCGGCTGGTTCTTTATAAGAAATGCGCTGTTGTATAACGGAGACTTTATCGGAATGGCTACTAGCTCTAAAACATCTGAGATATATGGTGCTAGCGGCTTTAAACCATCGCAACGTGGCACCTTACGTCAGCAAGGGTATTTGCCTGACTGTTTGTTTAATCAAATGAACTATTCGGTGTATTGGCCTTTGTCTGTAGCTCAGTCATTTATAGGTACATTTGGATATATGAGTATCTTTGTAGGCAATACGTCATTCGTTTTATATTTATTAGTATTTATTCCTTCACTCGTAATCGGTCTTATTCGTCGCCTGTTTACTGCTAAACAAACTGGCGATTATTTAACATTTATTCCTGGCCTTATTACTGTTGCGACTCCATTTCTTTTATCAATTTACTATTCATGGGCATCTGATTATCAGCCTCAGGGCAGGTATGTGATGGCTGGATTCGGGATCTTGTCTCTGCTTTGTGCTTTTGGGATTGTTTCGTTATGCCAGGGTCTCTGGACCTTGCTATGCGCGGAAATTGAAGTTAAATCCTGCAAAGATGAATCTGGTAATTCATTAGAGAAGCGCTTGGCTATATCAATTAATGACTATGGTGTATTTATTAAGCTAGTTAAGTTTTCCGTTGTGGCAACAGTGCTATTTTATCTGCTGCTGTTCGTTCGCATTTTTATTCATTTGATTATTCCGTTACTTTCAAGTGGTGTTTTGTAATTCAGATTATGCAGCCTGTAGTGCATTTTGGAGGATTCGATGAAAGCTAGATTGACCTGTCTTTGCCGCGGCCTCGGTAAGGCTTACTTTGGCTTTGCGATCAATAGTCAGGTTGACATTAGTGGAATTTCCGCTGAGGTGCGCACGGATTTGGGAAATCAACTTCCGGTTGGGATATATAGATTAAATTCTAAAGACATGTTGATTTTGGCTGTTCCGTTGTTGGGTTCTGGCGGAGTCCATATCTCTATTAAGTTGAGATTAGATAGTGGCATGGTCAAGAGTTTGTATAGCGGAAAATTGAACTGGATTGCAATAAAGTGGCTATCACGTTATTGTTATAAATTTAAACGCAAGCTAGCTTTCGCTTTGCGTGATATTGATCAGCAGGTTTATTCGCATCAAATTCACGTTAAGCCAGAGCTTGCTCTTGAATCACCTGCCGGTGATCTCATCATTAAAGGCGTGGTTTGCGGGCCGTATAGTTGCAGAAACTCCGATATCTTTCTCTTGGATGAGAGCGGCAGCAGAAGTGATTCAGGCAATTTAAGTGTTGGCCGTTGCAACGATGTCGTAACTTTTAGCCAAAGACGTTCTGAAATTTCTTTTACACTGCGAATTCCAATGGACGGCAACACTTATACGCTAGTTGCTGACGGAAATTGCAGTAATGAACAGCCTGGTTTTCTGTGCTTTGATGCTGCTTCCGTTCAATATTATCTTTCGACGCTATCGCCACTTTTCTACAAGGCCTCATCTGCCGGTGCCTACGCTTCTTCTCATTCCAAACGTATTGACTATCTTTCGATGCTGGATTTTAGTGAATGTAAATTAATTAGCGGCCCTCTGTTTAGTATTGTTGTTCCGTTATATAAGACACCTGTTAGTTTTCTTAACGATATGGTGCATTCTGTAATCAATCAGGCATATTCTAATTGGGAACTCATTTTGATTAACTCAACTCCAGAATGTGTTGAGCTGGCTGCCGCTTTGGATAAACTGACTGATAAACGCATCAAAGTTGTCACCCTTGAGTCAAACAAGGGTATTTCGGGGAACACTAACTTTGGCATTGCTAAAGCAAAGGGCGATTATGTCGTGTTTTTCGATCACGACGATACACTCGATCCGTTTGCTCTTTATAGATACGCAGAGCGAATTCAGGACTGTCCTGATACTGATGCACTGTATTGCGATGAGGACTTCTTAAATGAGACCGGTGAGTATGTGGCCCCTCATTTCAAGTCTGATTTCAATCTAGATCTCCTTCGCGTTCATAACTACATAACTCATCTGCTTTGCGTTCGTGCCTCGTTTGCTAAAGAACTGATGCTACGGAAAGAGTTCGATGGAGCTCAAGACTATGATTTTCTGTTGCGTTTAGTAGAGAGAACTCAGAATATCTATCATGTCCCTGAGGTTCTCTATCATTGGAGAATTAGCGATACGTCAACTGCGAAGAGTGCGGGAAATAAGAACTATGCCGACGATGCTGGCAGAAGGGCACTGCAAGAGCATTTGGATCGCTGCGGTCTGAACGGAACTGCGGAGTTAACTGATTCTGCCTGTTTCTATCACATTGCCTACGCTCTTAATGAAGAACCCTTGGTCAGTATCGTTATCCCCAATAAAGATAGTGTTGAGGTCTTACGCCGCTGCATTGACTCTATTGAGGAAAAAACTGATTACCGCAACTTCGAGATTCTGGTTGTTGAGAATAACAGTACGGAGGACGCGACATTTGAGTATTACCGCACCGTTTCCGAGCAATATGAGAACGTTCGCATTGCAACATGGGATGGTCCGTTTAATTACTCCGCTATCAATAATTATGGCGTTGGACTGACATCCGGCAAATACCTGCTGTTCTTGAATAATGATACCGAGGTTATTGAGAGCGGCTGGCTTTCTTCAATGCTGTCTTTCTGTCAGCGTGACGATGTTGGAGCGGTCGGTGCAAAGCTGCTGTATCCAGATGATACGGTGCAGCATGCAGGCGTAATGATGATATGTTGTAGAAATGAAGGCGAAATGGGCGGCCCCATTCACGTATTCAACAACCTTGACCGGGATGATCCAGGTTACATGCGCCGCGCTGTTATTTCACAAGATTTAAGTGCTGTTACCGCTGCATGCATGATGACGAAGCGTTCTGTATTTGAAGAGCTAAATGGGTTTAACGAGGACTTTGAGGTTGCTTTTAATGACGTTGATTTTTGCCTGAGAGTTCGCTCGCTCGACAAGCTTGTTGTTTTCGATGCTGATGCCCTCTTGTATCATTATGAGTCCTTCAGCCGTGGCTATGAGACTGGTGAAAAGAAAGTCCGATTTATGCGTGAGCAGGGCAAATTACGCACTGCTTGGGCGGAGTATTATGTCAACGGTGACCCTTATCACAGTCCGATGAGTACTCGATGACGTTTGGATTGTCATGATTGATCAAAACCTTGTTCTCTTTGAATCGAATCCAGATTTCGCTGACAATTCTCGTGCTTTGTATGATTACATCGTCGATAAGACTGATTTCAAGACTTTTTGGGTTGTTAAGGATCCGGCTATGCTAGGGCCCATGAGGGCTGCTGGCGTTGACTGTGATATTGAGAATTCAGACCGCGCTATTGCTATGGAGCAATGTGCTCATTATCTGGTTACGTCCAGCTTTATGTTTGCGTACAATAAGCGTCCAGGGCAGATTCATGTTTCGGCATGGCATGGCTTTGGTCCTAAGACCATCGGGTTTGATGAAGATGCAGCGTCTGATTCAAGTGCGCTTAGAGATTTGAAGGTCATTACGACCCAATGTGATCTTCTGACCACTACATCACGTGTGTCGCAGCTCATGATGGCCGGCATGCTTTCTATGGACCCTCGCAAGGTAATGAATTCCGGTTTCCCGAGAAATGATTACCTTTTTACAACTGATGGTAGAAAACTCCTGGAAGGCGCTTTGGGGGTTGATTTCGGCAGCAGTAAATTGATTATGTATCTGCCCACGATGCGCAAGGGTCTAAAGGCTGAAGGCGGTCAATTCGATAAAAATATCTTTAATTACGAGGATTACGACGCTGCTGGTCTTGATGAGTTCCTGAAGCTGAATGATGCTTATGTAATTGCGAAGATGCACTTTGCCGATGATTCGAGCTTCAACCAAAGTTCTTTTGAGCTACCCAAAAGGGTTTTATTCCTCGATAGTCTGTCTTTGGGTTCGAAGTTGCTCACCATTTACCATGTTCTTAACGCATTCGACTTATTGATAACTGACTACTCGTCACTGTATGTAGACTATCTTCTTCTTAATAGGCCTATTGTCTTTTCATGTCCGGATTTCGAAGAATACAAGAAGGACAGAGGATTCATTAGCGATGACCCACGCTGGATGATGCCTGGGGCTTTTGTTAAGTCGCAATCCGAGTTATTGAGTGCGCTTGGTTCGTTTTTTAATGGAGTTGACGCTGCTGCTTCATTGCGTGAGTCGTTCATGCCAGTCATTCATTCTCATAGGGATGCAAAAGCTGCTGAGCGTGTTGTTCAAAGGATGATCGGAGTTGCCAGCACCAACTCGCGTGACTGTGACAAGGAAATCGGTTCATGCTTTGCGGACTCGAATTCCCCTTTGCGGCAGTATATGAATCTACGTTCCAAAGCGGAATTATTTTTAGACTATGGTTCGGGCTTCAATTCTGAAGATGTTTTGTCCATCGAATATACGTCTAACTGTTTTGGGTCTCATGTCTGCCTGACTTTCAATGTCCCTTCTGGCGTTAACGAAGTTCGCTTTGACCCCGCCGATGACGGTTCATTTCTCTTAAAGGATGTTTCCTTCTCTTTTAACGGAACGCCATTGATTTGGGACGCGTTAAATGGTTCTGAATCACACTCCAATATCGTATTCTGTGGACTTGACCCTCAGATTCTGGTCTCAGGCTTTGATGGCTCGGCTGGCGAGCTGTGTGTCAATTTCGACAGATGTGAGCTTGGGGATTCAGCTGACTATGTTTCATGTCTCATGGAGCGCGGACACTCTCTTTCAGATGAGCCCGTGCATTCTCTTTCGGGGTCATTGAGTCGTGTATTTAGGTTTGGTAGGCATTGACGTGAAGCGCGTTATTACATATGGAACGTTTGATTTACTACATTACGGGCATATCAATTTACTAAGGAGGGCCAAGCAGTATGGCGACTATCTAATAGTCGCTTTGTCTACCGATGACTTCAATTGGAATCAGAAGAGAAAGAAGTGTTATTTCTCTTTTGATAAACGCAAAGCCCTTCTTGAAGCAATTCGTTACGTTGACCTTGTGATTCCCGAAGAATCATGGGACCAGAAAGTGACTGACGTGCGTGAATACCATATCGATACGTTTGTTATGGGCGATGATTGGAAAGGCGAGTTCGACTTCCTGAAGAATGAGGGCGTTGATGTCGTTTACCTGCCACGCACGCCGGAAGTTTCCACCACTCAAATTAAACGTGATCTAAAATCCTAGTAGTCGGCAAGGTTCTTGTGCGAATTTAGCATTGTGGGATTATTAATAATAAAATTAACCTAACGGTTTGATTTCTGTTAGAAAGGTTCTTCAATTATGAAGGGCATCATCCTCGCCGGCGGGTCCGGCACCCGCCTGTACCCGCTCACGCTCGTGACCTCCAAGCAGCTGCTGCCGGTCTACGACAAGCCCATGATCTACTACCCGCTGTCCACCCTCATGCTGGCGGGCATCCGGGACATCCTGGTTATCTCCACGCCGACGGACCTCCCCAACTTCGAGCGCCTGCTCGGGGACGGCTCGCGCTACGGCGTGAACCTCTCCTACGCCGAGCAGCCCTCGCCGGACGGCTTGGCGCAGGCCTTCACCATCGGCGAGGAGTTCATCGCCGGCGAGCCGTGCGCCCTGGTGCTCGGCGACAACATCTTCTACGGCAACGGCCTCAGCCGCCACCTCAAGAAGGCCGTCGAGAACGCGCAGTCGGGCCGCGCCACGGTCTTCGGCTACCACGTGGACGACCCCGAGCGCTTCGGCGTCGTCGAGTTCGACGGCGAGGGGAGGGCCGTCTCCATCGAGGAGAAGCCCGAGCGCCCCAAGAGCTCCTACGCCGTCACCGGCCTGTACTTCTACCCGGGCGACGTGGCCGCCAAGGCGCATGAGGTGAGGCCCTCGGCCCGCGGCGAGCTGGAGATCACCACGCTCAACCAGATGTACCTGGAGGAGGGGACGCTGTCCGTGGTCACCCTCGGCCGCGGCTACGCGTGGCTGGACACCGGCACCATGGAGAGCCTCCACGAGGCCGCGGAGTTCGTCCGCGCCGTGGAGCACTCCCAGGACCTGCCGGTCTCGGTCCCCGAGGAGATCGCCTGGGAGAACGGCTGGATCACGACCGCCGAGCTGGAGGAGGCCGCCAAGGCCTACGGCAAGTCGGTCTACGGCCAGCACCTGAAGAAGGTCGCCGCCGGCGAGATCGTCAACAGCCCGCGCGAGTACTAGCGCAAGCTTGTTTTCTTTCAGGGGTCACCGTTTATCTGGTGGCCCCTTTCGTTATGATTACGTTGACCATAAAGACAATATGATTGGGAGTGGATGTGTTAAGCGTCTACTTTGGCGATATGCCAGAAGCGATTTACAACACAGCGACATATTTCAAAAACTCTTACCTGTCTTCTTGGATTACGGATCCCTATGCAGTCTCGATAATTAAAGATGTCGATCGATCGGTTGTTGTCTCCGAAAACGTCATCGAAAGCCCTGTGCTTGGATCCATCTCCCCACTCCAGCTTTCTGGTGGCGTGAAAACGCTGCTGCTTATGAGATTTGATCGTAAGCATATTTTTAACGCTTCTACCTGTGGTGACAACTGTGCCAAGTGGATTCTCGACATGGCGAAAGACCGCAAGCTCGTTGTGAATCTCTATCATGTGATGGACTTTGGCCGCGAGGATTTTAAAATCAAAGTCGTGAACAGCGGCCGAATCGTTCATAACATGGCCGAATTGATTCACGAGTCGATTCCGTATCTGTAGGTGCTGCTTATGAACGGTTCGCATCTTGTTAAGATTTCCCGCCGTAGGGGAACCAAGTACACATTTACCATCAAGCGGAACATCACTATTGTGCGTGGCGATAGCGGCACGGGTAAGACGACGCTGTTTGACATGGTCGCAGACTACATGCGAACGGGCGAGCAGTCGGGCGTTTCCTTGCAATGCGATTGTCCCTGTGTCGCCCTGACCGATTATGATTGGCGAAACCAGCTTTCGTCCGTTCATGACTCGATTGTATTTGTCGATGAGGGCTTAAAAGAGATCCATTCTGATGAGTTTGCCCATCATGTGCTGTATTCCTCGAATTATTTCGTGCTGATCTCAAGGGCTGATTTCCCCAATCTTCCGTATAGCGTGGATGAGATTTACAAGATTAAGACGAGCGGAAAATACCATTCTTTCGTCCCTGTTTATCAAGATCGCGGGAATCATCGTTATGCTATTTCCCGGTCGGCGCCAAAACAGGACTTTTCTATCCTTCTATGCGAGGACAGTAAGTCTGGTTTCCAGTTCTTTGAACGGCATTTCGCTGACAGTGAGCTTACCTGCGCTTCGGCCATGACGAACAGCGCGATTTTGGGCTGGTTGGATCAGCATTTCGACGATCGCGTGTTTGTTGTCGCGGACGGAGCGGCATTTGGGTGCTATGCGGACCGCGTCCTTAAGCTGCAAGACATTCACCGCGATACTGTTACGGTTTGTCTTCCCGAGTCATTCGAGTGGCTTCTGCTGAGCTCCGGCGTAATTTCAGGGTTAGATGTTAAGGCGGTTTTGGAAACCCCAGAAGCCTTTATAAACAGTGAGAAGTTTAAAAGCTGGGAGGACTTCTTCTATAAGTACTTACGCGATAAAACTGGGAATTCGGTCTTCCGTTACGACAAAGACTGCATTCCGGAGGCGTTTTGTAGGGGAAGTAATTCTGCGAAGGTTATGGCTCTTATCGCATGCCGAAATGTCCGATAGTTTTGTTGAATAGTGTCGCGGCGTCACTTCCTGCGGCATACTAAAGAAGCTGTACATGCTTCAGATTGGATTTTCATGTCTGAGATCTTTGAACCTAAGAACATCATCGTCACGGGCGGCTGCGGCTTCATCGGCAGCAACTTCGTGCACTATGTCGTGAACAACCATCCGGACGTCCACGTCACCGTCCTGGACAAGCTGACCTACGCCGGCAACCCCGAGAACATCGCCGGGCTGCCGTCGGACCGCGTGGAGCTCGTCGTGGGCGACATCTGCGACGCGGAGCTGCTGGACAGGATCGTCCCGGGCCACGACGCCATCGTGCACTACGCCGCCGAGAGCCACAACGACAACTCCATCGCGGACCCGGAGCCGTTCCTGCGCACCAACGTCGAGGGCACCTTCCGCCTGCTGGAGGCCGTCCGCAAGCACGGCGTCCGCTACCACCACGTCTCCACCGACGAGGTCTACGGCGACCTGGCGCTCGACGACCCGGCCAAGTTCACCGAGGAGACGCCCTACCGCCCGAGCTCGCCGTACAGCTCGACCAAGGCGAGCTCCGACATGCTCGTGCGCGCCTGGACCCGCACCTACGGCCTGCGCACCACGATCTCCAACTGCTCCAACAACTACGGCCCCTACCAGCACGTGGAGAAGTTCATCCCCAGGCAGATAACGAACATCATCGACGGCGTCCGCCCCAAGCTCTACGGGAAGGGCGAGAACGTCCGCGACTGGATCCACACCGAGGACCACTCCTCTGCCGTCTGGGACATCCTCACGAAGGGCCGCATGGGGGAGACCTACCTCATCGGCGCCGACGGCGAGAAGAACAACATCACGGTCCTGCGCATGATCCTGGAGGCCATGGGGCGCGACCCCGAGGACTTCGACTGGGTCGCCGACCGCCCCGGCCACGACCGCCGCTACGCCATCGACTCCACCAAGCTCCAGCGCGAGCTGGGCTGGAGGCCGGCGCACACCGACTTCGCCGAGGGCCTGAAGCGGACCATCGACTGGTACGTCGCCAACGAGTCCTGGTGGCGCCCGGCCAAGGAGGCCACCGAGGCGCGCTATCGCGCCCAGGGGCAGTAGGCCGAACCCCGGCGAACCGCGCCGCGGGGCGCCCGCGCGGGGACGCAGGATCATCCCCATGCCCTGCGGCCCCGCGCGGGCGCCCGCAACCTGAACCTCTTCGATAGGAGCTTTTCCCACATGGCAGACATCGCATTCGAGAAGGACCTCTCCGTCGCCGAGACCGGCATCGGGGGCCTCAAGGTCGTCGACCTCGCCGTCCACGGCGACTCGCGCGGCTGGTTCAAGGAGAACTGGCAGCGCGCCAAGATGACCGGGCTGGGCATCCCCGACCTCCGCGTCGTCCAGAACAACATCTCCTACAACGAGAAGAGGGGCGTCACCCGCGGCATCCACGCGGAGCCCTGGGACAAGTTCATCTCCGTGGCGCGCGGCAGCGTCTTCGGCGCCTGGGTCGACCTGCGCGAGGGAAGCGAGACCTTCGGCAAGGTGTTCACGACCGTTCTGGATCCCAGCAAGGCCATCTACGTCCCGCGCGGCGTGGGCAACTCCTTCCAGGCCCTGGAGGACGGCACCGCCTACACCTACCTGGTGGACGCCCACTGGTCGCTGGAGCTCAAGAAGACGTACACGTTCGTGAACCTCGCCGACCCCGAGCTCGCCATCGAGTGGCCGATCCCGCTCGACGAGGCCACCGTCTCCGAGGCCGACCTCAACCACCCGATGCTCAGGGACGTCGTCCCCATGGCGCCGAAGCGCACCCTCGTCACTGGCTGCAACGGCCAGCTGGGCCGCGCGGTGCGCGCGCTCGCCGAGGAGCGCGGCGTGGCGAAGGACTTCGACTTCTGCGACATCGACACCTTCGACATGTCTGACCCGGCGGCCTACGCGCAGTACGACTGGTCGCTCTACGGCGTCGTCATCAACTGCGGCGCCTACACGGCCGTGGATAAAGCAGAGATCCCCGAGGGACGAACCATCGCCTGGAAGGCCAACGCGACCGGCCCGGCCCTGCTCGCCCGCACCTGCGCCGAGCACGGGATTACGCTCATCCACGTGTCCTCCGACTACGTCTTCGATGGCACCGCCGAGGTGCACGACGAGGAGGAGCCCCTCAGCCCGCTGTCCGTCTACGGCCAGACCAAGGCCGCCGGCGACATCGCCGTGGCAGGCTGCCCGCGCCACTACATCATGCGCTCCAGCTGGGTCATCGGCGAGGGGCACAACTTCGTCAAGACCATGAAGGCGCTGTCCGACCGCGTCGCCGACCCCGAGGACGGGCTCGAGCGCATCACCGTGGTCGACGACCAGCTGGGCCGACTGACCTTCACGTGCGACATGGCGGAGGCCATCTTCCACGTGCTTGATTTGAAGGCCCCCTACGGTACCTACGACTGCACCGGCTCCGGCTCCGTTAAGAGCTGGGCGGACATCGCGCGCGCCGTCTTCGAGGCCGCCAACGGCAACGGCGAGAAGGTCGTGCCGGTCAGCACCGCCGACTACTACGCGAGCGCCGCGGGCCCCATCGCCCCGCGCCCGGTCCACTCCGCGCTCGACCTGTCCAGGCTCGAGTCGGTCGGGTTCCACATGCCCGACTGGGAGGAAGAGCTGGGGGAGTACCTCAAGACGCTCTAGCCGCTATTAACTTTTCGAGAGCAAAAGCCGCCGCTTGTTAACGGCGGCTTTTCTTGTTGGTGGCTATCTACGCAGTGGTGCCAATAGTATTTTGCGGAAGATCTACCTCTCGCTTGGCGTGGTGGCGGACCTGCCAGGCTGGTCGTCGTAGGCGTATTTGCTGTACACGTTGACCTCCCACTGCTTTTTTTCGACCTTTGCCACGGAATCGAGGATGAATCCGGTCGCAAGGCTCAGTCCGCACAGGAACATAAACGAGGCGGCGAGCATGGCGGTGGGGAAGCGCGGGACCAGGCCGGTCTGGAAATACTCGACAACGATGGGCGTGCCCAAGGCGAGGCCGATCACCGCAAACAGAAGCGCGACGAGGCTGAAGAACTTCAGAGGGCGGTAGTCCTTGAACAGCGTGCCAATCATCGCAACGACTTTAATGCCGTCGCTTACGGTATTGAGCTTGGACTCGGAACCTTCCGGACGGTCGCGGTACTCGATGGGCACATCCTTGATGCGCCAGCGGTGGTCGACGGCGTGGATCGAGAGCTCGGTTTCGATCTGGAAGCCCTCGGAAAGCACAGGGAAGGTTTTAACGAACGGGCGGCTCATGGCACGGTAGCCGGTCATGACATCATCGAAGCTGTAGCCATAGATCAACTTGATCATGGCACGGACCAGATTGTTGCCAAAGCCGTGGAAGGCACGCTTGTTCTCCTCGGCATAGGTGCCGTTGGAAAGGCGATCGCCTACGGTCATGTCGGCCGTGCCGCTGAGGATAGGCTCGCAGAGGGCTTTGGCCGCCTCGGCGGGGTAGGTGTCGTCGCCGTCGACCATCAGGTAGCAATCGGCGTCGATGTCGCGAAACATCTGGCGGCACACGTTGCCCTTTCCCTGACGGGGCTCAAAGCGGACCGTGGCGCCGTGCTCGGTGGCGATGCGTGAGGTATCGTCCGACGAGTTGTTGTCATAGACATAGACCGTCGCTTGCGGAAGCTCGCGGTGAAAGTCGTCGATGACTTTGCCGATCGTGAGCGCTTCGTTGTAGCAGGGGATGATGACGGCGATGGATTCAGAATTCACTCAATGCTCCTTATACATTCAATCCTTGAAAGTATAGCCGTTTGGTCATGGCATCCTAAGATGTGGGTTAGTTCTCCAGTTTTGTTGCGTGAATCGTTTGCATGGTCGTCGGGTCTATACTGTTCGTTTGTCAACGATTACGAGTAAAGGAGTTGCATCCGTGTCGGATCAGACAAAGCAACAAGAAACTCGCAGTCTGCCTGCGACGTTTGCTAAGAACGAATTTGAGAAGGATGCGTTTATCCTTCGTCAGCTGGTTACCAAGGATTTTAAGATCAAGTATCGCCGTAGCGTTCTGGGCGTCGCATGGTCGGTGCTCAACCCGCTGCTGATGATGATCGTCATGGCCATCGTGTTCTCGACGATTTTCGCCCAGGGCCGCAATGGCTCAATTACGCCCGAGATGTACCCGCTGTACTTGATCGTGGGTAACGTCACCTTTGCCGTCATGTCCGAGTCTACGAACCAGGCCCTGACGTCGATCGTGGGCGCGGCTCCGCTGCTCAAGAAGGTTAAAGTGCACCGCTGGGTCTTCCCGGTGCAGAAGGTGCTCTTCTCGTTGGTCAACTTTGCCTTCTCGCTGGTCGCCGTTGCCATCGTTATGCTGTGGTTCCACGTTATGCCTTCTTGGCACCTGATTCTGCTGCCGGTCTGCCTACTGCTGCTTATGTGCTTCTGCATGGGCCTGGGCATGATGCTCTCCGCCCTCACGGTCTTCTTCCGCGATGTCATGCATCTGTGGAGCGTCGTCATTACGGCGTGGACTTACATCACGCCTATTTTCTGGACGACCGACTTCGTTGCGCAAATGCCGCATCTCGTGCGCATTCTGGTCTATGCGAACCCCATGTATAACTACCTGCAGTTTATGCGCGATATCTTCCTGTTCCAGACTACGCCCTCGCTTATGACGTTTGGTATGTGCGTTGCTTGGGCGGTTCTTGCGCTTGTTATTGGCTACACCGTGTTCCATAAGTCCGAGCGCAAGTTCATCCTCTACATCTAAGGAGTGCTGTGATGACTGAATCTGTTGTTGATTACAGCGAGCAGCCTCTGGCTGTCGAGGTCGACGACGTCACCATGATCTTTAACATGGCGTCTGAGTCGCTGACCAACCTCAAGGAGTACTTCATTAAGCTTGCCAAGCACGAGCTGTTCTTTGAGGAGTTTCGGGCGCTTAAGCACATCTCGTTCGATATTCATCGCGGCGAAGTTGTGGGTCTGGTCGGCACCAATGGTTCCGGCAAGTCTACGATGCTCAAGATCATCGCTGGCGTGCTTGAGCCCAGTGAGGGCAGCGTTAAGGTGCACGGTAACATCGCGCCGCTGATTGAGCTTGGTGCCGGCTTTGACCCCGAGCTGACCGCCCGCGAGAACATCTATCTGAACGGTGCCCTGCTCGGCTACACCAAGGAGTTCATCGACGCCAACTTTGACGGCATTATCGAGTTCGCTGAGCTGCAGAACTTTGTCGACATGCCGCTTAAGAACTTCTCCTCGGGCATGGTGGCGCGTATTGCCTTTGCAATCGCGACGATCACCGAGCCCGATATTCTGATCGTTGACGAGACGCTGTCCGTCGGTGATGTGTTCTTCCAGCAGAAGTGCGAGGACCGCATCCAGCACTTTATCCAGAGCGGCGACGTGACGGTTCTGTTCGTTTCGCACTCCATGGAGCAGGTTGAGCGCATCTGCCAGCGTGCCGTTTGGATTGAGAAGGGTGACCTTCGCATGGACGGCCCGGTCGATGAGGTCTGCAAGGCGTACCGCGAGCAGTTCAACTAGGTTATAATTATTTGCGCCTGACAGGCTTGCGCTTGCTTGGGCGTGCGGTTATTTGCTCCATTAGCTCAGTTGGATAGAGCAGGGGACTTCTAATCCCAAGGTCGACGGTTCGAATCCGCCATGGAGCACCATCGTTTATTAAGCCCGGACCGCTTGGTGGTCCGGGCTTTTTTCGTCTTGCTGATGTGGATTGGCCTTTCAGCGACTCCAACGCATGGGCGTAGCCTTGGTTTTAAACGTTTTGCGTGGCTTACTGCTCTGCCCTCGAACACTCCGATAAGTCTTTCGCAACCGCATTCAGCGATTACGGCAATAGAACTTAGCGCGGCATTCTAGTCGCATCTTCAACATCCAGAAAATCATTCGTGGCGCCAACAAACTCCTGCATATTTCTGACGATGCGGTCATCGTTATCGATGCGAATCTCAAAACGCTTCCAAGGGAACTTCATGATGTGGTAAAGGGTCACCAGCGCGTCCTGTTCTTTGCCGATCTTGAGTAGCCAGCGGGCACAGTTGTCTCCGCAGGTGGATGCGTTGAACACCATATTTGGGAGATTGCGAACCAGCAACAGCGTCTTGACGCCGCCGGACAGTTCGAGTGGGGTGATCGAGCCCAGCTGCTTGCTTACGATGTTGTGGGGGCCGATGAGCTCTGATCCGTCCACGCTTTTAATGATCTGTGCGGCCATAGGGTCTTCGAACCATGAGTCCAAGTATGAGTTCCTAAAATAGGTTTCGGTATCGTAGATGGAACCGGGGTAATCTCCCAGATGGATGCTTAGCATGCGCGTCTCCAGACGTTGTGTGACTGCAACGATTATATGCCAGTAATAAAGCGCCGCCAGTAGCGAGGTTGCTGCTGGCGGCACTGGCATTATTAGCGTATGAATCGCGCTGATGGATTTGCTCGTGAGGCTACTTTTCGAGACGCTCCCTCAGCAGCTCCAGCGCGTGCGCGTAGCCTTGCAAGCCTTCGCCGGTGATGGTCGCGAAGCAGGCCAGGCGGGCGTAGCTCACCTGACGGAAGTCCTCGCGCGTCTCGACGGCGCTGATGTGGACTTCCACTGCGGGGATGGCGACGGCCTTGAGCGCGTCCAGGATGGCCACGCTCGTGTGCGTGTAGGCTGCCGGGTTGATGACGATTCCGTCGACCTTGCCGTAGGCCTCCTGGATCTTGTCGACGATGCTGCCCTCGTGGTTGGACTGGAAGACCTCGACCTCGTCAAAGCCCTGCGCGGCGCCTGCCTCCTGGCAGATCTGTACCAAGCGGTCGTAGTTGTCGCTGCCGTAGATGCCCGGCTCACGAATGCCGAGCATGTTGAGGTTGGGGCCATTGATGACGAGTGCTTTCATGGTTGCTTCCTTTGTAGTTTGGCGGGCGGTGAGGCGGAATGAAAAACCACCACAAAGGTGCCTGTCCCTTTTGTGGTGGTTTTTGTTAGAGAGCGGGTGGGAGGGTGTCGAGGAGGGCGCGGGCGGTATTGGCGGCGCAGTCGCGTGAGTCGATGATGTGGTCGGCCCAGGCGCGGTAGCGTGGCATACGTTGTTCCGCGAGCTTATCGATGCCGTCGCGTGCGGTGATGGGGCGGCCCTTGTGGGCGAGCTCTTCGAGCTTGCGGTTGAGCATCACAATTTTGCTGTTCTGGTGCAGCAGCGGATAGTTCTCGTCTCGCGTGACCACGCCACCGCCGGTGGAAAGCACCAGGCCGCTGCGCTTGGAGATGTCGGAGAGCGCCGCCGTTTCCTGCTCGCGGAAGGCCGCCTCGCCGCGCTCGACGATATAGTCGGCGCAGGGCATCCCCAGGCGTTCCTCAAGCGCGCGATCCAGGTCGATGTGCTCTCGCCCCGTGAGCAGGGCAATCTGCTCACCCACGCGGGTCTTGCCCGAGCCCGGCATGCCGATCAGCGCGATGTTCTGTTCGCGGCGTGACAAGCGCTCCGTTACGTCCAGGATGCGCTCGCGCGGGGTGACCTGGCCGGTATAGCGCTCGACGGCCTGTGCCGCTTGGGCCACGAGCATCAGCAGGCCGCCGATGCAGGGGATACCGCGGCGCTCGGCCTCGAGCATGAGTCCCGTGCGGGCGGGGTTGTAGACAATGTCGATAACGCCTTCGAGCGCATTGAGCCCTTCGAGCGTGCAAGGCGCGTCGGGGCAATGGGGGAACATGCCGGCGGGCGTGCAGTTGACGAGTAGGGCGGCGTCGGACTGCTGCACGATGTTGCCGTAGTTGACCTCGCTCGTGCGACCCACGGGCACAACGATGGCGCCCAGGTCTCCCAGCACCATCGTTGCCGTGGTGCCGGCGCCACCGGTGGCTCCGAGCACGAGGGCCTTCTTGCCGGCAACCTCCACACCCAACTCCTCAACCAGGTATTGGAAGCCAAAGTAGTCGGTGTTGTCGCCGCGCAGGCGGCCGTCGGGCAGGCGCGTGATGGTGTTGACGTTGCCCATACGCTCAGCGAGCGGGCTCAGCTCGTCCAGGTACTCCATGACGGCGCGCTTGTAAGGGATAGTCACGTTGGTGCCCTCCCACTCTTCGCCCGTCATAAAGGCCGCGAGGTCCTCAGGCTCGCGCTCAAATCGCACGTACTCGAGCCCAGCGAGCTCTTTGTAGATGGTCGGGGTGTAGCTGTGGCCCAGCACGCGGCCCAGCACGCCGTAGGGGCGGGTTGCGGCGACGTCAGTCATCTAGAGCACCTCCGTGTAGCTGCCAAAGTAGGTGAAGCTCTCGCACACCTCGTCGATGGAATCGAGCAGGTCGTCGAGGGCCTTGCTGCCAAAGGGGCAGTCCAGATCAAAGTAGAACATAAACTCAAAGTCGTGGCCGGGGATGGGGCGGCTCTCGAGTTTGATGAGGTTGATGTTGAGCGCGTAGAAGCGCTCGAGCACGCGATAGAGGGCACCCGGCTCATTGGCCGTGGTGATCATGAGCGAGGTACGGTTGGCACCGGGATAGACGCGTGGCTCGCGGCTGATGACGACAAAGCGTGTGTAGTTGTTGTCCGAGTCCTGGATGTTGGACTCCAGCACCTCCAGGCCATACAGCGTGGCACAGCTGCGCGATGCGATGGCGGCAACATCGGTGCGCCCGGAGCTGGCGACCATCTCGGCCGACATGGCGGTGTTGGGGTACTTGGTGGCGTGCAGGTCGTGGGACTCGATAAAGCCGGCACACTGGGCAATGGCTTGGCCGTGGCTGTAGACCTCGCGCACGTCGGCGAGCTTAGTGCCGGGCTTGACGAGCAAGTTGTGGTCGATCTTGAGGCGAAGCGAGCGCACGATGTGGAAGTCGAACTGGGCGAGCAGGTCGTAGACGGCGTTGACCGAGCCGGCGGTGGAGTTCTCGATGGGCAGCACGCCAAACTCGCAGAAGCCGTCGCGCACAGCGCGCATAACGCCTTCGAAGGTCTCGAAAAACGCGATGTCGGGCACGTCGAAGAGTTTGCACGCGGCGATTTGGCTGTAGGCACCTTCGACGCCCTGGCAGGCGACGGTTGCCGTCTGGGGGAAGGGTGTGTCAAAGGCTGCGGCCATGGCATGGGCCTTTTGCGACACCGTGATGCCCTTGAGCTCGTTGATGTAGCGCTGCTGCTCGGCCTTGCTCATGCTCATGAGGAGACGGAACAGGGTGATGGTCTGCGCCTTGTAGCGCTCGGGCGCGCGGCTGGCGAGGTTGTTGAGCTTGGAGCGCTCACGGGCGGGGTCGAAGACGGCCTTGCCCATCTCGATTTTTGACTTGGCTACCTCGGTGGCAATGTCCATTCGCTCGACAAAGCTGTTGAGGAGCGTGGTGTCGATGCCATCGATGGCCTGGCGGATGTCAGCAAGGTCCATGGAGGCCCCTTTCACGTAACGGCTGAGTTGGCAGGCAACCCAGGTGAGTCGGGTTAGAGCTGGGCGGCGTCCTCGAGGAGAGCGTCCCAGATGGCGAGGGCGGCGGCTGCTTCGGCTACGGGGACGGCTCGGGGGACGATGCAGGGATCGTGGCGGCCGTGGATCGAGAGCTCGGCATTTTCCATGGCGTCCATGTCTACGGTCTGCTGCTCGCGGCCAATCGAGGGCGTTGGCCTTACGGCCATGCGCCACATGACGGGCGCGCCGGTCGAAATACCGCCCAGGATGCCGCCGGCGTTGTTGGACTCAACCTCGATCTCGCCGGTCTCGGCGTCGATGCGATACGGATCGTTGTTCTCGCTGCCGCGCATGGCGGCCACGGCAAAGCCCATGCCAAACTCCACGCCCTTTACGGCGGGAATGCCAAACGCGATTTGCGCGATGCGGTTCTCGATGCCGTCGAACATGGGGTCGCCGATGCCCGCGGGAAGCCCGTAAATGCCGCACTCCACGATGCCGCCGATGCTGTCGAGCTCGTCGCGCGCGGCAAGAATCTCCTCGCGCATGCGGCCGGCTGCGGCGGCGTCAATGCACGGCAGATCGTTCGTAAGGATTGCCTTGCGGTCGGCCTCGCGATAGACCATATCGTCCATCGGCAGGTCGGAGATGCCGCCGATCTGCGCGACGTGCGCCATGACCTGAATGCCGCGGGCCTCAAGTGCCTGCAGCGCAATGCCGCCGGCGATGCATAAGGGGGCCGTTAGGCGGCCGGAAAAATGCCCGCCACCAGCGACATCGTGCATGTTGTGATACTTCACGCGCGCAGGGAAGTCCGCATGTCCGGGACGGGGCTTGCGGCGCAGCTCGGTGTAATCATTGGAGCGCGTGTTGGTGTTCTCGATAATCGCGGCGATGGGCGCGCCGGTGGTATGTCCATCGATCACACCGGCGATGATATGCGCTGCGTCGGCCTCGCGGCGTTTGGTTGCGGTCTCGTCGCGGCCGGGGGCGCGACGGTCGAGGAAGGCCTGCAGCTTCTCCTGGTCCACGGCGATGCCCGCCGGGATGCCATCGAGCGAGCAGCCGATAGCGGGGGAGTGCGATTGGCCGAAGATGCTTAAGTGCAAGACGTTGCCAAAGGTCGAGGACATGCTATTCCTCCTCGAGTGTGACCTTGCCGCCCAGCAGGCGGTAGTGGTCGAAAAAATCGGGATAGGACTTGTTGACGGCCTCGGCGCCGTGGATCACGACCTCGCCGGTGGCACGGCTCGCGGCGATGGCGGCCATCATGGCGATGCGGTGGTCGTTGTGCGAATCGACCTCGCCGCCGGTAAAGGCATCGACGCCCTTGATGATGAGGTCGTCGCCGGCAATACGCACCTGCGCGCCCAGCGCGGTGAGCTCGCGGGTGGTGGTGGCCAGGCGGTCGGATTCCTTGATACGCAGGCGGGCGCAATCGCGGATAAAGGTGCGGCCCTGTGCCAGCGAGGCCACGGCCGAGATAACGGGCACCAGGTCGGGAATGTCGTGGGCGCTCATCTCAAAGCCGGCGAGCTTGTCGGACTGCACGGTGGCGGCGTTGGTGGAGCGCACGATGCGGGCGCCAAAGCGCGAAAGCGCGGCAAGCACGTTGCGGTCGCCCTGTGCGGAGCTCAGGGACACGCCCTCGACGGTGATGGGGTCGGTGCCGATAGCGCCGGCACACAGCCAAAAGGCAGCGTTGGACCAGTCGCCCTCGACGGCCACGCTGCCGGGCGTGCGGTACGAGCCGCTGCTCACGCGGAAGTTCGTGACCTCGGGCTGGCCGTCCTTGGCCGGAATGCGCTCGACGTTGACCTCAACGCCAAAGGCCTTCATGGCCTGGATCGTTAGGTTGATGTAGGGGCGGCTCTCAATGAGGCCAGTCACCTGCACACAGGAGGGCTGGGCGAGCAACGGGGCTGCCAGCAGCAGGCCGGAGATATACTGCGAGCTTACGTTGCCCGGCAGCACAAAGGTGCCCGGGCGCATGCGTCCGCTTGTCTTGAGCGGAAAACCGCCCAGACCCTGTAGGTCGCAGCCGGCGGCAATGATCTCGTCCGAGAGCGGGGACAGCGGGCGTGCGCCTAGGCGGCCTTGGCCCACAAAGGTTGCCTCTGCCCCCAGCGCGCAGGCGACGGGCAGCATAAAGCGGAGCGTGGAGCCGCTCTCGCCGCAGTCGAGCGTGCCGCCGGCAAGGGCCTTGAGCAGGCCGAACTCAATGCTCTTCATGGTGGGGTGGACCTGGAAGCCGTCCTCGACGGTCTCGATGCGGGCGCCGAGCGCCGTGAGGCAGCGGACCGTGGCCTCAATATCGGCGCAGGTGGTGTTGCAGGTCACATGCGTCTCTCCGTTGGCAAGGGCAGCGCAGATGATGAGACGGTGCGCCATCGACTTGGACGCGATGGCGGGAACGGTGCCCTTAAGCGGGGACGGGGTGATGCGGGCTAGCATGCGGATGCGTCTCCCTTCTGGCCGAGGCCCTCGGCAATGAGTTCGTGGAAAGTGGAAAGCGGCGTGCGGTCGATGCTGCAGCGGCCAATGCCGTGCGGAATCACCAGGTCGATGGTGTCGCCCGCGCGCTTCTTGTCGTGGAGCGCCTCGGCAAAGACGGCATCGGCATTGAGGTCGCAGCGGGTCTTGAGGCCGTGGCGGGCGCAGAGCTCCTCAATACGGCCGGGCAGTGCAGCATCGCAAACGCCGTGCAGGGCCGCGGCGCGCGTGATGATGCCCATGCCGATCGACACGCAGTTGCCGTGTCCGAGCTCAAAGTGCTCGCAGGCCTCGACGGCGTGTCCGGCGCTGTGTCCAAAGTTGAGCAGCTTGCGCTGGTTGGTTTCGTGCTCGTCGGCGACGACCACGGCGCGCTTGATGTCGATGTTGCGGGCGATGATGAGTGCTACGCGGGCCACATCGCGGTTGAGCAGCTCCAGCGTGAGCGGGGTCTTCTCCAGCTCGGCGAAAAGCTCCGGGTCGGCGATCACGGCGTGCTTGACGACCTCGCCGCAGCCGTCGGCGAACTGCTCGGGCGTGAGGGTGGCCAGGCACCCCACGTCGGCGATAACCACGCTCGGCTGCCAAAAGGCGCCGGCCAAGTTCTTGCCGGCAGCCAGGTCGATGGCGGTCTTGCCGCCCACCGACGAATCCACCATGGCGAGCAGGCTCGTCGGGATCTGCACAAACTTGCAGCCGCGCATGTAGGTCGCGGCCACAAAGCCCGCCACATCGCCCACGACGCCGCCCCCGAGTGCCACGATCACGTCGGAGCGCGAAAGCTCGTGCTCGGCCACAAACTCCAAAATGGCAACATAGGTTTCGGCGCGCTTATGGGCCTCGCCGGCCTCGAAGGTGCAGATACTCACCTCGTAGCCTGATGCCTCCAGGCTCTGCTTAACGGGCATCTGGTAGAGCGGGCCTACGTTGGTGTCCGTCACGATGACGGCCTTGGTGCCGCCGGCAGTGGCGCGCACGAGCGGTCCCGCCTGCTCCAGCAAAAACGTGCCAACATGCACCTGGTAGGGGCGTGCAGTGTCGATATCGATGGTAATCGCCATAAGCTTCGGTCCTTTCGACCTGGCGTGATAGGTGGTCTAGTGGGAGGCCTCGTCATCGAGCGCTCGTTTGATGCGGTCTCCCTCGGCAAGAAGATTCTCCAGATAGCGCTGGTCGCGGTCCTTGAGCGCACGGCTGTAGGCGCCAAGCGACTCGGTCAGATGGTCGATCTCGAAGGCGAGTGCGTCGGCGTCGTCGATCATGAGCTCGGACCACATTTGCGGGTTGAGGTGCGCCACGCGGGTGAGATCGCGGTAGCTACCGGCCGAAAAGCCGTGGTGGACCTGGGCGGTCGGGCTCTTTACGTAGGCGTTGGACACCACGTGCGCAAGCTGGCTCGTGAAGGCGATGACGCGGTCGTGCTCGGCGGCGTTCGTCACGCTGAACTTGCCAAAGCCCAAGGGGCGCACCATCTCGCGCACCTGGCCCAAAAGCTCCAGTTTGAGCGCATCGTCCACCGCGGGCGGCACGAGCACGAGTGGCGCGCCCTGGAACAGGTCGGCGCGGGAGTGCGCGTAGCCCGAGAACTGGGTGCCCGCCATGGGGTGCGCGCCCACAAAGTAAAAGCCGTTCTCGCGGGCAAGCTCAAAGGCGCGCTCGCACACGATACCCTTGACGCCCACCGTGTCGATCACCACGGGACCCATGATGGCGTCGGTGTCGGTGGCGTCGGCGAGCGCCTTGGCGTGCGTCTCGAGCCACTCGATGCATGCCTCGGGGTAGCAAGCCAGGACGATGATGTCGCATTCGCCGAGTGTCTTGTCGTTGAGCTCTCCGGCGACAGTGCCCATGCTGGCGGCCGTCATGACATCGTCATCGGGGTCCCAGGCCAGCACGCGGACGCCCGCCTGTGCATAGCCACGGGCAAAGCTACCGCCGATGAGGCCAAGGCCGACGATGCCGGCACACTTGGGGCCGCCCTGGTTAACGCGCGCGTTTCTCACCGTACCCATGGGCTACTCCTGAACGGTCTCTTGGCAGACAACCTCGCGGATGGCTCGGATGCGGCGCATGGTGTCGTCGAACTGATCGGGGGTGAGGGCCTGGGCGCCGTCGGACCAGGCGCGGCTCGGCTCGTCGTGGACCTCGATCTCCAGACCGTTGGCACCGCAGGCGGTCGCGGCGAGCGCCATGGGCTCGACGTAGCGGGTGTAGCCGGTGGCGTGGCTGGGGTCGGCGACGACGGGCAGGTGTGACAGGTGGTGCAGCACCGGCACGGCGTTGAGGTCGAAGGTGTTGCGGGTGCGGGTCTCGAAGGTGCGGATGCCGCGCTCGCACAGGATGACGTTGTCGTTGCCCTCGCTCATGATGTACTCGGCGGCCATAAGCAGCTCATCGATCGTGCCGGACATGCCGCGCTTGAGCAGAATCGGGGTCTGGGTCTTGCCGACCTCCTTGAGCAGGGGGAAGTTCTGAGCGTTGCGGGCGCCGATCTGCATGACGTCAATCTTCTTGTCCAAGAAGACCTGCACGTCGCGTGGGTCCATGATCTCGGTGACGATCGGCATGTCGAGCTCGGCAGACGCCTCGCACAGCAGGTCCAGGCCGGCGGGGCCCATGCCCTGGTAGGCGTAGGGGGAGGTGCGGGGCTTGTAGGCACCGCCGCGCAGCATCGTGGCGCCGGCGGCCTTCACGCGGCGGGCGATGCGGATGAGGTTCTCGCCCTCGACGGAGCACGGGCCGGCGATGACCTGGAACTGATCGCCGCCGATCTTGACGCCGTGGCCGCAGTCGATGACGGAGTCCTCGGGGTGGAACTTGCGGTTGGCACGCTTGAACGGCTCGGAGACGCGCTGCACGCGCTCGACGACATCCATGGACTCGAGTAGGAACGGGTCGATCTTGGTCGTGTCGCCCACCAGGCCGATGATTGTCTCATTCTCGCCGCGCGAGACGTCGGTCTTCAGGCCCTTTTTCTCAATCCAGCTGACGATATGGCTGACGGCCTCGTCGCTGGCGCTCTGCTTTAAAATAGCAATCATGGTGTGCCTCTCACCTCGATGGATAACTTTTGCAAAAACGGCCCGCATCGCGAGCCGTGTATATATGGTGCATGAGAGTTTATACTATCTGACTCGCTTTTGCCTTCTAAAGTGGGCCGTTGCGCCGCGTCTTCCTCGGAATTGCAAAGCTTTTTCTTTTATTTTGATAGCCCGTGGTGCACTTGGGTATAATGCCAAACGTTGGCCCTATTAGCTCAGGGGATTAGAGCGTCTGCCTCCGGAGCAGAAGGCCGTTGGTTCGAATCCAACATGGGGCACCATCGAACGTAAGACCGTCCGAACCTCGCATGGTCCGGGCGGTTTTTCTTATACCGACGCGACGTGATGGGACGTGGTATGGCAGCAACGGATATCGAGCGCGGACTCTCGACCGCCGAGGTCGAGGAGCGCATCGCCGCCGGTAAGATCAACCGCAACATGGAGCTCAAGACCAAGTCGGTCAAAGAGCTCATCATCGAGAATCTCTGCACGCTGTTCAATTTGATCAACGTGATCTTGGCGTTTCTGGTCATTTTGACCGGTTCGTTTAAGAATCTGACGTTCCTGTTCGTGGTGTTCCTCAATACCGCTATTGGCGTCATCCAGTCCATGCGCTCCAAGAAGATGGTCGATAAGCTCACACTGCTGACCTCTAAGAAGGCCATCGCGGTGCGCGACGGTGCCGAGGTGGAGCTCGACCTGGACCAGATCGTGCTCGACGACATCATCCGCCTGGGGCGCGGCGACCAGATTCCCGCTGACGCCGTGGTGGTTTCGGGCGAGGCGCTCGTGAACGAGAGCTTGCTGACGGGCGAGAGCGACCTTATTAAGAAGCAGCCTGGTTCTGAGCTCATGAGCGGCAGCTTTATCGACTCGGGCCTGCTGCGCGCCCGCGTGATTCATGTCGGCGCCGACAACTACGTGGCTAAAATTAATAACGAGGCGAAGTACGTCAAAACAGTCAATTCCGAGATCATGAACGCGCTTAACGCCATCGTGCGCTTTGCGAGCATCATCATGATCCCGCTCGGTTTGGCGTTGTTTGCCTCGAGTGTGAGCGAGCTGTGGGATGCCGCGGGAACCCCGGGCGATAGTGCGCTTTCGTGGTGCTTCTCCGAGCTGTTGGCTGGTCATGTGCCTTCGTCGGCGCTGCTGTCCACGGTGGGCGCCCTGCTGGGCATGATCCCGCAAGGCCTGGTGCTGCTGACTTCGTCGGTGCTCGCGATTGCCACGGTGCGCCTGGCGCGTCGCAAGGTGCTGGCACAGCAGCTTTACTGCATCGAGACGCTCGCGCGCGTTGACGTGCTGTGCCTGGACAAGACGGGCACCATTACCTCGGGTCGTATGGAGGTCGAGGGCACCTACCCGCTGCCTGTTGATGGTGTTGGCTTTGGCGCGGACTCGGACGAGGCGGCTGTCCCCGTCGAGACCACGGTGCTCGACTTTGCGCTTGCCAACGTAGCACGTGCGACCTCGGCAGATGCCAACGAGACCTGCCAGGCGCTGCTCAACTACTACGCCGATCGTCCGGTCGAGGTGTCCGAGCCGCTGTCGGTCATTCCGTTCTCGTCGTCAAAAAAGTGGAGCGGCGCGTCGTTTGCGCAGGGCTCCTATGTGATGGGCGCCGCGCAGTTTGTGCTCTCTGATCGCGCATTTGCTCAGGTCGAGAATCGTGTGGCCGAGCTTGCCGATACCTGCCGCGTACTTGTGGTGGCGCGCGTGGACGGCTTTTCGCCCGATGGCGATATGGTGGGCGAGGCCGAGCCCGTGGGTTTTGTGACTATTCGTGACGAGATTCGTACCTCGGCAGCCGAGACTATCGGCTACTTTAACGAGCAGGGCGTGACCCTCAACGTGATCAGCGGCGACGACCCGCGTACGGTGTCGTCGATCGCGCGCGTGGTGGGCGTGCCGGGCGCCGATGCTTACGTGGACGCGACAACCCTCGATACGCCGTCCAAGATTGATGCGGCAGTGGACCGTTACCACGTCTTTGGGCGTGTGACGCCGCAGCAGAAGCGCGAGCTCGTACAGGCGCTCAAACGCCGCGGGCACACCGTGGCCATGACGGGCGACGGCGTCAACGACGTGCTAGCGCTCAAGGAGGCCGACTGCTCCGTGGCGATGGCCGCCGGCTCCGATGCCGCACGTAATGTGGCCGAGATCGTGCTCGTCGATAATGACTTTGCCTCGATGCCCGCTGTGGTGGCCGAGGGCCGTCGTTCTATCAATAACCTGCAGCGCTCTGCCGCGCTCTTTCTGACCAAGACGCTTTTCTCGATGGGCCTGGCGGCGCTGTGCATCGCGCTGCCGCCGTACCCCTTCGAGCCCATCCAGATGACGCTCATTAACTTCTTCTGCATCGGCGCGCCGGGCTTTGTGTTGGGCCTGGAGCCCAACAACGCCCGCGTGAAGGGGTCGTTCTTGACCAACGTGCTTAAGCGTGCGCTGCCGGCGTCGATTGCGGTCATTTTGGCCGCGGCGCTCGATATCTTTGTGGCGCGCGTATTTGGCTTTAGCCTGCTTACGCTTTCGACCATGTGCCTGCTCACGTCGTGCGCGGCGAGTGTCAGCCTGATCTGGCGCATCTCGCAGCCGCTCACGCCCTTGCGCGTGGTGCTTTTCGTGTTTGTCGTCGCCGGCATTCTGACGGGCGTTATCGGGTTCCCGGGGCTGCTGTCCATCGCCAACCTGTCGATGGGTCAGATGGTCATCTTGGCGGTTATCGTCGTCTTTACCTGCGCGGTGTTCTTTAAGCTTGCCTCGATGATGGACTCGCTTAAGCCCCGTCGCCGTCATGCGGCTACTGGCTTTGGCCGTGGCGTTCGCGTTCGCTTGGGTCGCGGCGGCGGCAAAGTGAGCTCGACGGGATCGACTGCCGGGCGTTTTGCCAAGCGCGTTGCCGCCGATATGGCGCAGCGCCGTGAGGCCCGCACTGTCCGCGAGGCCGAGGCTCGTGCACTCGAGGGCGTGGCCCAGGCCCAGCCCAAGAAAAAGAAGGGCGCCGGTGCCAAGCGCTCCCGCGTGACCAAATCGGCCCAGGGCATCAAGGTATCGATGCCCAGCAAGAAGAATAAGCCCGTAAAGAAAGACTAGCCCCAACGCCTCCCTAAGTTGCGGTGAAATAGGGACTGTTTAAGCGTTTTAACCTCCTATTCAGTCCCTATTTCACCGCAACTTAGGGGTGAGCGGCGATGTTGAATTGGTGCCTTGCGCTTGTGGGGCCGTGTCGATGTTATGCTCTAACCTCAATTGTTTGAATTGCTTCGGAAAGAGGATGCCGTGATCTGCCCGCATTGCCTAAAGACCATCGAGGACGGCGCCTCGTTCTGCCCCTATTGCAACGCATACGTTGGTCCGGGCGATGGTCCCGAGCATACCGAGTTCGTGTTCTGCGACGGCTGCGGCGCCCGTCTGTCCCCGCATGACCGTACCTGTCCCAAGTGTGGGCGCCCCGCGCCGGGCATCCTTTCCGAGGACGCGGCCGCATCCGACCTGGCCGCAGGGCGCACGGCCGGCTTTCCGCGCCTGACGCAGGAGCAGATCGATACCGAGGTGCCCCACGCGCCGGCTTCTGCCGCCGCGGTGCTCTCCGACGCAGCCGACCCCAACGAGACCTGCGTGCTGCCTGCCTTCGATAAGGATTTTGGCATCCCCAAGGTCGATATCCCCACGCCGGTGTCCCTGCGCGATGATGCTCAGCCCAAAAAGCAAAAGCCCAAGCGCAAGGTTCACCCCGACGAGGATGCCTATCACAAGCACAAGCGCCATATCCCCAAACCGCTCATCGTCATCGCGGTGCTCGCCGCCGTGTGCGCTGGTGCCTATTGGTTTGTGACTGCCGATCCCATGGGCGTCATGCCCGGCTTCTACGACCAGTTTGGCCAGGCCGCCAAGACCACCTTCCCGTCGCGCCAAAAGGGCGAGGCCACCGAGAAAGAGTCCAAGCAAGAGGATACGTCCGAGGTCGTTCAGGAGGAGACCGTCTTAACCGACGACCAGCTCTACACCAGGCTCGACGGCCTGTACCAGACCATCGTGTCGTACAGCGACGATGATCAGATCGGCGAGGTCATCGATTCGTTCAATAACGGCTATCTGCGTACGCCGCTCTCCACCCGCCAGGAGCTGTCGCAGAGCGCCTATGCCCTACGCGATCAGATTAAAAAGACCCAGGATGAGCTCAACCACCTCAAGGTTCAGGACGACACGGTCTATGCAGAGGACATCGATCATCTAAAGCAGCTTGCCCAGTGGATGTACGAGCGTGTCGACGTGATCTGCCAGAGCTGGGATATCTCGCTGTCCATTCCCGACGGCGAGTCGCTGAGCGCCCGTCAGAGCGAGATCCTGGCGCCCATTGCACAGGGCGGGAACAGCGCGCTTAACCAGTACGACGCCAACGTGAGTGCATGGAAGCCGCAGCAACGTTCGTAATTTGTTGCCCTCCGGCGGCATAACCTGCGTGCGCAATTGATGGAAGCCCGTGCTTATTGCTACAATTCGTACAAATATGCTTTAAACGCACGAGGAAGGAACCACATGTTTGGTTTTAAGAAAGAGCTCTATACGCCCGAGTACCAGCTCGTCGGTGACGAATGCGCGGTGATCGAGACGTCGAAGGGCACCATCAAGGTCAAGTTTGACGGTGAGGGCGCCCCCATCCATGTGGCGAACTTCTGCGAGCTTTCCACTATGGGCTTTTATGACGGCCTTAAGTTCCATCGCTATGTGCCCGGCTTTGTGATCCAGGGCGGCGACCCCAATACCCGCGATATGTCCGGCGCCGACGTCGCCGCCGGCCTTGAGGGTCCCGACGGCATGCCCGGTACCGGCGGCCCCGGCTACTGCATCAAGGGCGAGTTTGCCACCAATCCGCGCAACAGCCATGTTGACGGCGCGCTTGCCATGGCTCGCTCCATGGATCCCGATTCCGCGGGCTCGCAATTCTACTTCTGCCTGGGTGCCCAGCACAACCTCGACTCCGGCTATACCGTCTTTGGCACCACGGTCGAGGGCCTCGACGTCATCTCGCAGCTGCGCGCCGGCGACGAGATCGTTCATGTCGAGATCGTTCACGAGTAAAGGGGACTTCCTTGAATAGCCAGCTGATCCAACAGGGCCGCGCCGCTTATCGCGCGGGTGATTTTTCCGCTGCCGCCCAGATGCTTGGCGCGGCAAAGACTCCCAACGAGATCATGGGTGAGGCCGACCACCTGCGCGGCAACGCCCTGATGCATCTGGGCATGTACGCCGAGGCCGCCGAGGCCTACGCCGCCGCCCTCAACGACGGCGCCTACGGCAAGCGCGGCGCCCTGCTCACCAACCGCGGCAAGGCACTCGCCGCGGTGGGCGACTACACCACGGCCGCCCAGGCGTTCTCCGCAGCCACCCAGGATGCTTCCTACGCCACGCCTTTTAAGGCCTACCTGGGTCTGGGCAACGCGCTGTTCCAGGCGGGCGACTATGCCAACGCCGGTACTGCCTTCCGTCAGGCTGCCATCGACGGCGCCAACCCGGCTCCTGCCGCCGCCCTCGGCGATCTGGGCCGCTGCTTCATCAAGCTCGGCCGCCCCGCGGACGCTGTTGAGACCTACCGCACGGCTATCGACTTTGCCGGCCCGCGCGACGATACGCGCGCCCTCAACGCCGGCATGGGCCAAGCGCTTTCCGCCGCCGGCCGTCCCTCCGATGCTCTCGATGCCTTTAACGCCGCTACCGCCGACGGCATCTACCAGCTCACGCCCGAGCAGGCAGACGAGCTTGCCCGCGTGCACGACTCGCTCGCCGCGCTTTCGGCCCAGACGGCTATGGCCACGGCTCCGGCTCCCGCGATGGACGTCCCCGCTGTCGACCCGCTCGATCCCACGGGCTCGACCGGCCAGTTTATGCCCGACCCCTCTGACACCGGCTTCTTTACGCTGTCCGAGTCCGAGATGGTCCAGCAGGACCGCAAACAGGCCAAGGTTCGTCGTCGCCACCGCCACACGGGTCTTAAGATCTTCCTGGTGCTGCTCCTGCTCATCGTGATCGCTGCCGGCGGTCTTGGCTATGCTTACACGCGCGGCATGGGCTACCCCTCGCAGGAGTCCGTCATCACCGACCTGTTCCAGGCTGCCGGTGACGGCGATACCGCCAAGGCCGAGTCATGCCTGGCCTCGAGTCTGTCCGAGGACGCCAAGACGATGATCATCTCCTCGATTCCGCAGGGCGCCACCGTCTCCATCGAGGGTATGGATCAGTCCATGACCGAGACCACCGCCAAGGTGAAGGCTTCGCTGTCCAAGGGCGGCGAGCAGGAGTACACCGTTAAGTTCGTGCGCTCCGACAACCATATCGGTTGGGCCGTTTCCTCCTTCGATATCGATTTCTCGGCCGCTGACAACCAGTAGTGACCTTATGAGATTTGGCTTTGCCCGGCGCTTCACCGCAAGTGAGGTGCCGGGCTTGCGCTAGTATGATGGGCTAGTAGTTTTCCAGCAATCATCCAACACATCAGGAGTTGCGTTGTTTTCTTTGATGGATATGTTCTTCGGTAGCTATGCGGGCGATCTCGCCATCGACCTCGGCACCGCCAATACGCTTGTCTCCGTGCGCGGCAAGGGCATCGTCA
Source organism: Collinsella sp. (assembly GCA_048230835.1). Taxonomy (GTDB): domain Bacteria; phylum Actinomycetota; class Coriobacteriia; order Coriobacteriales; family Coriobacteriaceae; genus Collinsella. The sequence goes on from DBFALE010000032.1 coordinate 39,582, forward strand.
TCCGCGAGCCCTCCGTTGTCGCTATCGACAAGAACGACGAGCGCATCCTGGCAGTCGGCATCGAGGCCAAGCGCATGCTCGGCCGTACGCCCGGCAACATCGTGGCCGTTCGCCCCCTTAAGGACGGCGTCATCGCCGACTTCGATGTCACCGAGGCCATGCTTCGCTACTTTATCGACAAGGCTTCCGAGAAGCGCTATCCGTGGACTCCGCGTCCGCGCGTCGTCGTCTGCGTTCCCTCCGGCGTCACGTCGGTCGAGAAGCGCGCCGTCTTTGAGGCCACGATCCAGGCAGGCGCTCGCCAGGCCTATCTGATCGAGGAGCCTATGGCGGCTGCCATCGGCGCCGACCTGCCCGTCGAGGAGCCCACGGGCTCCATGGTCATCGATATCGGCGGCGGCACCACCGAGGTTGCCGTTATCGCTATGGGCGGTATTGTCGTGTCGCAGTCCATCCGCATTGCCGGCGACGAGTTCGACCAAGCGATCCTCACCCATGTTCGCGATGCCTACAACCTGGCTATCGGTGAGCGCACGGCCGAGGATATCAAGATCAAGGTCGGCTCCGCCGTGCCGCTCAAGGATGAGCTCGACGTCGAGGTCAACGGCCGCGACGTTATCACGGGTCTGCCCAAGACCGTGCGTATCGAGAGCGAGGAGATTCGTCGCGCGCTTAACAAGCCGCTCGACGAGATGGCCAAGGCCGTTAAGGACGCTCTGGACGCCACGCCGCCCGATCTTGCCTCGGACCTTATGTACTATGGCATTCTGCTGACCGGCGGCGGTGCGCTGCTTCGCGGCCTTGACGTGCGCCTGCGCGACGAGACCGGCGTTTCGGTCAACGTCAGCCCCACGGCGCTCGATAACGTCGTAAACGGCTGCGCCCGCGTGCTCGAGGCCAACGCCTTTGACGGTGGCTTCGTCCAAACTAATGCTTAATTTCCTAAAGGTGGATTCCATTTGGCACGATCTTCGGGTTTCTCTTCAAATCTGAATACCAAGCGACAATCAACGGGTATGCGCCCGTTGATTGTTTTCAGCCTGATTTCGGTGTTGCTGCTCACGTTTTATATCCGTGAGGGCGAGGCCGGGCCGATTCATGCTGTGCGCTCGGGTGTGACGACGATTACCTCGCCGGTGCGCTTTTTGGGCTCGGCTGTGGCGGCTCCCTTCAACGCGATCGGCAACGTGTTCTCCAACCTCACGGCTTCGCAGGAGTCGCTCGCTGACCTCAAGAAGCAAAACGAGGTGCTGACCTCTAAGGTCGCAGAGCTTTCCGAGGCTCAAAAGACTGCCGAGCGCCTGGAGGGCCTGGTCGGGCTGCAATCGACCTACAACCTTAAGTCGACCGCCGCTCGTATTGTCGGCGCGTCGGGCGATGCCTGGACCTCGACCGTTACCATCGACAAGGGATCTGCCGACGGCCTGACCATCAACATGCCCGTGACGAGTTCTGCCGGTGTTATCGGCCAGATTATTGAGGTATCGGCCAAGACCTCTACCGTGCGCCTGATTGGTGACGAGAACTCGGGCGTGTCGGCTATGGTGCAGGACACGCGCGCCCAGGGTATGCTGCAGGGCCAGCCCGATGGCACCCTGCGCCTTGAGTACGTGAGTGTTGACTCCGACGTCAAAGTCGGCGACATCATCGTGACCTCTGGCATTGGCGGCGTGTTCCCCAAGGGCCTGCCGCTCGGCACTGTTTCCTCGGTGGAGAAGTCGGCCAACGATGTGTATTACACCATCGTCGTACGTGCCCAGACCACGGCAGAGAATAACGAGGAGGTGCTCGTCATCACCTCGTTGACCGACGAACAGTCGGCCTCGGACGAGGACGTGAGCACGGCCAACAGCACGCCGCAGGGAACGTCGCGCGATGCTGCGACCAAGACGAAGGACGAGAGTTCGGATGACAGTTCCGACACGTCCGAGACGACCGATTCCGGCTCGAGCGAATAGGGGGCATGTCCATGGATCTACACGAGCAGGGGGCGAGCTCCCGCACGTTTGTAATCGCCGCCATTGTATGCGTACTGCTGCAGGCAGGCCTGGCGCCGCAGATCTCCATTGCGGGCGGTCGCGTCAACTTTATGATTATCCTGGTGTGCCTGAGCGTGTTCTCGGGCGATCCCACGCGGGCTGTCGTCTGCGGTTTTTGCAGCGGCCTGTTCTATGATCTTTCCGCTGCCGTGCCGGTGGGCGTTATGTCGCTGCTGTTGACGGTGGGCAGTTTTGCCCTGGTGCACAGCGCGGCCGGTCAGACGGGCGGCTCCCCGAGCGCGCGCGGTATTACCGTGGGCGCCTTCGCGCTTGCCATCAACGTGGTCTACAGCATCATCTTGCTGTTTATGGGTTTGGAGACGAGCTTTGTGGTGGCTGTTTTTGGCCACGCCCTGCCGTCTTCGATCCTGACGGGTCTGGTTGCCATCCCGTTCTTGATGTCCGGTGTCGTGCCGCAGTCCGGTTACGGATTCTCCGCACGCGGTGGTCATCAGACGGGCATGCGCTTTAAGCCCAAGACCCGCAAACTCAAATAGGGGAGGCCCGTAGATGTCTTCCCAGATGACGGTTATCATCGCCGGTATCGTGCTGTTCGTGGCCATTGTGGTCGCGCTGGTCATCATGCGACGCGGCGATTCCCGTTTTACCTACGATACACAGCATGGAACGGCCCCGCGCGCCACCGAGGGCGAGGGTAATACTGCCGCGACCGCCTTCAAGGGTCGCTTCTCCATCCTCACCGCCGGCGTGGGAGCGATGTTCGCCGCGCTCGCCGTCAAGCTGTGGGGTATGCAGATGGTCTCGTCGGACTACTACGACAAGCAGGCCAAGAGCAACCAGACCCGTACTGTCACTACGCCGGCTGTGCGCGGACGAATCCTTGATCGCAATGGCGTGGCACTTGTGCAAAACCGTCCCTCACTTGCCGTTGTCGCCTATCGCGACCTGGCCAATGACACCGTGCTGGTGCATCACCTCGCGAATGTGCTCGGCATGCCCTACGTCGCGGTTCTACGCAACATTCAGGACAATTCCGAGGGCGCTCAGAGCCTGCATACCATCGCGACGGACGTGCGCCGCTCCACGGTTGCCTATATCAAGGAGCATGCCGGCGAGTTCCCGGGCGTCAAGATTGCCGAGCGCACCGAGCGCCAGTACCCGTACGGCGAGACGGCCTGTCACATTTTGGGCTATACCGGCACCATTACCTCCGAGCAGCTCGAGGCTCAGAACAAGAAGGCTTCGGGCGATAACGATAGCGCCGCCGGTCAGATTACGTACCAGTCGGGCGATATCGTGGGCCAGGCGGGTGTCGAGAGCTACTACGAGAACTTGCTGCAAGGTATTCGCGGCGAGCAGACGGTGAAGGTCGATGCCTCGGGCAATGTGACCGGTCAGGCCGGCGCCGTGCCCGCGAAGGCCGGTTCCGACATTAAGCTCACGCTCGACCTCAAGATTCAGCAAGCCTGCGAGACGGCGCTTGCAAGTGCCATTGAGCTCGCTAAGACCACAGGCCACAGCGACGCCGGCAACGGTGCCGTGGTGTGCCTCGACCCCAATAACGGCGAGATTCTGGGCATGGCCAGCGAGCCCAAGTTCGATCCTTCGGTGTTTATCGGCGGCGTCTCCAACGATGTTTGGACCGAGCTCAACGATGACGAGGGTTCGCATCCGCTGCTCAACCGCGCCATTAGCGGCCAGTACATGTCGGCTTCGACCATTAAGCCGCTCTCGGCGCTGGCTGGTCTTGAGTTTGGAACCTACACTTCAACGCAGACAACCAACTGCACCGGCTATTGGACGGGTCTGGGCAAGTCGTGGGGCAAGCGTTGCTGGCTTCAATCCGGACATGGTGTCATGACGCTGCAGTCCGGTATCGCCAACTCCTGCGACCCCGTGTTCTACGATATGGGCAAGGCGTTTTTCTACAACGACCAGCATCCCGAGGGCCTGCAGGAGGTCTTTCGTCGCTGGGGCCTGGGCAAGACCTGCGGCATCGACCTGCCGAGTGAGGGCACGGGCCGTATTCCCGATGCCGAGTGGAAAGAGTCTTACTTTACTGACGCATCAGCCGAGGACCGCAAGTGGAATGCCGGCGATATGACCAACATTGCCATCGGCCAGGGCGACATCCTGGTGACACCGCTGCAGATGGCCTGCGCCTATATGGGCATTGCCAACGGCGGCAAGCAGTATGTGCCGCATGTGTTTTTGTCGGCGGTGTCGCGCGATGGCGACGGTGACGCCTATAAATACAACGGCAAGGGCAAGAAGAAGCGCCTGGAGGCCAAGATCAACAGCGATTCGGATTTGGCTCTTGTTCGCAACGGCATGCACGATGTGATTTACTCCGCCTCGACTTCGACCGCCGCGCACTTTAACTCCCTGACCCCTACGGTCTACGGCAAGTCCGGCACGGGCGAGAAGAGCGGCGAGGACGATTACGCGTGGTTTTGCGCCTACGCGCCGGCCGATGACCCCAAGTACGTGATTGCCACTATCTTGGAACAGGGCGGTGGCGGCTCCGATACCGCGTTGCACGTCGTGCGCGATGTCCTTGGTGCGATTTATGACGAGCCCGACACGTCGACGGCCACGGGCGATTCCTCGGTTCGATAGGAGGTTGCGATGGACTTTTCGCCGGCGGATCTGTTCCGCTCAACCAAAACCGGCTCTCGCAGCAGCCTGGACCGCGTTAACAAGCAGCTCTCGGCCTCGCGCGGCACGTTCCGCCAAAAGGTGCACATCGGTGTGCTGCTGGCTACCGTTGCGCTCGTTGCCTATGGTGCCATCATCATTTGGTCGGCCTCGCAGTTTAAGGCCGATGCCTCGTTCTCGCGACACCTGCTGGGTATCGGTATTGGCGCGGTTCTGGCGGCACTCGTCTGGCGCACCGACCTGCGCGGCATTTCCAACTTTTCGACGGCCCTGCTCGTCATCGATCTCATCGTGATCTTCTCGCCTAAGATTCCGGGCCTGTCCTATACGGGCGGTCTGGGCATGACGGGCTGGATCAAGATCCCCGGTATCGGTTTGACATTCCAGCCCGTTGAGCTCGCCAAGCTCATCACCATCTTCTTTATGGCCACGCTTGGCTCGCAGTACAACGGGCGTATCGATACCGTTCGCGACTACATTAAGCTCTGCGGCATGCTGTCCATTCCGTTTTTGGCCGTCGTCGCCATGGGCGACCTGGGCTCGGGTCTGGTCGTGCTGGTGTCGGGCGCAATCGTCATCTGCATGAGCGGTGCACGCCGCGAATGGGTGCTGTCGACCTTGGCCCTGCTGGTTGGTTTGATTGCGCTCATCTTGGCGCTCGACTCGGTCTTTGATTCGCTCCTTGGCCACGACGTGCTGATCAAGCAGTATCAGATGAACCGTCTGACAGTCTTCATCGACCCCGACAAAGCCGATTCGGATGATGCCTACAACCTGCAGCAGTCGCTCATTGCCGTCGGCTCGGGTGGCTTCTTTGGTAAGGGCCTGGGCCACGCGACTCAGTCGGCCGGTGGCTTTCTACCCGAGTTCCACACCGACTTCGTCTTCGCCTTCCTGTCCGAGACGTTCGGCTTTTGCGGTTCCTTTCTGCTTCTGTGCCTCTACGTGCTGCTGATCTTCTCGACGATCCGCGTTGCCTTTAAGTGCGAGTCATTGTTCTTGCGCCTATCGTGCGTGGGTATCGTCGGCATGTGGGCGTTCCAGACCTTCGAGAACATCGGCATGTGCATTGGCATGATGCCGATTACCGGTATTCCGTTGCCGTTTATTAGTTTTGGTTCGTCGTCGATGATGATTCAGTTGCTGACGGTGGGTATCGTACAATCCATATGGCGGCATCGTTCGGGCGCCGCGTAACCGCTGGAGGGGTTTGCCATGAAGATTCCCGTAGATAAGTTGACCAGCGCTTTTAAGATGGGCGCGTCTGTTAAGAAGGATTCCGATACGCCAGTGCGTGTCTCGGTTTACCTTGATTCGACTGCGTCTCGCTTTTTGGTCGAGACGGTGCGCGATGCCTTTGTGCCGCAGACGACTTCGGGCATTGTGCGTGTTGATCGTCTGGGGGAGGACCGTATCGTTCCCAAGGCCGATACCGACGTGGTGCTGGTCCTCTCGTGCGGATCCGACCGCTTGGAGAGTGCTGTGCAGGAGCTCGTGATTGCCGGCGCGCCCGTGTGCGTGCTTGCCGAGTCCGCCGTCGAGGTGCCGTTCGTTGAGGAATCTACGCCCATGCTCGGCGTGGTGGCGGCGACCGATAAGACCTATCTGCTCGAGACGCTTGCCCGCTGGATTCTCGACCGTACGGACAAGGAGACGGCTTTTGCCGCCAACTTTGCTTTTATGCGCATCGCGGCGGCAAATCGCATCATTACCTCGTGTGCGCTCACCAACATGGCGACGGGCGCCCTGGTGTTTTTGCCGGGTGCCGACTATCCCGTGATGGCGCTGGCGCAGGTGGGCATGCTCTTTGAGCTGGCGGCCATCTTTGGGCGCGGCATTAAGCCTGAGCGCGGCTACGAGGTCGCAGGCGTGCTTGCCGGTGGTCTGGTGATTCGCGCCGTCACCCGCGCATTGGTGAAGCAGACGCCGCACATCGGCTTTGTCGTCAAGGCGTTAACCGCAGCTGCCGGCACCTATGGCATGGGTCGCGCGCTCGTGTCGCTCTACGAGCGCGATGTGGACTACAGCCGCGCCAATGAGGTTGTCAACGCCACGTTTTCGCGCGTTCGCGACCTGGTGACCACGGTCGCCGGTGCCACCCGTCCTATGAGTCCTTTCGAGGATGCATCCGATCTCGCTGCTTAGGGGTTTCTTTTGCGCGTTCCATACCAAGACTGTTTTCATCTGATCGAGCCGCTGCTCGCCAAGGTCGAAAAGCCTAGCCGCTATATCGACCACGAGTGGGGTACGCTCTCAAAGGCTGATGCCGACTATCGCTGCTGCATGATCTACCCGGACGTGTATGAGGTCGGTCTGCCCAACCAGGGCATCGCCATTCTCTACAACATCCTCAATCAGGCCGAGGGCATTTCCTGCGAGCGCGGCTACGTGCCGTGGCCCGATATGGGCGATGCCATGCGCGAGGCGGGGATTCCGCTGCTGTCGCTCGAAGGTGCAGCGCCCGTGGCCTCGTTCGACATCGTCGGCATGCACGTGCCGCACGAGATGGCCGTGACGAACTTCCTCGAAGCGCTCGATCTCGCCGGCATTCCGCTGCTGGCTGCCGACCGTACCGAGGACGATCCCATCATCGTCGCCGGTGGTCCCTCGGTGTATAACCCCGAGCCGTACGCGGCATTTTTCGATGCCATTCTCATTGGCGAGGGCGAGGAGTCGCTGCTCGAGATCTGCCAGCTGCATCGCCGCTTGCGCGACGAGGGTGTCTCGCGCGCCCAGATTGTCGAGCAGCTCGCGACGGTCGCCGGTACCTATGTGCCGTCCCTGTATGAGGTGCGCTATGACGAGCCATGCTCGCCGCATGGCTACACCGTGCCGCGCGAGGGCAAGGACGTCCCGCCGGTAGTCTACAAGCGCGCCGTCGAGGACTTTGGCGCAACCAATCCGCTTTCTCAGTCGTGCGTGCCGTATGCGCAGCTCGTCCACGATCGCCTGTCTATCGAGATCCTGCGTGGCTGCGCCCGCGGCTGCCGTTTTTGCCAGGCCGGCATGACATATCGTCCGGTACGCGAGCGCTCGGCCGACCAAATCGTGTCATCGGTGATCCAGGGCTTGGAAAAGACTGGCTATGACGAGGTGTCGCTTACCTCGCTTTCGACGACCGACCACTCCTGCATCCGCGATGTGCTCGGTAGGCTCAACCGTCGCCTGGAGGACACGGGCATTCGCGTGTCCATTCCGTCGCAGCGCTTGGACTCGTTTGGCGTTGATATGGCTGAGTCGGTCGCCGGCGAAAAGAAGGGCGGCCTGACATTCGCGCCCGAGGCGGGCAGCCAGCGTATGCGCGACATCATCAACAAAAACGTGACCGAGGAGGACTTGGATCGCGCGGCCAAGGCAGCCTTCGAGGCCGGCTGGAACCGCATGAAGCTCTACTTCATGATGGGCCTTCCCGGCGAGCGCGACGAGGACATCGTGGCTATCGCCAACCTGGCCGATCATGTGCTGGAGCTCGGCCGCTCCGTGGTGCCCAAGGCGCGCCGCGGGTCTATCTCGGTGTCTATCTCTGTTTCGGTGTTCATCCCCAAGGCGGCAACACCTTTCCAGTGGTGCCCGCAGCTCGATTACGACGACGTCAAGCGCCGCCAAAAGCTGCTCATCACGAGCGTGCGCAACCGCGCCGTACGCGTGCATTACCACGATGCCGAGACCTCGCTTGTCGAGGCTGCGCTCTCCCGTGCCGGTCGCGATATGACGCCGGTCATCATCGACGCCTGGCGTGCGGGCTCGCGCTTCGACGCCTGGGTGGAGCACTTCTCGCTCGACAACTGGAAGGAGGCCGCTGCCAAAAACCGCATCGACCTCAACGAGCTGGTGCACCTGCCCTACGAGCTGGACTGGCGCCTGCCCTGGGAGCACGTGAGCCCCGGCTGCTCGCGCGGCTTCCTCGAGCGCGAATACCGCCGTTCGCTCGAGGGCGTCACGACGCCCGATTGCACCCGCACGTCGTGCACCGGCTGCGGAATCTGTCCCACGCTCCACGCCAAGAACGTATTGATGGGTGATCGCGCATGAGTGAGCGCTTGACCGACAATCCCACGCTCTTTAGGCTGCGCGTTCGCTACGGCAAGCGTGATCGCCTTAAGTATTTGGGCCATCTGGAACTAATCCATACCATTGAGCGCATCGTGCGCCGTGCGGGCCTGCCCTATGCCGTGACGCAGGGTTTCTCGCCGCATATGCGCGTGGGCTTTTCGTCGGCGCTGCCCGTGGGCACGTCGTCGACCTGCGAGTGGTATGACCTGTTTATGACCGAGTTCGTCGCGCTTGACGAGGCCTTTGAGCGCCTGGCCGCGGCGTCCCCGGCAGATTTGGCACCCATCGAGGCCGCCTACATCGACGTGCGCACGCCGGCGCTGACGGCTCAACTTACGCGTCTGTCGTACCGCATCGACTTGCACCTGGACCCCGAGGCCCCCGTGAGCGCCGACGAGGTGCGTGCTGCGATCGACACGCTGCGCGCGGGTCATGGCATTGACTATGCGCGCGGCAAAAAGAGCAAGCGACTTGATCTGGACCATACGCTCGTTGGCTATGAGCTCGCGGCGGGGGAGCGTCCGGACCATCTGGTGCTCATGCTCGACACCCATGCCGACAACGAGGGCTCCATGCGTCCGGAGATTTTGCTTTCTGCTGCTGATGTTTTGTTGCAGGGCTTGACCCCGGGCGTCGATGCACCTATTGTTTCCACCGGTATGCAAGACCTCGTGACCATCTGCTCCTACGATGTCGAGCGTCAGAATCAAGCATGCGAGGACGACGAGGGCCGACTCGTCAGCCCCATACCTGTGCGAACTTGTGGATTTGCTCCACATACTCGTTGACGGGGGTATTATCGCCTGCTACTATATTCGGCTGTTGCACTAACTGATGCATGAAGGGCAAGTAAACATGTACGCAATCGTTAACACGGGCGGCAAGCAGTACAAGGTCGCCACCGACGATGTCATCACCGTCGAGAAGATCGAGGGCAATGAGGGCGACAAGGTCACCCTGCCGGTCATCTTCCTCAACGATGGTAAGAAGATCGTCACCGATCCCGACAAGCTGGCCAAGGCCAAGGTTACCGCTCAGATCGTTGAGCAGTTCAAGGGCGAGAAGCAGCTGGTCTTCAAGTTCCACAAGCGTAAGCGCTATCGTCGTCTGAAGGGTCACCGTCAGCAGCTCACCAAGCTGAAGATCGTGAAGGTCCAGGCTACGTCCCGCGCCAAGAAGGCTGTCAAGGCAGAGGCCGAGGCTGTTGCCGAGGCTCCCGTCGCCGAGTAGATTACACTCGTAACGAAAGAGTAGGTATACACAATGGCACACAAAAAAGGACTCGGTTCCTCCCGTAATGGCCGTGACTCCCGCGGTCAGCGCCTTGGCACGAAGCGCTTCGCCGGCCAGACGGTAACCACGGGCACGATTCTCGTCCGTCAGCACGGCACGCACATCCACCCGGGTGAGAACGTTGGCCGTGGCAAGGACGACACGCTGTTCGCGCTGGTCGACGGTACCGTTGAGTTCCACAAGGGTATCAAGCACAGGGTCAGCGTACGCCCGCTCGCGAACGCGTAATTCACCCTTCATAGAGCACATATGTGGGAGGCACTTGAGTTTTAGGATTCAAGGGTCTCCCTCTTTTTTGTAGGAGGCGATTCTGTTGTCACAGTTCACCGATATCAGCCGCATTAACGTGTGCGGCGGCGACGGCGGTGCCGGATGCATGTCGTTTAGGCGCGAGGCCTTTGTCCCCAAGGGTGGCCCCGATGGCGGCGACGGTGGTCGTGGCGGCAATGTCGTCATCCAGGCCGATGCTCAGCTGTCTTCGCTGATCGACTACCGCTTTAAGCATCACTTCCGCGCCGAGCGCGGAACGCACGGCCAGGGCGCCCGCCGCAACGGCAAGAGCGGCGAGGACCTGATTCTCAAGGTTCCCATGGGTACCGTGGTGCGTGAGCTCGACCCCGAGACCCAGACCCCGATGTTCGAGATTGCCGACTTGGTGCATGATGGCGAGCGCGTTGTCGTAGCGCCTGGCGGTGCCGGTGGCCTTGGTAACACGCACTTTGTGACCTCGGTGCGCCGCGCGCCCGCGTTCGCCCAGCTGGGCGAACCGGCCGAGGAGCACTGGATTGAGCTCGAGATGAAGCTCATGGCCGATGCCGCGCTCGTGGGCTTCCCCTCGGTGGGCAAATCCTCGCTTATCGCGCGCATGAGTGCCGCCCGACCCAAGATCGCCGACTATCCGTTTACCACACTCGTGCCCAACCTGGGTATGGTGCGTGCCGGCGAGTACTCCTATGTCGTTGCCGACGTCCCCGGTCTTATCGAGGGTGCGAGCGAGGGCAAGGGTCTGGGCCATCAGTTCCTGCGTCACATCGAGCGCACGGCACTCATCTTGCATGTCGTCGATATGACGGGCGGGTTTGAGGATCGCGATCCGGTCGAGGACTACCGCATCATCAACCGCGAGCTCGAGCAATATGGCGCCGAGCTTTCGGAGCGTCCGCAGATTGTTGTCGCCAACAAGTGCGATGCGCCGGGCACGGCTGACAAGATTGCCGACCTCAAACGCGCCGTGCTCGACGATGGACATATGTTCTTTGCCGTGTCTGCTGTGACGGGCGCCGGTCTCAACACGTTGATGCTTGCCGTGGGCGAGCAGGTGGCTAAGATGCGCGCCGAGTTGGCTGTCTCCGATGAGCCGGTCGATCTGCGCGACGATGAGTGGGAGCGCCGCCGCCTGCAGCGCGAGAAGCGGTTCCGTATTGTTCAGGAAGAGCCCCATGCCTTCCGTGTGGTCGGTCGCGCTATCGAGCGTATGGTTATCCAGACCGACTGGGAAAACGAGGAGGCCGTCATCTACCTGCAGCATAAGTTTGCGCGCATGGGTGTTGACGACGCGCTCGAGAAGGCCGGCTGCCGTGCGGGCGACGAGGTCCGCATTTGCCAGCGCGCCTTTGACTTTGAGAGCGCCGAGGACTTCTCGGAGTACGAGGAGGAGCTTGAGGACGAAGGCGTTGAGGTTATTGACGTAGCGGCCGAGGGTTCGGACGTGGCTGATGTCACCGAGGGTTCCGAAGGCACTACCGAAGTCGACGTTGTTGAGACCCCGGAGGGCGAGTAAGCCATGTCGCTGCGCGGTGGAATCGGTCTGCCCGAGCTTCCTCTAGAAGACGGGCAGGAGTTTAGGCTCGGCATTATGGGTGGTACCTTTGACCCGATTCATTACGGGCACTTGGTTACCGCCGAGCAGGCGCGCGAGTCGCTCGACTTGGACGCCGTGCTCTTTATGCCGGCCGGCTCTCCCGCCTTTAAGCTCGACAAACCGGTGACGCCTGCCGAGGACCGTTATGCCATGACGGTCCTCGCCACCGCTGCGAATCCGGCTTTTTTGGCGAGCCGTTTCGAGATCGACCGTCCTGGCGTGACCTATACGGCCGATACACTTCATGCCCTTCGCGACTTTTACCCGCCTCAGGTAAAGCTCTACTTTATTACGGGCGCCGACGCGATTATCGATATTGTTACCTGGCATGATGCCGACCGAATTGCCGAGCTTGCCACGTTCATTGCGGCGACGCGACCGGGCTTTGATATCGATACTGCTCGCGCGCGAATCAAAGAGTCGGGCCTGCCGTTTGACGTGCGCTATATCCAGATTCCGGCGCTGGCGATTAGCTCGACCAACATTCGTAAGCGAGTTGCCCGTGGCATGAGCGTGCGCTATCTTACGAGCGAGTCCGTTCTCGGCTATATTCGCAAACGCGGGTTGTATGCCGATCTGGGTCAAGAAGATTTTGAGTGATGGGGGTCTACGTTGTCGGTAGAGGATCAGTTTGAGGGCGATGAGCGCGCGCTCCTCAAGCGCATTCAAGAGCTGCTCGATGTGCGTATGAAAGATAAACGTAAGCGCTACGTGCATTCGCTCGGGGTTGCCGAGACTGCGCTGCATCTAGCCGAGGTATACGGTGTCGACCGCTTTGATGCCGCCGCCGCCGGCCTGATTCATGACTGGGACAAGGTGCTCTCCGACGACGAGCTGGTCACGCGCGCTCTGCATTACGGCATTAAGATTGCCGGCTCTCCGTCTGCCGCGACGCCGCTTTTGCATGGCCCGGTTGCCGCCTATGAGCTTCCGCAGCTTTTTCCCGAGCTGTCGCCGGCGGTCTTTCAGGCTGTCGACCGTCACACCGTGGGCGCCTGCGACATGACGCCGCTCGATATGGTGGTCTTTGTTGCCGATGCCATCGAACCCAACCGCCATGGTGATTATGCCCACGCGCTGCGCAAGATGGTGGGGGAGTCGACGCTTGACGAGTTGTTCTTCTCCTGTTTTGCGCAGGGTCTGGTCTACGTGATCCAGTCCGGGCGCTATCTTTATCCCACGGCTATTACGATTTACAACCATTACGCCCAGCTACGCTAGCTCGGGTGCGTCTAGAAAGAGGTATTCCATGGCCGACGAGACCATGACCGACGAGCAGATTCTTGAAGGTGTGGAGCACAAGAGCTTCGTTGCCACGTCCGACCGTACCGCCGCCTCGCTGTCCACGAGCGGTGTCGCCGCCGAGGATGTCGCCCGCGCCGCCGCGCAGGCTGCCTACGACAAGAAGGGCGAGGACGTTCAGGTGCTCGACCTGACTGAGCTCTCCGACGTGTGCGACTACTTTGTGCTCGCCACCGGTACCAACAACCGTCAGGTCGATTCTATCGTCGACGAGATCGAGGAGAAGGTCGCCGAGGCTTGCGGTGAGCACCCGTTCTCCATCGAGGGCCGCGAGCAGAAGACCTGGATGCTCATGGATTACGGTTCAGTCGTCGTCCACGTCTTCACCCCCGAGGCACGTGACTTCTACCGTCTCGAGAAGCTCTGGGGCGACGCCCCCCAGCTCCCCCTCAACCTCCTCTAGAGCTTTGCTTAGGCTGGGGCTTTTTTAACTACCCTCTACCGTTCGCCGGGCAGTTGCGGTTTTCCGCACCTGCCCGGTTTTCTTTTTGCCCAAAAGTAGCTAATTTGGGACGGGGCTTTTTTAGCTACTACCTACCGTTCGCCGAACATCGCGATTTATAGCTCCCAGTACGTTTTTTCTACTCTGGCTCGGGTAACGTAATTGTTATCTGTCGAGGAGGGGATGCGTATGACTCGGACTGCGCGAGAAATCTCTGTATATGGCTTTTACCATGTCGTACAAAAGGGATGTGCCGACCAACTCATATTTGAGGATGACGAAGATCGGCTCTATCTGATTCGGCTGATTGCTTCGAAATGCCAGAAGTTTAAAGTGGATGTCATCGCGTGGTGCCTTATGGATAACCATATTCATCTTCTGCTTGATGACGAGCATGTTCATCTGAGCGATTGCATGCATTCGATTACGACGGCGTATGCTATGTATTTCAACTCAAAGACAGGCAGGAAGGGGCCTGTTTT
>DBFALE010000033.1:0-22897 GCA_048230835.1 Collinsella sp.
ATGCCGCCGCCACGAAACCGGCCCATCTACTACGTTTAAGCCCGACCCCTCGACCATAACCCGTATTTCGCAAAAACCGCAGGCCGTCTACCTGCGGTTTTATTTTTGCCCGAGACGCCATGGTCGGGGGATGCCGGCCAAACGTAGTAGATGGGCCGGTTTCGTGGCGGGAGGCCCCGGGGGCGGCCGGGGTGGAGCCTGATGGGAGGGCGGCGGCAGCGCCGCCGCCCGCGGGGCGCGCCCCGCGGGCCGGATCCGGCATCGCGGGTCCCTTGCCCTCGAGTCCGTGCCGCGCTCTCGTCCCAGCGGCGCCCGCGCCCCCGGAAAGTTTTTCCAAAATTGTCCTTGCATCGTGGTCCGAGTTCCCGTATAGTACTTCATCGCACGGGGGCGTAGCTCAGCTGGGAGAGCGCTTGACTGGCAGTCAAGAGGTCAGGGGTTCGATCCCCCTCGTCTCCACCCGAGCATTGAATGAGGCTCCAACGCAAGTTGGGGCCTTTTTTCATATAGGCACACAAGGTCAAAGGCGGCACCATGATCCTCCTGGTCGACAAGATCGATAAAAGCTTCGGCGCACGCGTCCTCTTTAGCGGCGCGTCCTTCCAGATCAACCCCGGCGAGCGCTTCGCGCTCGTGGGCCCCAACGGCGCCGGCAAAACCACCATGCTCAAAATCATCATGGGCATCGACAGCCCCGACGCAGGCCAGGTCCAGTATGCCAAGGACTGCCAGGTGGGCTACCTAGAGCAGGAAACCAACCTAGAGCAAAAGGACACCACCATCCTTGCCGAGGTCATGGCCGCTGCCAAGGAAATCCGCCGCATGGGCGAGCGCGCCAACGAGCTGCAGGCCCAGATCACCGAGCTCTCCGAACAGGGGAAGGACGTCGACGCGCTCCTCAACGAGTACGGCCAGGTCCAGGACCGCTTTGAGCACCTGGGCGGCTACGAGCTCGAGAGCAACGCCCGTAAAATCCTGTCCGGCCTGGGTTTCAAGGTTACCGACTTTGAGCGCCCGTGCTCCGAGTTCTCTGGCGGCTGGCAGATGCGCATTGCGCTTGCCAAGCTCTTCCTGCGCCACCCCGACCTGCTGCTTCTGGACGAGCCCACCAACCACCTGGACCTTGAGAGCGTCCAGTGGCTGCGCGGCTTTATTGCCAACTACGACGGCGCCGTCCTCATCGTCAGCCACGACCGCGCCTTCATGGACGCCTGCGTCGACCACGTGGCCGCGCTCGAAAACCGCCGCGTGACCACCTACACTGGCAACTACAGCAGCTACCTCAAGCAGCGCGAGGACAACCTGGAGCAGATGCGCGCCAAGCGCGCCGCCCAGGAGCGCGACATCGCCCACATGCAGGTCTTCGTCGACAAGTTCCGCTACAAGCCCACCAAGGCCGCCCAGGCCCAGGAGCGCATCCGCAAGATCGAGCAAATCAAAAAGGAGCTCGTCATCCTGCCAGAAGGCCACAAGCACATCGACTTTAAGTTCCCCGATCCGCCGCGCTCGGGCGACATGGTCGTGGGTCTGGAGGGCGTATCCAAGTCCTACGGCAACAAGCACATCTACAGCGATATCGACCTCAAGCTCTACCGCGGCGAGCACGTGGCGCTCGTCGGCCCCAACGGCGCCGGCAAGTCCACGCTCATGAAGATTCTCGCCGGCCTGGAGCCGCCAACTACCGGCACGCGCGATCTGGGCACCAACGTGGGCGTGGCCTACTACGCCCAGCACGCGCTCGAGGGCATGACCGAGTCCAATACCGTACTGCAAGAAATCGACACCGTCACGCCCAAGTGGACCGTGCCGCAGCAGCGCAGCCTGCTGGGCGCCTTCCTATTTAGCGACAACGACGCAATTGAAAAGCAGGTCCGTGTCCTCTCCGGCGGCGAAAAGGCGCGTCTGGCCCTGGCAAAGATGCTCGTGGCCCCCGAGGCGCTCCTGTGCCTGGACGAGCCCACCAACCACCTGGACATCGACTCGGTGGACATGCTCGAGAATGCCCTGCAAAACTTCCCCGGTACCATCGTGCTGATCAGCCACGACGAGCACCTGGTACGCGCCGTTGCCAACCGCGTGATCGACATACGCGATGGCAAGGTCACGGTCTACGACGGCGACTACGACTACTACCTCTACAAGCGCGAGGATCTCGCAGCCCGCGCCGCCGCCGAGGCCGCAGGGGAGAGCGCGCCTGCCGCGGCCAAGTCCGCTAAGGTCACCGCGGCCCAGGCCGACACCCCCGCCGTCGCTTCCAAGCCTGCCGAGGGTAAAAAGACCAAGGAGCAAAAGCGCGCCGAGGCCCAGGCCCGTGCCGCGCTCAACAAAAAGCTCAAGGGCGTGCGCAACCAGCTCAAGAAGATCGAGACGGAACTCGACAAAAAGCGTGCCCGCTATGACGAGCTTATGGAATTGATGGCAAGCGAAGAGCTTTATGCCGATCAGGATAAGTTCAACGCCGCGCTGGGGGAATATAACGGCCTTAAGCAAGAGCTGCCCAAGCTCGAAGACGAATGGCTGGAGCTTTCCACCCAGATCGAAGAGGAGACCGCGCGTGAACTCTCGTAAGGCCGCTGCCGTGGCGATGAGCATCATCGCCATCGCTTGTCGCATCTGCGGCATCTTTATGAGCGCGATGACCGTGCTGCTGTGCTTTAGCGGCCTCACCGCCAAGCTGCAGATCGTGGGCTTTGTCGTTGAGCTTTCTCGCGCACTGCCGAGCGCCATTGCCGGCTATGGCGTCATCACCTCACCTTTTGGCGGCGTGTTCCGCTTGGATTACGCCATCGTGGCCGTCATCCTGTTTGTGGCCGACTACTTGCTCACGCGCGCCTCGCGCCGCGTCCGCTAGGGGATCGACATGTCCGGCAGCTACCTCATGAACCTACTCGCCAGCGCGGTCGCCGTCATCGTGGGCATCGTTATCCACGAGAGCGCGCACGCAGCCGCGGCCTGGGCGCTTGGCGACAAGACGGCCCGCTCCCGTGGCCGCGTCTCGCTCAACCCGCTCAACCATATCGACCCGTTTGGCACCATCATCCTGCCTCTGCTCATGCTTGCCGCCGGCGGCCCGGTGTTCGCCTTCGCCAAGCCAGTGCCCGTCTACCTCAACAACCTCAAGCACCCCAAGCGCGACGAGGTCCTGGTGAGCGTGGCCGGCCCCGCGTCGAACATCGCCCTCGCGTGCCTCGCGGCCGCCCTCATGCACGCAACGTACGGCAACCTCTACACCAGCATGTCCTTTGCCGTGGCATCACAGATCATGAACTTCGGCGCCACGTTCATCGTGGTCAACCTGTCGCTTGCGTTCTTCAACCTCATCCCGATTCCGCCGCTCGATGGCTCGTCGATCATCGTGCCGTTCCTCAATGGCAAGGCGCTCAACAACTATTACCGTCTACAACAATACGCCATGCCGATCCTTATCATCGTGCTGTACCTGCTGCCCATGTGGACCGGCATCGACGTGATCGGGCGGTATTTCGACGTTACCGTGTATCCGCTGGCCGAGTGGCTGCTCAACTTCGCAATCGCCGGCATCTAAGGTAAACTTACAGGTCGACCGTGCAAAACGGTCGCAATTTTCACCCAAACCGCGCCGCGAAGGCGCCGTCAAAGGAGGTCGAAGATGTCGTATCGCGTGTCGACGCAGGTCTACAGCGGACCGTTCGACCTGCTGCTGCAGCTGGTAACCCGCCAAAAAGTTGATATCGGCGCCATCTCCATCAGCGAGGTGGCCGAGCAGTACCTTGCCGAGGCCGAGCGTATCGAGGCGCTGGACCTAGACGTGGCGAGCGACTTTTTGCTGGTCGCGGCAACCCTTTTGGACATCAAAGCCGCATCGCTGGTACCGCAGGAGGCCCCGCGCAAAGCCGACGACGATGACGAGTTCGACGAAGACCTCGAGGAGCTCAGCACGCTCGACGGTGACGCCCTGCGCGAGGTCCTGATTCAGCGCCTGATCGCCTACAAGCAGTTTAAGGGCGCGGCGGCGGCCCTTGGCGCGCGCATGCAGGCCGAGAGCCGCATGCATCCGCGCGTGGCCGGCCCCGACCCCGAGTTTTTGGGTCTTATGCCCGACTACCTGGCCGGCATTACCCTGCGCGGCCTGGCCGTCATCTGCGCCGACCTGGACGGCAAGCGCCAGACCTTCCTGCTGGAGGCCGAGCACGTGGCACCGCATCGCGTGCCGCTCGACCTGACGGTGGCCTCGGTCGACCGCTTTACCATGGCGCACCAAACCTGCACCTTCCGTGAGCTACTGGACGGCGACGCCACCACCGAGCAGCTCGTCGTCACCTTCCTGGCCATGCTCGAGCTCGCCAAGCGCGGCTCGCTTACGCTGAGCCAGGACGAGATCTTTGGAACTATCCGCATCAACCGCGTCGAGGGCGCCGAGGCATACGTGCCCGGCGAGGGCCCCGAGCTCACCGAATAGGAGCGGCTACCATGTCAACCCTTTCCACGCTAGAGGCAAACAGCCTCAAAGGCGCTCTCGAGGCGCTGCTGCTGGTGTCGAGCGACCCCGTGAGCGCGCCCGCGTTGGCAGGTGCGCTGGATATCGCACCGGGCGAATGCGCGTCGCTGTTGGCCGAGCTCAAAGTTGAGTACGAGGAGGCCAACCGCGGCTTTCAGCTGCGCGAGGTCGCCGGTGGCTGGCGCCTGTTCACACACCCCGCCTACCACGATGTGGTCGAGGCCTACGTGCTGAGCTGGGACACGCAAAAGCTGTCTCAGGCGGCGCTCGAGACCCTGGCCGTCATCGCCTACCACCAGCCAGTCACGCGCGAGGTTGTCAAAGGCATCCGCGGCGTCAACTCCGACGGCGTCATCGCGTCGCTCGTGGACAAGGGTCTGGTGCGCGAGCTCGGCCGCGACCCCGAGCGCGGACAGGCCATTATCTACGGCACGACCAACGCCTTCTTGGAAAAGTTCGGTCTTCGCTCCACCCGCGACCTGCCCGATCTGGAGCAGTTTGCCCCCGACGAGCAGTCGCGACAGTTTATCCGCGAGCGCCTGAGCGGCCGCAGCATTCAGTCCACGCTCGAGGAGCAGGCCGAGGACTTGGATGAAGAGCGCGAACTGCTCGATACCGATGTTGAGGACACCGACGATGAGGAGCTTCTGCCCACCGTCGATGCCTCGGAGGATATACATGACGAGGACTAACGAAGCAGGGGAGACGCGTACCTCACGCGCCGCGGGCGCTACGGCGCCCACAGGCGGTGCCCAGCCCGTCTACCCGCACACCATGCGTCTGCAGCGTTTTTTGGCGCGCGCGGGCGTGGCGAGTCGCCGCGGCTCGGAGGACCTGATGACCGCCGGCCGCGTGACCGTCAACGGCCAGGTCGCGACCGAACTGGGCACCAAGGTCGACGTCGACCGCGACCATATCGAGGTCGACGGCATGCCCGTCAAGCTCAACCAGGGCGCCGTGTACCTGATGCTCTACAAGCCGACCGGCTACCTCACCACCATGAGCGATCCGCAGGAGCGCCCTTGCGTGGCCGACCTGGTACCGCGCGACCGCTTTCCGGGGCTCTTCCCGGTGGGTCGCCTGGACCGCGACACCACGGGCCTTTTGCTCTTTACCACCGACGGCGACCTTTCGCAGGACCTGCTGCACCCCAGCAAGCACGTCTACAAGACCTATCAGGCACTCGTTGACGGCCACCTGACCGATCGCGACTTGGAACCGCTGCGCCGCGGCATCGAGCTCGACGACGGCCTGTGCCAGCCGGCAATCTGCCGCGTCATCAACGCGCGCGAGGCCGAGGCCGTGGCTCCGCAAGGCGTCAAGCCCGGCACCACTGCCGTGGAGGTCATCATCCGCGAGGGGCGCAAGAATCAGGTCAAGCGCATGCTGAGCAAGATCCACCATCCGGTGATCCGCCTACACCGCTGCAACTTTGCTGGCCTGGAGCTCAAAGACGTGGCCAAGGGCTCGTGGCGCGAGCTCACCGACCGCGAGGTGCAGATCCTTAAGGCCGGCGGCATTCCGCCCAAGCAGGCCGCCTCCAAGCGCACCGCCGCGCCCGCGACCAACACCGCGAGCCGCACGCGCCACCACGGCAGCCATGGCTCCGCACCCAAGCGCAACACCTACCGCGAGCGCTACACGGGCTAGCCAGTCCGCCAGCAAGCAGCGCTCGCGTCCCATATCAGCACGTCAACCACCGAAAGGAAGCATTGCATGATCGTCGCCATCGACGGCCCCGCCGGTTCCGGCAAGTCCACCATCGCCAAGGAGATCGCCCGCCAGCTGGGCTTTAACAAGCTCGACACGGGTGCCATGTATCGCGCCGTCACCTTCGCCGCGCTCGACCGCGGCATCGATCTGAACGACGAGGCGGCCATCGACGCTCTTGCCGAGCAGATCGAGATTCGCTTTACCAACGGCACCGGCGAGGACACGCGCCTGACCATCGACGGCAAGGACGCATCGGCTGCCATCCGCACCCCGCAGGTGGACGCCAACGTCTCCAAGGTCTCGGCTTACCCGGGCGTACGCGCCGCCATGCTCATCCATCAGCGACGCGCCGCCGAGGACCGCGATATCGTGGCCGAGGGTCGCGACATCGGCACCGTCGTATTCCCCAACGCGCAGGTCAAAGTGTTCCTGACCGCCGACCCGCGCGAGCGCGCCCGTCGCCGCGTGCTGCAGCGTCACCAAAATGACGCCCAGCCGCTCACCACAGAGCAGCTCGAGACCGAGGTCGATGAAACCCTCGATGCCCTCAAGCAGCGCGATAAGCTCGACAGCAGCCGCGAGGTCGCGCCGCTCGTGCCCGCCGAGGACGCGGTGCACGTCGACTCCACCGCCCACACCATCGACGAGGTCGTCTCGATAATCGAGGACCTCATCAACCAAAGGAGGTAGCCCATGCGCCTGTTTAAGCAGACGCCCGAGGATTACTACAACGCCCCCTACGCCGAGTTCCCGGCGCTCATCCGCGGCACCGTCGTCGTGGTCATGGGCATCCTGTGGGTCTTCTCCAAGCTTATGTGGCGCTGGAAGGTCGAGGATGCCGACCTGCTGTTTGAGCGCCAGGAAGGCCGCGGCAGCGTAGTCATCTGCAACCACACCTCGATGGCCGAACTCTTGGCCGTGGAGACGGCGCTGTTCTTTGGCGGCCGCCGCATCCGCCCCATCTTTAAGTCCGAGTTCGCTAAGAGCAAGATTGTGCGCTGGGCCTTTAGCCGCGTGGGCGGCATTCCCGTCGAGCGCGGCACCGCCGACATGAAGTGTCTGCGCGCCGCCCAGCATGCACTGCAGCGCGGTGAGGATGTCCTGATCTTCCCCGAGGGTACGCGCATCCGCTCGCGCGAGACCAAGCCCGAGGTCCATGGCGGCTTTGCGCTTATCGCCCAGATGGGCAAGGCTCCCGTCAACCCACTCGCCATCTGCGGCTGGTCCGATATCACGCCCAAAGGCAAAAAGCTCATGCGCCCCAAAAAGTGCTGGATCCGCGCCGGCAAGGCCATCTCGCTATCCGACGCACCGGCCGAGCTTAAGCGCAAGGAGCGCCTGGCATGGTTTGAGTCCGAGGCCATGAACCGCGTCTACGCCATGCGCGACGAGCTGTGCGACGAGCATCCGGGCAGGTTCTAGCCATGTGTGAGAACGTCATGAATACTGCCGCGACCGCCGCTGAGGAGGTCGTCCCCACCATAGAAATCGCTGCCCACGCCGGCACCTGCTACGGCGTGCAGCGTGCGCTCGACATGGCACTGGCCGCCGCGCCGCAGGCGGAGGAGAGCGCTCAGGTCCACACGCTGGGCCCGCTCATCCATAACCCCATCGTGGTACGCGAGCTTGCCGAGGCAGGCGTTGGTCTGGCAGACACCTTGGACGACGCCGCATCGGGCACCGTGATCATTCGCGCGCACGGTGTGGTGCCGCAGGTCATTGACGCCGCTCGCGAGCGTGGCCTTACCGTGGTCGACGCCACCTGCCCCTACGTGAAGAAGGTCCATGTGGCGGCCGAGCGCCTAGTGCGCGAGGGCTACCGCGTGATCGTCGTGGGCGAGCCGGGCCATCCCGAGGTCGAGGGCATTCTGGGCCACGCCGGTGATGACGCTCAAGTCGTGAGCTGTGCCGCCGACGCCGACGAGCTGTCGCTCAAGGGCAAGGTGGGCCTGGTTGTGCAGACTACCCAAACCGCGCAGAACCTGGCCGAGGTTGTCGCCTCCATCGCCCCACGCGTGCAGGAACTGCGTGTGATCAACACCATCTGCGCCGCCACGAGCGAACGGCAGCAGGCGGCGGCAACCCTCGCCAATCGCTGTGATTGCATGGTCGTCGTGGGCGGCAAAAATTCGGGTAACACGCGCCGCCTGGCGCAGATTTGTGCCGATGCCTGCGAGCACACACATCACATCGAGGAAGCTTCGGAGCTTGAGGCCGCATGGTTTGCCAACGCGCGCCACATCGGCATCACCGCCGGAGCCTCCACCCCGCAAGAACACATCGAACGCGCCGTTGCGCGCATCAAGGAGCTTTGCCGCTAATCATGGACCAGACCGTACCCGCATACGCCGCCGAGGTGGCCGATTACGGGCGCAGCCGCGATCCCGAGCCGGGTGAAGGCGCGCTCGTTAAGAACGTGCGTCCCGAATCGCCCGCATGGGATGTGGGTATCGAGCCGGGCATGCGCGTGCTCACGGTCAACGGCGAGCAACTCACTGACATGATCGTATGGCTCTGGGAGGCAGACGACGACACCGTCGAGCTGGAGGTATTCGACCCGCGCGACGGCACTGTCACTCCTGTGGAGCTCGACCGTTTTCCCGGCGAGGATTGGGGCCTTGAGTTCGACGGCCCCATCTTTGACGGCATGCGTACCTGCGTCAACGCCTGTGTGTTCTGCTTTATGACGATGCTGCCCAAGGGCGGCCGCTCCACGCTCTACATTCGCGACGACGACTACCGCCTGAGCTTTTTGCAGGGTAACTTTGTCACGCTCACGAACCTTTCCGACGAGGACGTGCAAAACGTCATCGATCGCAACATGAGTCCGATGAACGTGTCGGTCCATGCCGTGAGCCCCGATGTCCGCCGCCGTATGATGGGCCGCAACGCCCAGCGCGGCATGGACGTACTCGAGGCCATCATGGCCGCCGGCATCGAGATTCACGCGCAGATTGTGCTGTGCCCCGGCATGAACGACGGCGAGGAGCTGCAAAAGACCCTGCGCTTTTGCGAGGATCACGAGCAGATCACGAGTCTGGGCATTGTGCCGCTCGGTTTTACCAAGCATCAGAACCGCTTTAGCTGGTCCTACAGCGACAAGCCCGAGCTGGCGCGCGAGACGATTGCCATGATCCGGCCCTTCCAGGACCGCGCCTTCGAGCGCTTTGGCCGCCACACCTTCCAGATGAGCGACGAGTTCTATCTGGACGCCGGCATCGAGCCGCCTGAGGCAGACTTTTACGACGGCTACCCGCAGTACTACGACGGCATCGGCATGATCCGCTCGTATCTGGACGAGACCGACGATGTGCTTGCCACCGACGCCGAGCGCCTTGCCCGCGTTCGCAAGGCTATGACCGACCGCGACCAGCGCCTGGTATGTCTTTCGGGCGCCAGCGCACGCGATACCGTGGCCCGCTTCGTGGAGTCTCCACAGGGCCTTTCCGGCACCGTCACGGCCATCAAGAACCGCTACTTTGGCGGTAACGTGGACGTGACCGGTCTCATCGTCGCGAGCGATATCCTGGAGCAGCTGCCGCAAGACCTGTCGGGGGTTATGCTCTTTGTGCCTAAGCTCATGTTCAACGCTGACGGCATGACGCTTGACGAGTATCATCGTGACGATTTACTCGCAAGCCTTACCAGTCGTGGCGCCGAGGTTCATGTGGTGTCGACCATGCCGCATGAGCTGCTCAATACCCTGGAGCACATCCTTGGCATAACGCCCGCCAATTCAACTATTCCCGCTAACCCTACCCATTAAAGGAGAGCAGATGAAACCTATCGTCGCCGTCGTCGGACGCCCCAACGTGGGCAAGTCCACGCTCGTTAACCGCCTGGCCCAAACCTCGGACGCCATCGTCCATGAGTCCCGCGGCGTCACGCGCGACCGCTCGTATCACACGGCCGATTGGAACGGCCGCGAGTTCACCATCGTCGACACGGGCGGTATCGAGCCGCTCAAGAGCGACGACGTCTTCGCCACGTCCATCCGCGACCAGGCGCTCGCCGCCGCTGAGGAAGCCGCCGTCATCCTGTTTGTGGTTGACGGCCGCACCGGCGTCACCGAGGAGGACGAGTCGGTCGCCCGCATGCTCAAGCGCTGCGACAAGCCGGTCTTTCTGCTGGTGAACAAGCTCGACAACCCCGATCGCGAGAACGACAGCATCTGGGAGTTCTATTCGCTCGGCATCGGTGAGCCCACGCCGCTCTCGGCCCTGCATGGCCATGGCACGGGCGACCTGCTCGACGATATCGTGGCCCTGCTTCCGGAGGAAGAGGACGAGGTCGCCGATGAGTTCCCCGACGCGCTGAACGTCGCCATCATCGGCCGCCCCAACGCCGGTAAGTCGTCGCTGTTCAACCGCATCTTGGGCGCCGACCGCTCCATCGTCTCGAACATCGCCGGCACCACGCGCGACGCCATCGACACCGTCGTGGAGCGCAACGGCAAGCATTACCGCATGGTCGACACCGCGGGCATTCGCAAGAAGAGCACCGTGTACGAGAACATCGAGTACTACTCCATGGTCCGCGGCCTGCGTGCCATTGACCGCGCCGACGTGGCGCTGCTCGTCGTCGACGCCTCCGTGGGCGTTACCGAGCAGGACCAGAAGGTCATGGGTCTTGCCATCGAGCGCGGCTGCGCCATCGTGGTGCTGCTCAACAAGTGGGACCTGCTCGACGACGACCGCAAGCGCGAGGCCTGCATGGAGACCATCGACCGCCGTCTGGGCGTCATGGCTCCCTGGGCCCAGTACCTGCGCATCTCTGCCCTGACCGGCCGCAGCGTCGAGAAGATCTGGGCGATGGTCGACGCCGCCGAGAAGACGCGCTCGCAAAAGATCAGCACCTCGCGCCTCAACACGTTCCTCACCGACCTGCGCGAGTTTGGCCACACCGTGGTAGACGGCAAGCGCCGCCTGCGCATGCACTACGTGACCCAGACGGGCGTCAACCCGCCGACGTTCACGTTCTTCGTCAACCACAGTGACCTGGTCAACGACACCTACCAGCGCTACGTGGAGAACCGCATGCGCTCGACCTTCGACTTTGCCGGCACGCCCATTCGACTCTTCTTTAGGAAGAAGGAGCAAAAGGATGCTTAATCCGATTCTGCTGACCGCCATCTGCGCCGTGGTCTCGTTCTTTATCGGAGCGATTCCGTTTGGCCTGATCCTGGGCCGCGTGTTCAACCACACGGATATTCGCAAGGCGGGCTCCGGCAACATCGGCACCACCAACGCCCTGCGCGTGGCCGGCCCCAAGGTGGCCGCGCTCACGCTGCTGCTCGACTGCCTGAAGGGCGCCATCTGCGTCCTTATCGCCCGTCCACTCATCGCGAGCGTGGGCTATGGCTTTCCGCCGAACATTATGGCGCCTGGAGCCCCCGGCGACTGGATGCTCGGCGTCATTTGCCTGGCTGCCGTGTGGGGCCACATCTTCTCGCCCTACCTTAACTTCCACGGCGGTAAGGGTATCGCCGTGGGCCTGGGCGTCATCCTCGCCTGGTACTGGCCCATTGGCCTGTCGCTGCTGGGCATGTTTATCGTGGCCGTCGCCATCACCAAGTTTGTGTCGGTGGGCTCGCTCGCCGCTGCCATCGGACTTCCCATCGCTGCCTGCGCGGTCTTTCCGTACAGCAGCCTGGGCCTCAAGTTTTGCATGGCGCTGATCGGCATCACCGTGGTGTGGGCCCATCGTGCGAACATCAAAAAGCTCATGACCGGTAAGGAGTCCAAGCTCTCGTTTACCAAACGCGTCACCGAGCCCGACGATAAGTAGGAGAGAGTCATGAATGTTGCGCTGATTGGCTCCGGCTCCTGGGGAACCGCCGTCGCCGGCCTTGCCGCCGCGCGAGCCGAGCGCGTGACCATGTGGGCCCATAGCGAGCAGACGGCCGCCGGCATTAACGGCGAGCACCGTAATCCCCGCTATCTGGTGGACTACGTGCTGCCGGAAAACGTTGTCGCCACGACGGACTTGGCCCAGGCGCTCGCCGGCGCCGAGGCCATCATCTTTGCTGTGCCTTCGACGCACCTGCGTGGCGTCTGCCACCAGGCGGCGCCGTTCATCGCGGACGAGACGCCGGTTCTGTGCCTCACCAAGGGCATCGAGCCCGAGTCCGGCCTGCTCATGAGCGAGGTCATCGCCAGCGAGATCGGCAACGAGGCGCGCGTGGCGGCACTCTCGGGCCCCAACCATGCCGAGGAGATCTGCCGTGGCGGACTTTCTGCAGCCGTCATTGCCAGCGAAAACCAGCAGGTGGGGGAGACCTTTAAGGAGCTGCTGCTGTCCACGGCCTTCCGCATCTACCTGTCGCAGGACATGACCGGCGTCGAGGTCTGCGGCGCCATGAAAAACGTCATCGCTATCGTATGCGGCATCTCCGCCGGTACCGGTGCGGGCGATAACACGCTCGCCCTCATCATGACGCGCGGTCTGGCCGAGATCAGCCGCCTGGTGCACGCCCGCGGCGGCCAGGCCATGACCTGCATGGGACTTGCCGGCATGGGCGACCTTATCGCCACCTGCACTTCGGAGCATTCGCGCAACCGCACCTTTGGCTACGAGTTTGCCCACGGCGTGTCGCTCGACGAGTACCAGGCACGCACGCATATGGTGGTCGAGGGTGCCGTCGCGACCCGCAGCGTCAGCGAGCTCGCCCGTTCACTGGGCGTAGACATTCCGCTCACCTTTGCCGTGGAGCAAACGCTCTACAACGGTGTTACTTTGGATAGGGCGCTCGAGATCCTTACCGATCGCGTCCCCTCTCAAGAGTTCTACGGACTCGCCGACTAGCGCAGAAAGGCTACTACCATGGGTTCTATCAAAATCGCTCCGTCCGTCCTTTCGGCCGACATGGCCAACCTCAAGGGCGAGCTCGATAAGATCGCCGGCGCCGACTACGTGCACTTCGACGTCATGGACGGTCACTTTACCGGCAACCTCACCTTTGGCGTTGATATCCTCAAGGCCGTCAAGCGCTCCACCGACGTGCCGGTCGACGCGCACCTGATGGTGTCGAACCCCGACGAGACGGTCGATTGGTACGCCGACGCCGGTGCCGACATGATCACCGTGCACTACGAGGCTTCCACGCATCTGCACCGCACGCTCACCCATCTGCAGCAGCGCGGAGTCAAGGCCGGTGTGGTGCTCAACCCCGCCACCCCCGTCTGCGTGCTCGAAAGCATCATCGACGTTGTCGACATGGTGCTGCTCATGAGCGTGAACCCCGGCTTTGGTGGCCAGAGCTTTATCCCGGGCACCATTGCTAAACTCCACGAGCTCAAAGCCATGTGCGAGCGCCACGGCGTGTCGCCCCTGATCGAGGTCGATGGCGGTATCTCTTCCAAGAACATCGCCGAGGTCGTCAAGGCCGGCGCCAACGTGCTCGTGGCCGGCTCTGCCGTATTTAAGTCCGAAGATCCCGCCGCCGAGGTTGCACTGCTGCAGAAGCTGGGCAATGAGGCCGCACAGGAGGCATAAACCCTTATGACCGCAGGTCAAAACCGCATACCAGTGAATCTTGACTATGCCGCCTCGACGCCCATGCGCGCCGAGGCGCTCCTTGCGCAGCGCGAGTACGACGACAGCGAGCTCGCCGGCGTCAACCCCAACTCGCTGCACTCGCTTGGCCGCAAGGCCGCCGCACGCTTGGAAGTCGCCCGTCGCGAGATCGCCCGTAGCTTTGGCGTACGCGTTCGCCCGTCCGAGATCATCCTGACCAACGGCGGCACCGAGGCCAACCAGCTTGCGCTGCTCGGTCTTGCCGAGGGCGCTCGTCAGCGCGATCGAAAGCGCGATCGTGTAATCGTTTCGGCCATCGAGCACGATTCGATTCTGGACAACCTGCCGCTGCTGCGTGCCGCCGGCTTTACCGTCGACCTGGTGCAGCCCTGCCGCGCAGGCCACATTCAACCTGCCACGCTTGTCGAGCTGCTCGGCGATGACGTGGCGCTCGTGAGCATTATGGTCGCCAACAACGAGACCGGCGTGGTGCAGCCCATCTGCGAGCTGGCCGCCGCCGCACATGCTGCCGGCGCCCTGTTCCACACCGATGCCATCCAGGGCTATCTGCATATTCCGCTCGATGTCACCGAGCTGGGCGTCGATGCCATGACCGTTGCCGCGCACAAGATCGGCGGCCCTGTGGCATCCGGCGCGCTCTACCTTAAGAACCGCACGCCGCTGCGTCCGCGCATCTTTGGCGGTGGACAGGAAGCCGGCCGTCGCGCCGGTACGCAGGATCTGCGCACGCAGCTGGCTTTTGCCGCTGCCGCCCGCACGCTGGCGCCCCACGTGGCCCAGGAGCGCGCGATGCTGCAGACCTTGTCCGACAAGCTCTATGCCACGCTTACGGCCCATCCTCGCATTCACGCCACGATGGGCGACTATGCGCAGGCCGACCGTCTGCCGGGCATGGTTTCGATCTACGTTGACGGCATGGACTCCGAGGAGCTCATCATCAAGCTCGATACCGCCGGCTTTGAGGTTTCGGCCGGATCGGCTTGTTCGAGCGGCAGCATGGACCCGAGCCACGTGCTCAGCGCCATGGGCATCGGTCGCGAGCAGGCATTGGGGTCGCTGCGCATCTCGTTTGATGACCGCGTGAATCCTGCCGACCTGGACGACTTTGCCCAGACGCTGCTCTCGATCGTAGGTGCCGCATGATTGTCGCCGAGCTTGAACGTGCGCTGCTGGCGCGCTATCCCAAATCGGACGCCGAGGGCTGGGATCATGTTGGTCTATCTGTGGGAGATCCCACTGCTAAGATCACCGGTGTTGCCTGCGCGCTCGACGCGACCGAGGCCAACGTGCACCGTGCCCAGGAGGCCGGCGCCAACGTGCTGCTGACGCATCATCCCATCTATATCAAGGCGCCCGAGGCCTTTTGTCCAGCCGATTCTACGCGTCCCCAGTGCAGCGCTGCACTGTACGAGGCGGCTCGTTGCGGCGTGAGCATCATCTCGCTTCACACCAACCTGGACCGCTCGCACGAAGCGCGCGTTCGCTTGAGTGAGTTGCTGGGCGCTGAGCCCATGAGCTCGCTGGAGCATGTCGTCGAGCCTGAGCTCACCGGTCTGGGCGCACTCACGACCCTCCACGACGCCTGCAACCTGCGCGATCTCGCCAACCGTGCCGCCACGGCCTTTGGCAGCGACCCGCGCGTATGGGGCGAAGCCGAGCACCCGTGCCGAACCGTCGCCATTCTTGGCGGCTCCCTCGGCGATTTTGGTGAGCTTGCTATCGCCGCGGGCGCCGACGTTGTCGTGACGGGCGAAGCGGGCTACCACGTAGCGCAGGACCTTGCCTTGCGTGGCCTGAGCGTGATTCTGCTCGGCCACGACCGCTCCGAAGAGCCGTTCGTGGATATCTTGATGAACTCTGCAGTTGACGCCGGGGTCGACCCCCGACATACGATTAAAATACTGAACCCTTGCCAATGGTGGACTGTGACAAAAGGAGAGAACTTATGAGCGCCGGCGCTACGCTACTCAAGCTGCAACAGATCGATTTGGAGCTCGCCCGCAACAAGAGCGAACTTGCCAATATGCCGGAGCTCAAGGAGCTCGCTTCTAAGCGCAAGACCTATGTGAAGCTCAAGTCCGAGATGACCAAACTCTACGCCCAGCGCAAGGATCTGGACATTGAGCTCGACGACCTCAACACCACCGAGATCCAGACCAACAACGCTATCGAGGCTGCCAAGAAGCGTCACGTCGATGGTTCTGATTACCGCGAGGTGCAGGACCTGGAGAATGAGCTTGCCACCCTGGCAAAGCGTCTGGACAAGATCGAGCACACCCGCAAGGATGTCGTTGTCGCCCATAAGGAGGCGCTCGACCGCGAGGCCCGCGCACAGGCAATTATCGCCAAGTTCGAGGAGGGCGTGAAGGCCGATACCAAGGCCGCCCGCACTAAGGCTGCCGACCTGCAGGCTCAGATTGACGCCGCCACTAAGGAACGCACCGCGCTTGCCGCCACGCTGCCGGCCGACGTGCTCACCGACTACGAGCGTCTGCTCAAGCAGTTCCGCGGCCTGGCCGTCGAGACCATCCAGGGCAACATCCCCACAGTCTGCCACACCGCGCTGCAGGCATCGTCCATGAGCGACCTCAACCACGACGGTAGCGAGATTACGCACTGCCCGTACTGCCACCGCCTCCTGGTACTCCCGAGCAAGGAAGCTTAAACGATGGCGGCATCCAACAATTCAATGCAGCTTGAGGGAAAAACGATCCTGCTGGGCATTACCGGCGGGATCGCCGCCTATAAGTCGTGCAATATCGTGCGCCTGCTGCAAAAGCGCGGTGCGCGCGTCAAGGTCGTTATGAGCGAGCATGCCACGGAGTTTGTGGGCCCGCTCACCTTCCGTGCGCTCACCAACGAGCCCGTTGCCGTGGGCCTATTCGACGACCCCTCCGACCCCATCCACCACATTTCGCTTGCGCAGGAGCCCGATCTGGTGGTCGTGGCGCCCGCGACGGCCAATATCATCGCCAAGATGGCCAACGGCATCGCCGATGACCTTATTTCCACCACGCTGCTTGCGACGCCGCGACCCATCGTGATCGCACCCGCTATGAACAACGGCATGTGGAAGGCGCCGGCGACGCAGGCCAACATGGCCACGCTGCGCGAGCGCGGTGTCCATGTTGTGGGACCCGGCAGCGGCTACCTTGCCTGCGGCGACGTGGACACGGGACGCATGAGCGAGCCCGAGGACATCGTCGAGGCTGTCTGTGAGGTGCTCAAACCCGTGCCTCAGGACCTGGCAGGCAAGCGCGTCGTCATCACTGCCGGCCCCACGCACGAACCAATCGACCCGGTGCGATTCATTGGCAACCGGTCGTCGGGAAAGATGGGCATCGCCCTGGCGGGGGAGGCCGCTCGCCGCGGTGCCGAGGTCACGCTCGTGCTGGGGCCGACGTCACTCGACGTGGGTCGCGGCGTGGAGTGCGTGCGCGTGCAGACCGCCGCAGAGATGCTGCAGGCGGCGTTAAACGCCTTCCAGACGGCCGATGCGGCCATTTGCGCAGCGGCTGTCGCCGACTACACCCCCGTATCCCCCGCGGACCATAAGCTCAAAAAGGCCAACGAACGCCTGGATCGCATCGAGCTTGTCGAAACGGTCGATATTTTGGCCGAGCTCTCGCGCCAGAAGGGCGAGCGGTGCGTAATCGGATTTGCGGCCGAGACCGATAACGTTGTCGAGTACGCCGAGCGCAAATTGGCCCGCAAGGGCTGCGATGCCATTATCGCCAACGATGTCTCGCGCGCCGATTCGGGCTTTGGAACCGACACTAACAAGGCCTGGATTGTGAGCACAACGGGTACGCAAGAACTTCCCGTGCTAACAAAACCCCAGCTCGCAGATACAATTTTGGACTTGCTTCAAAATTTGTAAAAAAGTTCTTGCACAAGTCTAAAGTTTCGGGTTAATATACTCCCTGTTGCGAGCGAGAGCAGAGCAACAAACAAAAGCTTCGGGACGTGGCGCAGCTTGGTAGCGCACTTGACTGGGGGTCAAGGGGTCGCTGGTTCGAATCCAGTCGTCCCGACCAGAAGTTTGCAGGTCAGGCACCTAGTGCCTGACCTTTTTTGTTTTAAGCAATTGCTTAATTTTGATTAAGCAACAGGGTGCCAAAAATCTACCTGCGCGATAATCGCCTTTTGCGGCTACTTGTGCGTTTTGCACACGCTTGAGCCGATTTATTAACGCGATATGAATCAACATACGCGTAGCAGGTATACAGCCGAGTACAGGCTGTATCTATCGCGGCGATTTACACCGATATAGCCACTGTAACGCTCAAGCGTGTCGCTGTATTTATTCCAGTAGTTCACTTGATCGGTGGACAAGTGGGCTGTTGCAACGAAACGGCAAGCGAGATGAACTCTATACGAGGGTGCAGCAGAGGTAATGGCGGGGGAGCGCGACAGGCGCTCTGAGAGCCGCCGTATGACCCCATTTCTCCTCAACCCGATATCCTGTGCCACGAACCTCAAATTGTTCCTTCAGTTGCCAAGAGAAAGGCCCGCACAGGGCTGCGCGGGCCTTTCAATAGATGCAGATGAGACTAGAAGCACCAAGCGGGGAACACGTAATACAAGCCCGCCGGGTCGCCGCTGCCCGACGGATCGCCCCAGAAGTCGACACCGTGGAAGAACGAAAAGCTGAGCGGCTGTGGCGAACGCTCCCACCAAAAGCCGCCAAACTTCAGGCACTCGTTACCCGAGTGGTTATTCATCACCTTGCCCTTGAAGGCCTCGTACTGGGTGCCCTCGGAAGAGGTCAAAGGGTCGCTATCCGCCCAATACGAAGTCGGGACGATCTCGGAGTAGCTGAGCAGGAACAACCTGTCGGAGGTAGCTGTGACGGCGGAAGGCTTACCTGGTCCGATGGTGTTTATCGTGAGCTTCTCGGCGGATTTCACCTTGGACTGGAAATCGGACGGCATGAGGTTCCAGATCTCTCCGGAGTTCATCTTCGCGCGGAGCTCGGATGCCTCCCAGCCGCCGACGTTGTTGTTCGCCGAATTCATGCGGGACTTGATTCCCGTCGAGGTGGTGAGGAACGTCAGCCCCGCCTTACCGGAGCCATCGGCCAAATTATCATGGTTGATGCCGATGATGCGGTACTCGAGGGTCTCGCCATTAGTGAGCATAATAGACCACTTCGTCCCAGCATCCATCGCGGCCTTCGCCTTGGCGTAGGCGGGCGACGCCTCGCCCTTGGCGGCGATGTCCTCGGCGACGGCCTTCTGCTCATCGAGCGTCCAGTCCTTCGCGTCCTTGGCGATGGCCGCCTGGACGGTCGCGGAATCGGCGCCGTTACCGCTGCCGGAACCGCTCGGTTCCCAAGTCCCACCTGCTGTCCCGTTTACCAATACTCCCGCCACCGTGTTGAACTGGTTCCTGATTGCCGACGAGACCCAAGGGCCGGCTATCATCACAAGCAGGACGATAATCGCGATGACCAGAACGTACTCGATGGCTCCTTGGCCTCGGAGGCGGGTATTCCTAGGAGATACCCCCCCCCGAAGGTTAATTGCCGCTGCATGCATATGCGACACTCCCTTCGCATGGGGATTGATATTGCATGCAGAGCGTACGTTAAAGCGAACCGACTAGCCCGTAACGTGCCGCTGAGGCAACGGCGGCACGGGTGCCCGCGCCACATAAACTGCTTGCCGTTTTGTTTCTTCAGACCTACTGCCACGCCTTCGGGAGGATAACGCCGGGGGCGCAGTGATTGAAGTTACTATGATTGGCATAGGTTGGGACATTCCAATCGGAACAGTCGAGGTTTAGATTTTTGCAATAGCTAAACATGCCGAGCATATCCATAACATCTGAGGTCTTCCACCCTGGTCCAAATTTCACGCTTTTCAGCAAGCTGTTGGCGGAAAAAAGGAGACGTAAATCGCCGGCTTTCCGCGTCGACCATCCGGAGATGTCAATCTCCTCGACCTTGTAAAGGTTTTTGAGCGCCGAGTCGAATTCGACGACCGAGGACGTATCCCAGCTTGAAATACTGAAGGAAGTCGCATTGCCGCAATACGCGAATGCGTGCTGCAGATTTGTGCAGTTCGACATGTCGAACTTTGCCAGATCAAAGCTCTTGCAGTTCTCCATGTACTGAAAGCAAAATGCCAACGAGTGGATTTCTATGCCATCGTCAATGGCCTTTACGGCCACGATATTATTTCTGTTAGGCCACCAGGGGGCAGTCGTCTTGCCGTCGTTTCCCACGGTCGCGGAGGCGTATCCATTTTCGAACCCCGTATACACCGCCGTCACGCGGCGGCTGTTGAGCATGTCACCGACTCTGGGGACCCCGCGGCGCTTGTAGAACATGAGGCTGTGGTCGTCCTCCGAGTACACGGCGAACGCTATCCCGTGTACGGGGTCCACGATGTCGGCGTCGGTCAACGACCCGTTGCCGCCGCCCGTGCCGCCCGACTCCCAGCTCCCCTTTGAGATTCCGTTGCCGAGCGTCCCCGCCACCGTGTTGAACTGGTTTGTGATCGCCGACGAGACCCACGGTCCCGCGATCGGCACCACCAGGACGATGATAGCGATGATCAGTACGTACTCGACTGTCGACTGCCCCTTCGGGCGGCGGGTAAATCTGGGAGATACCCCCCCCCGAAAGGAATTTCCGCTGCATGCATGTGCGGCTCCTCTCGGATTGCTTCGGCTGATGCTGCAGAGGATAGACGCGATTACTAAGGATGAGTCAACAATGCCGCAGCGGCATTCACACTAAGAGGGTAAGGCGTTTGGAGTGACATCCCGTTCCAAAACGTATACTTGATTTAAGGCGGAGTGGAATGTGGGCGCGCAAGGAGATGCGGAATCGATGAGAGCCTCAAAAAAATTACTGCATTGTTATCATCTTTCATCCTCTCTATTCTTCCATTTCTGATTCTATGGGCGGCTTGGTCAGTCCTCCCTGATACAATTCCCGCTCATTGGAGTGGGGGTGTGGTTGATCGATGGGGTAATAAGCTTGAATTGCTGGTTGTTCCGCTGTTTTCTCTGATTGGTTCTATTGCAATTTCTGTGTACCTTATTGTTTCCACGCGGCGAAGAGAGTTCGCGGATTTCTCTGTTCGAATGCGACGGGACTTTGTTGCGTGCTATATTTCTAGTCTTCTTTTATCGACAACCTGCTCAGTGATAATTGCCGTTTGGGTTCAGTTGATTCTTACGCAAAACACTGCGGTTGATGGGGGGCTTGGACTATCGATCCTGTATTCCCTTCCCGGGCTATATGTGATCTTGTGCGCTTTGCCGCCTTTTTATGCGAGCGGCGAGAGCAAAAAGGCAGAGCGCCTGATAACAGTTCTTATTGGCGGCGCGGAGATTGTTCTTTGTGGAATAGTGCTTGAAGGTTCGGCTGCCTCTTATGCGATGATTGGACTGATAACTCTGTTCTGTGCGTTTGAGATTGTGTCACAGGCAAGGGATAGCCGGTCCTTATGAGTTGAATTACGCGCGTGCGGATATAAAGGTTGGCATGTTAAGCTGGTCGTTTTCTCGTTCTGGGACATTTGCAGTAGGATGAGTGGGACTAGGCGCGCTGCGGTGTGATGGTGACGGTTGAGACTTGTATCGCTGCAAATCCGCTGATGCACATTTTGCTATTGGGCTTGAAGGTGGGACCTACAGGCCTTTGTTTGGGATGTTCCGGTCGTCCAACACGTGTTGCACGGCTTTATATTGTTACGCTCGTTCGGCGCTCCGTTGGAGCATTTCCGGGTTTGTCGGCATCATGACTTGGCCAAGTGACACGCTTGCCGGGACGGTTGTAACGCCGCGCCGGTTCCGTGTGCTCCTTCGTTGTTGGCCTGTCCAGCCGGGGGCGGATTCGGCCTCATGTTGTGGCGCACGGCCTTCAGGGGCTTCCCCTGGCGAGTTATGTTCGTCCGTATGGGTAAGGGTCGGGTTGAGCTGACAATCCCGTGTCGGAAGGGGCTTGCACCATGCGCGCGATGACAGAGATTGAGTGGCTGGACGGCCGTGTGACGAAGGTGCCGGAGCTCGCCCTGGGCGATGCGCTCGGCGAGAGCGTCCAGGCGGAGCTCGATTTCGGGTTCGACGACGTGTTGGAGGGCCTTTGGGTTGAGGTGCGCCATCATGAGCCGGATGAGGACTCGGACGGCGACCCGCGCGGGAGGGGCTGCGCACTGTACGCGGACTGCCGGTACAGCCTGGTCGAACCGTCGGACCTCGACCGTGTCTTCTGCATCCTTTACGAGGGGCAGCCGAGGGTCCATCCGCGTCGCGGGGGAGCTCGTGAACCTTTCGCGGGCCTGCGCGTTGTCCTGCCTCATGCTCGGATCTCCCTACCCGCCAGGCGCCCTCGAGGCCCTGGCCGCGTGCGCTCGATACCTCTGCGGTCCGGCTTTCACGTCCGACCTCGCCGCCCGCGTCCGCGCGCGGATCCCATCCGGCCTCACGCGCTTGAATATCGAGCTGAGCCCAAACGATGACCCACACCCCATCGGTCTTCATGATGATGCCTCGATGAGCCAGCTCGCCCAGAGCTTTCGATACAGTCGGTTGAGTCGAACAGA
The DNA here is from genome assembly GCA_048230835.1 of Collinsella sp. GTDB lineage: Bacteria > Actinomycetota > Coriobacteriia > Coriobacteriales > Coriobacteriaceae > Collinsella. The sequence goes on from DBFALE010000033.1 coordinate 22,285, forward strand.
CTTTTTTTCGAGCTTGTCCTGACGCATGAAAAGACCTTTTGTAAGTTCTTTTCCGTTGGCATCCTTCCTATTAGGCCCTTTGGACGTCTGGAAGGAGCAAATCATGATCAGAATCGCAAGCTGGACGCGATTCTTCGCGACCGCAAATAATGAGTCGTAGGATGGCCTGTTGATTCCACTCGGGATCTTGCTCTTTGCAATCTCATCCTGTCGAACGTCAAGCGCCGCCTCCATCTCGCTAGGCGTCTCGGCCTGATCGGCAACCGATGGAGCGTCCGTGTCTAAAGGCCACGGGAGGCCACGGCCTTTTTGCGGTTTGTAGCTACTTGTACTCATGTTGATTCCTCCGGTGCGAGGCTATCCAACCCAATTGCCGACTGTGCCCATAATATGGTTGATTTCCGATCTCAGCCGAACACATTGAGCGGATAGGCCGTTCCCGCAGTTAGCCGAACGCCCCCGAGGCCCCATTCTGAACTGCACCCCAAAACCTGGACGGCTTAAATAAGAACTACTGGAGTGGGAAGGATAAACTGGACTTTCTTTTAAGGATCCTCAAGCGTATTGCCGCTCGTATTCCACTGGAGACATGTAGCCCAGGGTGGAATGCATG
>DBFALE010000034.1:0-28665 GCA_048230835.1 Collinsella sp.
CCCCAGACCCGCGGCGCGGGCGCGCCTCACGGCGAGGGACCCTATGTTGCGGAACTGGTCGACCACGACGAGCGTGCCGGCGGGCACGGAGGCGAACAGCGCGTCGAGCTCGGCCTCCCTGTTGCGGACGGGGGCGCTGGACAGCACCTCCCCGTCGCGGTCGATCAGGCAGGCCCAGTGGGAGGACTTGCCGACGTCTAGGCCGAGCACGGCCGCGGGCCTGGTCGATGGCGCTTTCACGGTGGTATCCTTCCGGTAGTCGTTCGACCGGATGGCCTCCCCCTCGGCACTCACATTACCAGCCGCGGCGCCTGCCCGGCACTTTCCTATCAGCCGTCGGGGGCGGCGCGTCCCGCGCCGGCAGCACCCAACAGGCCCTCTCGGGGGCAGGGACGTTCGGCCGTGCGCGGGCGCCCGGTCGGCGGCCCGTTCTGGGCGCGCCTCAATCGTAGCCCGAGACGGGCCCGGGCTGACAATTTCGACTGTAATGGACGTTCTTGTTTGACAGTCGTTTAAGAACGTCCCCAACGGTTAGTTCAGCGCTTCGGCACAACGCTTGCAGATATGCGCATGGCCGTTGTACTCGCCGACGGTGGTGCGATAGTTCCAGCAACGGTCGCAGCACTCGCCCTCGGCAGCATCAATGCAGACAGAGAGCTCCTCGCCCTGAGTCAGCTCAACATCGGAGACGATGTAGAACTCGGCCAGATCGACGGCCTTATCACCGGTCAGCAGCGCGTACATCTCGGCGGGAACGACCGCCTTGACGCGGACCTGCTGGCTCTTAGTGAAGGTGCCGGCAGAACGGGCATCCTCAAGGGCCTTGGTCACGGCGCTACGGAGCTCGAGCGAAGCCTCGAGCACGCCCTCAAACTCATTGGCCTCGTCGACCGTGATGGGCGACTTGTACCAATCGAGCAGCGCGGCGTACTTCTGGTGATCGACGCAGCCGGCGGGCGCATATGCCATGGCCTCGTCGACGGTATAGGACAGGATCGGCTGCAGGTCGCGCATGAGCATCGAGAAGAGCTCGGCCAGCACGGTCTGGGCACTGCGGCGCTCGAGCGAGCCGGGCTTGTCGCAGTACAGACGATCCTTCAGGGCGTCGAGATACACGTTGGAAAGCTCGGTAACCACGAAGTCATAGAGCGCACGGTAGGCGCGCGGGAACTCATAGCTGGCGTAGGCGTCGTCGACCTCGGCCTGGACCTGGGTCAGACGGGCAACCATGAGCTTGTCGAGCGGCAGCAGGTCGGCAAAGGCGACGCCGTCGGTCTCGGGCTCAAACTGACCCTCGAGCTCGGAGAGCAAGAAGCGCAGCGTGTTGCGGAAACGACGATAGGCATCGGACGTACGAGCGAGAATCTCATGGTCGATGGAGACGTCGGAGCTGGTGTCGACGGAGGCAACCCAGAGACGGATGATGTCAGCGCCCATCTCGTCGCAGACCTTGTTGGGGTCGATGACGTTGCCGAGCGACTTGGACATCTTGCGGCCCTGGCCATCGAGCGTGAAGCCCTGCGAGACGACCGCCTTGTACGGAGCATGGCCGTTGGCACCCACCGAGGTGAGCAGCGAGCTCTGGAACCAACCGCGATGCTGGTCGGAGCCCTCGAGATACACGTCAGCCGGGTACTCAAGCTCGGGTCGATACTCGCAGACGGCCTTCCAGGACACGCCGGAGTCCCACCACACGTCGAGAATGTCCTTATCGGCCTTGAGGTGATGGCCGCCACACTTGGGGCAAACGCAAGCCTCGCCCAGGTAACTCTCGGGAGCGTCGGTGAACCAGGCGTCGGAGCCCTTCTCGTGGAAGAGCTTGATGACGGCGTCGAGCGTGGCGTCGTTCATGACCTTCTCGCCGCAGTCGGCGCAAGTGTAGCTGGGGATAGGCACGCCCCAGTTGCGCTGACGGCTGATACACCAGTCGGGACGCTGCTCGACCATGGCGCCGATGCGGTTGGCCGCGTGGGCCGGATACCACTTGACGTTCTCGCGGACCTCTTTGCCAGCCTGCTCGCGCAAACCGGTCTTGTCCATCGAGACAAACCACTGGTCGGTAGCACGGAAGAGCACCGGGTGCTTGCAACGCCAGCAGTGCGGATAGCTGTGCGTGATCTTCTTCTCGAGGACTAGGGTACCGCGCTCGCGCAGGAACTCGATGATGTGCGGGTTGGCCTCATCGGTGTCCATACCGCTGAAGGGGCCACCGGTGCCAAACTCCTCGCCGGTGTAGAACTTGCCGTCGTCATCGACCGGCATGCAGATGTCGGTGATGCCCTCCTTGAGGCAGGCAAAGTAGTCGTCGACGCCGTGGCCGGGCGAGTTGTGGACAATACCGGTACCGTCATCGACACCGACGTAATCGGCCAGCAGCGCCACGCCCTCGACACCGTCGAAGATCGGCTGCTTGTAGTGGATGTGGTGGAAGGTCTCGGCGGGAACCACATAGGGCTTGCCGTCGACCATAACCGGAGTGTACTCCCAGCCAAACTCCTCGCAGCACTTAGGAGCCAGGTCCTCGAGCATGACCTCGGCGCGGCCGTCGTGCTCAACGGCGACGTAGGCGGCGCCGGGCTTGAGGGAAACTGCCTGGTCGGAGGGGATGGTCCACGGCGTGGTCGTCCAGATGATAAAGTCGACCGGGCCGTCGAAGTTCTCGAGACCGGCGGGCTTGGAGGTCATCTCAAAGCGCACGAAGATGGACGGGCTCGTCTCGTCGGAGTACTCGATCTCAGCCTCGGCCAGCGCGGTGTGGCAGTGCTTGCACCAGTGGACGGGCTTGTGGCCGCGATAGATCATGCCCTTGTCGAACATGGCCTTGAAGACCTCAATGTCGGCGGCGTCATGCTGGTGATAGAGCGTCAGATACGGGTTGTCCCAGTCGCCAAGCACGCCAAGGCGACGGAAGCCAGCCTTCTGGAGCTCGATGTTCTCGACAGCGAACTTGTTGCAAAGCTCGCGGATCTTAGCCGTGGAGGTCTGGTTGAACTTCTCGGTGCCGAGCTTCTCCTCGACCTTATGTTCGATCGGCTGACCGTGGCAGTCCCAACCGGGAACATAGGGAACCTCATAGCCCTGCATCATCCAGTAACGGTTGATCATGTCCTTGGAGATCTTGTTCATGGCGTGGCCGATGTGGATCGGGCCGTTGGCGTACGGAGGGCCGTCGTGCAGCACGAACTTCTTGTGACCCTCGTTCTTCTTTAGAACTTGCTCGTAGACCTTGTTGTCCTGCCAGTCCTTGAGTCGCTTTGGCTCGGACTTGGAAAGACCGGCACGCATGGGAAATCCGGTTTTGGGCAGATTCATCGTCTGCTTGTACTCGTTTGCCACGGTACCCCTTTCTTGTCATGGGCGCGCACGCCCTCTGGGCACCAAAAAAGCGCCCGTCCCTACAAGCTGGGACGAAGCGCCACAAAACGGACAGTCTGTCCGTAAAAGCTCTTCGCTTAACCACCCAGCTTAGATGCCCTCGCTCGCGTCGCCGCGCGCTCGCATCCGTTACTCGGCTGGTCTGTATCGACGACCATCTCGGCGATGTCTACTAAGACGAACCTGCGCGGCACGTCCGTTGGGACCGCAGCTCCGGGGTGATTTTCATCGGTCGCATGCACGGGTTCTCAGCGCTCCCCGCTCTCTGTAGCATGCGGACGGCCGACTACTCGTCCCCATCAACGCTTATGCGGAGTATGCTAGCACGTTCAGCGCCGGCGAAAAACCCTCAACACTGGTTTTATACGTTCGAAATTTCTCGCGGCTGTGGACCTTCTCTTGGAGCAAAATACCTGAAAGCACTTTATCGAACGAAAGAAGGTTGCTATGCGCACGATTGGAATGAGCGACTACACCGTTGGCGAGGATTGTTTTACCGAGTTGCCCGCCGCGCTGGCAGAGTACGGAGCGACCAAGGTCGCCATCATCGGCGGCAAGCGAGCCCTGGCTGCGGCGCTGCCGGGCATCGAGGCTGCGCTGGCAGGCACCGACGTCGAGATTCTGGAGACGCGCGTCTACGGCACCAACAGCACGCGCGCCAATATCGCCAAGGTCGTGAACTCCCCCGCTTGCCAGCAGGCAGACGTGCTTATCGCCTGTGGCGGCGGCAAGGCACTCGACACCGTGAAGACCGCAGCCATCGAGCTCAAGAAGATCGTCTTCACCGTCCCGACGATCTGTTCCAACTGCTCGGCCGCGACCGCCATTGCCGTCGTGTACAACGACGACGGCTCGCTCGAGGGATATTCGTACCCCAACCGACCTGCGCATATCTTCATCAACCCCAAGATTATCGCCGAAGCTCCGGCGGAGTACTTCTGGGCCGGCGTGGGCGATGCCCTGTCCAAGCAGCCCGAGGTCGAATACGCCACGAGCGCCGGTAATTTGGAGCATACCGCCGGTCTTGGCCTGGCACTCGCCCACACCTGCTCCGAGCCGCTGTTTACTTATGGCGTCCAGGGTCTTGAGGACGTGCGCCGGAATCTGTCGAGCGAGGCCGTCAAGCAGATCGCGCTCGACATCGTGGTCAACACGGGCTATGTCTCGAACCTGACCAACCAAAACGATTACTACTACAACTCGAGCGTGGCGCACGCGTTCTACAATGCGACGTGCAGCATTCCGCGCGAGGGAACCTATCTGCACGGTGAGGTCGTGAGCCTGGGCGTGCTCGTGCTGTTTGCCTATACGGGCGATACCGAGAGCCTTGAACGCTACGCCGCCTTTAACAAGCAGATGGGCCTGCCCGTAACGCTTGAGCAGGTCGGACTTTCCGAGGCCGACATCCCTGCCCTGTGCGAATACGCACACGCCACCAACGAGTGGAAGCAAGGCAACCCGGAGCCCTTCACCGACGAAAAGTTCGCCGCCGCCATCAAGGCTGCCAACGCCTACGGCCACACGCTCTAGGCCTAGCCCAAAACCACCACAAGGGAGCAGTGCCCTTGTGGTGGTTTTTTATTGCTCCAGCATGCTGGGGTCGAACTCGCAAGCTGGTATAACGCGATAGCCGTGACGCAGCAACAGATCAACGAAGACGCCGTTGCCCGCGGTGAGCGTACCGCTAAAGGTACCGTCGTAGATGCGACCCGCGCCGCACGAGGGACTACGGTCCTGCAGGATGCACGCGGCGATCTCTTCCGGCCCGCCCGCCTGCTCGCACATATCGAGCGCACGTTGGGCACCCAGGCGAAATTCGCGATCAACCGAGATGCCCTCGCAGGTACGAACCTCGCCGTTCACAATCTCGGACGGCTTGCGCGGCGTGGGCAGGCCGCCAAAGACCTCGGGGCACACGAGGAGGACCTCGGTCCCCGTGCGCTCGCAAGCCTCGACCAACGCGCGGTGGTAGTTATCGAGCCCGTTATACTTGCAGCTCTCGCCCATCAAGCAGGCGCTCACCACGATCTTCATTTCCATCCCTCTCAAGCAAAACGCCCCATTTGAGAAAGCTGCTCAAATGGGGCGTCGGCGTTTACTGGCTCGGCCGCGGCGTTACTGCTGCTTGGGCATCAGCGGGTTCTCACGCGTGAGGAGATTCATGAACTCCTCGCCCGTGATCGTCTCCTTCTTGTACAGATAACGAGCCAGCTCGTGGAGCTTGAACTTGTTTTCCTTGAGGATCTGCAGGGCGCGGTCGTGCGCATCCTCAATCAACTTGGCGACAATTGCGTCCACACGCTCGGCCGTACCGGGGGCGCAGGTGAGCGACGTATCCTGGTTGAGGTACGCATTCTGGACGGTACCGAGCGCCATCATGCCAAACTCGTCGGACATACCAAAGCGCGTCACCATGTTGCGGGCGAGCTTGGTGGCCTGCTCGATATCGTTGGCGGCACCGGTCGTCATCTCGCCAAAGATGAGCTCCTCGGCCGCGCGACCACCGCAGTAGACGGCGAGCTTATCCAGGACCTCCTGGCGCGTGGTCAGGAAGCGCTCGTCCTCCTCGACCTGCATGGTGTAGCCCAGGGCACCGCTCGTGCGCGGAACGATGGTGATCTTCGTGACCGGCGCAGAGCCCTTCTGGCGAGCGGCAACAATGGCATGGCCGATCTCATGGTAGGAAACGACCTGCTTCTCGTGGTCGGAAAGCACCGTGGACTTACGCTGTTGGCCGGCAATGACGACCTCCACCGACTCCTCGAAGTCGTCCTGGGTTGCACGCTTGCGACCTTCGCGAACGGCGCGCAGGGCGCCCTCGTTAATGATATTGGCCAAATCGGCGCCCGAGGCACCAGGCGTGGCGCGGGCAATCGCGGTCAGATCGATCGGCGGCTGGGTCTTCACGCTCTTGGCGTGCAGCTCAAGGATATTCTTGCGACCGGTCAAATCGGGCAGCTCGACGGGAATGCGGCGGTCAAAGCGACCGGGACGCAACAGAGCCGGGTCAAGGCTGTCGGGGCGGTTGGTGGCAGCAAGGACGACGATGCCCTTGTGGTTATCGAAGCCGTCCATCTCGGTCAGCAACTGATTGAGCGTCTGCTCGCGCTCGTCGTTGCCGCTAAAGCCGCCGCCATCACGCTTTTTGCCGATGGTATCGATCTCATCGATAAAAACGATGCACGGGGCCTTTTCCTTGGCCTGCTTAAACAGGTCACGAACCTTAGCAGCGCCGCGACCAACAAACATCTCAACGAACTCAGAGCCCGAAATGCTAAAGAACGGAACACCGGCCTCGCCGGCAACAGCCTTGGCAAGCAGGGTCTTACCGGTACCCGGAGGGCCAACAAGGAGAGCACCGCGCGGCAGCTTGGCGCCGATCTCCTCGTAGCGCTGCGGCTTCTCCAGAAAGTCGACGACCTCCTTGAGAGACTCCTTGGCCTCTTCCTGGCCGGCGACGTCCTTAAAGGTCACGCCCACGTCCTTGGAGGCGATCACGCGCGCGCCGGACTTACCCAGTCCGCCGCCGCCAAAACCGCCGCCGCCAAAGTTCATCGACGGGCCGTCATCGCCCATAGCCTTCTTCATGCGGCGGTTGAGCCACCAACCGATGAGGAAGAAAATCGCCATGGGAAGAATGAGTGTGAGCAGGTAGTAGGTCATCAAACCCGAGTTTTTATCGGGAACGACCGACTCCAGCGAAGCGCCAGACTCAAGCACGCGATCGGTAAAGCCCGCATCGTTCGGCACACCGGTCGTCTTATAGGCGATGTTCTCGTCCTCGCCCTTCTTGGTGTAATAAATCGAGTAATCGTCCGTGTTGTACTCGACCTTGTCGACACTCTTCTTATCGAGCGCCTTGACAAACGTCGAGTAATCGGTCTTCGTAATCTGCTGCGTGTGACCGATGTTGGGGAACAGAACGGTCGAGAGCACGAGGTAGACGACGAAGGCGATGAGCACGTAGAGGATCATATTCCGTCTACGCTTGTTGTCATCCATCTCCATCTGCTTGAACTCCATCTACTGGGGTTGATAATGGTTTCTAGAATACCCAACCCGAGCGACGATAAACCGACGCCGGGCACGAAAGGACAGAGATGGCATCACTGTAAGTCGGCAAGGTTCAAATCTATACAGGCGACGGCAAGGGCAAGACGACGGCTGCTTTGGGGCGCGAGAGGATGTCGAGGAACTGATTGCGATAAAGCCCGCCACCACGGAGCTCGTGCTCCCCGGCCGCGGATTGCTACCCCTCGCCGACCTTGCCGACCTAGTAACCGAAATGCGCCCCGTCAAACACTACTTCGACGAAGGCCTCCTAGCCCGTCAAGGCATCGAATACTAATTGATTCGTTTTCCGCCAACACCTACAGCTCATAAGGAAGTTGCGGTGGAATAGAACTTGTTTGACGGTCCGCAAGGGCTTTTCAGGAACTATTTCACCGCAACTTATCAGGGGAACCCGACGGATGAGCTAGGCGGTGGCGCGGCCTAGCCAGTTGCCGCTGTGGTGGTAGATGGTGAACATGGTTGCGGTGATGAGCCAGGTTACGGGGTAGACCAGCAGTAGATGCTCAAGCGACGGATCGAAGGGCATGATCGCAAACACCCAGATCACCCTCAAGACAACGGTGCCAAAGATGGTGAGCATCATAGGCTGCAAACTCACGCCGGCGCCGCGAATGGAGCCCGATGCGTTCTCGATAATCGAGAAAATCGCGTAGAACGGCGCGATAAAATGAAGGATCGTCGTGGTGTACGCCGAAATCGAAGCATCGTCGACAAACAGACGCGACAACGGACCTGAGAACACCAACAGCACGGCTGACAGGCCACCAATGAGCATAAACGACAGCACGAGCGACGTATGGTAGCCCTTGCGCATGCGCTCGTAGTTGCGCGCGCCAAAGTTCTGCGCCGAGAACGTGGTGATCGACACGCCAAGCGCCTCGGTAACCATCCAGACAATGCCATCTAAGCGGCCCGAAAGTCCCCACGCCGTGGTGACATCGGCGCCAAACGAGTTGACCGACACCTGAATCAAAACGTTGGAAATCGAATACGCAGCAGACTGAAAGCCAAGCGGCAGACCACACGAGATCATACTCTTGCAAATACCGCGATCGATACCGAGCTTAGACAGCGAAAGACGCCATGCACCCGGAGCGCGCATCATGCGCAACACGATCATCGTTGCATTGGAGCAAATGGTCAGCGCCACTGCGATGCCGCAGCCCAGCGCCTCCATATGCAACACAGCGACAAAGATGATATCCAGCACCACGTTAACAAGGCAGCCAGAGGCAATGATCACGGCGGGCCCGCGCGTGTCGCCCACGGTACGCAGCAGTGCGGTTCCCATATTCAGCAGCAGTGCCGCAACCATCGCGGCAAAATAACAGCGAGCATAGGCCACACCCTCGGCCAATAGTTCATGCGGCGTGTTCATAAGCACCAGCATGGGCTCAACGAACACTATGCCAAGAATCGAGAAAGCGATACCGCCCACCAGCGCGAGCGTCATGGCTGTATGGACCGAACGACTCAGTCGCTCATCATCGTGCTGGCCAAAATACTGACCGGTAATGACCGCGCAGCCGGCGCCAACGCCAACGCAAAAGCCAATGCAAAGCTCGGTGAGGATCATCGTGGCCTGAATGCCGCCCAGCGCGAGCTTGCCGCCAAACTGGCCAACGATATACGTACCGATAAGCGTGTAGGCCTGCTGAAAAAACGAACTAAAGAAGATGGGGACGCACAGCGACAGCAGCTGTTGCCAAATGACACCCTGCGTTACATCGATAGCCGTAGATTTCTTAGCCACACGTCCTCCCCGCCAACGTATGTTAAACAACAAAACGGCAATTTAAGACCAAAGCCAATATCAGCTTAGCACCGACTGGCGTCGACCGAAACAACCCGAATCAGAGCCAGGTGCGAAATATCTGCCTAGTGATACAAACCCGGCTGGTAGTGATACTAATTGCTCACATGCGGGCACAGCTGCCAAAAGGCGACGGCACTCGCCGCGGCCACGTTGAGCGAATCGACCCCGTGCGCCATCGGAATGCGCACCGCGTGGTCACAGCCGGCAATGGTCTTGGCGCCCAAGCCGGCACCCTCGGTACCCATAAAGATTGCCAGGCGGTCAATCTCCTGCAGCACGGGATCGTCCAACGATACGGAATCGTCCGTCAACGCCATAGCGGCACACGAAAAACCGGCGTCGTGCAACGCGCTCAGACCATCATGCGGCCACACACGAGCCTCGCTGCCAATGCGCGTCCACGGCACCTGAAACACGGTGCCCATGCTCACGCGGACCGAGCGACGGTACAGCGGGTCGCAGCACGTCGGGCTGACCAAAATACCGTCAACGTTCAATGCGGCAGCCGAGCGGAAAATCGCGCCAACATTGGTGTGATCAACAATACCCTCAAGCACGCACACGCGCACCGGACGATCCCCCGCCGCCTCGACGACGCCGCCCAAGAACTCATCAACCGGAATCTGACGCGGGCGACGGAACGCCGCCAGCGCGCCGCGCGTCACGTTAAAGCCCGTCAACTGCTCCATGAGCTCCATGGAGGCCACGAACACGGGAACCGGACCCGCTCCCTCGCGCACGACAAGCTGGTCAAACAGCGGCATCATCTGGTCGAGCCAGCGCTCGCCCAGAAGAAAGCTCACCGGCTCATATCCGGCGCGCACGGCACGCTCGATGACCTTGGCGCTCTCCGCAATAAAGATGCCCATTTGCGGCTCCAGCACGCAGCGAAGCTCACGCTCGGTCAGTCGCACGTAGGCATCGAGCCGCTCGTCCTCGAGCGAATCAATTCGCAGAACCTCAACGGCATCAGTCATAGCAGCCAGCCCGCACCCTTCTTTACAGCACATCTATACCAAACGAGTCGACGCTAAGCGCCGCCCCATGCATTCAATCAACCCGATGATACCGTTCACGCCAGACGATTTACGCCTCGATGCGACGATACGTCACGAACTCATAATTGACGCCCTCGTCACCCTCACCGGCGGCAATCGTCGCGACCCCGCTACGCTGCGCAATCTCCCACGCGGGATCGGCGTCCAAGTCGGGAAAGTACGTGTCCACGACATGCACGCAGTGGTTATGCGTGACCTCGGCCTCGACGCAATACGGCAAAAACTGCCGATACACATCGCCGCCACCGAGCACCCATGCAACAGGCTCATCGGCAACCGCGGCGAGCGCTTCGTCAATGCTATGCACCACGTCGACGCCCTCGGGCGCAAAATCCTCGTCGCGCGTGAGCACGATATTGCGGCGGTTCTTGAGCGGACGCCCGCCGGGAAAACTCAGCAGCGTCTTGCGTCCCATGATAACCGGGCAGCCCTTGGTGCAGGCCACAAAATGGCGCATATCGGCGCGACTGGACACCACCATATCGCCCTCGCAGCCAATACCCCAGTCGTCACACACGGCGACGATGGCAGAAAGCTTACACGTCATGCGCGTCACCTACACCGCAATGGGGATGTTCTTGACCTGAGGGCCGTGCTCATAGCCCTCGACGATCAGGTCATCGGTCGTAAACGCATAGAAGTCATGCACATCGGGGTTGAGCGTTACCTTGGGTGCCGCAAACTGCGGACGCTCGATAAGCTCGCGGACGATATCGACATGACGATCATAGATATGGGCGTCGGCGATCACGTGCAGCAGCTCACCGGGAATCATATCGACCGACTGCGCGACCATCATCAGCAAAATGGCGTACTGGCACACGTTCCAGTTGTTCGCGGCCAAAATGTCCTGGCTGCGCTGGTTGAGAATCATGTTGAGCGTCGGCTTGTCGTCCTGAGGACGCTGCGTCACGTTATAGGTCACGCTATAGGCGCATGGATAAAGGTGCATCTCGGACAGATCGCTAAACACGTACGTATTGGTCATAATGCGGCGACTATACGGCGTGTGCTTAAGGTCGTACAGTACACGGTCCATCTGGTCGAAGTCGCCCTCGGCGTAATGGCTCTTCTGACCAATCTGATAGCCGTAGGCTTTACCGATGGAACCGGTCTCATCGGCCCACTCATCCCAGATATGGCTGTTGAGGTCATGCACGTTATTGGACTTCTTTTGATAGATCCACAGAATCTCGTCCATGGCAGACTTAAGCGCCGTACGGCGCAGGGTGAGCGCGGGGAACTCCTCGCGCAGATCATAGCGCGCCGTGACACCAAAGTTTTTAATGGTATAGGCAGGGGTGCCGTCCTCCCACACCGGGCGGACCTTTTGGCCCTCGGTGGTGGTGCCATGGTCCAAGATATCGCGGCACATGGTTACAAACTGTTGATCAGCTTTGCTCATTGACCCTCCTGTCAGTCGCCTACAAGCGAGATTCATTGTAGCCCAGGCGCACGCGGCCCCACAGCCCAAACATAAGCCCTCATTTTCTGACATATGCCAGAAATTCCTTGCGCAAATCCGCACGTTCGCTATTCTATTGTTGACATATGTCAGATTTGGAGAGTGTATGGCTGGAAGACGCGAAAAACTGCGCCGCGTTGGGATCATCCCCGAATATCGCGGCTTTACCCCCGATGGCCTTGCCAGCGGAGACGCTATCGATATGACGGACGATGAGCTCGAAGTACTGCGCCTGTGCGATCTGGAGGGCCTCAATCAGGAGGCCGTCGCCCTGCACATGGGCATCGCCCGCGCCACGGTGGCGGCAATCAGCAGTCGCGCGCATCGCAAGGTGGCAAACGCGCTGGTCAACGGACGAGCGCTCGTCATCGAGGGCGGCAATATCGCGTACTCCCCCATCGCCACGACGACGGCCGCATGGCCAGCAAAGGAGGTCGACACCATGAGGGTGGCAACGACGTACGACAACGGCAACATCTTTATGCACTTTGGCCGCAGCGAGCAGTTCAAGATCTACGACATCCAGGATGGCAAGGTGCTCAACGAGCAGGTCGTAGGCACCGGCGGCACCGGCCACGGCGCCCTGGCGGGCCTGCTCGCCAACGGCGGTGTGGACACGCTCATCTGCGGCGGCATCGGCGGTGGCGCCATCAACGCGCTTGCCCAAGCCGGCATCACGGTATACGCAGGTGCCCAGGGCAGCTGCGACGCTTGCGTCGAAGCCCTTATTGCCGGCACGCTCGCACAGAACGGCGAGGCCACATGCGGCTGCCACGGCCATGACCACGGCCACGCCCACGAACACGGCGAGTCCTGCAGCTGCCACGACCATCACGAGCACGAGGGCCACGAGGGCTGTGGCTGCCACTAACGGCACGACACCGCGAGCTCGGGGCGCGACGCTGAACGCAACCCAACAATCAAAGCCAACAACAAAGGCCACCCGGTAGCTTCCGAGTGGCCTTTGCCATATCAAACTGGAATTAGAGCTCTATTTCTTATTACGCATCTGTGCTTCCATCTGGCGCAGCAGCTCCATATCGGACTTGGGACCGCCCGTACCCAAGCCGCCCATGCCGCCCAGACCCATAGCGTCCAGGCCAGGGATATTGGGCATGCGCATCCTCTTGCCCTTCTTACCCTTTTTGCCCTTCTTGCCGCCGGCCTGTGCCTGATTGGCCATCGTGCGCATGCGGCCCATCATCTTATTCATCTCGCCCCACTGCTTCATAAGGCTGTTGACCTCGGTGGGGGTTACGCCGGCGCCCTTGGCGATACGCGCGCGGCGCTGGCCGTTGATGATGGAGGGACGCAGGCGCTCCTCCTTGGTCATCGACATGATGATGGCCTCGTTCTTATCGAAGATGCCCTCGTCCAGGTTGCCGCCCATCTGGTTGAGCGCACGCTGACCACCGGGGAGCATGCCCAGGATACCCTTCATGCCGCCCATCTTTTTGACGGCTTTCATCTGGTCGAGCATATCGTTCATGGTGAAGCCCTCGCGCAGCATACGCTCGGCAGCCTCAAGCTGCTCTGCATCGGCTGCCTCCTGGGCCTTCTCGATAATGCCGACAACATCGCCCATGCCCAGAATGCGCTTGGCCATGCGATCGGGATAGAACGGCTCAAGCGAATCGGGTTTCTCGCCCATGCTCACAAACTTGATGGGCTTACCGGTCACCTGACGCACCGAAAGTGCGCCACCGCCACGGGCATCGCCGTCGAGCTTGGAGATGATCACACCGTCAAAGTCGGTGCGATCGGCGAAGGTCGAAACGACGTTGACGATGTCCTGGCCGGTCATGGCGTCGACGACCATCAGCACCTGGTCGGGCTTGACGGCCTTCTTGATGTCGACGGCCTCCTGCATCATCTGCTCGTCGATCTGAAGACGACCGGCGGTATCGACGATGACCACGTCACGCAGGTGGTCGACGGCCTCTTGGATGGCGCCCTTGGCAATATCGACCGGGTGCGCGCCGTCACCGCGGAAGACCGGCACGCCGATCTCGCCACCGAGCGTGGCCAGCTGGTCGGCAGCGGCGGGACGGTAGACATCGCACGCGGCGAGCAGCGGCGAGCGGCCCTGCTTCTTGAGCAGGTAGGCCAGCTTTACGGCCGCCGTGGTCTTACCGGAGCCCTGCAAGCCCACGAGCATAATGACATTGGGAATGCGGTTGCTAAAGACGAGCTTGCTCTCGGTTGAGCCGAGCATCTCGGTGAGCTCGTCGAGCACGATCTTGACGACGTTTTGCGCCGGCGACAGCGACTCCATGACCTCGGCGGTCATGCAGCGCTCCTTGGTCTTGGCGACGAACTCCTTGACGACCTTAAAGTTAACGTCGGCCTCGAGCAGTGCCATGCGAATATCGCGCATGGCCGAAGTAATATCGGCCTCGGTCAGCTTACCCTTGCCGCGCAGGCGGTCAAATGTGTCGTTGAGGCGATCGCTCAGGGAATCAAACACTGGTTACTCCTTAGTTGGACTCGCCCACCAGGGCGCGGCAGAAATCTTTGGCGTTAAACTCCTGCAGGTCATCGACCTGCTCGCCCACGCCGATGCGAAGGATCGGGAGCTTGAGCTTCTCGGCCACGGCCATGGCAATACCGCCCTTAGCCGTGCCGTCGAGCTTAGTCATGATAATACCGTCCAGGCCCAGCGCCTCGTTAAACTCGAGCGCCTGGTTCAGACCGTTCTGACCAGTGGCGGCATCGATCACAAGCACGACCGAGACCGGCATGGGACCGGCGGCCATATTGGCGGCGCGCTTACGAGTCACATTGACCACCTTGGCGAGCTCGCGCATGAGCTCGGGGCTCGTGTGCAGACGACCGGCGGTATCGATGAGCACCAGGTCGCTGCCGCGCTTATCGGCCTCGTCGAGCACGTCATAGCACACGCTCGCCGGATCGGAACCGCGGTCACGCTTGATAACCGGTACGCCGGCACGCTGACCCCACACATCGAGCTGCTCGATAGCGGCGGCGCGGAAGGTGTCGGCCGAACCGATAACCACGTTCTTGCCGCGGGCGGCCATGGCGCTCGCAATCTTGCCGACCGTGGTGGTCTTGCCGGCGCCGTTGATACCGACAAACAGCACGCAGCTCGGCGTATCGGAAAACGGGTCGCGCTCAACAGGCACAAAATGGCCCTCGAGCTGCTCGGCCAGGGCGCGACGAAGCTGCGGGGCGGTCTTGAGGTTCTTCTTGGCGGCGGCGTCACGCAGGTCATCGGAGACCTGAATGGCGACCTCGGCGCCCATGTCACCCATAACGAGGGTGTCCTCCAAGTCCTCCCAAAAATCCTCGTCGACCTCGCCGCCAAAGTAAAAGACCTCGTTGAGGGCCTCGCGGCTGCGCTCAAGTCCGCGCGAGAGTGCGTCAAAGAATCCCATTATGCATTCACGACCTTTCCGGTTTCGCGATCGAGTTTTTGCGAGACGACGCGACTGACGCCGTCGGCTTGCATCGAGACGCCATAGAGGACGTCAGCGTCCTCCATAGTACGGCGCTGATGCGAGATGACCAAGAGCTGCGTATCGGAACGCAGTACATCAAGGGCGCCGATGAGCTTGGACAAGTTGGCGTCGTCGAGCGCCGCCTCGACCTCGTCCAGCACATAGAACGGCACCGTACGCGTGCGGTACACGGCAAAGAGCAGGGCGAGCGCCGTCAGGCTCTTCTCGCCACCCGACATGAGCATCATCTTGGTGATGCGCTTGCCGCGCGGCTGCGCCACGACCTCGATACCCGTATCAGCCGGGTGCTCGGGGTCGGTCATCTCCAGATGCGCCTGTCCACCCGGGAACAGCATGGCGAAGATCTCGCGGAAGTTCGCGTCGACCTTCTCAAACGTCACCAGGAAGGCCTTCCGCATCTTGCGATCAATGGCCACCGTGATCTTGGTTAGCGCCTTGCGCGCGCTCTCCAGATCGGCCAGCTGCTCCTCGATGTAGTCGGTGCGGCGCTTGAGCTGCTCGTACTCCTCCATGGCAACTTGGTTAACGGGACCAAGGTTGTTGATCTGGCGCACAAGCTGGTTGAGCTCGCGCTCGGCGGCGTCGCGGTCGGTGGGCGCGGGAAGCATGAGCGCTTCCTCGAGTACCGTGGTGCCATCGGCGGTGATGGCCTTGATGGCCGCCTCCACCTGCACCTCGAGCTTGCCGCGTGCGACCTTGAACTCGTTTTGCGTGGCAGAGGCGGTATCGACTCGCTCCTTAGCGCGGGCAACCTCTGCCTTGGCATCCTCGATGGTCTTCTTGAGCGAAGCGGAGTCCGCCTCCTCCAGAGAGGCCTGGTCACGCAGGCGCGCTGCCCAATCCGACGCGCGTTCCAACAGGGCAGAATAGCGTTCGTGCATGGGATCGACGCGCAGGCGCAGCAGCTCGAGCGAGCGCGAGGCCTGGCGTGTTCCGCGGATACGACGGTCGATGCCCTCAAGACGATGCTCCAGGTCGGGCACGCGGCCCTTCAGCGAACGCAGGCGTTCACTCGTCTGGGCTAGGCGAACCTTGGCGTCGGCGAGCTTGCCGGCAGCCTCGGAATCGTCACGGCGAACGCGGTCGAGTTCGTCGTTGGCCTCGGCAATCTGCAAGCCCAGATCGCTTGCCTGCGCACGGGCCTCGTCACGCGAACGGGTGAGCTCGTCCACGCGCGGGCGCGCGGCGCGAACGGCCTCGGCAGCCTGCTCGCGGCGCTTGGAGATGCGCACGCGCTCGACCTCGGCATTGTTGGCGCTTTGCTCCAAGCGGCCGATCTCGGAGAGCAACGAGCGGCGCTCGCCCTCAAGACGGGCGATCTCGCCGGCGGCATCGCCCTCAGCGGCACGCGCTTCCTCAACGGCCGCATTGGCCTCGACGACCTGATCCGACACATGCTCAAACACAGCGGCCAAATCGGGCTCAAGCCCCTCCAGCTCGCGAATGCGACGCTTACGCTCCAGAGCACCCGACGCCTCGCCGGCATCGAGGCCCACACGCACCAGGCCGCCGCAGGCGACGCGGGCGCCATCGGGGGTCACGTAAGTCACGCCGTCAACGACCGGCGCCGAAAGCGCGGCAGAAAGATCGTCCACTACGTAATAGCCGCCGAGCAGCGCCTCGACGACGGGTCCGTAGCCTGCGCGCACGGACAGACGATCAACCAGGCGGGTACCGGCAGCGCCCTCAGCGGCGGTAGAGCCGCTCACGCCGCGCGCCACCAGCAGTGCCTCGCCCGAGGCCTTCTTTTGGTCCAGAGCCGCACGACCGGCACGCTCAAGCGTGGCGGCGTCATCAAACAGCAGCGCATCGATATCGCCGGTGAGCAATTGCTCAACCAGGCCCTCAAGCTCGCGCGGGGCTTCGAGCACGTCACCCAGGCGGCCCGAAACATCATCGCCCAGCGCACCCACCAGACGGCTCACGAGCGGCGAGCTGTCGGCCATGCGGGCATCGAGTTTCTTTTGGCTGGCAAGCTCCGAGCGTACCTCGGACAGCTTGTTGCGCGCCTCACTCTCACGATTACGCAAGTCCTTCAGGGCTACACGGGCGACCTCGGTGGCCTCACGCGCATCGGCCTGGGCCTGGCGCGCTTCCTCAAGAGCGCCCTCAAGCTCCTCGGCGCGGTCGCGACGGCTCTCGAGCGAGGCCGTGACCTCCTCGAGCTGTTCATCGATCTGCTCCAGGCGCGAGGCATACATGTTGTCCTCGACCTCGGCATTGCTCAAGGAATCCTTCACCTTGGCGAGCTCGAGCGCGGCGTTATCGGCTACGCGCTGCACATCGCGTTGTTCGCGCGTAAGCTTCGAAATCTGATTGTCGAGCGCCACGCGCCGCTCGTGGAGCTCGGCGGCGGCAGGACCAGCGGCGTCAACGTCCTCCTGGGCCTGCATATGCGCACCGGTCACTTCCTCAAGCTGCGCACGCGCGTCCTCAAGCTCCTCGACCACGCGACGACGCTGATGCTCGGAGCTCGAAATCTGACCGCGCATGTCAGACAGGCGCGACACCATGTTGTGGCCCTTTTCTTCGAGCAGGCGCATGTCGGAGTTAATGCGGCCGACCACATCTTGCATATGGCGGCGTTGCTCGCCCAGGTCGCCCACAAACAGGCCCTTTTCCTCGAGCATGACCTGGAGCTTCTCGAGCTCGCGCTCCTTTTCGCCCAAGCGGTACTGCGCAAGCTCAAGCTCGGCCGCGCCCTCCTTGGAGCGGCTCTCCAGGTCGTTCCACTGCGACTGCAGCGAACGCAGCTCATCGACGGCCAGCATCTGCGTAAGCTCGTTCGCGCGCGAGGACAACTCTTTGTACTTGCGCGCACGATCGACCTGACGCTCCAGCGGTCGCAGCTGACGGGCGATTTCCTTATTGATGTCGCGGGCACGCGTCAGGTGCTCGTCCATCGACTTAATCTTTTTGAGCGCACGCTCCTTGCGGCGCTTGTGCTTGGAGATGCCGGCGGCCTCCTCGATGAGGGCGCGGCGCTCCTCGGGGCGGCTCTGCAAAATGGCGTCGAGCTTGCCCTGGCTGATGATGGAATGCGTATCCTTGCCCAGGCCCGAATCGTGCAGGATGTCCTGAATGTCCATCAGGCGGCACGGACTCGAGTTGATGAGGTACTCGCTTTCGCCCGAGCGATACATGCGACGGGTGATGGCGACTTCGTCAAAATCGACGGGCAGCATATGGTCCGAGTTATCGAGCACCAGCGTGACCTCGGCGACACCCACCGGCTTGCGCGCTGACGAGCCCGAGAAGATGACGTCCTCCATGGCCTGGCCGCGCAGCTGCTTGGCGCTCTGCTCGCCCAGGACCCACAGAATTGAGTCGGAGATGTTCGATTTTCCCGAGCCGTTGGGACCGACGATGACGGTCAGGCCCGGCTCAAACGTCATATGGGCGCGGTCGGCAAACGACTTGAACCCTTTGAGCGTGAGGGACTTGAGATACACGGTTCCTCGCTTACACGTGCTTCTTGTTCAGAATCACGCCGTTGGTGGTGTAACCCATGCGGTCGAGCGCTTCGAGCGCGGCGGCTCCCTCGGCTTCCTTCTTAGAGGAACCGGTGCCGCGACCCTGGCGAATGCCATCGATGAGCA
This sequence comes from Collinsella sp., assembly GCA_048230835.1. Classification (GTDB taxonomy): domain Bacteria; phylum Actinomycetota; class Coriobacteriia; order Coriobacteriales; family Coriobacteriaceae; genus Collinsella. The sequence goes on from DBFALE010000034.1 coordinate 18,867, forward strand.
CCACGGCGGTAAAGGTGGGCGCATGTGCCGGGCCCTCGGAGCCAACGAGCTTATACGCCGGGGGCTCGTGACCGTCGGCTTGCACGCACTCCTGCAAAAACGACTTGGGGTTTGCAGGATGCTCGGCACGCTCGGAAGCCAAATGCGGCTTAAGCGTACGATGGATAAACTCCGCTGCGGCATCCCAGCCGGCATCCAGGTACAGTGCGCCCACGAGCGACTCGTAGACGTTCTCGAGGGCCGAATGCAGGCCGCGCGCACCGGTACCGGTCTCGGAGGCACCAAAGATGATGATGTCGTCAATGCCCAGCTCGTGAGAAACCTCGGACAGCGTAGCGCCCGAGACAAGCGACACCTTCAGGCGTGTGAGCTTGCCCTCGTCAAACTCCGGATAGGACTCAAACAGGGAGCGTGCGACCACAGCGCCCAAAATGGAATCGCCCAAGAACTCAAGGCGCTCATAGCTAGCAGAAACCGGCTGGCCCTCGACTGCCGAGGGATGCGTAAGGGCCGCACGCAGCAGCACCTTATTATTGAACTCGTGGCCCAGAATTTCCTGGGCGCGCGTAAGTCGTTCAGACAAAGCCAAGACCTAAGCCTCCCTGGCGTTTTCGATCGCGTCGACGGCGTCGGCGACAGAGTTAAGCGAGAGCAGAGTCTCGTCATCGATCTCGAGGTTGAACTCGTCCTCGATGGCCGTAACCAGCTGCAAACGCTCGAGCGAGTTGGCATCGAGGTCGTCAAAGGTGGTCTCATCGCTAATTTCGGCAACATCGACGCCCAGAACGTCAGCAGCGACCTCGGCGATCTTGTCGAAGATTTCGGAGCGGTCCATAGCGCTTCCTCTCATAGTGCATGAATACCAAAAGAATGGTACCGCCCGGGCGGTACCAAGACACGGTTCTGATTCTACCCCACGACGTGCGCTCCAAGACGCATAACGCCGCTGTTATAAAACGATACCGTCCATAGAGTTGGCGACATTCTCGACCAGCCCGGCGCGCACGGCTTCGGCCGCCGCGAGCGTACCGTTTTTAACAGCCTCGACCGAGGTGGCGCCATGGCCGATCAGGACCACGCCGCGCAGGCCCAAAAGAATCGCGCCGCCCTTGGCGTCGCCCGAAAGCTTGGCTTTAATCTCGCGCATCTGCTTTTTGATGAGCAGCGCGGCAATCTTGGTGCCGAGCGAAGACATAAAGGCGCCCTTGAGCTCCTGCAGTAAAAACTTGGCAGCGCCCTCGGTGGCCTTGAGCGCAATATTGCCCGACATGCCATCGGCAACGACGACATCGAAGTTACCTGAGGTGATGTCCGTTCCCTCGCAGTTACCAACAAAGCCGGGAACGGCGGCTTTCATGGCCGGGAAGCAGGCCTTGGTAAAGTTGGAGCCCTTCTCGTCCTCGGTGCCGTTGGCAAGCAGGCCCACGCGGGGATGCTCGATGCCCAGGACGACGCGGGCATAGGCGCTACCCATCTGGGCAAAACGTACCATATCGTCAACCTCGACATCGGGGTTGGCGCCCATATCGCACAGCACCGTCAGACCGCCGGCGCGATTGGGCAGCGCATTGGTCAGACAGGGGCGCACCGGCTGCTTCTTGCCTTCGGCCTGATACCTAAACGGCGTCACATAGGCGGTGGCGGCGGCGGTCATGGCGCCGGTGGAGCCGGCAGAGAAGAACGCGTCCGCATTACCCTTCTTGATGGCGCGACACGACAGCACGATCGACGACTTGCGTTTGGTCATCACGGCGCGAATGGGATCGTCATCCATGGCGATAACGTCAGGTGCCTCAAGGGCCTCAACACGTGCATGGGAAGCGGCAAAGGGATTGACGATTTCGGCGGGGCCAGCTGCCAAGACCTCGATATCGGGATCGGCGGCAAGTGCAGCCTCGATACCATCGAGAACAACCTGAGGTTTCTCGTCTCCGCCCACAACGTCTACACAAACGCGAACGTTACTCATATACATGCTCCTTATACAAAAATGGCCGACTCATTGAGCCGGCCATTGTGGTTCCATTTGGAACGGCATCGCATCCAGAGTATACCGTTACTCGGTAACGATAACCTCGCGGTCCTTGTAGAAACCGCAGCTGGGGCACACGTGGTGCGGAAGCTTGACAGCGCCGCAACGGGGGCACGTGGACTGAGCCGCAGCCGAGATCTTCATGTTGGCGGAACGACGGGTGTGAGTGCGGATACGACCCTGCTTTTGTTTAGGTACGGGCATAGTGACCTTCCTTATGAACTATCCAGTGTGGCGATTACGCGCAAGTAGCGATACTACCACAGTTTTACTCATCAAGCTTGAGATTCTTCAATGCTGCAAATGGATTTTCCGTGGCAGCGGCCCATTCTGCCTCTGCCTGGGCGGCGCAATCGCATTGCTCGACGTTGAGATTGCAACCGCATGTGGGGCACAGACCGCGGCAATCGGGCTTGCAGAGCACCACAAACGGCGTGTCCATGACGACCGCGTCGTTGATGGGCTCACCCAGATCGACGATGCGGTCCTCACACAGGAGCTCGTAGCCGTCTTCGTAGGCCTCGGGATCCTCGGGCTCCTCAAAGAGATAAAACTCCTCGATCTCGCCGGCGATATCAAACGAGGCGGGCTCCAGGCAACGGTCGCACTCGCCGGTGGCGTGCGCGCGGACCATGCCCGTGAGCAAGACACCGGTACCGGCATTGGTAAAGACAACGTCGTAGTCGATGCCGTCCTGAAGCTGGTACTCCTTCTCGCCCACCGTGTAGGTGGCGACATCGACCTTACCGGTCAGCGGATACGAATCTCCAGGAAACTCGAGCTGCTCGGAAAGATCGACGGTAACGCTCGGAAACTCAGCCATTACCACTGACCATTCTGTTGGGCGGCACCCTCGTTGAGCTGCTGACGGCAACGGGTAACGGTGCCAGTCAGGCTCTTGAGGTTCTCCTCCAGGTGCGTAAAGACCTGCTCCGCGTAGTCCTCGGCAGCATAACGCGTCTCGCGCTCGTACTGCTGGGCACGATCGCGGATGTCGTCGGCCTGCTGCTGCGCAAGGCGGACGATCTCCTGCTCACCGGCAATGGTGAGGGCCTGCTGCTGAGCGTCGGCGATGATGGAATCAGCCTGAGCGGCGGCGGAAGCCATAAGCTCCTCGCGCTCCTTAAGGATACGGCGGGACTTCTGCCACTCCTCGGGATAGCTCATGCGGATCTCGTCGAGGATATTGAAGAACACGTCGGCGTCGATGACCTTGAACTGAGCGTTCTTGCCGAAAGGCGGCTTGGCTTCCTCGATCAGCCCTTCGAGCTCATCGACCAAGCTGACGATCCTATCGCCAGGAAAATTCTCGCCCGGCATCCGGTCTCCTTTCATAGGTAACATATCATCGTGCTAGTTTACCACATGCCACCAGGCAATAAAAAACGTCACGAAAAGCGATGTCTGAGCGCTTCGACCACGTTGGGCGGCACAAACGTCGATACATCGCTGCCGAGCGAGGCGATCTGGCGAACGACCGAGCTCGAGATGTAACCGTACTGCGGAGCACTCATGACAAAGATGGACTCCAGCTCGCTATCCAAGCGATAATTGAGGTCGGCCTGCTGCAGCTCATACTCAAAGTCGGTCATGGCGCGCAGGCCCTTGACCACGGCCCCCGCCCCCTGCTCACGAGCGAAGTCGACCAATAGGCCGGTAAAGGGCAGGACTTCGACGCCGTCGATATTACCGAGCGCCGCGCGGGCCAGCGCCACGCGCTCATCGAGCATAAACGTGGTGCCCACACCGTTTTTACCCTGCGACTCTGCAACAGCGACGATCACACTGGGAAAGATGCGGCGGGCGCGGCGGATCACATCGATATGGCCAAACGTGATGGGATCGAAGGTGCCCGGGACGATAACGCGGTTGATGGTGTCATTCATGGGCGTCCTCCTGAAACGTCGTGGCATCGTTGTTATCGGCATCGGTGACGGCACTATCGCCCTCACCGTCGTCATCGCCGACCCAACGAAGCAGGTCGACCGAGGTAATGCCGTAGCGCTTCTCACGTACAGTCTCAAAGCCTGCCGGATGCGCGCCCGCATCGGCGGAGGCATGCTCAAACAGGGCATAAGCGCCAGGCGCAAGCAGACCCTGCTGAGCCAGGTTCTGCAGCATTTCCTCGACCGGCTCGGCACCAAAAGCATAGGGCGGGTCGAGCAGGACCAAATCAAAGGGGCCGCCCGGTACACGACCGCGCGAGGCACTTGCCAGCATGTCGCCCGTGACCACACGCCAACGCGCACGGTCACGGCAGAGCGACTCGATATTCTTGGTAATGAGCCGCGCGGCGTTGCGATCGATCTCAAACGTCGTGAGCGAGCGGGCCCCACGAGAGAGCATCTCTAACCCTAAGGCACCGGAGCCGCCAAAGGCGTCCAGCACACGAACCTCGTCCAAATCGAAATCGAATGCCGACATGACCATAGATGCGCACGCCTCGCGCACGCGATCAGTCGTGGGGCGGGTGACATCGCGACCACGGGGCTCCTCGATCTTACGACCGCGCCATTCGCCGCCGATGATTCTCATCCTCCGCTGACCTCCTTAAAGATATGTCGATAACGCATGGCGACCGCCTCGCGCAAGGGACGCGTCGCCACAGAGTCAAGGTTGCAAGCATACCGCAAGAGCTCGACCGCGTCCAAATGGGCCCATTCGATAAGGTCCTCATCGGCATCCAGGTCCACAAAGCGCAAGGTCACGCCACCGTGCTGACGGTACCCCAGGATTTCGCCCTCGTGACGCAGACGCAGGTCCATCTGGGCAAGCGTAAAACCATCCGAGGTCTTTTCGAGCGACTGGAGACGGTCTTGTGCCGCCGAGGCGCCGCCATTGCCCTTGGAGTGCGTCATGACCAGGCACGTGCCCGACACGCTGCCGCGGCCCACGCGACCGCGTAGCTGATGCAGCGCCGCCAAGCCAAACCGCTCACCGTTCTCGATGACCATGACGGTGGCGTTGGGCACGTCGACGCCCACCTCGACCACCGTAGTCGAGACGAGCACGTCAATCTCGCCACGCTTGAAGGCATCGATAACCTGGTCCTTCTCCCCCGCTGGCATACGGCCGTGAAGGCGCTCGATGGCAAGACCCGGCAACGCCAGACGCAGGCGATCGAGCTCGGTCGCCGTATCGTGCAGCGGCACAGGCACGGTCACGCGGCCCTCGTCGTCGCGGGCGATACCGGGCACGTCTTCAAGCTCATCGGCCGAGTCACTCGGCTCCACGAGCGGGCAAATCACGTAGGCCTGCTGACCCTTCTCGTGCGCCTCGCGGATGGCGCCATAGGCGAGGTCGCGGCTCGACTCGGTGAGCACGCGTGTCGTCACGCCAGCGCCAGGGACGGGCCGATGGCGGATGATACTCGTGTCCAGATCGCCGTAGACCGAAAGCGCCAGCGTACGCGGGATCGGTGTCGCCGTCATAACGAGCAGGTCCGCACCGGGGCCCTTCGCGCGTAGGGCGTTGCGTTGGCCAACGCCAAACCGGTGCTGCTCGTCGATGACGACAAGCGACAGATGATTGAACGCAACGTTATCCGAAAGCACCGCGTGGGTTCCAAAGAGGACGTCGAGCTCGCCCGATTCAAGCTGGGCATGGATCTGCTCGCGCTCTGAGGCCGGCGTGGCACCCGTCAGAAGCGCCCAGGACATGCCCGCCTGCGAGAGCAGAGGGCCGGTCTTATCGGCATATTGGCGCGCCAACACGCCCGTGGGCGCCATAACGCAGGCCTGCGTACCGCTATCGGCAGCCACAGCCAGAGCGCAGGCGGCAACGGCGGTCTTACCGGTACCGACATCGCCCAGCAGCAGCCGGTTCATCACGCGCCCACCATCGCACATATCGCGCAGGATATCTTGGAACGCGGTCTCCTGCTCGTCGCTCAGCGAAAACGGCAGGGCTTGCTTAAGCGCGGCCAGGTGCTCGCCCGCGGTGTGGGCATAGGGAACCACATCGACCAGGCCGCCGACGTTGCGCAGGCGCAGCGCCAGCTGCAGGTAGAGGCACTCCTCGTAGGCAAGCCGTGCGCGCGCGATATCGCGCTCTGCCATACTCGATGGAAAGTGGATCGAACGCAACGCGCGGGCATTGCTCATGAGCTTCCGCTTTGCGCGCAGCGGTGCGGGAATCGGATCGAACGGATTGCCGACGACCTCGAGCGCGCCGCTTACGATGCGGCGCATCCACGCCTGGCTCACGCCATCGCTCACGTAATGGACCGGCAGGATGGTACCCGCAGCACGCCCTTCCTCGAGCTTTTCAAAGTGCGGAGAGGCCATCTGCTTAAAACCGTAGGCAAACTCAACCTTGCCCATCACGGCCAGGCGGTCGCCCTGCTTAAGCTGCTGGGCAATCCAGGGCTGGCGGAAAAAGGCGACCTGCAGCACGCCCGTCTCGTCAACGAGTGAGACCTCGGTCACCTGCATGCGCGGACGCGGCTGTTTTTGGACGATACGGTCGACCGTGGCGATGATGGTGCCCACAGTACCGATGGGTGCCATCTCGATAGACCAAGAACGGGTAAAGTCCAGGTATCGATGAGGGATATGGAGAAGGAGGTCCCCCACCGTCCGAATTCCCAGACGGCGAAGGGCCTCCTCACGTTTACCCGAAACATATTTGAGTCGCGCGATATCCTCGTCGAGCGCATTGCTCTGGGCAAAGCGCTCCGAGACGCGCGGCACGGAGCACAGCTCGGACATAGGCAGAGCCTACTCGATCGAGAAGATCACGGGATAGAGCGGCTGCTCGCCACGATGGGCATCGATCTCCAGATCGGGCTGAGCCTCCTCGATGGCGTCGACGATCTCCTGGAAGGCCTCGTCGGATAGCTCCTCGCCGGCCAGAATCGTCAGCGCGTCGCCTTCCTCTTCCTCCTGCATGCGGTTGATGCAGTCGAGCGTGACCTGCTTCACGTCGGAACCGACCACGTCGATGGAGCCGGCGATGATGCCCATGACGTCACCGGAGTGAATCGGAGAGCCGTCCGAGGCGCTGGAGTCGCGCACGGCGCGGGTGACCTCGCCATCGCGGACCTCGCTGATGGCGTCAACCATGGCGGCAACGGCGTCCTCGAGCTCAGAATCGGGCAGGACGGCGAACAGCGCGGAGAACGCCTGCGGGACGGTCTTGGTGGGAACGACGGCGACCTTCTTGTCGGTGCAGGCAGAGGCTGCGGCCTCGGCAGCCATGCGGATGTTGCCGTTATTGGGCAGGATGATGACCGAGGTCGCGTTGACCTGGTCGACGGCGCCCAACAGGTCGGCGGTCGAGGGGTTCATGGTCTGGCCACCCGAGACGATCACGTCAACGCCGAGGGACTTGAGGATGTCGGCCTCACCGGAACCGGCGGCAACGGCGACAAAGCCCAGGGCCTTCGCGGGCTCGGCGGCCTTCTCCTGATCCTCGTGGATCTTAGCGGTACGGTCGTGGGCCTCCATCTCCATGTTGTGGATAAAGACCTCATAGATCTGACCAAGCTGCAGCATGTGCTCGAGCACCAGGTTGGGGGTGTTGGAGTGCACGTGGATCTTGTAGTCGGGATAGGCACCCACGAGCAACTCGCAGTCGCCCATGGAGCCCAGGAACTTAAGGCACTCGTCCTCGTCAAACGGGGCATCGGCCTTAAAGAGGAACTCGTTGCAGTAGCGGAACTCCGAGCCCTCCCAGTCATCGTTGGCCTCGATCTCAACGCGACCGAGGGCCGCATCGCGGGCAGAGCCGGCAGAATCAAACGTGGCGGAGAAATCCTCGACAACGGTGCTACGGCCGAGCGCAGCGGCAACAAAGTTCTCCAGGAAGATGGCAAAGCCAAAGGCGCCGGAGTCGACCACGCCGTTCTCCTTCAGAACCGGCAGCAGGTCGGGCGTGCGGGCGACAGACTGGTAGGCCTCGACAACGATGGCATCGAGCGCGTCCTCGGCCGAGAACTTCTTCTTTTCGCACTCGTCGGCCTTGGTCGAGACATCGCGCAGTACCGTGAGGATCGTGCCCTCGATGGGCTTGCGGACGGCCTGGAAGGCGACCTTGACGGCACGACGGAACGCATAAGCGATGTTGGCGGAGGTGATGGGCTCATCGGCAGAGACGAGGCCCTCGGCCACGCCGCGCAGAATCTGCGACGTGATGACGCCGGAGTTACCGCGGGCGCCCATGAGGGAGCCGTGAGTGATGGCGCCGGCGATGGCCTCCATGTCGGCATCGGCGGGAAGGGCGGAGAGCTCCTTGGTCACCGAGGCGAGCGTGAGCGACATGTTGGTGCCGGTATCGCCGTCGGGTACGGGGAAGACGTTGAGCTTGTTGATCTCCTCGGCCTTGTCGGAAACGGCAGCCGCAGCGATCGGAAAACAGGTGCGAATGGTCTTTGCAATCATGGGTATTTGAATCTCCGTTTTCGGATGCTAGTTCAGACGGCTCTTGAGCGCGTCGATATGGATGCCGATCTTAAGGCTGGCGGGATCGATCTGGGCGATCTCCTGCAAAGTGAAGGCAACGGAGCTCGAAAGATTGTGGCAGACGGACTTCATGTTGACGCCGTTCTCGAGCACGACGTGAAGATCGACCGTAAGGCCGTCCTCGTCGGCGGAGACAAGCACGCCCTTGCGGAGGCGCTGACCGGCAAGCAGGCGCACGCTCTCGGCGCCCTGGAGCTGCTCGGCCATACCGACGACGCCATAGCACGTCATCGCGGCATAACCGGCAATATCGGCAATAACGTCGTTCGAGACGCTCAGGCTGCCGTTAATGGTCTCAGACACAAGAATCTCCTTTTCTTGGTGCTCGCGGCACCATGTCGTGGGAGCAATCATTGCAATATTCTACAACGACCGCGCCATGTTGAGGTGGCGGGCCTCGGGATTACATCCTCGACACGAAATGTTGATATGGTAACGTTCGCGAACGGCGATCGCGGCATGAAAAAACCCGCCGCATAAGCGACGGGTTTTACAACCTGGCTCCCCGGGTAGGACTCGAACCTACAACAGCGCGGTTAACAGCCGCGTGCTCTACCATTGAGCTACCGAGGAATTTAAAGCCCAACGGAAAGGGCTGGAAAATTCTGGCTCCCCGGGTAGGACTCGAACCTACAACAGCGCGGTTAACAGCCGCGTGCTCTACCATTGAGCTACCGAGGAATAGGTGCGTGCTCTCAAGCAACGAAGTTTATTATACGGACGAATCAGCTCAGGGCAAGAACTTTTTTAAGAAATTTTCCGACCCAGTCATTGGGCCTTGATTCTCATTTTCATTGCAACAGCCTCAGGACTCAGCGCAACGCGTTGCGCTGAGTCCTGAGGCGCGAATCCGGGTAGGCAACCCCAGAGGGGCCGGAATCCCCCGGCCCGCGATGGAGGGAGGCCGGCATGTCCAGACCCAAGCCGTCCGGAAGGTCGTACGGGAGGCTCACGAGGCACGAGAGGAACACGGTCGAGAGGATGCTCGACCGCAACCGCAGCGCCCGCGAGATCGCCGCGGAGCTCGGCAGGTCGCCCTCGACCGTGACCAGGGAGGTGGCGGCGCACCGCTACGTCACCGCGCCGCGCTCGCGCTACGGCGAGCCCGCGCCCGCGGACCTGTCGGGGGCCTGCCCCAGGCTCTCCACGTGGCCGAGGTGCTGCAATGGATTGGCAACACCTATTTGGACGATTCCGGGAGGGACAGCCCCGCCTCCCTGAACTCGACCGGAGACATGTAGCCCAGCGTCGAGTGGATCCTGAAGTTGTTGTACCAGTGCACGTAGTCCGAGAGCTTGGCCCGGAG
>DBFALE010000035.1:0-2491 GCA_048230835.1 Collinsella sp.
GTGTCCATCCTCGCAGTATCCGGTTCTCAAGGTGCACGCCCTCGCGGCTCATCCGGTTCGACCGGGCCGCGCGGCAAGGAGATATATTGCCAGACCGGAGGGGCCCCGGGGGCGGGAATCTGGGCGTACACATTTCCTACACATCTTGTGATCCGACTAACGTTTGCCAGCCGTTATCTACCGCTCGCCGAGCATCTCTTCTATATAAGGCAGACTCATGGTTAAAGCGGATACGTCCCCCTAGCTAAAGCACAGCCAGCATCGAGCAACTCATCACGCTCTTCCACCGAGAACCCCTCGGCGTAGACGCGCACCACTGGTTCGGTCCCGCTAGGACGGACCAGCAGCCACGTGTCATCCTCGAATGCCAAACGCAAGCCATCCATATGACTAACGTTTTGCGGCACCTTGCCACAAATCGACTTGGGGTTTACGCCCGGCAGCAGGGTTCGTAACGTTTCGGCATCTTCGGCCTCAAGGCGCAAATCCCGTCGACCGTAACTCGTCTTACCAAAACTGTCCTCGAGTTGGTCGACCAGAACGCCCAAAGGCGCGTCCGTCTTTGCCATAAGCTCACACAGAATTAGACAGGCGAGGATTCCATCGCGCTCGGGCATATGCGCGGCGATGCCGATACCACCGGCTTCTTCGCCGCCTATGAGGACGCCGCCCTTTTTCATCTCCGCCGCTATATATTTGAAACCGACTGGTTTGACGGTCACGCGGCAGCCAAGCGCCTCGGCAATGCGACGCACGAGCGTCGAGCATGAAAGATTGACGACGACGCGCCCCTCCAAATTACGAAATTGAACCAAGTCGCCCAAAACGAGCGCCATGATCTGATGCGGATGTATATATCTGCCGCGCTCGTCAACCGCACCGATACGGTCGGCGTCGCCGTCGGTCACCAGACCAGCGCAAGCTCCGTCATCGATAACCGTGCGCTCGCAAGCGTCCACCCAAGGCTCAACGGGGTCGGGGCAGATATCTTCTTGGTCAGACGCCTGCCCGGCGTGAATCTCGTGCACCTCAACGCCAAGCTCGCGCAGCAAGTCGGCTAGATAACCCTGGGCTGCGCCGCCCATGGGATCGACAACCACGCGCAGGTGCGCGCCGCGGATGGCTTCGGCATCGACAAACGATGCCACCGCCTGCATATAGTCAGGAATGATATCCGCGGTGCGATATTGCCCCTCGATCCCCATTGGCTCGGGAGCCATGGTCTCTTCGAGCTCTTCGATGACATCCTGGTTGGCGGTCGAGCCGTCACCCATGCGAATCTTGAGGCACAGATAACCCTGCGGATGATGGGACCCCGTCACCATGAGCGCGCCGCACGCCTCACCGTCATAAGCCGCCGCCCACGTAAGGGCAGGGGTCGGAACAGGTCGCGAAGCGAGCACGGCGTCCAGCCCGTGCGCTGCTAGCACGCCCGCCGCAAGCTCAGCGAACTCGCTCGCCAGGGGCCGGGTGTCGAACCCTATATATACCGTTTTGCCCGGATTGGTCTTTTGCCACAACTCGCCGACGGCATCGGCGATACGGGCAACGTTATCGGCAGTGAAGTCCTCATCGACGCGAGCGCGCCAACCGTCAGTTCCAAAATGAATTATCGCGCACACGCGCAGACACCTCACAGTGTTTGGATCATGGTACGCGTGAGGTATACCCGCAACACGCACTCAGCAACCTGCCGGCACCAGCATTCACCATTTGGGCAAATGCTGCCGAGGACATGCAAGCAATCAGAACCACCCTTAAAAAGGGTGGTTTGCTCTTAGGGTATAACCCACGGGCCCCGGGCTCGCGTCTAAAGGCGCGGGCCCGGACTTCGTCCAGGCCTAGTGCATCTTGACCCGTGGCGCGCCGGTCGAACCGGCAGCATCACCCCCTCTTGAAGGGGTCCTCGTACTCCTTCACGCTCAGCTTGTCCAGCGCGATGTCGTGGGACTCCTGCTCCCTGATGTACTTGGCGATCGTCGCCTCGTTCAGGCCGACGGTGGACACGTAGTAGCCCTCCGCCCAGAACTTCCTGTTGCCGAACTTGTACTTGAGGTTGGCGTGCCTGTCGAATATCATCAGCGAGCTCTTCCCCTTCAGGTAGCCCATGACGCTCGCGACGCTGTACTTCGGCGGGATCGCCAGCAGCACGTGCACGTGGTCGGGCATCAGGTGCCCCTCGATTATCTCGATCCCCTTGTACTCGCACAGCTTCCTGAGGATCTCCCCTATGTCGCTCCTGATTTGGTTGTAGATCACTTTGCGCCTATACTTCGGCGTGAACACGATGTGGTACTTGCACATCCACTTCGTGTGGGAAAGGCTGTAGGCCTTCTGGGCCATGGCGACCACCCCTTCGACTCGAATTCTTGACGGCCTGAACAATCGTCAATATCGGTCGGAGGGGTGGCTTTGTAAAGCCGTTTGTCTCCACCCGCGTAGCGGGTGGTTTAAAGCTGGCCGCTGCGCGGCCAGCGGACTAAAGTCTTGA
>DBFALE010000036.1:0-9532 GCA_048230835.1 Collinsella sp.
ACCTTCTTCCTGGCTCAGGGCCTGTCCGTCGGTCAGTCCCTCAAGGAAGAGGACTGGGTCGAGCGCGCTGGCGAGATGCTCAAGAAGGCCGAGGAGAAGGGCGTCAAGATCCTGCTCCCCATCGACAACCGCGTTGCCGATCACTTTGGCGAGGACGCTGTCCCCGAGGTTGTCGCTTCCGGCGCTATCCCCGACGATCGTGAGGGCATGGACATCGGCCCCAAGACCGAGGAGCTCTACGCCGAGGCCGTCAAGGGCGCCAAGACCGTGTTCTGGAATGGCCCCATGGGCGTCTTCGAGTTCGACAACTTTGCTCACGGCACCCAGGCTATCGCCGAGGCTGTCGCCGAGGCCGACTGCACCTCGATCATCGGCGGTGGCGACTCTGTCGCAGCTGTCAACAAGTTCAACCTGGCCGACAAGATGAGCTGGATCTCCACCGGTGGTGGCGCTTCCATGGAGCTCGTCGAGGGTAAGGCCCTGCCCGGAGTGGAGGCGCTTCTCGATGCCTAATCGCACCCTTCTTATCGCTGGTAACTGGAAGATGAACAACGACGTCGCCGAGGCCGCCAAGCTCGCCGACGAGCTGGCTCAGGCTCTGCCCGAGGTTCCGGCTGGCGTCGAGGTGCTCGTCTGCCCTCCGACCATCGACATCACCACGGTTCATGACCGCATTCAGGCTGCCCCCATCGCTCTCGGTGCACAGAACGTGTACTGGGAGGCCAAGGGTGCCTTCACCGGTGAGTCCTCTTGCGACATGCTCAAGTCCGCTGGCTGCACCTACTGCATCATCGGTCACTCCGAGCGTCGTGATTACTTCCACGAGACCGACGAGGACCAGAACAAGAAGGCCAAGGCTCTCGTTGCCGCCGGCCTTGTTCCCGTCTTCTGCTGCGGCGAGTCCCTCGAGGTCCGCGAGGCCGGCACCTATGTCGAGCACGTCGTGAACCAGGTCAAGGCTGGCCTTGCTGGTCTTGAGATCACCTGCCCCAAGCAGGTCGTCGTCGCCTATGAGCCCATCTGGGCCATCGGCACCGGCAAGACCGCTACCGCCGAGGATGCTCAGGAGGTCTGCGGCGCTATCCGTGAGACCCTCAAGGAGATGTTCGGCGAGGAGCTCGCCAACGGCATCCGCGTTCTCTACGGTGGTTCCGCCAAGCCCGGTAACATCGCCGAGCTCGTCGCCAAGCCCGACGTTGACGGCGCCCTCGTGGGCGGCGCTTCGCTCAAGGCTGCCGACTTCGCCTCTATGGTCGTCAAGGCAGGCGAGTAGGACATATGGCACAACGTCATCTTCCTGCACTCCTGATTATCATGGATGGCTGCGGCCTGGCTCCGGCTGATGGCGAGAACGCCGTCGCCGCTGCCAAGACGCCCTTCCTTGATGGCCTGTACGAGAAGTATCCTCACACCACGCTCGGTGCTTCGGGCGAGGACGTGGGCCTTCCCGACGGCCAGATGGGCAACTCCGAGGTGGGTCACCTCAACATCGGTGCCGGTCGCATCGTGTTCCAGGAGCTTTCGCGCATCAACAATGCCATCAAGGACGGCTCCATCGCCAAGAACGAGGTTTTCGTCAAGGCCATGGACGATGTCAAGGCTGACGGCAAGACTCTCCACCTCATGGGCCTTATGAGCCCTGGCGGCGTTCACTCCCACATGAACCACGTCGAGGCTCTTGTCAAGATGGCTGCCGAGCATGGTGTCAAGACCGTTCGCGTCCACGCCTTCATGGATGGTCGCGACGTTGACCCGCAGTCCGGTGCCGGTTACATGAGTGAGTTCTGCGCCTTCCTGGCTAAGATCTCTGAGGAGACCGGTTGCGACGCTCGCGTTGCCACCGTCTCGGGCCGTTATTGGGCCATGGACCGCGATAATCGTTGGGAGCGCATCCAGCGCGCCTACGACGTCATGGTCAACGCGTCCGATGCCGATACCGACCCCGTTGCCGGTATCAAGGCCTACTACGAGAAGGATCCGCGCGGCGACGAGTTCGTCGAGCCCTTCGCTGCCCACAACGAGGGCATCCACGAGGGCGACGCGGCCATCTTCTTCAACTTCCGTCCCGACCGCGCCCGTCAGATGACCCGCGTGTTCACGGACAAGGAGTTCGACGGCTTTGAGCGCGAGCAGATCAAGCTTTCGCACTTTGTGACGATGACTGAGTACGATCCGACGTTTGACGTCGAGGTCGCCTTCCCCAAGACGTTCCCCGAGAACGTCCTGGCCGACGTCATCGCCGCCAATGGCCTGAAGCAGCTGCACACTGCCGAGACCGAGAAGTACGCCCACGTGACGTTCTTCCTCAACGGCGGCATCGAGGAGCCCAAGGAGGGCGAGGAGCGCGTGCTCGTCGCTTCCCCCAAGGTCGCTACCTACGATCTGCAGCCCGAGATGAGCGCTCCCGAGGTTACCGAGAAGCTTGTCGCCGCCATCAACGAGGATCGCGCTGATTTCTACATCGTGAACTTCGCGAACTGCGACATGGTTGGTCACACCGGTGTCTTCGACGCTGCCGTTAAGGCCGTTGAGGCTGTTGACGATGCCCTGTCCAAGGTTGTCCCGGCGATTCTCGCCAAGGGCGGCTTTGCACTGATTACCGCCGACCACGGCAACGCCGATCACATGTTTGACGTTGCTTCCGACGGTTCCAAGCATCCGTTTACGGCTCACACCACCAACCGCGTGCCGTTCATCATCGTTGATGAGAAGGCACAGCTCACCGGTATCGAGGACGGCCGTCTTTCCGATATCGCTCCGACCATGCTCACCATGGCTGGTATTGAGCCTTCCGCCGAGATGACGGGCCGCGTGCTCGCCACCGAGGCCTAATAGAAAACAAATACCGTTTTCTAGTAAGGGGGTTGTCCACAACCGGACAACCCCCTTTTTGCTATTTCTGCCATTTCCACCCCGTCCTTGAGTGGCAGGTAGGGGAGAGCGGGGGATTGTGGTATAGTACTGGAGTTTGAACTGTTCTATTAAGGAGCTTATCTATGGGTCCGTTCCAGATTCTTCTGTTTGTCGTTTGGGCTGTCTCAGCCGTGGCGCTGACGATTCTCGTCCTGATGCATTCCGGTAAGGGCACCGGCGTTTCGGATATGATCGCTAGCTCGCTGTATAACTCCAGCTCTGCCACGGGCGTCATGGAGCAGAACCTCGATCGCCTGACGGTAATTATGGCCGTTGTTTTTGCCGTGTGCGTCGTCCTGTGCATGTTCTTCTTCCCGCAGGGCATCGTCGGCTACTAAGCATCGGCGTATATACGTTTGCAATGGGTCTCGCAGGTGCGGGACCCTTTTTGTTTACATATTTGTAACAGAGTCAAAATATCCCCACATACTTCGCCCAACTAAAGAAATTCTCGACCGTTAACCGGAATTAGCCCCAAATCGTGCATAAAATGCGCTACTGTATTGCGAAACGTTGGTCCGTTGTGCATAACCAGCCATAGCAGCGGGCGGCGTTTTGATGGTTCGGATCGGATTGTCTCGACATATGTCCGACTGAACATTTCTTTGTTCTATCTCATAAGGAGGATGGCATGGCTGATTCTATGTTCCACCAGCCCGTTATGGGTCGTCGCGCCTTTGTTGGCGGCACCCTCGCTGCGAGCTCCATGGCTTTTCTTGCCGCATGCGGCAAGAAGGGCGGCGACGCTTCCGGTTCTGAGTCCGGTTCGACGCTGAACTTCTACATCAACAACCCGGTCTGCATCGACCCCTACAATGTCCAGGAGGACCAGGGCACTCAGGTCGAGTACCAGCTCTTTGACGCTCTGACCTCTTATGACGCCGAGAAGGGCGAGATCGTTCCGCTGGCTTGCGAGTCTTTTGAGGCCAACGACGACGCCACCGAGTTCACCTTCAAGATCAAGAAGGCCAAGTTCCACAACGGTGACGACGTTACCTCCAAGTCCTTCAAGCTCGGTTGGGAGCGTCTGGTCAACACCAAGTCGGCCATCGCTACCGAGTATGGCCCTTCCGAGGTCTCCTATCACCTTTCCATGGTCGAGGGCTATGACGATCTGCTTGCCGGTAACGCCACCGAGCTCAGCGGTGTTACCTGCCCCGACGATGAGACCCTCGTCGTCAAGCTGTCTTCCGCTTACGCCGACTTCCCCTTCGTCGCCTCTCACCCGGCTCTGGCCCCGGTCCCCGAGTGCGCCGAGTCCGATGCCAAGAGCTTCTATCTTGCACCGGTCGGTAACGGCCCGTTCATGATGGACGGCAAGTGGGAGGATGGTCAGGAGATCAACCTCAAGAAGTTCGACGATTACTATGGCGACAAGGCCAAGATCGATGGCATCCACTTCCAGGTCATCAAGGACATGGAGACCGCTTACAAGGAGTTCCAGGCCGGTAACCTCGACGTCTGCGACGTTCCCGTTGCTCAGATCGACGCCGCCAAGAAGGATCGCGGCGTGTCCAAGGACGGCTACACCATGGGTGACGGCGAGCGCATGCTGCTCGGCTCCGAGCCTTCCACCTACTACCTGACCTGCAACAACACGGCCGAGCCGTTCAACAACGCCGACCTGCGCAGGGGTATCTCCCTGGCCATCAACCGTGAGGCCATCTGCAAGACCATCTTCAAGGGTACCCGTACCCCCGCCGACGGCATTGTTCCTCCGGGCATCGATGGCTACAAGGAGGGCGCATGGGAGTTCTGCGCCTACGACGTCGACAAGGCTAACGAGTACCTCGACAAGGTTGCTCCCGCTGACGCCAACGGCGATCGTGGCATTAACGTGCAGCTGTCCTACAACCAGGACGGTGGCCACAAGGAGATCATGGAGTCCATCATCGGTGACCTTGCCAAGGTGGGCGTTAACGCTACTTCCGATACCCCCGAGTGGTCTGCCCTGCTCGAGCAGTATCAGAACTTCGACTATGAGTTCGGTCGTCTGGGCTGGATTGCCGACTACCCGATCATGGACAACTTCCTGTATCCGCTGTTCCACTCTGATTCCCTCGGTGGCGACAACCGCTCCGGTTACAACAACCCCGAGTTCGACGCCAAGGTCAACGAGGCTCGCACCACGGTTGACGACGAAGAGCGCGTTGCTAAGATGCAGGAGGCCGACGCTATGGTCGCTGCCGACTGCCCGGTCATCCCGGTGATGTTCTACACGCACACCATCGTCGGCTCCGATCGCATCAAGCACCTCTATGTCGATCCGCAGAAGCACGCCGAGCTGGGTACCGCTGAGCTCGCCTAAGAGTTTGCAGCTTCCGTGAGGGTCAAGTATTTACGTAGACCTCATGGGAAACATACAGTTCTCCCTAACCTGGGGTAAACTGGCTGATGGTAATTTTGGGATGCCGGTCTGGCGATCGGCATCCCATTTAGGTTAATCCCTAGATAGGGGAGTGGTATGGGTAAGTACATCGTTAAACGTGTGCTTCAGTTCATCCCGGTATTTTTGGGCGTTACGCTGATTCTGTTCGCCCTTCAGAATATCGTGCCGGGAGATCCGATCAAGCTGATCGGTGGAGACAAGGCTCTGTCCCCCGAGGTGGAGCTTCAGCTTCGCGTCCGCTATCACCTGGTCCAGTCGGACGAGGACGGCAACGCGATCCTTGACGAGAACGGCGACCCCGTTCAAACGTCGCTCGTGGACCGTTACTTGTATTACATGAACGGCCTGCTTCATGGCGATCTGGGCAATTCGTATCAGCGCAAGCTGCCGGTTACGGAAATTTTTGCCCAGAAGTATCCGTATACGGTCAAACTTGCCGCGTGCGCCATCGTGCTCGAGGCAATCATGGGTATCGGTGCGGGTATCATTTCGGCGGTAAAGCGTTATTCCTTCTGGGATATTTTGGTAACGCTCACCACGTCGATCCTCGTTGCGGTCCCGGCCTTCTGGCTCGGTATGTTGCTGCAGCTGTTCTTTGGCGTCATCCTCAAGGACGCTACGGGCGGTGCAATCTCCATGCCGATCTCGGGTGCCGGCGGTTCCAGCTCTCAGTATCAGGATTGGATGCACTATGTGCTTCCGACCATTACGCTGGCTTCGGTTTCGACCGCTTATGCCGCCCGCATTATGCGCTCGCAGCTGCTTGACGTCATGAACCAGGATTACATCCGTACGGCAAAGGCCAAGGGTCTCTCCAATCGCGCGATCATCGTCAAGCATGCGCTTAAGAATGCACTCATCCCCGTCGTTACCTATATTGGTGTCGACTTTGGCGGCATGCTTTCAGGTGCCATCCTGACCGAGACGGTTTTTAACTGGCCCGGTATCGGCTATGAGGTCTATCGCGCCATTAGCATGCGTGACTGGCCCATCGTTATGGGCGGCGTTACGCTCATCGTCGTCGTCGTCATGGTGATTAACCTGCTCGTCGACATTAGCTATGCATTCCTCGACCCGCGCATCCGCCTTGGCGGTCCGTCGGATAAGGCCTAAGGGAGGTACGTCTCATGCAGGAAACTGATTCTCAGTCTCAGGAGCAGGCTACCGCCACCAAGGCCGCATCTGCTCCCGCCAAGTCCCGCACGCTGTGGGGCGACGCTTTTAAGCGTCTTCGCAAGAACAAGCTCGCCGTTATCGGTGTCTGCTGGATCATCATCGTCGTTTTGGTTGCCCTGACCGCAGATCTGTGGGCTAAGCCCTGGCTCGGTTCGCCGACGGCTTCCGACTCGACCACCATGGCCGAGACGTCGCTGTTGGCTCCGTGTGCAGAGCACCCGTTTGGCACCGACGCCCTTGGTCGCGACATTCTCGTCCGCGTTATCTACGGTGCACGCGTTTCGCTGTCCGTCGGCATTATGGCCACCGCGATCTCCACGGTGATCGGTCTGGTCATGGGTGCTCTGGCCGGTTTCTACGGCGGGATCTGGGATACGATCATCATGCGCTGTGCGGACATCTTCCTGGCGTTCCCGTACGTGCTGTTCGTTGTCGCCATGATCGCCGTTATCGGCCGCGGTCTTCAGAACGTCTTTATCGCCATCGGTATTCTCGGCTGGCCTTCGATTGCGCGCGTCTTCCGCTCTGCGATCTTGACCGTCAAGGAAAACGACTATGTTGATGCTGCGCGCGCGATGGGTGCATCTGATGCTCGTATCGTCGTGCGTCACATCTTCCCGAACTCCGTCGCCTCCATCGTGGTCTACGCGACCATGAACATTGGTGGCGCCATCCTGACCGAGTCTGCTCTGTCCTTCCTCGGCATGGGCGTTATTCCGCCTACGCCTTCGTGGGGCTCCATGATTCAGGACGGTCAGCAGTATCTGCTGACTGCTCCCTGGATGATGATCATGCCCGGTCTGGCAATTCTCTCGACGGTGCTCGCCTTCACCCTGCTGGGTGACGGTTTGCGCGACGCCCTCGACGTCAAGATGAAGGACGCATAAGGATGAAGAAGAACAAGAACTATGTGGACCTGAAGGACCAGCCGGTTCCCGAGGGCCAGCATCTGCTCGAGGTCGATGACCTTAAGATGTATTTCCATACCGAAGACGGCGTCGTTCGCGCTGTCGACGGTGTGTCCTACACGCTCGATCGCGGCGAGACCCTGGGTGTCGTCGGTGAGTCCGGCTCCGGTAAGTCCGTGACCGCCATGACCATCATGGGCCTTATCTCGATGCCTCCGGGAAAGATTGAGGGTGGCGACGTTCGCTATCGCGGTCGTTCTATCCTCGAGATGACCGAGGAAGAGATGCAGCACATTCGCGGTAACGATATCGCGATGATCTTCCAGGATCCTATGACCTCCTTGAACCCGGTCTATAAGATCGGCAAGCAGGTAGGCGAGGGTCTTCGTCTGCACCGTGGCTACTCCAAGCAGGAGGCGCTCAAGCGCGCCACCGAGCTTTTGGACCTCGTTGGCATTCCCGAGCCCGAGAAGCGCGTCAATGAGTATCCGCACCAGTTCTCCGGCGGTATGCGTCAGCGTGTCATGATCGCTATGGCTCTTGCCTGCGATCCCGATATCCTGATTGCCGACGAGCCCACGACGGCTCTGGACGTTACCATTCAGGCTCAGATTATTGAGCTCATGCAGGAAATGCAGGAGAAGAACGGCAACGCCATCATCATGATCACCCATGACCTGGGTGTCGTTGCCGATATGGCCGATAAGATCATGGTTATGTACGCCGGCCGTCCCGTCGAGTTCGGTACTGCTGAGGAAATCTTCTACGAGAGCCGCCACCCCTACACCTGGGGCCTTATCCGCTCCATCCCGGAGCAGGCCATCGAAGAGAAGAAGCCGCTTACGCCGATTCACGGCAACCCGCCTTCGCTCATGAACCTGCCTGAGGGTTGCGTCTTCTCTCCTCGTTGTCCCTATGCGACGGACAAGTGCCGCAAGCAGCGCCCCGAGCGCGTTGTCACCGAGTCTGGTCATTACTCTGCGTGCCACTACTCTGGTGACCCCGAGTTCCTCAAGAACGCTCCTGAGACGTCCCGTACGCGCAAGGATTCCAAGAAGGGAGGCGAGGCGTAATGGCAGATACCAACGAGCGTATTCCGCTGCTGAAGGTCGAGCACCTCTCTAAGGAGTTTCCCGCTGAGTCCGGCATGTTCGCCAAGCGCTTCTCCAAGCGCGTCGTCTCTGCTGTAAATGACATCTCTTTTGAGATTTATCCGGGCGAGACCTTTGGTCTGGTTGGCGAGTCTGGTTGCGGTAAGTCCACGACGGGCCGCACCATCATGCGCTTGACCAAGCCGACCGCCGGCAAGGTGTTCTTCCAGGGTAAAGATGTTGCCGAGATGAGCAAGCATGAGATCAAGGACATGCGTCGCGAGATGCAGTTTATCTTCCAGGATCCTTATGCTTCGCTGAATCCCCGCATGACCATCGGCGAGATCGTCTCCGAGCCCATGACCATTCACGGCGTGGGCACCAAGGAGGAGCGCATTGAGCGTGTCCGCGAGCTTCTCGACGTTGTCGGACTGAACCCCGAGCACATCAACCGCTATCCTCATGAGTTCTCCGGCGGTCAGCGTCAGCGTGTCGGCATTGCCCGCGCGTTTGCGCTGAAGCCCAAGCTGATTATCTGCGACGAGCCGGTTTCCGCTC
This sequence comes from Collinsella sp., assembly GCA_048230835.1. Taxonomy (GTDB): domain Bacteria; phylum Actinomycetota; class Coriobacteriia; order Coriobacteriales; family Coriobacteriaceae; genus Collinsella. The sequence goes on from DBFALE010000036.1 coordinate 9,036, forward strand.
TGGATGTGTCCATTCAGGCCCAGGTTCTGAACCTGCTCAAGGAACTGCAGGACAAGTTCGGTACCGCGTATCTGTTTATCGCTCACGACCTGTCCGTCGTGCAGCACATTTCCGATCGCGTTGCCGTTATGTATCTGGGTAAGATGGTTGAGGTTTCGGACTGGAAGACGCTCTATAGCGAGCCTCACCATCCGTACACGCAGTCGCTGCTGTCTGCCGTGCCGGTTCCCGATCCGGATATCCAGAAGACCCGCAAGCGCATCATCCTCGCCGGCGATCCGCCGTCACCGCTGGATCCGCCGACCGGCTGCCGTTTCCACACTCGCTGCCCGATCGCGCAGGGCATCTGCTCTGAGAAGCTTCCCGAGTTTAAGGAAGTCGCACCGGGTCACTGCTGCGCGTGCCACTTCGCGGAGCCGTTCCCGATCAAGGAATCGCACATTGACCTGTAGTCGGTTGTTCTCGTCCGGGCCCGCCCTGAAGTTACTTTTCAGAAC
>DBFALE010000037.1:0-32113 GCA_048230835.1 Collinsella sp.
CCTTGAGAGAGTTGCCCACGGTCATGCCCTGGGCGAGGAAGAAGGTGTAAGCCATGCCGCCACCGATGATCAGGGTGTCGGCGGAGTCGATGAGGTGATCGAGGACGCCGATCTTGGAGGAAACCTTGGAACCGCCGACGATGGCGACGAAGGGGCGCTCGGGCTCGGCGAAGATGCCGGTCAGCGTGTCGACCTCCTTCTCGAGCAGGAAGCCAGCGACTGCGGGCAGGTAAGCGGCGGGGCCCACGACGGAACCCTGGGCGCGGTGAGCGGTGCCGAAGGCATCGAGAACGAAGACGTCACCATAGGAAGCGAGCTTCTTGGCGATCTCGGGATCGTTCTTCTTCTCACGCTTATCGAAGCGGACGTTCTCGAGAACGAGAACCTTGCCCGGCTCGACGGCGGCGACAGCCTCGGCAGCCTTCTCGCCGTAGGTGTCGGCAACAAAGGCAACGTCAAGACCAGAGAGCTCGGCGAGCTTCTTGGCGACGGGCTCGAGGGACAGCTCGGGCTGGAAGCCGGTGCCATCGGGACGGCCGAGGTGGCTCATGAGGATGACGCGAGCATTGTGCTCAACGAGATAGTTGATGGTGGGCAGGGCAGCCTTGATACGGGTGGTGTCGCCAACGACGCCATCCTTGATAGGCACGTTAAAGTCAACGCGGACGAGAACGCGCTTGCCGTCGACATCGATGTCGCGGACGGTCTTCTTGGTAAAGGCCATGTTTGCTTCTACCTTTCGTACGTGTCTGCCTCCCATTACGGCAGACGATTTCTTATAAAAAGGGCGCGACCCTAGGGTGTAAGCCCTATAAGGCCGCGCCCTTCTTTAGACGCTCAACGAGCTATTCGCTAAAAGCTAAATTAAGCAACGAACTTCTCGAAGTACTTGATGGTGCGGACCATCTGAGAGGTGTAGGAGTTCTCGTTGTCGTACCAAGAGGTGACCTGAACGAGGGTCTGGCCGTTGCCGAGGTCAGAGCACATGGTCTGAGTGGCGTCGAAGATGGAGCCGTGGGTCTCGCCGACGATGTCGCGGGAGACGATCTGGTCCTCGTTGTAGGCGAAGGTCTCGGAGATGGTCTCGGCGTAGGCCTTCATGGCAGCGTTGACCTCGTCGACGGTGACCTTCTTGTCAACGACGGCGTAGAGGTTGGTCAGCGAGCCGGTCGGCGTCGGGACGCGCTGGGCGGCACCGATGAGCTTGCCGTTGAGCTCGGGGAGAACCAGGCCGATGGCCTTGGCAGCGCCCGTGGTGTTCGGGACGATGTTCTCGGAGCAGGCGCGGGAGCGACGGAAGTTGCCCTTGCGCTGCGGGCCGTCGAGCGGCATCTGGTCGCCGGTGAAGGCGTGGATGGTGGTCATGATGCCGGACACGATGGGAGCGAAGTCGTTCAGACCCTTGGCCATCGGGGCGAGGCAGTTGGTGGTGCAGGAAGCAGCGGAGATGATGTTGTCCTCAGCGGTCAGCGTCTCATGGTTGACGTTGTACACGATGGTGGGCAGATCGCTGCCGGCCGGAGCGGAGATGACGACCTTCTTGGCGCCAGCGTTGATGTGGGCCTGAGCCTTAGCCTTGCTGGTGTAGAAGCCGGTGCACTCGAGAACGACGTCGACGTCAAGGTCGCCCCAAGGCAGGTTGTTAGCGTCGGCCTCCTTGTAGATCTTGATCTCCTTGCCGTCAACGGTGATGGAATCCTCGCCAGCAACGACCTCGTGATCGCGAGCGTAGTTGCCCTGCGTGGAGTCGTACTTCAGCAGGTAAGCGAGCATATCGGGAGAGGTGAGGTCGTTGATAGCGACGATCTCGGAGCCCTCATGACCGAACATCTGACGGAAAGCCAGACGACCGATGCGACCGAAGCCGTTAATAGCAACCTTTACTGCCATTGTGTCTCCTTTCGTAAGGCCCCCGCGAGCTACAGCGCCCGCCGTTGAGGCCCACAAACTAACCACTCGCCTAATATACCTTTTTTTTGACTTGAATTTCACGAGAATGCTCGAAATTGAAAATCAAATTTACGTTAAAACGTTTTAAAGACTAAAATAGCAGCTAAATCCATATATAAGTCGTTACTTCAAACTACCTGTTTGCTTCAATGAGCTTTTCAAGCCGTAAAACACGATGGTAGAGGGCTGACTTCGACAAGGGAGGGTCAGCCATCTCCCCCAAATCACGCAGCGAAAGATCGGGATAGCGCTCGCGCAGGTCGCAAAAGACCGCCAAGGCATCCGGAAGCGCATCGCGAAGGCCACGCTGCTCGAGCTCATCGATAAGCGCAAGCTGATGTTGGGCAGCACCGGCGCTTCTGGTCTGGTTGGCGAGCTCGGCATTCACGCGACGGTTCACATCGTTCTTAACCAACTTGACCGCGCGCGCCTCCTCAATCTCGGCAACGCTGCGCTTGGCACCAATCAGCTTTAATAGATGCTCGATTTCCTCGGCGCTCTTAATGTACACGGCATATGACCCCCGCCGTGCATTAACACGAGCATGGACCCCAATCTGCTCCAACAAATCGCAGAGCCCCTTGGCATATTGCTCGCCCTGCACAGCGATCTCCAAATGAAAATCGCCGCGTGGATCGGCCACGAAGCCGCCCGCGATGAGCGCGCCGCGGATATAGGCAAGTCTACAGCAAGGACGGGCAACGATATGTCGGGGTACGCCGGCGACAAGTCCTCCCCTACGGTCGAGGATACCCAGCAGAACCAAGGCCTTATCCAGGTCTGGCTGATCAGGCAAGGTGATGAGGTAGTTTCGAACCTTATGCAAGACAGATTTGCGGACGGTGAACTCCGTTTTGAGCTTAAGGATACGATGCGTCAGCGTGATCATCGTGCGCGCGACGGCTCCCGTCTCAGTCGCAACCGTCAAACGATACCGCCCAGAGCCGGCAAGCGAGAGCGTACCGCTCACACGCGTGAGGGCGGCAAGCGTCGACAAGTCGCAGTATTCACATTCGGGTTCGCAGCGCGCAAGCTCGTCGCGCACCTCAGCGGTAAACGACATGCAGGCCTATGCCTTCGTGTTGGCGCGCGACAGGTCGCGGTGGGAGATGCTCACGTTGTACTGAGCGCCTTCCAGGTAACGGGCCGTGGCCTCGGCAATGGCAACGCTGCGGTGCTGGCCGCCCGTGCAGCCGATGGCGATAGAAAGCTGCGGCTTACCCTCCGCGATATAGCCCGGCATCACCGTATCGAGCAGCTGTGTCCAAGCCTTCCAAAACTCCTGCGTCTTGGGATGGTCCAGAACAAAATCGGAGACCTTTTTATCGAGACCGGTCATCGTGCGCATCTCGGGATCGTAGAACGGATTAGGCAGGAAGCGGACGTCGATCATAATGTCCGCCTCGACGGGCATGCCGTGCTTAAAGCCAAACGAGAACACGTGGACGTCCATGAGCTGCTGGTCGGACAGCTCGGAAAATGCCATACGTAGCTTGTTGCGCAGCGCAGAGGTGCGCAGACGGCTCGTGTCGATAATCATATCGGCTCGGTCGCGCACGCCCTGAAGCTGAAGGCGCTCGCGCTGAATGGCATCGGCCGTAGTCTCCCCCGGCTTGGCAATGGGATGACGGCGGCGATTTTCGCTGTAGCGACGAATCAGCACCTCGTCAGAAGCCTCCAGGAACACGATGTCGCAGCTCATCTCGCGCTCCTCGAGTGCGGCGACCGCATCGAGCAACTCGTCAAACAGTCCCTGGCTACGCAAATCGCAGGTGACGGCGAGATGCCTGCCCACGCCCGTATTGATACCGACGAGCTCGGCAAGCTGGGCGATGAGACGCGGAGGCAGGTTATCGATGCAAAAATAGCCCATGTCCTCGAACACGTGCATGGCCTGCGTGCGGCCCGATCCGGACATTCCGGTGATGATGACGATATCGGGGATGCGCTCCGAGCGCTCCGCCGCATCCATGGCATCTCCCTTTTGCATGTGCTGCCTCCCAAAAACAAGCGCGGGACCCAGCAACCCGGATCCCGCGCGGTCAATTGCCTATATTGAGTATACCGCCCCGAGCGGATACGAGGCCTGTCTTACGCCTCAAGCGCAGCCTTGAACCAACTCGTAATACTCGTGGGGTGCGTGATGGCGGTGCCGACGACAACGGCCCAGGCGCCAGCATCGATCGCGGCGCGAGCCTCCTCGGGCGTGTGCACGCGGCCCTCGCAGATGATGGGAAGACCGGGGAATTCCTCGGTCGCCTGACGCAGGAGCGGCAGATCGGGACCGTCGGCCATGGTGCAATCGATAGCGGCAACACCATGAGAAAGCGTGGTGGACACCAGGTCGAAGCCCATGTCGACAGCACGACGAATATCCTCGATAGTGGCACAGTCGGCCATCAGGAGCACGCCCTCCTCGTGCAGTGGACGGAAGGTGTCCTCGACGGTCTTGCCATCGGGACGCGGGCGATCAGTGGCATCAATTGCCACGATGTCGGCACCGGCGGCAACGCAGGCGCGAGCATGACGCAGCGTCGGCGTGATGTAGACGCCCTCGTGTCCATCCTTCCACAAGCCGATGACGGGGACCTCGCAGCGACCCTTAATGGCGGCAATGTCGGCAAGGCCCTGGCAGCGAATGGCGGCGGCGCCGCCGAGCTCGCAAGCGCGAGACATTTGCGCCATGGTCTCGGGCGTACGAAGCGGCTCGCCCATATACGCCTGAACGCTCACGACGAGCTTGCCCTTCAGGGATTGAATCAAAGGATCGACGGTCATAAGGCTGCAACCTTTCTTAGAACAGCCTCCCGAGGCGTGTTGTCTCGGGAGGCTCCTACAGCAGATACTTTTACTTCAACGAGGCAAGAAGATGCTCAGCGGCACCGATGAGCGGAGCATCGCCCTCCAGAGAACCGATGAGGATCGGTGTGTTCTGAAGCGGATCGAGCGCCTGGCTGGCATAGCCCTCGTGCACCGAATCCTTCCACGTCTGCGAACGCCAATCGGGACCTTGGTGAATCACGCCGCCCGAAAGCACGATGACCTCAGGGTCCAGGATGTTAGCGAGCGAGCCCAAGCTGGCCCCCAGCGCAAAGCCGGCGTCATGGATGACCTCGGTCGCCTTTGCGTCGCCCGCACGGCACAGGTCGTTCACATCGCGACCGACCGAAGGACGGCTGGGGTCGACGCGGCCAAAACGCTCATCGTACATTCGACCAATGGAAGTGCCCGAAGCAACCGACTCCAGATGGCCGGAACGCCCGCAGGCGCAGGGAATGCCGGCGGCAGCCGAGCACTCGATGTGGCCCATATGGCCGGCAGCACCATGGAAGCCCTGCATCACGCGGCCGTTCTCGACATATGCGCCGCCGATGCCCGTACCGATGCCAAGACACAAGACGGAGAACTTGCCCTTGCCGACGCCCCAGTGGGCCTCGCCCAGAGCATGAGCCTGCACGTCGCCTACGACGGCAACGGGAAGACCGAGGTCCTCGCGCAGACGCGGCCCCAACTGAACGCCGGACCAGCCGGGCATGATCTCATTGGCATACGCGATGGCGCCCGTCTTGGGATCGACGACGCCGGCGGCACCGATACCGACGCCAAGGACCTCGACATCGGGATTCGCCTCGAGAGCAGCCTTGATGGACGCCTCGATACGCTGGAAGACGGCCTCGCCGCCCTCCTGGGCCTCGGTAGGAACCTCGGCCTCAAAAACGGGATGGGGCACGCTGCCGTCAGCCGGGTACTCCATGATGGCAGTCGCGATCTTAGTTCCGCCGATATCGACAGAGCAGACGTACTTGTTCTCCATGTCGCTCTCCTTAGGAGATAAAAAACAGCTACAGGAAATGAAGGCGGTGTTATCGCCTCAACTCAGTAAAGGTTTCCCAGGTGCCCGAGGTTGGGGTGAAAGTGGTCGGGCGTTGACCTAATGGGTCACGCCCGACCGCTTGAGCCCCAAGATCGGGTGCCTGGGGAAGCTTTACAGGAGACCGTTGTCCTGGAGGACCTTCTTAATCGCCTCGACGTTCTCGCCGGTCATGGCCTTCACCGGGCGCGGCATGGTCGGGCTGTCGAAGATACCCATGAGGTTCATAGCGGTCTTGAAGGCGCCGACGCCACCGGCATAGCCCTGGACGCCCGAGGTGACATCCCAGATGTGCGAAATCTCATTGAGGCGATCCTGCTCGGCCTTGACGGTAGCCCAGTCACCAGCCTGAGCGGCCTTCCACTGACGCACGTAGCCCTCGGGCTCAACGTTGGCGAGACCCGGGACGGAACCGTCGGCGCCACCGAGGTAGGCGCCGTCGACAACAACCTCGTGGCCGGTGAGAATGCTCATCGGATGGCCGTTCTTCTCGTTCTCCTGAACGAGGTAGCGGAACGAGATGTCATCACCCGAGGAATCCTTGACGCCGGCCAGAACGCCCTCGGCGCCGAGCTTGGCAAGGAGCTTCCAGGGAAGCTTGGTGTGAACGCAGACGGGAATGTCATAGGCAAAGATGGGCAGGTCGAGCTCATCGTGCAGGATGCGGAAGTGCTCCTCGACCTCGGTCATGCCCTGCAGGGCATAGAACGGGCAGGTGGCGACGAGGGCATCGGCGCCCAGCTCCTGGGCGACCTTGCCGTGCTCGATCATGCGCTCGGTCTCGGTATCGATGATGCCGACCAGAACAGGCACACGGTGGTCGACGATGCGAACGGCCTCGGCGATAATCTGGCGACGGCGCTCGTCGGTGGAGAAGACGACCTCGCCCGAGGATCCCAAGAAGAACAGGCCATCGACGCCGGCATCGATCATGCGGTTGATGCTGCGCTCAAAGGAGGCAACGTCGAGCTGGTGATCTTCGGTATCGGGAACAACGACGGGAGGGATAACGCCGGTGAATTTCTGAGTTGCCACAAGAATCTCCTTAGTTGTCTGGCGGGCGGCCCTATGCCACCCACTCTTGTTGGCAGTGTCCAGGCCGTCTAGGCCAAAGAACACGGGTAGAACGTTTGGTTAAAAAAGTCGACGACTTCGTTTTCGAACGCATTGATGCGCTCGTGAGCGTATTTTGCATAGATGATATGCCTCCGGTCACACTCAAGACCGTTGAATACGGCAAACTGATCCTTGGGATCGCTCACGGTATCCATAAGCGATGTGCCCATGAGCACCGATCCGCGCACCCGAGACGACAGCGCCTCGAGGCCACCAGGAAGCGGATTGGCAACCGCCGTGCAGGCGAGGCCCCGCTCGTCCAGAGCAGAAACCGCCAGCGCGACTCCGCCGCCAAGGCCCTCGCCCCATGCAAAGATGCGGTCGGGGTCCATGCCATCAAGATTGCGCGCCACCTTCGCCAGCGCGCAACCCCAACGGACGCGCTCGACAAAAGCGGGCGAAGCAATCCCCCGCCGCAGGTCGTCCGCACCAGCAACATCGTCATCCAGCGCGAGAACGGCATACCCCATGGCGGCAAATCTCGTCATGTGATGCCAGCCGCGCACAGGCCGATCGATGTCGTGGAACATCAGGCACAACGGCACGCGCTCAGATACTCGGGCACGACCGACAGGCTCGATCAAACGAGCGTGAATCGCATCGTCACCGAGCTCAAAGGAGACCTCCGAGTAACGGGCGCAGGGGTTAACAAAGTCAATCGCCGTTATGGCCAGGCCTTGAATCTCAAGATTCGAAGCGCATGTCTCTAAATCAGAAACATCTGCTTGGACATCACCGCGCCAGTCCCGATATTCTGCGAGCCTTGACGAAACCGTTCCAGGAATTCCCACGAGCCCGGGGACAATCAGCTCATTGACATTGCTCTCGCACTTAGACATGAGCCTCCCCTCCCTTGCAGAAAAACGGAATGATCAGATCGTCAAAATCCTGAATCTCCTCGTGGCCAAAGCCTTCAAAGAACTCATGACGCTTTTCACAGGTCAGGTTGTTATAGACCGCAAACTGCGTCGCTGGCGGACAGACAATATCGGCTGTGCCTGTGCCAAACAGCACGGGGCATTTGACCATGGGGGCAAAGTTCTTGGAATCGAAGTACGCCAGCTTGGCATAGGCTTCGTCAATACGAGTCGAGTCCTCGTCAAACCAGCGAGACCAATAGCGCAGGCCCTCGTAGGCAATGTCGTCGGCATCCAAATCCCAGACCAGGCGGAAATCTGACAGGAAGGGATAGAGGATGGCGGCGCGATTGATAAGCTCGCTGTTAAGTGCGCAGGTCGCAATGCCCAAACCGCCGCCCTGCGACGCGCCGTTCACAAACACACGGGCAAGATCGATGCCCTCGAGCTCGCGAACGATGCGGCACAGGATGCGAATATCTTGGTGCAAGCGGACATAGTAGAGGTTGGCCGGGTCGCCGTCGATACCGGCGACGATATGGCCCGCAACCGTTGTGCCCTCAAATCCGCCAATGTCCTCGGAGGGACCTCCTTGGCCGGGGCAGTCGAGGGCGATGAGTGCCATGCCCATGCCCGCAAACGATGCCTGCTCAAACCAGCTGCGGCTTGCACCTGGATACCCATGGAACTGAAGTACCAATGGCACGGGCTCGTCCGAGACGGGTTTAAGGTACTTGGCATGAAGGCGAGCGCCACACATGCCGGTATACCAGAGGTCGAAAAGCTGGCAGGTCACGGCGTCGGTGACCGATGCCGCCTCGATCGCATAGTCAAGCCCGACGGCGTCGGCCTCGGCCATGCGATCCTTCCAAAAGAGATCGAAATCTGATGGACGGGGCATGGCGCCTCGATATTCACCAAATTGATGTTGTAGCTCCTGAGCACTTGGCATGGCTCGTGAACCCAACCTTTCGAAATCGCAACGGAGGTGCGCCCGGCAAGGGAACCGGGCGCACGGGAGGGAAAGCGAGGCTACTCGCCGAGCTTGGGATGCAGCAGCGACGGCGCAGCGCCGAGCAGCATCTTGGTGTAGGGGTCCTGGGGGTGCTGGAAGACCTGCTTGGCCTCGCCCTGCTCGACGATCTTGCCGCCATTCATAACGATGATGTCGTCAGAGATATAGCGGACCGTCTGGATGTCATGGCTGATGAACACCATGGCCAGGCCGAGCTCCTTCTTAAGGTCGGTCAGCAGGTTCAGAATCTGCGCGCGGACCGAAACGTCCAGAGCCGAGGTGGGCTCGTCGGCGATGATGGCATCGGGGTTCAGCGACAGGGCACGGGCAATTGCGACGCGCTGACGCTGGCCGCCCGAAAGCTGGCCGGGAAGAACCTCGGCAGCGGAGCTGGGCAGACCGGTGAGCTCCAAGAGTTCCTTGACGCGCTTCTCCTGCTCGGCCTCGGTACCCAGGTTGTGGACGCGCATGGGGTCGAGCAGCTGCTCGCGAACGACCATGCGGGGGTTGAGCGCCGTGGCCGGGTTCTGGAACACGACCGAGATGACGCGACCCATGTGGCGACGGTCCTCGGCGGTACGTTTGGTAACGTCCTTGCCCTTAAAGTAGACCTTGCCGCTCGTGGGGGCCTGCAGGCCGCACATGACGTTAGCGGTGGTGGACTTACCGCAACCGGACTCGCCGACGATGCCAATCGTCTGACCGGGCATGAGCTTAATCGTTACACCCTGGACGGCGTGAACCAGGTTGGGGTGCAGAATCGAGCCGGTACGGGTCCTAAAGGTGACGTGGACGTCATCAAGGAAGATGATCGGCTCGACGCCGTTTACTGCGGTCTCGCTCATCTACATCACCTCCGCGTGAGGGGTCAAACCATTTGCCTTGAGCACCTCGTCGGGGAGCTCGGAATAGAAGTGCTCGGTGCCGGGCACGCGCTTGAAGACCGGACGGGTGTCCAGGCCAATACGCGGGTGGCTCGAGCGGGGCGCGAAGCGATCGCCCTTGGGGAAATCGCGCGGGCTCGGAACGGCGCCGGGCACCTGGTGCAGACGGCCCGAACCGCTCTCGATGGACAGAACGGAACCCAGAAGACCGCGGGTGTACTCGTGGATCGGGTTAGTGAGCAGCTCCTTGGTGGGTGCCTGCTCGATAACTTGACCGGCGTACATAACCGTGATGTTATGGGCGACCTCGGCGACCAGCGCCAGGTCGTGCGAAACGAAGATCATGGCAAAGCCGAGCTTGGCCTGAAGATCGTTGAGCAGCTTGATGACCTGCTTCTGGACGGTAACGTCCAGAGCGGTCGTGGGCTCGTCGCAGATGACCAGCTTGGGGTCGCGGGTAAGGGCCATAGCGATCAGGACACGCTGACGCTGGCCGCCGGAAAGCTCGTGCGGATAGCTCTCGAGCGTGCGCTTGGGATCGAGGCCGACGAGCTCCAGGAGCTCCTCGGCGCTGCGGGTTCCGCCGCGCTTGGTGAGCTGCTTCATCTGGGCAGAGATGAGCATGGAGGGGTTGAGCGAGGACAGGGCGTCCTGATAGACCATAGCGATATCGGTACCGCGCAGGCCGAACCACTCCTTCTTGCTCATCTTGAGCAGGTCACGGCCCTCCCAGAGGACCTCGCCGGAAAGATGCTCGTCCTCATCGGTCAGGCCCATGATGGCCAGCGTGGTGATGGACTTACCGCAACCGGACTCGCCCACCAGGCCCATGGTCTGACCAGGACGGACGTCAAAGTTGACATGGTCGACGACGTTGATATCACCGTGATGCTCAAACTGAATGCAGAAGTCACGGACCGAGAGAATCGGTTCGACAGACTCGTCGGGCACATGGCGATCGTCACGCTTGAGCTCGACATCGCGCAGGGCGCCAAGGCGAGCGGAGAGGGACTGGGCCTGCTCCTTGTAGGCGCGAACGGGGTCGGAGACCAGCAGGTCGGCCTCGCGACGCTTGGAGGAATCGGTCGGATCCAGGGCGGCAGAGGGAGCAGCGGCCATGGCGTCGGTAATGCCCTCGGAGAGGATGTTGAGCGCCAGGCAGGTGATCATGATGGCCAGGCCCGGGAACAGCGCCTGCCACCAACGGCCGGCGAGCACGCCGCCGCGGGCGTCGGCGAGGATGTTGCCCCAGGTAGCGGTGGGCTCCTGGATACCAGCGCCGATGAAGGTCAGCGAGGCCTCGAAGATGATAGCGTCGGCGACCAGGGTAACGGTGAAGACCATGATCGGGGCGATGCAGTTACGCAGAACATGCTTGATCAAAATCCACGGAGCCTTGGCGCCGGAAACGATGACCGCGCGGACATAGTCCTCGCCGTACTCGGACACGATGTTGGCGCGCACGATACGGGCAATCTGCGGAGTGTACATAAAGCCGATGGCGAAGATGATCGACGGCACGGAGTTGCCCAGGATGGAGACGAAGACGGCCGCGAGGGCGATGCCTGGGATGGACATGATGATGTCCAAGATACGCATGATCGTCTCGGAGACGGCCTTGCGCGAAACCGCTGCAAGGGCGCCAACGACCGAGCCGCAGACCAGAGCCATGGCAGTGGCGCCAAAGCCGATAATCAGCGAGTAACGACCACCGTAGAGCATACGCGACAGAATGTCGCGACCCTTATCGTCGGTACCGAAAATAAATCCGTTGCCGGGAGCCTGGCGAGCCGTAAAAATCTCGACCGGGCTATAGGGGGCAAGAAGGGGCGCCAGAATCGCAGTCAGGGCGACCAGCACCAGCACGACGGCTGCAATCTTAGAAGACAGCGTCATCTTCTTCCAGCCACCGAGCTTGAGCCCCTTGGAGGCAGCCTTCTCGAGCTGCTCGGTTTGCTTCTCTCGAATCTTTACCATAATCTACACCGTCCTGATGCGCGGGTTGATGAGCAGGTAGAGCATGTCAACCACGATGTTGATGATGATGAAGGCAAGAGCAACGACGATGACGACGCCCTGAACCAGGTTCGCCTCGTTGCCCTGAACGCCCTGCAGAATCGCGGTGCCCATGCCGGGGAGGTTGAAGATAACCTCGATGACGACGGCGCCGCCCATGAGGTAACCGATCTTAAGACCGAGGGTGGTGACCGGGGTGATCAGCGCATTGCGAAGAACGTTGATGCCGACGACGACCTTCTCGGGAACGCCGGCGCCGCGAGCCATACGGACATAATCCTTGTCGAGCTCCTCGACCATGGCGGTACGCACGATACGAGTCATCTGGCCCGTCAGCGGAAATGCCAAGGCGATAGCGGGCATGATCATACGTCCCAGATAGCCAACCGGATTCGTGGTGAAGTGAGGCAGAGCACCCGATGCCGGGAGCACCTTAAGGTAGGAAGAGAACAGCAGGATCAACAGAACGGCAAGCCAGAACGACGGGGTTGCCAAGCCGGCGATGGAAAAGACGCGGATCACTTGGTCCGGCCATTTGTCGCGATACAGTGCCGCGATGACGCCGAGCAAAAACGAAACGACCGCACCGATAGCAAGACCGATAAAGGTCAGCTGCATCGTGACGGGCAGGGCCGTGGAGATGCGCTTGGCAACGGAGTTGCGAGCAGCACCATAGGTGCCCATGTCGCCATGGATCAGATCGCCCATATAGCGCACGTAGCGCACGGGCCAGGGGTCGTCCAGACCATACTTCTCATGGTACTCGGCAACCGCCTCGGGCGAGGCACCGTCACCCAACGCCGTGTAGGCGGGGTCGGTCTTGGAGAACGACATAAGGAAGAACACCAGGACGGTGACGCCCAATGCCATGATCGGCAGCGCCACAAGACGCCTTCCAATCAAACGTAGCAAGTTGTTCACGTTCTCTCCCCTTTCTTTTGTCGGTAGGACCAACTGGTATATGAGTACGGATACTCATTACAAGACCCGAGCGACATCGTTGCCGCCCGGGTCTTTGTTTCAACTATGAGGATACGGTCCCAACGACCGACATCCTGCATACAGACTCAAGCGAGTCTTACGCCTTGACGGTCGCAACGCCCCTGAAGGACATGCTCGTCGTGCCGATGCCCTTGAAGCCATCGAGGGCCTCGCCGTTGGGTGCAGTGGACGGATCGTCCCAGGAAGCGGAGACGGTCTTGACGTGGACAACGGGGTACAGAACGGCGTTGTCGGCAATGATGTCGAAGCACTCGTTCCACTTCTTCTGCTGCTCGTCGCCCTCGGCGGCAAGAGCCTCGTCCATGAGGCCGTGGAGCTTCTGCCACTCAGCGGACTCCTTCCACGGGCAACGGGTCTGCATCCAGACGTTGTCGCCGTACCACCAGTTGAGCAGCAGGTCGGGGTCGGCGCCGAAGCAGGAAGGATCGCCAGGGGCAAGGAGGATATCGTAGGCCTCGCCGCCGTCGATGGCAGCGTAAGTGGCCGGCGAGGTATCGGTCTGGATGGTCACATCGAAGCCGAGAGCGTCGAGGTCGTTCTTGACCTGGGCGGCCATGCCCTTAATCTGCTCGTTGTCGGTGGTGCGCAGGGTGATGGCACCCGGGGTGATGCCAGACTCCTCGATGAGCTTCTTAGCCTTCTTGGCGTCGGTCTTGTACACCGTGGAAGCCTCATGATAGTTGGTGAAGCTCTTGGGCAGGTAGCAGCTGGCAGCGGTGGCAAGGCCGGCGAAGGTGTTGCTGACCATCTTCTCGGTGTCGAGCGCATACATGACAGCCTGACGGACCTTGACGTTGTTCCAAGGCTCCTTGGCGACGTTGAACATGATGAAGCGGGTGCCGAAACCCTGAACGTTATCGATCTTGCAGCCGGCGCTCTCGAGCTGATCGACGGCGTCAGCGGTAACGAGCTCCATAACGAGCGTGGAGCCCTCCTGCTGAGCGGTAACGCGAGCGGTGGGGTCGGTCAGGATGCTGTACTGGATCTTCTTATCCTCGGCAGCATACTCACCGTTGTACTCGGGGTTGGGAACCAAGGTGATCTCGGTATCGGAGATAGAGTCGTACATCCAGGGGCCGGAACCGATCGGCTGCTTGGCGCGATCCTCCTCGGTCTGGGTGGCCGGGGTAACGCGGACGATGGCCAGACGATCCTTGAGCAGGGAGAAGTTGGGGACCTTAGTCTTGACCGTCACGGTGCTGGCGTCCTTGGCCTCGATGGACTCGAAGGGCTGGAAGAACGGAGCATAGGTAGCGGAAGCGGCGCAAGCGGTGTAGGAGGCAACGACATCGTCAGCGGTGACCTCGGTGCCATCGGAGAACTTGGCGCCCTTGCGGATGGTGACCTCGAAAGTGGTGTCGTCCACAGACTTGGGATCGTCGGTGGCGAGCTCGTTGAAGGTGCTGTAGTCGTGGTAATCGATGCCGTAGAGGCCCTCGACGACGTGCCAGTTAGCACCCAGGCCCACAGCGGAGCCAGTGCTGGCGGGATCGAAGCTGGACGGAGCGTAAGCGGAACCAGCGGTGATCACGCCGCCGCCACGGTTGGCGGAATCGGTGGAGCCGGAAGCGGAACCCTCGTCGCTAGAGCTGCCACCGCAGCCAGTGAGACCAAGGCCGGCGACAGCAGCGACGCTGCCGGTGAGGCCGAGGAACGAACGCCTGGACATACCCTTGTTGATGATGGCCATGTCTTCTCCTATCAATAGAGAATCTTACTCGGGAGCACCTAGACGTGCCCCCGCGCAACTTGCGGACGATATATACCTTACCTACCGACGAACCCAACTGAGGTGCCGCGTTCGGCGACCGATACATACATACGCTTGAACGGTATTTACTACCGTTCACCGAATTCATTGACAAATGATTCGCCAGACAGTATGTATCGGCGAGGTGAGATATCAGTCTTCGTCAACCCGCAGGATAGCAGGGTTTTCGCTTGGGTTAGTCAAACGTTTTAGCGTTAATAAAACCCGAAACCAGCAGGCAATCATGGCGAAATAAATGGTTGAAAATCGCGCAATCATGTATATCAGTTGTTTAGGCTCGTGTTTAGCTATCGGAATGGCCAGCCGCCGCCTCGGCGCGCTCGGCATTCCATGCAACGAGCGCCTCGTGGACCGCCTTGGCAACATCGGCAGGTATGCCGCGAACTTCCGCGATCTCTTGCTCGCTCGCCGCGCGCAAACGCTTCATCGAGCCAAAATGGCGCATAAGGGCACGTTTTCTGGTGGGTCCCACGCCCGGAACGTCATCGAGTACCGAAACCGTCATGGCTTTATCGCGCAACTCACGGTGGAACGTGATGGCAAATCGGTGGGACTCATCGCGTACCTGTTTAATTAGATAGAGCGAAGCAGACCCGGTCGGCAGCACGACAGGAGTCTCGTCCCAAGGCACAAAAACTTCCTCGTCGGCCTTCGCCAAGCCACAAACTGGTATATCGAGCCCAAGAGCCTCAAGTTGCTTGATCGCAGCGGTCAATTGCGGCTTACCGCCATCGACAACGAGCAAATCGGGGCGCGAGCCAAAGCGCTCGTCGGCCATGCGCTCGGGAGCATAACGTCGTCCCAAAACCTCGGACATCGACACGAAGTCGTTTGCCTCGTCCAATTCGGCCTGAATTTTAAAACGACGGTACTGGCTCTTGTCGGCGCGCCCGTTGGTAAACACCACCATCGAGGCGACCGTAAAGGTGCCATGCAGTGTAGAGATATCGAAGCACTCGATACGCAACGGCGGCGATGGCAGCGCCAACGCACTTTCGAGCTCCAGGAGCGCTTGATTGGTGCGGTCGTCAGCGTACCCCGTTCGCATCATGTAGCGCATGAGGGCATGGCGCGCATTTTTGGATGCCATATCGAGCAGACGGTACTTTTCGCCACGCTGCGGCCTATGGAGATGGCAGGAACGCTCACGCTTGCCCGCAAGCCACTCCCCCAGCGCCTCCGCATCCTCAAGCTCGACGGAAAGGTTGACCTCAGCTGGAATATCAGCCGTCTCGTCGTAATAGCGCTTAAGAAAGCCCGACTGGAGCTCTTCCTCGTCAACATCAAGACCCTTGTCGAGAATGAACTCGCAGGTGCGAACTGTTCGGCCCTCGCGAACGACGAAGACGCAAGCGGCGGAGATGGTCTCCTCGCGATAGAACCCGATGACATCGATATCGACACTGGAGGGAAAAACGACTTGCTGACGATCGTCCAGACCCCTGATGACCTCCAAACGACGTTTGACGCGTGCCGCGCGCTCAAAGTCGAGCGCCTCGGCGGCATCCGTCATCTCGGAGGTCAGCTCATCGACGACATCCTTGCGATGGCCCGACAAAAAGCGCTCGACACGCTTGACGTTCTTGGCATAGTCTGCCGGGGAAATCGCGCCGACACACGCACCCGGGCCGCGCCCGACATGGTAGTCAAAGCAGGGACGCCCGTTTTGTGCGCAAATCATATTGACGATGTCTTCCTCGCCCTTGTGGGACTCGATGGTACGGCGACAACGACGCCACTCCGCACAGGATGCAGAGCAGATGGGGATAACCTTGCGCAGCGTATCTATCGTCTCACGTGCCGCACGGCTATCGGTATAGGGTCCAAAATAGCGCGTTCCCGGCTTATGACGCTCACGCGTGTATTTGATCGCGGGATACAGGTCGCCCTTTGTAATGGCGATAAAGGGGTAGCTCTTGTCATCCTTGAGGTCGACGTTAAAGTACGGATGGTACTGGCCGATCAGGTTGCGCTCGAGTACAAGCGCCTCATGCTCGGTTTCGACAACGATGTAGTCAAAGCTCGCCACCAGCTGCATCATCAGCGGGATCTTTTGACGCTCATCCTGCAGTGTCACGTATTGACGCATGCGGGCGCGCAGGTTTTTCGCCTTGCCCACGTAGATGACATCGCCCTTGGCATCCTTCCAAAGGTAGCATCCGGGCTGTGTGGGAACGCGCGAAACCTGCTCGGCAAGCGTTGGTATGTTGTCGTGACCGGCCACGCGCACCTACTTGCGACGAAGCAGCGCCGAGACCTCGGGCATCTTAAGGACGACGGGAAGGCCAAAGGTAACAACAAGCGAGGCGACACCCGCAACGCAAACGTAGCCAAGAGTAATCAGAATCGAGCCGCCAAGTGCCCCGACAAAGTGTTCAAGCGCCCACATGACGCCGGCGCCTGCGGCAGCACCTAGGCCACCGAGCAAAAGGCCAAAGAAACCGCCATGTAGGATAGATTTGACCTGAAGGCCACGCAGGCGACGACGCAGCCACCACAGCGAACAGCCGACCAAGATCACGTAGTCGACGACATACGAAAGCGCGATTGCCGGCATACCGAAGCCCAGCACAACGCCAAACAGCAGAACCGAGCCGGCCTGGCCGATGGCGGAATACAGGCAATAGCGGCTATAGGGCTTCATGTCGAGCAAGGCAGAGAAGCTCTTCTGCATCAACACGACCACGCCGTAGAGCGGCAGCGAGAGCGCCAGGTAGACAAGGTACTCGGACACCAGCGCCACGCCGGATTCATCGAACTTGCCAGCACAGTAGATCATATTGAGCGGACGTGCGAAGACAATCAGGTACAGTGCGAACGGAATCAGGAAGAACAGCATCTGGGCGACGCCACGCGAAATGCCCGTGCGAACGCTGTCGTAATCCTTCTCCTGTGCGTCATGAGAGAGCTCGGTATAGAGCGCCGTCGAAAGCGAGGCGGCAATCAGCGCGTAGGGCAGCGTGTACCACAGGCGCGCATAGGCGATGACGGAAGGACCCGTCTCGGGCTGGACCACCAGCGCGGCAGCGTTGGTGATAGAAGTCGAGACAAATATGCACACCGTGGCGAGCAGCGTCGGGATACCGAGCGCAATCGTCTGGCGCAGCGCGGGGTCCTTAAAGTCGATATGGATATGGGGATGCACGCCGTGCTTGCCAAGCGCGGGAATCTGACATGCCATCTGAACAAAGACACCGAGGGTCGTACCGGCCGCAATCAAGATGATGCCGGCACGTTCGCCAAACTGTGCGGACACGGGCGCAAAACCCATAAAGCTCGCAATGACGATCACATTGTTGAGGACCGGGGCAAACGTCGACCAGAAGTAGTCGCGGTGTGCGTTGAGAACGCCCGAGAACACCGAGCCCAAACCATAAAACAGAATCTGGATGGCAAAGAAACGGAACATGAACGCAGCGGTATCCATGCTGCCACCGTCACCCGAAAGGAACGATTGCGTCCAGATAAAGCCCGGGGCGAACACGGTCCCCAGCAACGAAATGCCACCCAGCACTAAAAGCAGAATGCCGAGCAGGTTGCCCACGTACTCGTTCGAGGCCTCGCGACCCTGCTCACGCCTCACGCCCATGTACACGGGCAAAAACGCCGTCACGAGCATGCCACCCATCACGAGTTCGTAGAGCATATTGGGCAGGTTGTTGGCGACCTGATAGGAGGACGAGAGTAGCGACATGCCGATAGCGGCCGCCATTGCCCACGTGCGGATAAAACCGGTGACGCGAGACACGATAGTCAGGATGGTCATAAGCCCGGCGGAACGACCAACCGTGGAGTAGTCCGACGAGCCCATGTCGTCAGTGTCATCTCGCGACGAAGAAGCTTCGGATGAGGGTGTCTGAGGCGCAGATTCTTTTGCAAAATGAGCTCCGCGCTTCAATTCTTCCTGCGGCATCGCTCAGTCCTCTCTCGTAATCGCGGCAACCGTCGCCCCGCAAAATGCAATTAAATCATCGGGTGCAAGCTCGAGCTGATAACCACGCTTGCCTCCCGAAATAAAAATGGTATCCCAAAGGACACACGTCTCATCAATGAGCGTCCGGTAGCGTTTTTTCATACCGACCGGGCTGCAGCCGCCGCGAACGTAGCCAGTCGCCGCAAGCAAATCCTTCACATGCATCATAACCAAGGACTTCTCCCCCGCGGCACGCGCGGCGGACTTTAGATCGAGCTCATCGGCAACAGGGATGCAGCACACGACATGGTCGTTGGAGGGCGTCACGCAGACCAAGGTCTTAAATCCTTGACCGGGCTCCTCGCCAAGCTGCTCCGAAATCGCGACCCCCAGGCCCACCGACTCATCACCATCGTCTTCGTACGTATGTAGAACATAGGAAATGCCGGCGCTTTCCAGCTCGCGCATCGCATTGGTTTTTGGCGTCTTTACAGCCTTTGCCATGACATATCCTTTCCCTCGCATTCGGACGCAAAGATTAAGTATATGTCCAATTCGGCTGCATACGTCACTTCGGCACAGCAAGCGCCATCGAATCACAAGGAGTCGATGGCGCCCATAAACTGAATCGCCTATTTATTGAGCATCAAGTTGAGCCTGACGCTCCCGGTCACGCCTGAGCAAAGGCGCCAAAAACTTGCCCGTATAACTCTGCGGACAGTCCGCAACCTGCTCCGGTGTGCCCGAAACCACGACGGTTCCGCCGCCGTTACCGCCCTCGGGACCCATATCGATCAGGCGGTCGGCAACCTTGATGACATCAAGGTTGTGCTCAATCACCAGCACCGTGTTGCCCGCATCGACCAAGCGCTGCAGCACATCGAGCAGCTGGCGGACGTCCTCAAAATGAAGACCGGTCGTCGGCTCGTCCAAAATATAGAACGTCTTGCCCGTCTGGCGTCGATGAAGCTCCTTGGCGAGCTTCACACGCTGCGCCTCGCCGCCCGAGAGCGTCGTGGCGGGCTGGCCCAGGCTCACGTAGCCCAAGCCTACATCGTACAGCGTCTGGAGCTTTCGCTTGATCTGCGGGATATTCCCAAAGAAGGCCAGCGCCTCGGTGACGCTCATGTCGAGCACGTCCGAGATGGTCTTGCCACGGTAGGTGACCTCGAGTGTCTCGCGGTTGTAGCGTTTACCGCCGCAAACTTCGCAGGGAACGTAGATATCGGGAAGGAAGTGCATCTCGATCTTAATCTGCCCATCGCCCTTGCACGCCTCACAGCGCCCGCCACTCACATTAAAGGAGAAACGACCCGGCGAGTAGCCGCGCGCCTTCGACTCCGGCGTACTCGCAAACAGCGCGCGAAGATCATCCCACAGGCCGATATAGGTAGCAGGGTTGGAGCGCGGCGTGCGGCCAATCGGCGACTGGTCGATATCGATAACCTTATCGATGCACTCGATGCCCTCGATTTTTTTATACGGACCCACAGGGCGCGTCGAGCGGTGAATGGCATTCGTAAGGGCAGGCGCAATGGTGTCGGTAACCAGGGAGCTCTTGCCCGATCCCGACACGCCGGTAACAACCGTAAGCGTACCAAACTCGATTTTGGCAGTAACGTTTTTGAGGTTGTTGGCTCGAGCGCCCGTAATTTTAAGGCAGCCGCGACCGGGCTTGCGCCGTTCATCAGGCACCCGGATCATTCGTTTACCGGTCAGATAAGCGCCCGTCATCGACTCGGGACACGCCATGATATCGGCAGGCGTTCCCGCCGCGACTACGTGTCCGCCGTTGACGCCGGCGCCGGGCCCCATGTCGATCACGTAATCGGCGGCACGGATTGTATCCTCGTCGTGTTCGACGACGATAACGGTATTGCCGATATCGCGCAGGCACTCGAGCGTCTTAATCAGGCGCTCGTTGTCACGCTGATGAAGACCGATCGAGGGCTCGTCCAGAATATAGAGCACGCCCATGAGACCCGCGCCGATCTGCGTTGCCAGTCGAATACGCTGCGCCTCGCCACCGGAAAGCGTCGCCGAGGCACGATCGAGCGTCAGATAGTCGAGTCCAACATCGACCAGAAAACGCAAGCGCTCCAGGATTTCCTTGACGATACGGCCGCCGATAAACTGTTGGCGCTCGGTGAGTTCCAGGCCCTCAAAAAACTCGAGCGATTCACGGCACGACAGGCAACAAACCTCGTAAATGGACTTGCCGCCCACGGTGACGGCGAGCATCTCAGGGCGCAAACGAGCGCCGTGGCAGCTCGAGCACGGCTCCTCGCGAATGTACTTCTCCAGGCGCGCCTTGGTGTTCTCGTTCGTCGTCTCGGTATAGCGTTCGTACAGGATGTTGCGAACGCCCGAAAACTTGGTATCCCACTGGCTGCGACGTCCGTCGAGCTTTTGGTAGTCGACCGAGATCTTCGTATCGCCCAGGCCATCCAAGAATGCACGACGCACGCGAGGAGGCAAGTCCTCCCACGGCGTATCGGCGCTCACCTTAAAGTGTTTGCAGACCGCAGCAAAAATCTGCGGATAGTAGTTCGAATTGCCGAACAGACTACCAAAGACTCCGTCGGCAATGGACTTCGAGGGGTCCTCGATCAGCGCCTCGGCATCAACGGTTTTCTTAAAGCCCAGGCCGTCGCACTCAGGACATGCGCCATAGGGAGCGTTGAACGAAAAATCACGCGGTTGAAGATCGTCAATGGAGTGACCATGCTCCGGGCACGCCAAGGCTAACGAATACTCCAGCAGCTCGCCCTCGGTCCCCTCGGGAGCATCACGATCGGGCAGCATGTACACGTTTACATTGCCGTGAGCCAGCGCGGTCGCCTGCTCAACAGACTCGGCTATACGGCCCAGAGAGTTCTCACGGATCACGATGCGATCGACCACGACCTCGATATCGTGCTTGAACTTCTTGTCCAGATCGATCGGATCGTCGAGCGAGCGCACTTCACCGTCGACACGCACGCGGCTAAAGCCCTCGGCGCGAAGGTCCTCAAACAGTTTGGAGTACTCGCCTTTTCGCCCGCGCACCACCGGTGCCAGCACAAACGCGCGGCGGCCCTCCCCCGCCGCCAAGACCTTGTCGGCAACCTGGTCGGTCGTCTGGCGCTCAATGACGCGGCCGCATTCGGGACAGTGCGGGGTGCCCACACGGGCGAACAGCAGGCGCAGATAGTCATAAATCTCGGTTACGGTGCCAACCGTCGAGCGAGGGTTTTTAGACGTCGTCTTTTGGTCGATCGACACCGCCGGCGAAAGGCCGTCGATTGAATCCAAGTCGGGTTTGTCCATCTGGCCCAAGAACTGGCGCGCATAGCTCGAAAGGCTCTCGACGTATCGACGCTGGCCCTCGGCATAGATAGTGTCAAATGCCAGCGAGCTCTTGCCCGAGCCAGAAAGACCGGTAATGACCACGAGTTGGTCACGCGGAATGGAAACATCGATATCGCGGAGGTTGTGCTCACGAGCGCCGCGAATAACGATAGAAGAATCAGACATGGAAGCTCCTTGCCTCCTATTGCATCGAATCATACTGCCGATGAGTTTAGCGCACTCGACGCGCACAGATGTTCGTAATACAAGATTCGCAGACCTTTAGCTTTGCGTATCGGGTGCTTTGTTTCTCGAAATACCGTGGAGAGGTTACAGTAATCTAATACTGAACTTAGTTTGCTGTAACAGAGGAACGTCCATGACCGAAGATATCCCCCTTGAAATCACTTCGAGCGACATGGCCAATCTGCCCATATTCATCGCCGTCCTTATCGTGGCCACCGTCGTCGTGCGCGTGTATTTTTCAATCAAACACAGTGAAAAGCCGCCCATTGCCCGCGTCTTTTGGTGCGCGACGCTCCTCATCCCGCTCGGCGTGGTAGCTGCATGGATTACGAATCAATTGCTCGTAAATGAGGACAGTTCCCTATGGGTCCTTTCTTATTCGGCGCTCGGTGCTGCCGCCGTCATACTTCTTGTCGAACCCTTGGTTTCGGGACTTATCGACCAAACCGATCTTGCGACGGGAACGGTTGCCTGTATTTGCCGTGACATCCTTGTCATCGCCGCTGTTTCAGCGCTCTCGTTCGTTTCACTCGAAATTGCCTGTAACGAAACGTTCTATCGCATTCCCGCCAACTCATTCGGGTTTTCCGTCGGGCTGCTCGCGACGGTTCTGCTCTCCCTTTATTTGCTGGGACAGCGTCATGGAGGCGTCATGGCCCTCGTGCCCGTCGCCTGTTGCATCCTTGGCATTGCCGAGCACTTCGTCATAACGTTTAAAGGCGAAGCCATCCTGCCAAGCGATATCTTGGCCCTTGGCACCGCAATGGAAGTGAGCGAGGGATACGAGTTTACCTTTACCGCCGGAATCGTAACCTCTCTCGCCCTGCTGGAGATTTCCCTGGGGCTTCTTTCGCTTATCCGACCGCGAAAGCTCCGTACGCCCACCCATGTCTTCCCCGCAATCGCCGCTAACCTCTGCGCTTTTCTGCTAGTGACCGTTGTGGGGCCCTCAGGCTTTTCCAGCATCGACTTGGAGCAGGCGCTGGATTTTGGATTTGACCGTTGGCAGCCCATCACCACATATACGTCTCAGGGTTTTATCACTTCGTTCACCGAAATGGTCAACGAGTTGCCTATTGAGAAGCCCGAAGGCTATACGCCCGATGAGGCGCAGAGCATCGAGCAGGAGCTCGCCGCCGCCTACGACAGCACGTATGGCTCGAGCGAGCAGCGCGCGGCTGCCGTTGCCCAGTTCAATGAAATCAAGCCGACGATTGTTGCCGTCATGAACGAGAGTTTTAGCGACCTTTCGTGCTTTGAGCAGCTCCAGGCGGCCGGGTACACCGGCCCCGCATTCTACAACTCGCTTCCCGACACACTTGTTCGCGGCACCATGCTCGCTTCGGTCACCGGTGGCGGAACGGCAAACTCCGAATTCGAATTTTTGACCGGAGCGACAACGGCCTTTGTCGGATTAGGCAAGATCCCCTATCAGCTGTATCAGATGAATGGCGTCAACAGCCTGGCAAAGGACCTTAAAGAGCTTGGGTATACCGCTACCGCTATGCACCCGCAAAACCCCGTCAACTACCATCGAGATAAGATCTATCAGCAGCTGGGCTTTGGAGACTTTCTTTCAATCGGCGATTTCGAAGGTGCGCCCTGTTACCATGCCGGCGTATGCGACTACGCCACCTACGACAAGATACTCGACCTGCTTAGAACCGACGAAGCGCCGCAGTTCATCTTTGACGTCACGATGCAAAATCACGGCGGCTACGACTATGGCACCGTTCCCGCCGAAGAGCTGACAAACTATTGGGTCGAGGGAGCCAGCGAGGGCGCCAATAGCGCGCTCAACACCTATCTCACCTGCATCAACGCATCCGACCGGGACCTCGAGTACTTTATCAACGAGCTCCGCAATATCGGCAGACCGGTTGTTCTTGTCTTTTTTGGCGACCATCAGCCGAGCGCCGCAACGACTCTCAACGACGAGCTGTACCCTCAGGAAGATACGGCAAGCCACGCTTTCCGTGTCTATCAGTCAACCTATTTCGTCTGGGCTAACTATGAAATCGCCGGCAATACCGAGCTCAACGTCTACGACACCGTCGGGGCAAACGAGATTGCAGCCATTACCCTTAATAAGATCGGCGCCCCGCTCACCGACTATCAAAAGGCCCTGCTTGCAACAAGGTCAGATGTGCCCACCATCAATGTCGCCGGCTATCTCGGTGCCGACGGGCTGCGCTACAACTTGGAATCTGAAGACAGCCCATACACCTCGACGATCGACAAGCTGCAGCGCATGCAATACCTCGAGTTCGCCAGCAAAGTTCAGTAAGCCCGCCCATTCGCTTGGGCCCATCGTATTGCAAGCACGCTCGGCCCAAATGCATCGCAAATGACTCCCGCTCGCAAACGAGGGTACAATGACGCTCGTGTCACATCACGGGGCTCCGGCCCCAACATATACAAAGGAGTCATACATGGGTTGCGAGCACGCACAGGCCGCCGGCGGACAAACGTCGCCGTCGCAATTTGAGGAGAACACGCTGTCCGAGGTCAAACGCGTCATCGCCGTGCTTTCCGGCAAGGGCGGTGTCGGCAAGTCGTTTGTCACCGGTGCCATCGCCACCGAGCTTGCCCGTCACGGCCACAAGGTCGGCGTCCTCGATGCCGACATCACCGGTCCCTCTATCCCCAAGATGTTCGGTATGAGCGGACGCCACGTCCATGCCCTTGGCAACCTCATGCTGCCTGAAATCTCCGAGCACGGCGTCAAGGTCATGAGCTCCAACCTTCTGCTCCAAAACGAGACCGACCCCGTCCTTTGGCGCGGTCCGGTCATCGCAGGCGCCATCAGGCAGTTCTGGAGCGAGACCTCGTGGGGCCCCATCGACTACCTGCTGGTCGACATGCCTCCGGGAACAGGCGACGTCGCACTCACCGTCTTCCAGTCACTGCCCGTCGACGGCATCGTCATCGTCACGAGCCCGCAGGATCTGGTCTCGATGATCGTCGCCAAGGCGGTCAACATGGCCGAGAAGATGAACGTCCCCATTCTGGGCATCGTCGAGAACATGAGCTATATTGAGTGCCCCGACTGCGGCAAGAAGATCGAGGTCTTTGGCAAGAGCAGGCTCCCCGAGGTCGCAGAGCGCTATAACCTCGACATCTTGGGCACGCTTCCCATTAATCCGGCACTCGCCGAGGCCTGCGATAAGGGCGAGGTCGAGACCGCGCTGCCCGATGGCATGTTGCCCAAGGCAGTCTCTGCCGTCGAGGCTATTACCCCGCACGAGACCGACGAGGCCTAAGTGAACACGAGCGCCTTCTATGACGTCCTGGTAATCGGCGGCGGGGCTTCAAGCCTCGCCGCCGCCATTACGGCCGCACGTGCTGGCAAAAGCGTCTGCATCGTTGAGCGCGATGTCGCCTGCGGCCTTAAGCTCCTTGCGACCGGTAACGGCCGCTGCAACCTCTCCAACGAATCGATTGATCCTCAGCGGTATAACCACCCCGCATTCGTCGAATCTGTCATGGGCCCCCAACCCGAACAAGAGCTTATGGGTTTCTTCTCCTCGCTGGGCATCATGACAACCTCCGAGGAAGGCCGGCTGTACCCGCGCTCCCTTCGCGCCGAATCGGTGCGCGACGCACTTCTCAATGTTTGCGACCGCCTGGGTATCACCTTAATCTGCGGAGCCAACGTTGCCTCGGCACACAAAGCTTCCGAAGGCTGGGCACTCCAAATAGACCGTCCGGCGCGGGCGCTCAAGGC
This sequence comes from Collinsella sp., assembly GCA_048230835.1. Taxonomy (GTDB): domain Bacteria; phylum Actinomycetota; class Coriobacteriia; order Coriobacteriales; family Coriobacteriaceae; genus Collinsella. The sequence continues at coordinate 25,699 of DBFALE010000037.1, forward strand.
AAAAAAGCACGACGACCGAAAATCGGAGCTCCGCTCGCTTCGGAAAGCGCTCGCCGATGTCCCTCGCAAGAACGAGGCCCTGGAGGCACATGCCGTAATTATCGCCACGGGTGGCAACCCCACCGGTATCGCCGATACGTTTCGCCTCCCCCTCACTTCGCTGCGCCCCATCCTCTGCCCCGTATCGGCAACGGTCGTCGGCGATCGGGCGGCACTCAAGACGTTGGATGGCCTGCGCGTCCGCGCCCGCTTGACGCTCGCCCGCAATCATAATGAGCTCTGGCACGAAGACGGTGAAGTCCTGTTTCGAACCTTCGGTATCTCGGGCGTCGCTGTCTTCAACCTCTCCCGTCGTATCCAGCGCGGCGATACGATCCTGCTCGACGTTTTCCCCGACCTCTCTAAAGACGAGTTGCTCGATATGCTTAACCGGCGCGTTGAGCTGCTCGGCGGCTTTTCGCCCCGCGATCCCCGTTGGCTCGACGGCATGCTCGCCCCGCAACTCTCCCGCGTCGTCTGCACGGCGTTCGAGCAGTGCCATCCAGGCTCCAACGATGTCATCCACCTGGTCTCGATCCTCAAGCACTTTAAGTTGCTCGTTGAGGGAACAGCCGAGGAGCGCTCGGCACAGGTCACGCGTGGTGGCGTATCTGTCGAGAGTATCTCAACACCCAGTCTACGCGCGCGCAGCGTTGTCGACGCCCCGCTTTACGTCTGCGGCGAAGCGCTCGACATCGACGCCGATTGCGGAGGCTTTAACCTTGCGTGGGCCTGGCTCTCGGGCATTCGCGCTGCAAGCAGCCTGTAGCCGCGCAGTCTATAATCAAAAACGCATTCGGGCCGTCTGGGATACCGGACGGCCTCTTTCTTGCCTCTAAGGAGACCTCGATGATCGAAATCACCCAAGTCAACGCGTCGCTCGATGAAGCCGGCGATGAAAATACCTGCCTCATTGTTGGCAAGCGAGTCGCCAAGCGCGTCCTACGTTGCAAGGACTCCGAGATCAAGTCCATCGAGCTCCACCGCAAGTCAATCGACGCTCGCAAAAAACGAGACGTCCATTTTATCCTGAGCTTTCGTGTTGAGCTGACTAGTCCCCACCTCGAGCGAGAAGCGGTCGACAGCGTTGCCGAGCGTGACCGCTCGCGCGTACGCGCGATAGAAGACGATGAGCCTTCATTCCCCTCCCCCGTCTCCGACGCACCTCAAGAACGCCCTGTCGTTGTCGGCGCCGGATGCGCCGGCCTTTTCGCTGCGCTCACGCTCGCCAAAGCAGGTCTTAAGCCCTTGCTTATCGAGCGCGGCGACCCGGCATTTCGCCGCTCGCAGACGATCGACCTCTTTCTAAAGGAGCGCATCCTCGACCCCGAGAGCAATATTCAGTTTGGTCTGGGCGGCGCGGGGACCTTCTCGGACGGCAAGCTCAATACGGGAACAAAAAATCCCGCCCATCGCCTTATCCTCGAAACCTTCGTCGAGGCGGGTGCGCCCCGCGATATTCTGTGGGATGCCAAGCCGCACATTGGCTCCGACATCCTTCCCAAGGTTGTCACCGCTATATCCCAGCGCATCGAGCAGCTCGGAGGTGTCGTCCGTTATCGAACGAAGCTCGTCGACATTCGCATCGACGCGTCTGGCGCCATCACCGGTATTGATGTCCAATCGTCCCAAGACGCCGCTTACGAGCCAATCGAGACAAAGCACCTCATCCTCGCCTGCGGGCATTCTGCTCGCGATATTTTTGAGCTCCTTAAGGACCACAACGTGGCCCTCGCACAAAAGACCTTTGCCATGGGCGTTCGCATCGAGCATCCGCAACGCGACATCGACAGAGCCCAATATGGAGCCTCGGCGGGACATCCAGCGCTCGGGGCGGCCCCCTACAAACTTGTTGCCCATCTTCCCAACGGCCGCAGCGTGTTCTCGTTTTGCATGTGCCCCGGCGGACAGGTTGTTGCCGCCTCTTCAGAACCGTGCCATCTGTGCGTCAACGGGGCCAGTCTCAATGCCCGCGACGGACGCAACGCAAATGCCGCCCTGCTCGTTAACGTCACGCCTGAGGACCTTCCCAACGATGACCCGCTCGCCGGCATCGAGCTCCAGCGTGCCTGCGAGGCGGCCGCCTATCGCCTGGGCGGTTCCAACTGGAACGCACCGGCACAACTCGTCGGAGATTTCCTCGCAGGACGCGCCAGCAAGGCGCCCGGAAAGGTAAAGCCCACCTATCCGCTCGGTGTGACCTGGACGGCAATTGACGAAGCCCTACCGCAGCATATCGTCGAGTCGCTCCGCCTGGGACTTCCCCTACTCGGAAAAAAGCTACGAGGCTACGACCGTCCCGATGCCGTTCTTACCGGCGTGGAGACTCGTTCGAGCTCACCGGTCACTGTTACCCGAGACCGAACGTGCCATGCCGTGTCGACCCCGGGCCTCTACCCTTGTGGTGAGGGAGCTGGATATGCCGGCGGCATCATGAGCGCGGCCACCGACGGCATCCGTTGTGCTGAAGCCCTGATCGCAGACCTCTAACGCACAAATTCCAGCGCGCAAAAGACATAGGCCCCGAGCTCCACAGGGAACTCGGGGCCTGTTCGCTATTTCTTAAACCGTGCACCCTGGCGTTTTCTGCCCGATGCGAACGTGGAACCCTTGCGGGCCTGCGAGCGTAAGCGCTCGATCGTCTCGTCCTCAGACGCACCCTCGAGCATCACCCGAATCTGAACGACAGCATCGCGCAGGCGCGCCGCCTCCTCAAAGTCCATAGCGGCAGAAGCGTTACGCATATCCTCTTCCATGGTTTCGACGATCCGCACAAGCTCGTCATGCGGCAGTTCTTCCAACTGCTCCGCAAGTGTCTGCTCGGGCGCCACCGTTTCCGGCACACCGCCCTCGCCCGACTCATCGGGCGTATAGAATGCGCCATGGCCAAGAGAGTCGCCCTTCGAGCGTCCCTTGGAGCCCACGGTTTTTTCGGCCTCGGCAATAAAACTTGAGATGTCGTTGATGGCCTTGCGCACTGTCTTGGGCACAATGCCATGTTCTTCGTTATATGCCATCTGAATCTCACGACGGCGCTGCGTCTCCTCGATGGCCTCTTTCATCGAATCGGTCACAACGTCTGCATACATGATGACTTCGCCATCGGCGTTACGGGCCGCACGGCCAATCGTCTGAATCAGCGAACGGCGGTTGCGCAAGAAGCCTTCCTTATCGGCATCGAGAATTGCCACCAGTGAGACCTCGGGGAGATCCAAGCCCTCGCGAAGCAGGTTGATGCCAACGAGAACATCGATCTTGCCTTCGCGCAGCGTTCGCAGGATCTCGACACGGTCCATTGTCGCCGTATCAGAGTGCATGTAGTTGACCTTAATGCCGGCATCAAGCAGATGGTCGGTCAGGTCCTCGGCCATGCGCTTGGTCAACGTGGTCACCAGCACGCGCTCCTTGCGGGCAACGCGCTCGCGAATCTCGTCCTCAAGATCGTCAATCTGACCGCGAACTGGACGCACGTCAATCTTGGGGTCGAGCAGGCCGGTCGGACGAATAATCTGTTCCACGTCGTTTTGGCTCACCCGCAGCTCGTAATCGCCCGGCGTGGCCGAAACATAGATAAACTGGGGTATCCTTGCCTCAAACTCATCGAAACGAAGCGGGCGGTTATCGAGCGCCGAGGGCAGGCGAAAACCGTGTTCCACCAGTGTCACTTTACGCGAGCGGTCACCTTCGTGCATGCCGCGAATCTGCGGCACCGTCACATGGCTCTCATCGATGATGCAGAGCATATCCTTGGGAAAGTAATCGATTAGGGTAAACGGCGGCTCACCCGGTTTGCGACCGTCCAGATGACGCGAGTAGTTCTCGATGCCGTTGCAAAAGCCCATCGTCTCGAGCATCTCAAGATCATAATCGGTGCGCTGCTGCAGACGCTGCGCCTCGAGCAACTTGTCGGTCGCCTTGAGCTCTGCGACGCGCTTCTCGCACTCTTCGCTGATCGATTTCAGAGCCGCCTTGACCTTAGGCTTCTCGGTCACGTAGTGCGATGCCGGCCATACGGGGATGGCCTCGTACTCACGAAGCATCTCACCGGTGACCTCATCGATCTCGGCAATCAGCTCGACCTCGTCGCCAAAAAACTCAAACCGCAACGGATGCTCGGCATAAGGCGGATACACGTCGACAACATCGCCGCGCACGCGGAACGTGCCGCGTGCCAGGTCATAGTCATTGCGATCATATTGAATGTCGATAAGCGCATGGATAAAGTCATCGCGCTCGAGCGGCACCTTCTTGTCGACGTTCGGAGCCAGACCCGCATAGTCCTCAGGAGAGCCAATGCCGTAGATACACGAGACCGATGCGACAACGATCACATCGCGTCGAGAGAGCAGTGACGCGGTCGCCTGATGGCGCAGCATCTCGACCTCTTCGTTAATCGAGGAGTCTTTCTCGATATATGTATCGCTTTGCGGCACATACGCCTCGGGCTGATAGTAGTCGTAGTACGAGACGAAGTAGACCACAGCATTATTGGGAAAGAACTCTTTGAGCTCGCTCGCAAGCTGAGCGGCGAGCGTTTTATTCGGAGCCATGACAAGGGTCGGCTTACCCAAGGCCTCAATGGTTTTGGCCATCGTAAAAGTCTTACCCGAACCAGTCACACCCAGCAAAACCTGATAGCGGTCTCCGTCCCTCACGCCCCGCACAAGTGACTCAATGGCCTTGGGCTGGGAACCGGCAGGCTCATAGGGGGAAACGACTTCAAACGGCACCTCAGCGCCCTCAACGCCAAAGCGCTTAAGTTCACCACCAACGCGTTCTACTTCAAATTCCGCCATGGATACTCCTAACTCATATATCTGCAGTATACGCAGGCGGCAGGCATAGTCCTATACGAACCGATCGGGATAGAGGGTCTTGTAGCGAACCCAGGCATTATTGACACGAATCAGATACGCCTGCGTCTCGGGAAAGGTGATTGCATTATGAAGCGACGTGCTCTGCTGCGCCCATCCGTCGACATTGCCCATGCCGGCGTTATAGGCGGCAATGGCACTGTCAGTCGACCCGTTAAAATACGTTAGAAGATACGAAAGATACGCACAGCCAAACTCGATGTTCGTAGCGGGATCGTTAAGGCTGTCGGCTGAATACTCGCTACCATCGACAAGACCCTTGGCAATCATATCCTGGGCAGTCTCGGGCATCAGCTGCATCAAGCCCTGTGCGCCTTGATTCGACTCGGCCTCGGGATCCCAATTCGATTCCGACTTTATGACGGCACACACCAGATACGGATCAAGATTGTGCGAAATGCTCGATTGCTTTACGTACGCCTCGTAGTCAATCGGATACAGCGGCTTAAAGAAAGCGGCAGGGGCACACGAGTAGACGAGCGAAATAAGGCCGAAGACGAACACAACGGCAAGTGGCGCCACGCGATACCACGTAAAGAAACGTGCCTTAGGCATCGGCCTCCTCCTTATCCGGAGTATCTATAAACCCGTGGCATGCAAGCCATGAGTCAAGCTGCTCAAAGAGCGAATTATCGCCTGCGGCATTATCAATCACCGTAGTAGCGAGATTGCACAGCGCAGACTCATCGGGCTGACAAGCAGAACGGGCATCGAAATCAGATGGCTCCATGCCACGTTGAATAGCGCGCTCGCGACGAACTGACAAAGGGGCGCTGATGACCAAAATTTCATCAGCCAAGCCAAATGCATCCTCAAAACCAGTCGGAGCAGAAACCTCGACCACCGCAAAGGGATAACGGGGAGACGAAACCGTACAACAAACCGGATCGAGAATCCTAAGCGAAAGCTGTTCAATGAGAACGGGATGCACAATGCCATTGAGCCGTGCGACCGAATCAGGAGAAGCAAAAGCTCGAGAAGCGAGGATGTTGCGGCGAATGCCGCCATCCTCATCCAAAATGTCCCAACCGAATTCATCCGCGAGAGCATTGACGATATCAGAGCCCGGCACATACAGCGATTTTGCAAGCTCATCCAGATCGATTAGCATAGCGCCACGAGATTCGAAATAGCGGCAGGCAGTCGACTTACCCGAAGCAATATTGCCCAAGACAAATACGGTAAACATCAAGCCCTCCCTAACGCCAATGCGAGTAATTATCGCTCAAATACACTAGAAGGACTCAAAATACAGCCAAACAGTAAGAGCGCATACGGGGGAACTAGGTCCCAAAGTACAACGTGTATATAACGCAAAAAGGTGGAGGCCGCGAGGCCTCCCCCTTCTCCAGTTTCGGATGACGGCTCGGTGCCGTCCACCGGTCAGCGGCGCCCTGGCCTCCCACGGGCTGACCCCGCAGTACTCTCGGCGCGATGGGGCTTAGCTTCCGGGTTCGGAACGGGACCGGGCGTGCCCCCCATGCTCTGGCCGCTGACCGGTG
>DBFALE010000038.1:0-177964 GCA_048230835.1 Collinsella sp.
GGGCCAAGCTCTCGGACTACGTGCACTGGTACAACAACTTCAGGATCCACTCGACGCTGGGCTACATGTCTCCGGTCGAGTTCAGGGAGGCGGGGCTGTCCCTCCCGGAATCGTCCAAATAGGTGTTGCCAATCCACCGCCGCCCTGGAGGAGACCACGGATGAGGATCAGAAGGACACCGTCGTCGGCATCAAGACCTCCCTCATGGGTCCCTTCGCCGGCCTTGGTGACTCCCTGCTGAACCTCACCTGGTTCCCGATCGCCGGCTCCATCGGCGCATCTATGTGCGTCGACAACGGCTCCATTGTGGGTCCGCTCGTGATGTTCTTGCTCATCAACCTGCTGTACTGGCCGCTGAAGTACTTCGGCCTGCACAAGGGTTACGAGATGGGCATGGAGCTCGTCGAGAAGGCGGGCGTCCAGGTCTTCGACCGTCTGGGCAACCTCGCCAACGTGCTGGGCGTCATGGTCACCGGCGGCCTGATCGCCACGACCGTTAAGCTCAAGCTTGCCGTGCAGTTCGCCTTCGGTGAGGGTGACCCGCTGGTGCTCCAGGACCAGCTCGATAAGGTGTTGCCCTTCCTGCTGCCTGTCGTTCTGACTTTCATCTGCTATCGCCTGCTCAAGAAGGGCCAGGGCAAGAACTCCGCCCAGATCATCATCGGTCTGATTGTGTTCTCCCTTGTGTTCGCCGCTATCGGTTTCTACTTCCCGGCGTTCAAGATCTTCGCCTAATCGCGAGCTTATCAAAAGGCAAATCGTTTGATGCCCGCGCCCCGCATGCCGGGCGCGGGCATCGTTGTCTCATGTGCTCTCCATCGTGCGCGATCGGGGTGCGCTCCATTATGCCCATGTGCCTTTGGCGTATCGCCATCTGGCAAATCCAACTATCGAAAGGATGCCAATGAGAACCGTCCTCGTGCTCATGGATACTCTGCGTCGCGACGTCCTGTCGTGCTACAACCCCGCAACCGACGTCCAGACCCCCAATCTCGATGCCTTTGCCGAGCGTTCCTGCGTGTTCGACAACCACTGGATCGGCTCGGCTCCCTGCATGCCTGCCCGCCGCGACATCCTCACCGGTCGCTACAACTTCCTCGAGCGCCCCTGGGGCCCCATCGAGCCCTTCGATGTGACGCTGCCGGCCTGCCTGCGCGCGAACGGCAACTTCTGCCACATCACCACCGACCACTGCCACTACCTACGCACCGGTGGCGAGGGCTACCTCCAGGAGTTCAACACCTGGGATTACTACCGCGGCCAGGAGGGCGACCCGTGGGTCAGCCGCATCGATGAGCCGAATAACATGCCCGAGACCTTCTACGGGCGCGTGCGCGAGCAGTACCAGAAGAACCGTCAGCTCTGGCCCAACGAAGAGGACATGCCGAGCCCCAAGACCTTCCAGTCCGCCTGCGACTGGATCGACGGCAATGCTGGGGCCGACGACTTCTTCCTTATGGTTGAGGCCTTCGACCCGCACGAGCCCTTCGATGTGCCCGACAAGTACATGGAGATGTACGGCGGCACTGGCGAGCTCGACCGCGACTACTTCGAGATTCCTGAGTACAAGCGCGTCTCCGCCACCGACGTCAACAAGGGCGCGGAGGACTACCTGCAGCGCCGCTACAAGGCCCTCGTCACCATGACCGACCGCTGGTTTGGTAGGCTCATCGACAAGCTCGAGGAGCGCGGGATGCTGGACGATACCATGGTCATGGTCACCACCGACCACGGCTATTTCCTGGGCGAGCGCGACTACATGGGCAAAAACTACATGCACCTGTATAACGAGCTCGCGCATCTGCCGTTCATTGTGCACTTCCCGGGTAACGCCCGCGCCGGCGAGCATGCCCGCCAGCTCACTCAGGCAATCGACATCATGCCCACGGTGCTTGAGGCCCACGGCTGCGAGATTCCCGCAGATGTGTGCGGCACCTCCCTCGTGCCGCTCATGACGGATGCTGACGCGCCCACGCGTGGCTACGCCCTGTACGGCGTGCACGCCATGACCGTCAACGTCACCGACGGCCGCTACACCTACTTCCGCGCGCCGGTCGCCGGCAACCAGCCGTGCTTCGAGTACACCGCACTGCCGCACACCATCCGCAAAAAGATGGGTTCGGACTGCCCGGAGGAGATTGAGTGTGGCCGCTACTTCAAACGCACCAAGTACCCGCTGTTCAAGATCCCCTGTAAGAAGCCGGCCCAGATCGAGGGAGCCACGCCGCTCGCCGAGGTCGAGCAGACGATGCTGTTCGACCTTGAGAGTGACTACGGCCAGGTTAATAATCTCGCCGGCAAGGACGACCACGCCGAACAGCGCATGATTGACCTGCTGCTGCGCGGCCTGGAGGAGCATGAGTCCCCGGCCGAGCAAAAGGAGCGCCTGGGCTTGGCCTAAGATTCATGCGGTGATTGTGCGGGCCGGATGCGCCGCCTCGGGTAAGGAGGTGGTTTCCGGCCCGATGAGTGAGGGCTAGCCTGTGCGAAGGGGGGTATGTGCCATGTGCGCGAAGCATATTGGCTTTTTGATAAAACCGGCATCGAGTGCTTGCAACATGCGGTGCAGGTACTGCTTTTACTGCGATGTCGCTGCTCATCGCGAGGAGCGGAGCGCCCGCGTCATGGGCGAAGACGTGGCAAGTGCCATCATCGACCGTGCACTCGCCGTGGCGAGTGATGCGCACATTTCTTTCGCCTTCCAGGGCGGCGAGCCCACCCTGGCCGGCCTTGACTTCTTCCATTCGTTCGTCGCGCGGGTGGAGGAGCGCCGTGAGAACCAGCGGGTGAGCTGGGCGTTGCAGACCAACGGCTACCTGATCGAAGAGGAATGGGCCGAGTTCTTCCGCGAGCACGGGTTCCTCATCGGAGTCTCGGTTGACGCTTATCGCGACCTGCACGATTCGATGCGTCCCGATGCGCACGGTGCCGCTACGTACGCGCGCGTCATGAGCGGCGTTCGCCTGCTGCGCGAGCGCGGCGTGGACGTCAACATACTCTCGGTCCTCACCTCGCAGATGGCGGCGCATCCACAGCGCGTCTTCTCCTTCATCAAGCAGGAGAAGATCACCCATATCCAGTTCATCCCGTGCCTGCCGGGCCTCGACGATGAGCGGGACACGTTCTCGCTCGACCCGCGTGCCTTCTCCTCGTTCTACCGCCGCTTGTTCGACTTGTGGTGGCGCGAGCTCGGTGCTGGGCGCTATGTGAGCATCTGGCTGTTCGAGAACGTCATGCAGATGGCGCTCGGGCAGTTTCCGTCGCAGTGCGGTATGCTCGGCCGCTGCGCTCCGCAGTTCGTGGTGGAAAGCGACGGTTCGGTGTATCCGTGCGACTTCTATGCGCTGGATGAGTACCGCGTGGGCGATATTCGCGTCGATTCCCTTGAGGCAATGGCGACCTGTGAGACCATGCGCATGTTTTTGAACGAGCCGCGTCGCGATTGCGCGCGGTGCGCCGATTGCCCCTTTGAGGGCATTTGCCATCGCAACTGCAAGCGCCTGAACATCGCCTATTACGATGCGGGCTACTGCGGGCTGCGTGAGTTTTTGGAGTACGCCTATCCCGGCCTGCAGCGCGTGGCTCGCATGTTCACGCGGCGCTGATCCTGCCCGGGTTTTGCCTCGTCGTAGTTGTGTGGGGCTCTGCGCCCCTCCCGCCTTGACCACTCAATCTTCATCCCGTTCCCGTGAGTTTGGAGTTCCCTATGCCCCAGCAACCCAACGTTCTCCTTATCATGTGCGACCAGATGCGCGGCGACTGCCTGGGTATCGACGGCCATCCGGACGTGCAGACGCCCTACTTGGACACGCTCGCCGCCGACGGCATGCTGTTCGAGAACGCCTACTCCGCCTGCCCGAGTTGCATCCCGGCGCGCGCCGCCCTCTTTTGCGGCAAGACGCCCGCGGGCACGGGCCGCGTGGGTTACCAGGACGGTATCGCGTGGGAGTACGACCATATGCTCGCGCAGGAGATGCGCGACGGCGGCTACCAGACCGCCGTGGTAGGCAAGATGCACGTGCATCCGCCGCGTTTGGGCTGCGGCTTCGAGCACATGCGCCTGCATGACGGCTACATCGGCCACTACCGCAAGGCGAACCTGCCGTACTGGATGCACCAGAACGTCTCCGACGACTACATGCGCTTCCTCAAAAATGAACTGGGCGAATTCGCCGACGTGAACGGTTCGGGCGTTGAGAACAACTCCTGGATCACCCATCCCTGGGCCTACGAGGAGCGCCTGCACCCCACCAACTGGGTGGTGGACGAGTCCATCCGCTTTTTGGAGACCCGCGATCGCACGCGCCCGTTCTTCCTCATGACGAGCTTCGTGCGGCCCCACCCGCCCTTCGACGCGCCGCAGACCTACTTCGATCTGTACCGCGACATGGAGCTGCGCGCGCCTGCCGCTGGCGATTGGGATGACGCCGATGCCACCGAGCGCGATGGCATGATCTTGGACAGCGTGCACGGCTGCCGCGACGCCGAGCTGCGCCGCGAGGCCATGGCGGGCTATTATGCCTGCATCACACATATGGACCACCAGATCGGCCGGCTCATCACGGCGCTCGAGAACGACGAGACCTACCACGACACCGTGATCGTGTTCTGCTCCGACCACGGCGAGATGCTCTTTGACCACAGTCTCTTTCGCAAGGTGTTGCCCTACGAGGGCTCCGCGCGCATCCCCTTCATCGTGCACGTGGGCAAAAACGTCGATGTGCCGGGCGGCGAGCGCGTTCGCGGCGTGAGCGAGAGCACGGTGGAACTCATGGACCTTATGCCCACCATCCTCGAGGCGTGCGACCTGCCCGTGCCCGAGGGCGTGGAGGGCGCCTCGCTCATGGGCGAGCTTACCGGCGCCGCGCCGCTGAACCGTGCATACCTGCACGGCGAGCACAGCGGCAGCCGCGAGCAGTCCAACCAGTGGATCGTGACCCCGCATGACAAGTACATCTGGTTCACACGGACCGGGGTGGAGCAGTATTTCGACCTGGACGCCGATCCGCGTGAGGAGCACGACCTCATCGACGCTCCGGAGCGCGCCGCGCGCATCGCCGTGCTCCGTGCCTGCCTGATTGAGGAGCTCGCTGGTCGCGAAGAGGGATATGTTCGTGACGGCGAGTTGGTGGCGGGACGTGCGCCCGCCGTTATGCTTGAGCGCCCCCGGCCCTCGCGCCTCCAACGTTAAGAGAAAGGCCTATCCATGGATATGAAGACGATCGGCATTGTGGTCGTAGTGGTTGCGGTCGGGTTCACCATTTACATGGAGGTCCAAAAGCGCACAACCTTCGCCAAGCTCGAGGCGTACCTGCGCGAGGGCGACCTCAACAACTACCTCAAGGTCCTGAACCGCCCGCTCACTAGCGTGCTGTACCCCAAGTACAACGTGCTTTTCATGCGCTTGAACGCAGCTCTTGCCATGGATGACGTCGAGGCATCCGAGCGCATCATCCGCGAGATGGGTTCGCTCAAGATGAGCGAGGAGCAGACACTCGCGCTGGCGGCAAAGGCGTTCTCCTTCTACGTGGAGATCGGGGATGAGCCCCACGCACGCGAGGTGCTCTCCTACCTCGAGGAGCACGGTGATCGCGAGGCTGCGCGTGCCGACCGTCGCACCTATGACGTCTTCCTCAAGGGCTCGTATGCCTATATCGACGAGATGGAGCGCGCGTTGTCGGAGGCGGCTGGCATGGAAGAGGCCCTGCTCTGCCAGATGCTCTCGGTTCAGTACGAGAACAAGGGTGACGAGGGGCGCGCCGCGTCCTATTGCGAGCGCGCTGAGCGGACGCTCGCAGCAGCCATGCCTGACAAGTAGGGAAGAGTCTAGGCGCTTCATATGCTAGCAATCGTATTCACCATTGCGTTTTTCGCCTCTACCATCAGTGCCATCTGCGGTGTCGGCGGGGCATCATCATTAAGCCCGTGATGGACGCCGTGGGTGTCGCCGACGTGGCGACCATCAACTTCCTGTCCGGATGCACCGCGAGGACAACATCGGGCACTTCGCCATGAGCGTTTCCACCGCGCTGCTGCTCGACGTCGTCTACGCGTGCATCTTCAACCAGGATTACTTCGCTAACTACTAGCGGCGTGTCGAGACGGTGCGCGGGCCATTGATGGACTCGGCAGGCAGATTGGCGGGGACGCCTAGCCCTTGGCGCAACGGTGCTCCGCATGAGCGGCGTAAATAGGGACATATCGCGCAGCAGCGTTCGAGATATGTAAAAGTCCACAACCATACGCTGCGGTTTTGAATGATACGAACGCTTGCAATTCGTTGCATAGGGTGTTGCTCGATCGATAGGAGCTTGTTCGGATGGGTCCTCAATACATCTTGGTCTTCGCGGTATGCTTCCTGGCGTCGCTTCTGGGGCCGCTCTGTGGCATCGGCGGCGGCGTGATCATCAAGCCCGTGGTCGACGCGATGAACGTCATGAGCGTGAGCACGGTGAGCTTCCTCTCGAGCATGTCGGTGCTCATCATGTCGCTCTCCACGCTCGCGCAGAACGCGGCGAGCGGGCAGTCTGATATCGACGCGCGGGCGATGTCGCCCATCGCCGTCAGCTCCGCGGTGGGCGGCGTGATCGGCAAGATGTTGTTCAACCGGCTGGGGTCCGTGTTCCCCGACGCCGAGCTCGTCGGCGCGGTCCAGGCCGCCGTGCTCATCGTGCTCGCCGTCCTCGTGCTGGCCTACACGCTCAACAAGGCGCGCATCAAGGGCCTCAAGCTCGAGAATGCGTGGGCGCAGGCGCTCATAGGGTTCTGCGCCGGGGCGTGCTGGTCCTTCCTCGGCATCGGCGGCGGCCCCTTCAACCTGGCCATCCTCGTCTTCTTCTTCGCCATGGAGAGCAAGCCCGCCGCGCAGGCGTCGCTGTTCATCATCGCGTTCTCGCAGACGGCGAGCCTCATCTACACGCTGGCCACGGGCAGCGTGCCCGCGTTCCTCCCCGTGGTCCTGCTGGGCATGGCGGCGATGGCGGTGCTTGGGTCGGTCGTGGGGCGCCGCCTGCTGCGCCGGATGGACTCGGCGGCGGTCGATAAGCTCTACGTGTTCGCCCTCGTGCTCATCATCGTGATCTGCACGTACAATTTCATCCGGTTCTCGGTGCTCTAGTTCTTCGCCCCGAAACGGGATGCCGCGATAATGGAGCTGGAGCGCGGGCCTTCCTCTTCTGCCTTGAGGAGGTCGCCGTGTCCCGCTCGTCTCATGAGCGCCGATGGTGTTGAAGTCCTCTTGGCAATAAGTCGCGGCAGCGTCAGCCGCCAATTCAAAAAAGCCACAGGCGGAAGGCAAGCCGCTTCAAAGCAAATTCACCCTCCAACAAATAGTGGATCCCCAACAAAGTCTTTAGCCTGAGCGAGCAGAGTTAAGCAGGCGTCAACGTGTCGTCTCCCAAGCCCGGCAGAGCAGCAACCTTAATATATTTCGCCGCCGCTCTGCCGGCCCCAGGCGACTCCGCGCACTTTACCTGCGTAAACAATGTGAGTGAAATATGAATCTCGATGGATACGCCCGCAGCCGTGTATACTAGACAGCTGTGTGTAACCAGGGGAGTATTCTGGCTGGACAAAACGCCTGCTTAATAGGGTTGTCAGGTAGTTCGGACGCAATACAAGGCTGGAGAGCACGTCGTGTAAGTAGTGGTCCTCTAGGGGCGTACGCTCGGTGGTGTACGCATTGTCCCAAGACCACGCGAGAGTTGGGATCATATCTTGATCAGCATGATTCTCGGCCGCAAGATTGGCATGACCCAGGTTTGGGACGAGGACGACAACGTCGTTCCCGTCACGGTCATCCAGGCTGGCCCCTGCGCTGTCTCGCAGGTTAAAACTCAGGCAACCGACGGCTATGACGCCGTCCAGATCGGTTTCGGCGACATCAAGGCCAAGAACGTGAACAAGCCCATGGCTGGTCACTTCGCCAAGGCTGGCGTCGAGCCTGTCCGTTTCCTTCGTGAGGTCCGCGTCGAGAACGGCGAGGAGCACAAGGTCGGCGAGGTCGTCACCGTCGCTGATTTCGCTGATGTCGAGAAGGTCGACGTCATCGGTACCTCCAAGGGTAAGGGCTTCCAGGGTCGCATCAAGCGCTGGGGTCAGCGCCGCGGTCCTATGACGCATGGTTCTCACTTCCAGCGTCACCCCGGTTCTATCGGTCAGTGCGCCTATCCTGCGCGCGTCCTCAAGGGCGTCAAGATGGCCGGTCACATGGGTAACGAGCGCGTTACCGTCAAGAACCTTTCCGTTGTCCGCATCGATGCCGAGCAGAACCTCATCTTGGTCAAGGGCGCTGTCCCGGGTGCCAAGAATGGTCTCGTCGCCATCCGTATGGCCTAAGGGCCCAGCCCATTTAGCCCAGCGTCATACCAAGGAGAACACTTAAATGGCAAAGTTTGAAGTAAAGAACAGCGAGGGCAAGAAGGTCGCCGAGGCCGAGCTCGCCGCTGAGGTGTACGGCATCGAGCCGAACATCCACGTTATGCACCACATCGTCAAGTGCCAGATGGCCTCTTGGCGTCAGGGCACCCAGTCCGCTAAGGGCCGCTCTGAGGTTTCCGGTGGCGGCAAGAAGCCTTGGCGTCAGAAGGGCACCGGCCGTGCCCGCCAGGGTTCCATCCGTGCTGCCCAGTGGCGTCACGGTGGCGTTGTCTTCGCCCCCAAGCCCCGTTCCTACGCTAAGCGTATGAACAACAAGGAGGTCAAGCTGGCTATGCGCTCCGCGCTGTCCGCCAAGCTGGCCGATGGCGAGCTCGTGCTCGTCGACGACTACGGCTTCGAGAAGCCTTCCACCAAGGCTGCCGTCGCCATGCTCAAGGCTCTCGGCCTTGAGGGCAAGCGTCTGACCATCATCGTTCGCGATGAGGACGTCAACGCCTACCTGTCGTTCCGCAACATTCCCAAGACGTTCATCATCACCGCTGACGAGGCCAACACCTACGATCTCGTCAACAACAACGCTGTGCTGATGCCCGCCGACATCGCCGCTCACTTCGGGGAGGTGCTTGCATAAATGACCGCCCACGAGATCATCATCCGTCCGATCGTGTCCGAGCGTTCCTTCTCCGGCATGGAGCTGAACAAGTACACGTTCGAGGTCGCCAAGGATGCTAACAAGTATCAGATCAAGGACGCTGTCGAGGAGATCTTCGGCGTCAAGGTCGTTCGCGTGAACACCCTGACGGTCAAGCCCAAGACCAAGCGCGTGCGCTATGTCGCCGGCAAGACCCGTTCTTGGAAGAAGGCCATCGTCACGCTGGCCGAGGGCGACACCATCGAGGTCTTTGGCAACCAGGCCTAAGACTCGCTGCTGTTGAGTGAGCTCATGCCTCCCAAATAGGGGAGGCGGGAGCTCAAGGTTTTGGGCGTATAAAATGGACACGCCCGGAACCGTGTATACGTCCGGTGTCATCGCACCCGAGGCAGAACCTCGAATCCCTGTCTGCGATGGCTAACGGATTCCTATTGAAAGGGATTGTAATGGCTGTAAAGCACCTTAAGCCGACCTCCGCTGGTAGGCGTTGGCAGACGATCTCCGACTTCTCCGAGATCACCTGCACCAAGCCCGAGAAGTCTCTTCTCGAGCCCCTGCCCAAGAAGGCCGGTCGTAACAACAACGGCCGCATCACCACCCGCCACCAGGGCGGCGGCGTGAAGCGTCGTTACCGCGTGATCGACTTCAAGCGCAACAAGGACGGCGTGCCCGCCAAGGTTGCCACGATCGAGTACGATCCGAATCGTTCCGCTCGCATCGCTCTGCTGCACTACGCTGACGGTGAGAAGCGCTACATCCTGGCCCCCAAGGGCCTCGAGGTCGGTCAGACCATCATGTCCGGTTCTGACGCCGACATCAAGCCGGGCAACGCTCTGCCCCTCGCCGACATTCCCGTCGGTACGCTCATCCACGCCGTCGAGTTCCAGCCGGGCAAGGGCGCTGCTATCGCCCGTTCCGCCGGTAACTCCTGCCAGCTGATGGGTAAGGAGGGCAAGTACGCTATCGTCCGTATGCCTTCCTCCGAGATGCGCCGCATCCTCGTTACCTGCCGCGCCACCGTCGGTGAGGTCGGCAACGCCGATCACTCCAACATCGTCATCGGCAAGGCCGGCCGTAAGCGTCACATGAACGTGCGCCCGACCGTCCGCGGTACCGTCATGAACCCTGTCGACCACCCGCACGGCGGTGGCGAGGGCAAGAACCACACCTCTGGTCGTCCCTCCGTTACCCCCTGGGGTAAGCCGACGAAGGGCCTTCGTACGCGCAAGAAGAAGAAGGTCTCGAACCAGCACATCATTCGTCGCCGTAAGAAGTAATTTCGGATACCGAGTTTTAGGAGAAAGCACTTATGAGCAGAAGTCTCAAAAAGGGCCCGTTCGTGGAGACTCGCCTTCTCTCGCGTATCACCGCGATGAACGAGGCTGGCAAGAAGGACGTCGTGAAGACCTGGTCCCGCGCGTCCACCATCTTCCCCGAGATGGTTGGTCACACCATCGCCGTCCACGACGGCCGCAAGCATGTGCCCGTGTATGTTACCGAGTCCATGGTTGGTCACAAGCTCGGCGAGTTCGCGCCGACTCGTACGTTCCGTGGCCACAAGGCCAAATAGGGGGTTAACCGTAAATGGCAACTAAGTCTATTGAAACTGAGGCCACCGAGGTTCGCGCCGTCGCTAAGTACGTGCGTGTTTCCCCCAGCAAGGCCCGCCTGGTGGTCGATCTGATCCGCCGCAAGCCTGTCGCTCAGGCCTTCGACATCCTCCACTTCTGCGACCGCGCCGTCGCCGTGGATGTCGAGAAGGTTCTCCGTTCCGCCGTTGCGAACGCCGAGAACAACAACGGTCTGCGTGCCGACAACCTGGTTGTCGCCGCTGCCTATGTTGACGAGGGTCCGACGCTTAAGCGCATCCGTCCCCGCGCCAAGGGTTCCGCTTCTCGCATTCTGAAGCGTACTTCCCACATCACCGTCGTCGTTGCTCCTCGAAAGGAGGCGTAAAGCTGTATGGGTCAGAAAGTCTACCCCACCGGCTTCCGTCTTGGCATCACCGAGAACTGGCGCTCCCGCTGGTTCGCAGAGAAGGATTACGCTAAGACCCTCGGTAACGATCTCGAGATTCGTAAGTACCTCGAGAAGCGTCTTTCCCGCGCAGCTGTCTCCCGCGTCGAGATCGAGCGCGCTGGCGACAAGGTGAAGGTCATCATCCTCACTGCTCGCCCCGGCGTTGTCATCGGTAAGAAGGGTGCCGAGATCGATACCCTCCGTACCGAGCTCGAGAAGGTCGCTGGCGTCTCCAAGGGCCAGCTCTCCGTCGACGTTGTCGAGATCAAGCGCCCCGAGCTCGACGCCAACCTCGTTGCTCAGTCTATCGCCGAGCAGCTCGAGGGCCGCGTTGCCTTCCGTCGCGCTATGCGCAAGGCTGTCCAGTCCGCCCGCAAGGCCGGCGCTAAGGGCATCCGTATCCAGTGCTCCGGTCGTCTCGGCGGTGCCGAGATGGGCCGTCGTGAGTGGTACCGCGAGGGTCGCGTGCCTCTGCACACCCTCCGTGCCAAGATCGACTACGGCACGGCTGTCGCCAGCACCACCATGGGCGCTTGCGGCGTGAAGGTCTGGATTTACCTGGGCGAGAAGCTCCCGGGCCAGCCTGTTCCCAACCCTGCACTCGAGGGCTCTTCCCGTCCTCGTCGTCGTAACTCCGAGAGGAGGGGTCAGTAGTGCTTGCCCCTAAGCGTATTCTTCACCGCAAGGTGCAGCGTGGCTCCATGAAGGGCCAGGCCAAGGGTAATACCGAGCTGCATTTCGGCGAGTTTGGTATCCAGGCTCTCGAGGCCCATTGGATCACCAACCGTCAGATCGAGGCCGCTCGTATTGCCATGACCCGCTACATGAAGCGTGGCGGTCGTGTCTACATCACGATCTTCCCCGATAAGCCCATCACCAAGAAGCCCGCTGAGACTCGCATGGGTTCTGGTAAGGGTAACCCCGAGGAGTGGGTGGCCGTCGTCAAGCCCGGCCGCATCATGTTCGAGGTCAAGGGCGTGCCCGAGGAGGTCGCTCGCGAGGCTCTGCGTCTTGCACAGCACAAGCTTCCCATCAAGACCAAGATTGTTGCTGCTAAGAACGCTGAGCAGCGCATCGAGAAGGAGATGGCTGAGGAGGCCGCTCTCGAGGCCAAGTGGGCTGCTGAGGACGCCGCCGCCGCCAAGGAGGAGAACTAATGAAGCCCGCAGAGATTCGTGAGCTCTCGGACGCTCAGCTCGTTGAGAAGCTGAAGGAAATGCGCGCCGAGCTCTTTAACCTTCGTTTCCAGATGGCCACCAGCCAGCTGGACAACACCGCTCGCGTCAACACCGTGAAGAAGGACATCGCTCGCGTCCTCACGGAGCAGCGCGCCCGCGAGATCGCAGCGGAGAAGTCCGCTGTCGCCGAGTAGGACCTAAGGAGAGAACATGACTGATTCGCGTAACTCGCGTAAGGTCCGTACGGGTGTCGTTACCTCCGTCTCCGGTGCCAAGACCATTGTTGTCACCATCACCGAGCGCAAGCGTCACCCCAAGTACGGCAAGATGATGACCAGCTCCAAGAAGCTGCACGCTCACGACGAGGAGTGCACGGCTGGCGTGGGCGACACCGTCCGCGTTATGGAGACCCGTCCTATGTCCAAGATGAAGCGTTGGCGCCTCATCGAGGTCGTCGAGCGCGCTAAATAAGCAGTCGCTCTTACGACTTGTACGTTTCCGAAGATGTGCGTATGCCTGGCTTGCATACCACGGGCCGCATAAAGGCTGCGCACCTCTCTTCGGTTCTTAGTTCGGAGGAACATCTACCATGATTCAGATGCAAACCATGCTGAACGTCGCCGACAACTCCGGCGCTCGCAAGATTCGCTGCATCAAGGTGCTTGGCGGTTCCAAGCGTCGTTATGCAGGCATCGGCGATGTGTTCATCGGTGCTGTCCAGGAGGCTACCCCTGGCGCCAACGTCAAGAAGAAGGACGTTGTCCGTTGCGTCGTCGTTCGCACCGTTAAGGAGATCCGCCGCAAGGATGGCTCCTACATTCGCTTTGATGAGAACGCCTGCGTTGTCATCAACAACGATGGTTCGCCCGTCGGTACCCGTATCTTCGGGCCCGTCGCTCGCGAGCTTCGTGACAAGAAGTACATGAAGATCGTCTCGCTCGCTCCCGAGACCCTGTAGTTAGGGGAGATATATGTATATCAAGAAGGGCGATAAGGTCCAGGTTCTCTCTGGTAAGGATCGCGGCAAGCAGGGCGTTGTCCTGCGTGCTCTCCCCGCCGAGAACAAGGTCGTTGTCGAGGGCGTTTCGGTCGTCAAGAAGGCCGTCAAGCCCAACGCTGCCAACCAGCAGGGCGGCATCGTTTCGCAGGAGGCTCCCATCGACGCCTCCAACGTCAATCTCGTTTGCCCCGAGTGCGGTAAGGTTACCCGCGTCGGTCACGAGAAGGACGGCAAGAACAAGCTGCGCGTCTGCAAGAAGTGCGGCCACAAGTTCTAAGCTGCCCGCAACATCAAGTTGCTAGCAAAGGCCCGGATGCTACGGCACCCGGGCCTTTTTTGATCCCTTGGGGACGGAGGAAAACGGATCATTACTCATTGGGTACGCATTGGGGACAGGCTTAAATGAGTGGTCGTTGGGAACGTCCCTATGTGCCGGCAGTTTGGGACGATCCTTTGATGTCTGATGCCCCCAGAGGGGTGAAGTAATACAGCTGGGTCTGTCTTTTAGGGCTTTGGTGTTCCGTCCCTTTATGTTTCACAAGGATCGTCGCATGCGCATTTACGCGCATAGCCTTGCGCGATAATGCGCATAGCCGCGCAAACATCTGCCAACTATGGCTAAATAATGACCGATAAGCAAATAAATACGCAAACACGAGCAGATACGCGCGCAATTGTGCGACTATAGGGTTGTTAGAAATGAAGAACTTCCGATGACTCAGGAGACACATCATGGCAGATTCCAAACAGGCTCCGCTCGACGCCGAGGCAGCCGCAAAGGCGGCGTTTGCCTCGGTCCAGAATCAGCCGTTCCCAAACGACATCTTTACGGCTCCCGAGCTTCGCTGGGCAGTGATCGGGTGCGGTGTTATCGCCAACCAAATGGCCCAGTCCCTCGCGCTGGCCGGCCGCAAGCTCGCGGGTGTCGCCAACCGTACGCTTTCCAAAGCCCAGGCTTTTGCCGAGCAGTATGGCGTCGAGAAGGTGTACGAGACGGTCGAGGACCTCTACGCCGATCCGGACATCGACGCCGTCTATATCACCACGCCGCACAACACGCATATCACCTACCTGCGAGCCGCTCTGGCAGCTGGTAAGCACGTGCTCTGCGAGAAGGCCATTACCCTCAATTCCGCTGAGCTCGACGAGGCGCGTGCCATCGCCGACGAGCACAACGTCGTCCTTATGGACGCCACCACGGTGCTTCACATGCCCTTGTATCAGGAGCTGCGTCGTCGCATGGATGCTGGCGAGTTCGGCCGCATGAACCTCGCTCAGCTCAACTTTGGCAGCTACAAGGAGTACGGCGATTTGACCAATCGTTTCTACAATCGCAACCTTGCTGGCGGTGCCATGCTCGATATTGGCGTGTATGCCCTGTCCGTCATGCGCCTCTTTATGGCAAGCCAGCCCGCCGAGGTCGTTTCGCTGGGCAACACCTGTGAGACCGGTGTCGACGTTGCGGGCGGCATCGTCTGCCGTAATGCTGAGCAACAGCTGGGTGTTGTGAGCCTTACGCTTCACTCCAAGCAGCCCAAGCGCTCGGTCATCAGCTTTGACAAGTGCTATATCGAGGTCAACGAGTATCCGCGTGCCGATCACGCGACCATCGTGTGGACTGCGGACGGTCACCGCGAGGAGGTCCACGCCGGCACCGAGGCTTACGCCCTTTGCTATGAGATGGCCGATCTTGAGCAGGCCGTTGCCGGCGACGACTCCAAGCGCGAGCTGCTGGATTATGCTTCTGATGTGATGGAGCTCATGACCAAGCTTCGTGCCGACTGGGGAGTCGTGTACCCCGAGGAGGAGTAAGCAATGCTTGCGGAGGATAGGCTCAACGCGATTGTGTCGATGGTGCAGCGGGCTGGCTCGGTTACTGTGCCAGAGCTTGCCGATACCCTGGGCGTGACGGCGTCCACCATTCGGCGCGACCTGCAGACGCTCGACCGAGCGCACCGCATCGCCAAGGTCCACGGTGGAGCGACGAGTCTTGAGCGCGCGCACGTGACGCGCGACCTAACGCTCAATGAGCGCAGTGACCTCCATAACGACGACAAGGAGCGTATCTGCGCCCGTGCGGCGGCGCTTGTGGAGCCTGAGAGCTTTGTATACATCGACTCGGGCTCGACGACGCTCAAGCTCATCGAGCATCTTCCGCGCCTTGAGGGTGTCACCTATGTGACCGATTCCGTGCTCCATGCTCAGCACCTTGCTTTGCGCGGCATGCGCACCGTGGTGTTGGGTGGCGAGCTCAAGCCCGAGACCGAGGCGCTCGTTGGCCCCGATGCCCTGGCAACCCTAGACCGTTACAACTTCAATTGTGGCTTTTGGGGTTCTAACGGCATTGCCGCCGAGCAGGGCTTTACGACGCCCGATATCGAGGAAGCGCAGGTCAAGCGTATCTCGATGCGCCATACCGCCAAACGCTTCGTAATCTCGGACGCCAGTAAGTTTGGCATGGTGGCTCCCGTAAAATTCGCGGACTTCCGTGACGCAACGGTTATCACCGCGGGCGAGGTACCCGCCAAGTACCAGACGATGGAAAACGTCATCACGGTCTAGCGATGGGACAAGGCCAAAACCACCACAAAGGTGCCTGTCCCCACTGTGGCGGTTAGTAACGAAAACCGAGTAGTTTTCTCAATAGAAAAACGACAACGTCCATTACGGGCGTTGCCGTTTTTGTTGTCTACCGGTTTTGTCTAAGTTTGTAACAACTAGACCGTTAAAAGTGGGTTAGATGTTACAGATTGAGATTCTACCGAACCGCGCCGTCCCTTTGTCTCGATCTGTAACATCTGGGACCGATTTTGCCGAGTTATTGTTATAGATTGAGATTTTTCCTTGAGGGAGATTCGAATGTCTCGATCTGTAACAGATAGACCGGAAAATGGGTTCTAACTGTTACAGATCGAGACGTTTTGGGACCGTGGCTGGGCCATTGCGGCAAAACCACCACAAAGGTGCCTGTCCCCATTGTGGTGGTTTAGGGCTCCCAGGGGCAGGGGGCTTCGATGTGGATGTGCTCGCCGGTTACGGGATGCGTGAAGGACACGCTGTGGGCGTGGAGCATCAGGCCGCAGGGGCGCGGCGTTCCGTACAGGTCGTCGCCAACCAGGGGGTGACGCTCGCTGGCCAGGTGCACACGGATCTGGTGTTTGCGACCGGTGAGCAGCTCAACATCGATATACGAACGCGTGGGCAGGCCACGACGGCTCTTAAGGCGCTTGAGCACCTTCACGCGCGTCTGCGACGGCTTGCCGCTGGCACCGACGCGCATCTTGCGGCTGTCGTGGCGGTCGCGGGCGATGGGCTTGTCGATGAGCTTTTCGTTCCAGTCGATCTTGCCCTCGGCGAGCGCCAGATAGTGCTTTTCGAAGGCGTGGTCGATGACCATCTGGTCAAAAGCGGGTTGCGTCTGCTTGTCGAGCGAGAACAGCACAACGCCGGTGGTGTTGCGGTCCAGGCGGTTGAGCGGCTGCATGTCGGTCGCGGCAAAGCCGTCGCCCATCGCCAGCAGCAGGTCGCTGGCGTAGTCGGTAAGTGTGCGTTCACCGGTGCCGTCGCCGTGGACGATCATGCCGGCGGGCTTGTCGATGGCCATGAGCCAGACATCGCAGTAGAGGACTTGAGGTTCTTCGTTCACGTGTAAGCCTTTCGGTTAGCTGATTCCCACAAACATGCAGCCCGAGGTGGCGCCGCGCAGGCGGGCGGCGGGCTTGCGGCCGGCTTGAGCCGCCTCGACGGCGCGACGGACGCGAGCGACGGCACGGGCGATCTCATCGGCCTCGAGCAGGGTTCCGTCGACCATAAGACGGCGCACGCCGGCATCGAGTAACTGTGGAACCTGAGGCGTGAGGTCGATGGGGTAGGCGTCGTACAAGCGAGAGCGGCCATGGATGTCGGTGCGTACGGGCATGACCTTGCCGTCGATATTCTTGAGCGAGAGCTTGCGGGCACGCAGGCGGCAGTTGGCGCAATGGTGGATGCAGCCGTTGGCAACTTGCAGAATGCAATGCTCGCTTGTCATGACGCGCGGGCGGCCAAAGACGGAGATGCCCAGAGTCGCGGGCGCGGCGGCGCCGAGCGAGACAATCTCGTCGAGCGTGATCTCGGGCGAGAGCCAAAATGCACCGGCTCCGCGCTCGGCAAGCGCCTCCATGCAGGGCGTGTTGTGCACCGGCAGGCAAGAGCGAATCTCGGCCGTGGCGCCAACCTGGGCGGCCAGGGCAAGCTCAGAGATGTTGCCAATAGCGACCGTAGCGCCGGCAACAACCCACGGGTCGACGCGTACGTGGTCGACGGCGCGGCAGACCTCGTCGAGTACGGGCACGATACCCTGGTCAAATGCATCGGCAGGGGAGAGTCCGACAGCCTCGAGCGCATCGGTGGTCATATAGATGCGCGTTACACCCTCGGCGCGAGCGGCCTCGGCGGCCTCGAGCGAGGTGGCGGTGGCGCAGATTTGCGGCTCATCGCGGTAGTGCTCGGGCGCGGGGCGGGAATCACTGGTTACAATCGCCGGCAGCTCGAGCGTTTTCGCGCGCTCCTCGTACGGTGCCAGAATGGCCTCTTCCAGCGCCTTACAAGCGGCGGCGCGTACCTTGTGCACGGCGGAAAAGCCCATACCGCAGCCGGCGTCGAGGGCCACGTCAAAGCTCGCGGCCTCAAAGGGAGAGGAGCCCATGCGCCCGACGTGCTCAACCAGATCGGACGCCTCGACCGCGCGGGTCTTGGCGGCCTCGACGGTAAAGCCCGTGGCCGTGGCCGTAAGCGAAGGATCGTCGCAACAGGTGAGCGTAACGGCAAACGGCTCGCCCAGGCGCGCCACGACGGACACGTCTACGGCGCGGCGGCGCAGCACATCGCGCTTGAGCGCGGCGCCGGCGGCGTCGATGGCACGCTGGCTGCGAATCACGCGGACGCGGCAGCCCTCGGGCATGCTGCGGGGTACGCGACATTCGATGATGTCGCCTGCGGCGGCATCATCGGCAGCAATGGTGGTCAGGAACTGGTCAAACTCGTTATCGTGGCGAAGCTCCAGCAGGTCGCCTTTGCCCACGGGCTCAAACAGCTCAATGCGGGCGATGGCGGCGCGGCGACGGCGGTCGTCGGGTTTGAGCCCACGCACGTCGCGGTTGGCCAGACGGCTGCCCAGCACCGTGCCAACGATCTGGCCGCGGTTGTTGGAACGCTCATAGCTCATCATCTCGTCGCCCGAGGTGCCGTCCTGATAAGCGTGCGTAAAGTCGCGGTTGAAGCAGCGCTTGAGCTGACGCTGGCGGGCGGCTTCCTCGTCCTTGGCAACGGTGGCTCCGGATAGCATGTCGTCAATTTCGTGACGATACACGTCGACGATGGAATACACGTAATCGGGGGCCTTCATGCGGCCCTCGAGCTTGAGCGATGCGGCGCCGGCGTCATACAGACGGCGAACAAGCTGCGAAGTGTTGGTGTCGCGCGGGCACAGCGCGCGCTCGCGACCGGCAGGGGAGAGCACGCGACCGTTCTCGTCGATCAGCTCGTAAGGCAGGCGGCAGGGCTGGGCGCACATGCCACGGTTGGCCGAGCGGCCCGCCATGGCAAAGCTCGAAAGCAGGCACAGGCCCGAGTAGCAAAAGCAGATGGCGCCATGGCTAAAGACCTCAAGGTCCACATCGGGTGCGGCGTCGTGGATGGCAGCGATCTCGTCAATGGAGAGCTCGCGCGAGAGGGTCACGCGGTCGGCGCCCTGCTCGCGGCACCAAAGGGTTCCACGGTCGTCGTGGATGTTCGCCTGGGTTGAGATGTGCGTCTCGATGCCGGGCATCGTGCGCTTGACCTCAAAGAACAGGCCCCAGTCCTGGATGATAAAGGCGTCGGCGCCCAGCGTGGAGCAGCGATGGATGAGTTGCAGCGCATCGCCCATCTCGGACTGCTTGATGACGATGTTGACCGTGACGTAGACGCGCGACCCGGCCAGGTGTGCAGCACAGCAGGCCTGCTCAAAGGCCTCGTCGGTAAAGTTGGTGGCCTTGCGGCGGGCGTTGAAGCTGCCCATGCCGCAGTAGATGGCGTCTGCCCCGGCAGCGAGTGCGGCGGCAAAGGGCTCCGGGCCTCCGGCGGGGGCCAAGAGCTCGGGTCTGCGGTTGGTGGTTCGACTGGCGATTGCGGTCATATCCTGCCTTTCAAAATGCTCAGATACTCAAAAGTATAGTGGCGCTGTTGCGGCGGACGAGCCCTGTGGCCCAAGCAGGATAAAGTCTTCAGCAGCCCTTGCAGCAAAAATGATCCGTTTCCCTCCGTCCCCCATGGACCGCCTGATCCGCTGGGGACGGAGGGAAACGGATCATTTTGAGCTTCACCGTCCGGTCGTGCCGTTCAGCGGCCGACAGGCGCCGTTGGGCGATAAAATATTCTCGCAAGGTGATAATAATCTTGCATCGCGCGGGAACCTTGGGTACTATCCCAAATCAAGCGCGGTGTTCAGACCGAATTGTGCCTCCCGGTGTGAACGCCGCGCTCACGCTCTCTCAACTGATCGTAAGGAGATAAACATGAGCAAGACCGTCGTGTCTTCCGATAACGCACCGGCCGCCATCGGCCCGTATTCCCCCGGTATCCAGGCCGGCAACATGGTGTTCCTGTCCGGCCAGCTGGGCATCGACCCCGCGACCGGCAAGATGCCCGAGGGCGTCGAGGCCCAGGCCAAGCAGTCCCTCGCCAATGTCGAGGCCCTGCTGACCGCTGCCGGCGCCACCTTTGCCGATGTCGTCAAGACCACGGTCTACCTGGCCGACATCGCCGACTTCGCCGCCGTGAACGAGATCTACGCCTCCAAGTTTGAGGCCCCGTTCCCCGCGCGCAGCGCCTTCCAGGTTGCCGCCCTTCCGGCTGGCGGTCTGGTCGAGATCGAGGTCGTTGCCGCTCTCTAAGGCGTTGGCCACAACTAAACATGACATGCAAAAAGACCCTGCAGCGCGTGCGAGCTGCAGGGTCTTTTATCAAGTGACGGATCGCTTGTGGAGCCGCGCTCCATTTTGCTCGTTAGCCCTCCTTGCGGACTTTTTGCAGGTAGCGGTAGACGCTGGGCTCCGAGATGCCCAGCGCGGTGGCGGCGCAGGCTACGGCGCCCTTGAGCATGAACACTCCGTTGCCGTTGAGGTGGCGAATGACGTCCACGCGGTCGCTTTGACCAAGCGACGCCACATCCAGCCCGCGAGCGCTCAGCAGCTCGGCAATGCTGCGGTCGATGAGCTCCTGTGTGGACTCCGAAAGGCTTTCGACCTCGATAGAGGCGGGCTCCGTGCGCGTCGGCGCCGCGTCGAAGCACGCCATGAGCTGCTGTGCCATGGCGTTGATGGAGCGCACGGTCGAGAGGTCGGTGTTGACGCAGAGCATACCGACGATCTCGTCACCCTCACGGATAAAGTACGTCGCCGACTCCAGCGTCTTGCCACCGGCACCGCGGCCCTCGTAGCCCGTAATAAACGGCAGGTCGCGATACTTGGCGTCGTGCATGATCTTGAGCGCCAGGTCGGTGGCGGGACCGGCGACCTTGCGACCGCTCACGATGCCGTTGCGAATATCGACGATGGCGTGGTCGGGATCCGAGAAATCGTGCAGCACGATTTCGCTGTTTTTGCCGAGTATCTGCTCCAGGAAATCGACCATCGGCAAAAAGCGACGTACGGTCTCGTTCACGGGCAACTCCTTGGGGTGAAATCGGAAATGTTCATAACAATTTTTTCTCATGGTAACACGCCATTCCTCATCTCGTATATTCGCAGGTACATTGCGTAATACAGACGAGCGGTAGGAATTCGGCGGTAAACGGTCGACCAAAAGAAAAGTTAGATGTTATTTTGACCAGACACTTTCTTGACCTGCGGAAATGTATTGTCTCAGCTCAAGAATAGTCTGATAACAAAAAATTATTATTGAGAATGAGAATCATCTTTAATACGATATGCAACGAAGGCACAACCTCAACCCCGCACTGCGTCACAATAGAGCGTTAGATGCGAAAACAACTATTTCGAGGATTGGTGGTCAAATGACCCAGGAGACGGTTAAGAACGGCACTGAAGCCCTGTTCACTCGTGAAGGCATGCCTCCCGTTAAGGAAATGATCCCGTGTGCCCTTCAGCACGTACTGGCTTCGTTTGCCGGTATCATCACCCCGGCGGTCATCATGGCCGGCGTCTACGGCTTTAATAGCCAGCAGAGCACCGACATCATCCAGGTCGCGCTCATTCTTTCGGCAATCGACACGGCCCTTCAGGCCTTCGCTCCCTTCCGTCGCATCGGCGGCGGCCTGCCCATCGTCATGGGCGTTTCGTTCGCGTTCCTCCCGGCCCTCCAGGCCATGGGTGCCTCGGGTTTTAGCTTTGGTGCGCTGCTGGGCGGCGAGATCGCCGGCGGCGCCGTCGCGGTCCTCTTTGGTCTGGCTTACAGCAAGATTAAGTGGCTATTCCCGCCCGTCGTGACCGGTACGGTCATCTTCTCCATTGGCGTCTCTCTCTATCCCACGGCTGTCAAGTATATGGCCGGCGGTATGGGTACGCCGCTGTGGGGCACCCCGCAGGCCTGGTGCGTCGCTCTTATCACTTTCGCCGTGGTCTTTGCGCTCGCCAACTTTGGCAAGGGCACGCTCAAGCTGGGATCCGTGTTCTTTGGCATGATCGTTGGCATGATCGTTTCGATCCCCTTTGGCATGATCGACTTCTCCAGCGTCGCCACCGCTCAGGTCTTCGCCCTTCCCAAGCTCATGCCCTACGCGCTCGAGTTTGATCCCGAGGTCTGCATTACCCTCGCTGTCGTGTTCCCCATGGTCGCCATCCAGGTTATCGGTGACGTTTCCGCCGCCTGCCTGGGCTCCATCGACCGTATGCCCACCGAGCGCGAGCTCTCCGGCGCTATTGTGTCCCAGGGCCTCACCTCTATGGTCGGCGGCCTGCTGGGCGGTCTTCCCACCAGCGCCCTTGGCCAGAACGTGGGCATCATCTGCTCCAACAAGGTCGTCAACAAGTGGGTCTTTGTGATCATCGCGGCCGTCTTTGCCATCGCCGGTCTGTTCCCGCAGCTCTCTGCCGTGCTCTCCGCCATCCCGCAGCCTGTCATCGGCGGCGCGACCGTCGGCGTCTTTGGCACCATCACCATGAACGGTGTGCGCATGTTCACCCGCGAGGGCCTCACGCAGCGCACCACCACCATCGTCGGCACCTCGGTCGTCTTTGGCCTGGGTATTTGGATGGCCAGCGGCTGCCTCGCCGGCGAGGGCATGCCCACCTGGGTGTCCACCGTCATCGGCTCCAACGCCGTGACCCCCACCGCCATCATGGCCATTGTCCTTAACCTGATCCTTCCGCAGACGCCGGTCGTGGCTCAGCACATCGATGCCGCCAAGGATGCCGCTGTGGATCTGGTCCTGCCCGAGAGCAAGAAGTAACCAATTCGGTGCTATTCGCTGGCGGACGCATCGCCTCGTCCGCCGGCGCCATGCGGCGCCAAGCCGCACTTCAAAGGGCTTGTCCCTTTGGTGAAGCGTTGACGGGAGAGGGCCCGTTTCCGGTGTAGGCCGGCGCTTCGCACTTCCGCCATGTCAGAGGTGTCAAACCCCGCCCCTGATGTTGAAGGGAGCATTTATGCTTCTGGTCGCTAACGGTTCCGTCTTTACCCGCAACGCTCAGACTCCGTTTATTCCCAACGGTGCGGTCGCCATTGACGGAGATACGATCGTCGAAGTGGGCCCCGAGCGCGAGCTCAAGGCCAAGTACCCGGATGCCGAGTACGTCGACGCCCAGGGCAACCTCATCATGCCCGGACTTATCAACTGCCACACCCACATCTACTCGGGTCTGGCCCGCGGCCTTGCCATTAAGGGCTGCAACCCCACCAACTTCCTGGAGAATCTTGAGCAGCAGTGGTGGAAGATTGACGACAACCTGACGCTCGACGGCACCAAGGCCAGCGCCTATGCCACGATTCTGGATTCCATCCGCGACGGCGTCACCACGATCTTCGATCACCACGCGAGCTTCTGCGAGATTCCGGGCAGCCTCTTTACCATTAAGGACGCCGCTCAGGAGCTGGGCATGCGTTCGTGCCTGTGCTACGAGGTTTCCGACCGCCGTGGCCAGGAAAAGTGCGATCAGGCTATTGCCGAGAACGCCGAGTTTGCCCAGTGGGCCGCCAAGGAGCGTCGCGATAACGACAACCACATGATCGCCGCAATGTTTGGCGGTCACGCCACCTTTACGCTGTCGGATGAGGCCATGGATAAGATGGCCGAGGCCAACAACGGTCTGACCGGCTTCCACATCCACGTGTGCGAGGGCATGAACGATGTGTGGGATTCCCGCCTCAACCGCGGCGGCATCAGCCCCGTCGAGCGCCTGCTGCAGCACAACCTGCTGGGTCCCGACACCATGCTGGGCCACTGCATCCACGTGACGCCTGCCGAGATGGATATCGTCAAGGAGTCCGGCACCTGGCTCGTCAACAACCCCGAATCCAATATGGGCAACGCCGTGGGCTGCGCCCCCGTGCTCGAGTTCTTCCGCCGCGGCATCCCCGTGTGCATGGGCACCGATGCCTACACCCACGATATGCTCGAGAGCCTCAAGGTCTTCCTGATCATTCAGCGTCACAACGCCGCTATGCCCAACGTGGGCTGGTGCGAGGCAATGACGATGCTGTTCGAGAACAACGCCAAGATGGCCAGCAAGTACTTCGATCGCAAGCTCGGTGTGCTCGAGGCCGGCGCTGCCGCCGACGTCATCGTCATGGACTACAAGCCCTTTACGCCGCTGAGCGAGGAGAACATCGACGGCCACATGCTCTTTGGCATGATGGGCAAAAACTGCCGCACCACCATCATCAACGGCCGCGTCCTGTACAAGGATCGCGAGTTCGTTGGCATTGATGAGGACAAGATCAACGCGTGGACCATGGCTGAGTCCAAGAAGCTCTGGAGCACGCTCAACGAACGCACCTACTAATTACAAGTAGATTCACGCGCGTCGGATGTTTCGCCGCGTTCGACGCGCGTATAGGCGGCCTCCGCGGGGTCGCCGGCGCTGTGCTAGCGCTACACCGTATTTGCGCCCGTCGCGCGGTCTCGCCGGGCGTTACAGAGAGGAGCTCATTATGAGCGACATCATGAGGCCGATCCCGTTTTCGCAGCTGATGAACTGGATCATCGAGGAGCACAAGACTCAGGGCGCCGTCTTTGGCGTGCGCAAGATGGTCACGACCAACCAGGAGGGCGCGCTTCCCATTTTTGACGAGCGCATCGAGACTCCGTTTGGCCCGGCCGCCGGTCCCAATACGCAGCTGGCCCAGAACATCGTGGCATCCTACGTGGCCGGTTCCCGCTTCTTTGAGCTCAAGACCGTTCAGGTTATGGACGGCGAGGAGCTCTCCAAGTGTGTGAACAAGCCCTGCATCGTGGCGCAGGACGAGTGCTACAACTGCGAGTGGTCGACCGAGCTCGAGGTTCCGCAGGCCTTTGCCGAGTACGTGAAGGCATGGTTTGCCTGCCACCTGATCGCTCGCGAGTACGGCCTGGGCAGCCCGGATGGTTTTGTCTTCAACATGTCCGTGGGTTATGACCTCGAGGGCATCAAGAGCCCCAAGGTCGATGCGTACATTGAGGGCATGAAGGACGCCAGCGGCTCCGAGGTTTGGAACGAGTGCCGCACGTGGGCGCTCGCTAACCTGGACAAGTTTGAGCATGTCGATGCCGCGTTTGTCGAGTCCATCCCGGCGCGCGTCTCCAACTCCATTACCGAGTCCACGCTGCATGGCTGCCCGCCGGCGGAGATCGAGCGCATCGCGACCTATCTGATTACCGAGAAGGGTCTCAACACCTACATCAAGTGCAACCCCACGCTGCTGGGCTATGAGTTTGCTCGCCAGCGCCTCAACGAGCTGGGCTTCGACTACATCGTCTTCGATGACACGCACTTCCGCGAGGATCTGCAGTGGGTCGACGCTGTGCCCATGTTTGAGCGTCTGATTGCCCTGTGTGCCGAGCGCGGCCTGGAGTTTGGCGTCAAGCTGACCAACACGTTCCCCGTCGACGTGACGAGGAACGAGCTGCCCTCCACCGAGATGTACATGTCCGGCCGTTCGCTGTTCTCGCTGACCATCGAGGCCGCCCGTCGCATTACCGAGCAGTTCGATGGCAAGCTGCGCATCAGCTACTCCGGCGGCGCCACGGTCTACAACATCCGTGCTCTGTACGATGCCGGCATTTGGCCCGTTACCTTGGCGACCGACGTGCTCAAGCCCGGTGGCTACGAGCGCTTTAGCCAGATGGCAGGCGAGTTTACCGACCTGGATGGTAAGCCGTTCGCGGGCGTCTCTCTCGAGGCCGTGACTGCGATTCAGACCGATTCGCTCACCAACCCGCTCTACAAGAAGCCGCTGCGCCCGCTGCCCGACCGCAAGGTCGCCGGCAAGAGCCCGCTTTCCGACTGCTTTACCACGCCGTGCCGTACGAGCTGCCCCATTCAGCAGGACATTCCCGCCTACTTGGCGGCTGTTGACGAGGGCCGCTACGAGGACGCGCTCAACATCATCATCGAGCGCAATGCCCTGCCGTTCATTACCGGCACCATCTGCCCGCATCCCTGCGGCCGTGCCTGCGAGCGTGCATTTTACGAGCCCGAGGGCGCCCAGATTCGCGCCAGCAAGCTCAAGGCCGCCCGCGAGGCCATGACCGCCGTGTTGCCCAAGCTGCGCGCCCAGGCCATCGCAAACGACGGCGAGCGCAACATTGCCGTTATCGGCGGCGGCCCGGCCGGCCTGGCGACGGCGTTCTTCCTGACGCGTGCCGGCGTGCCCGTCACCATCTTCGAGGCCCGCGACTCTCTCGGCGGCGTGGTCCGTCACGTGATCCCCGAGTTCCGTATCGCCAGCGACGATATCTCCCACGATGCCGAGCTCTGCCTGGCCTTTGGCGCCAAGGTGCAGCTCAACGCTCGCGTTGATTCCATCGACGAACTCAAGGCTCAAGGCTTTACTGACGTGGTCGTGGCCACCGGTGCCTGGATGCCCGGCTCTGCGGGCTTGGGCGAGGGTGCCGAGCTCGATGTGCTGGAGTTCCTCGAGGCCGCCAAGAAGGGCGAGAAACTCGAACTGGGCGAGGACGTCGTG
Source organism: Collinsella sp. (assembly GCA_048230835.1). GTDB lineage: Bacteria > Actinomycetota > Coriobacteriia > Coriobacteriales > Coriobacteriaceae > Collinsella. The sequence continues at coordinate 26,372 of DBFALE010000038.1, forward strand.
GTCATTGGCGCCGGCAACACCGCCATGGACGCGGCCCGCGTGGCCAAGCGCCTGGCCGGCGTGAAGAACGTGCGCCTGGTGTATCGCCGCACCAAGAAGCAGATGCCCGCCGACGAGGAAGAGCTCGATCTTGCTCTTGCCGACGGCGTTGAGTTCTGCGAGCTGCTGGCGCCCAAGGCGCTCAACGGCTCCGTGCTGACCTGCGACGTTATGGAGCTCGGCGAGCCGGATGCAAGCGGCCGTCGCAGTCCCGTCGCCACGGGCGAGACCGTCGAGCTTTCCGCCACCACGGTGATCTGCGCCGTGGGCGAGGGCATCGATGCCAGCCTGTACGATGCCGCGGGCGTCGAGCACGACCGTCGCGGCCGTCTTGCCGCCACCTCCACCGGCGTTGAGGGCGTCTGGGCTGCGGGCGACTGCCGTCGCGGTCCTGCCACCGTGGTCGAGGCTATCGCCGACGCCGCCGAGGTCGCCCGTGCCATCGCCGGCGTGGACTTTAACAAGTACGCCGACTGCAACGAGCAGGCCGGCCGCGAGGACACCTGCTACGAGCGCAAGGGGTCGCTGTGCCGCGACAAGCGCAACTGCACCAAGACCCGCTGCCTGGGCTGCGGCTCGGTGTGCGAGGTCTGCTGCGACGTGTGCCCCAACCGCGCCAACGTGGCAATTAAGGTGCCGGGCCTGGCCAGGCATCAGGTCGTCCATGTCGACGGCATGTGCAACGAGTGCGGTAACTGCGCCGTGTTCTGCCCCTACCAGGAGGGTCGTCCCTACAAGGACAAGCTCACCCTGTTCTGGAGCGAGCAGGACATGGAGAACTCCGAGAACGAGGGCTTCCTGGCCGTGGACGAGGACCACTTTAAGGTCCGCGTCGCCGGCACGGTCCGCACCGTCTCGGTCGATGCCGTCAACACCGGTCTTCCCGAGGCCGTCCGCCTGACCATCAGGGCCGTGCGCGACAACTATTCGTACCTTCTTAAGAAATAGGCGAGTCTCTTATGGCCAAATCCATTCAACATAACGTGGCCTACGTTGCCTGCGGAAGTGGTTGCGCTTCCGCAGGCGGCGACGCCCGCTGCAGCGAAGGCTGCATTGGCTGTGGCGCCTGCGTCACGGCCTGCCCCCACGGCGCCATTGCGCTGGTCGATGGCATCGCCCGCGTGGATCGCTCCAAGTGCACGGGCTGTGGCCTGTGCGGTATGGCGTGCCCGCAGCGCGTGATTGCCTTCGTTCCCGGCTACCAGAACATTCTGGTGCGCTGCAACAACACCGATAAGGGCGCCATCGCTCGCAAGATCTGCGACACGAGCTGCATCGGTTGCGGCATGTGCGCTAAAAAGTGCCCTGCCGGCGCTATCCGCATCGAGGACAACTGCGCCCATATCGACGGCGTGGACTGCCTGTCGTGCGGCATGTGCGCCGTCGTCTGCCCGCATGGCGCCATCCACGACCGCACCGGCATCGCCGCCGGCGTGTAGAAGGGAATCACCATGGCACAGGAATTCACTTTTACCGTTAACGGCGTCGAGCGCACGACGACGGAGAATAAACCGCTGCTGCGCTACCTGCGCGACGACCTGCATATCCATTCCGCCAAGGACGGCTGCTCCGAAGGTGCTTGCGGTACCTGCACCATCCATGTGGACGGTGCGGCCGTCAAGGCGTGCGTGCTGACCACTGCTCTTGCTGCCGGTCGCAACATCGTGACCGTCGAGGGCCTGCCCGAGGACGTGCGCGAGGCCTTTGTGTACGCCTTTGGCGCCGTGGGCGCCGTGCAGTGCGGTTTTTGCATTCCCGGCATGGTCATGGCGGGCGCAGCGCTCATCGCCGAGGACCCCGAGCCCACCGAGGAGCAGATTAAGTACGCCATTCGCGGTAACGTCTGCCGTTGCACCGGCTACAAAAAGATTATCGAGGGCATCTCGCTGGCCGCTGCGGTGCTCCGCGGCGAAAAGCAGATCGATGAGGACCTGGAGCGCGGCGATGACTACGGCGTGGGCAAGCGCGCCTTCCGTATCGACGTGCGCAAGAAGGTGCTCGGCGAGGGCAAGTATCCCGACGACATCGACGAGCTCGATCAGCCGGGCCTGACCTATGCCAGCGCCGTGCGCTCCAAGTATCCGCGCGCCCGCGTGCTCTCCATCGACACCTCCAAGGCCGAGGCCCTGCCCGGTGTGGTGGGCATCCTGCGCGCCGAGGACGTGCCGGTCAACCAGGTCGGCCACCTTATCCAGGACTGGGACGTCATGATCGCCCAGGGCGATATCACCCGCTGCGTGGGTGACGCCATCGTGCTGGTGGTTGCCGAGGACGAGGCGACGCTCGAGAAGGCCAAGAAGCTCGTAAAGATTGACTACGAGCCGCTGGAGCCCGTGCGCAACATTGTCGAGGCCAAGGCTGCCGACGCCCCGCGCCTGCACGACAGCTTCTTTGCCTTTGGCAACACGGTGGAGCTCAAGGACAACGTGTGCCAGAGCCGTCACGTGACGCGCGGCGACGCCGCCAAGGCGCTGGCAGAAAGCGCGTTTACCGTGACGCAGCGCTTTACCACGCCCTTTACCGAGCATGCCTTCTTGGAGCCCGAGTGCGCCGTCGCCTTCCCGTACAAGAACGGCGTCAAGGTGCAGTCGACCGACCAGGGTGCCTACGACACGCGCAAAGAGTGTGCCCACATGTTTGGCTGGGACAACGAGCCCGAGCGCGTGGTCGTCGAGACCATGCTTGTGGGCGGCGGCTTTGGCGGCAAGGAGGACGTGTCCATCCAGCACCTGGCCGCGCTCGCCGCCTATAAGTTCCAACGTCCTGTGAAGTGCAAGCTCACGCGTGCCGAGTCGCTCGCGTTCCATCCCAAGCGCCACGCCATGGACGGCACCTTTACGCTGGGCTGCGACGCCGAGGGCAACTTTACCGGTCTGGACTGCGAGATCAACTTTGACACCGGCGCTTACGCGTCGCTGTGTGGCCCGGTGCTCGAGCGCGCCTGCACGCATGCCGTCGGCCCCTACAAGTACCAGAACACCGACATTCGCGGTTTTGGCTACTACACCAACAACCCGCCCGCCGGTGCGTACCGAGGCTTTGGCGTTTGCCAGTCCGAGTTTGCGCTCGAGAGCCTGATCGACCTGCTGGCTGAGAAGGTCGGCCTGGATCCGTTGGAGATTCGCTACCGCAACGCCATCGAGCCGGGCGAGGTTTTGCCCAACGGCCAGATTGCCGACTGCTCCACGGCGCTTAAGGAGACGCTGCTCGAGGTCAAGGATGCCTACTATGCGCATCCCGGACACGCCGGCATTGCCTGTGCCATGAAGAATGCCGGCGTGGGCGTGGGCCTGCCCGATGCCGGCCGCTGCAAGATACGCATCGAGAATGGCCGCGCCGTCGTTTACGCCGCCACGTCCGACATCGGCCAGGGCTGCAACACTGTCTTTTTGCAGGACGTTGCCGAGGCATGTGGTCTGCCGCTTCGCTGCATTGCCAACGGCGAGTGCTCCACCGAGAACGCTCCCGACTCCGGCACCACGTCTGGCTCGCGTCAGACGGTCGTGACCGGCGAGGCCGTGCGCGGTGCCGCCTTCCTGCTGCGCGATGCCATGCTTGACATCGAGGCCGGCAAGCCCGCACCCGATACTCCCGTGAGCGCGCATGGCGACGGCGTCAAGATCGAGTACGACGACGGTCGCGCCTATCAGCTGCACACGCAGGAGCTCGTCGCCGGCCAGGGCATGCATCCTCAGGATCCCACGGCCGCCATCAAGGCGCTCGAGGGATGCGAGTTTGGCTACGTGTACCTGGAGCCGACCGACAAACTGGGCGCCGACGTTCCCAATCCCAAGAGCCACATCTGCTACGGCTTTGCCACGCATGTGGTCATTCTGGATGATGACGGCCGCGTGAGCGAGGTCTATGCCGCGCACGATTCCGGCAAGGTGGTCAACCCCATCTCCATCCAGGGTCAGATTGAAGGCGGCGTGCTCATGGGCATGGGCTATGCGCTTACCGAGGACTGGCCGCTCAAGGACTGCGTACCCCAGGCAAGGTACGGTACGCTCGGGTTGTTCCGTGCGCCCGAGATTCCGGATATCCATGCCATCTACGTGGAGAAGGACGAGCTGCTGCCCGTGGCATACGGCGGCAAGGGCATCGGCGAGATCGCAACGATTCCCACGGCGCCCGCCGTGCAGAACGCCTACCGCGCGTTTGACGGCAAGCTGCGTCCGGATCTGCCCATGGTGGATACGCCGTACAGCCGCGTCCGCAACCGCGGGTAGGGCACGGGCGGTATTGCTAACGGGCCGTTTGCGCTCAACATCAACTACATACGCTGCGCCTTTGGCCCCGACTCCATCGCGAGCCGGGGCCTTTTGTTTGGAGCGCCTCCGCATGCGGAAACTGTGTCCCGGAATTCGGCTCCAGAATGGGATGCACTTTCCGGAACAGCAGGAAACCGGAAACTGCGTCCCAGTTTGAGCGTCTATTCCGGGATGCAGTTTCCGCTGGGCGCTTCAACCGGAAAGTCTGTCCCGTTCTAGGCCTTGATTCCGGGACACGGTTTCCGCTAGGCATGCCATCTGGAAAGTACATCCCGTTTTGAGCGCTCAATTTGGGACATGGTTTCCGCGGGTGCTGCCAACCGGAAAGTGTGTCCCAGTTTGGTGGGCAGGCGGGCATAAGCTCAGCAGCCCCTACAGCTCAATATCGTTGAGCCATGTCGGCAGCGCGGTCTGCCGGATGCCTGCCGTCTGCAGCTTTTTGGCGAGCATTCCTGCCGAGCGGACCTCGTTCATGGTAAAGCGCAGCAGAGGATGGCCGTAGAGCGACAAGTGCGCCTCGCGCTGTCGTTCGGCAACGAGCGCCTCGGCGGTGGTGCGTCCGGCCAGCATGGTCTGGTCGGTATATTTGATGAGCCCATCGAGCTCGCCCAGCGTGAGTTCCCGCGCCTGGCGCTCCCAGGCAAAGTCCGTTCGTATGGGCTTGGCCGAATCGAAGGGGTCCGTCAGCTCGTATTGAAGCCAGTCGGGCGCAAAGCCCGTCTCGATCATGACGGCTCGGGCGACCGATTCCCCGCCGCTCTCGGCGCGGGCGTCGGCATATCGAAGCGTTGTGAGGGCGGTGCGAATCGCGCGACCATTGCGGGCAGTCGCTCGTTGCTCAACGGTCTCCATCAGCTGTTCCGGCGCAAGGCCGAGCTTTGAGATCGCCGAATCGGCAATGGGCATGCCGTCGGCAAAACCAGTTTGCAGCAGGCAATCTGTGGCCGTTTGGATGGGCGGCGTTACCGATATGCCGGCTCTGCGTATTGCTCCGGCCGGCTCAATCTGGTGTCGCTGAATATGTGCGCCCGGACGAGCCGACGGCTTTGTCGAGCTGCAAACATGCACGACATTCAGGTGTCGCCACGAGACCTCGAGCCCCAGCAGGCAAGCTGCCGAAAACGAGCAGAACGTCCAATCGGGGTGGATGATCGCAAGGGCGCGGAGGATTTCGCAATGGCGTTGCGCTCGGTTGAGTTCATCCCAGCGCGTTTTTCGCGCAAACAACCCCGGCATGGGCGAGACAACCGTGCCGCCGGTGCGCCGAAGGAGCGCTTTTCGGATCGCCGTGCTCGGGGGAATCAGACAGCGCCCCTCTTGTTCGGCTTGAGTGAGCAGTTGGTCGATGAGCTGGTCATTGCAATGGGTCATGAGCTACCGCCTCCTTTTGGGTAGCAAAAACGTATCAGCTGGAACTTGCCGCTCAACTGACCAAAAGCTGACCAAAATCTAACCATGCAGGTAGATGACCTGCTTTTGGCGACATATTTCTTGTTTGAATCGGTGGGCGGTAATCGGCGACCGTGAACGGTAGCTGGATATGAAGTCTTGGTAAGTTTCGGGACGTGTACTTTTTGAAAAAGAGCATTCTATCTGCTGTTTTGTGTTTCTGGATCGCATATTTGAAGGTATGTGATAAGGGCGGCGGACTGTCGCCTTGTATCTGCGGAAACTGTGACCCGGAATTGCCACTCGGAATGGGACGTGCTTTCCGGATCGCCCTTCAAGCGGAAACTACATCCCAGATTTCGGCCTCAGAGTGGGATGCCGTTTCCAGATCGGGCCTCAAACGGAAATTACATCCCGGAACGAGCCCTCAGAGCGGGATGAACTTTCCCAACGGGGCCGCATGCGGAAGCTGTGTCCCGGAATTGCCACTCAGAACGGGACGCGCTTTCCGGATGGCATGCTTGGCGGAAACTACGGCCCAGTTTTTGGCTCCAGAACGGGATACATTTTCCGGAACGGTCCACATGCGGTGGGGTACCGCCCCTTTTGCGTGCGTCGCTTGTCGAATTACGTTATAGCTAGCTATATTATAGGAAGATATAATATAGCTAGCTATAACGTAAAGGAAGGATGGCCCTGTGTTTATCGGAAGAACAACGGAAATGTCCGAGCTCAATCGACTGCATGGCACGGGCTCCTTTGAGATGCCTGTGATTTACGGCCGCCGTCGTGTGGGTAAAACGCGCCTTATCACAGAGTTCATCCAAGGCAAGAAGGCTATTTACTTTCAGGCTCGTCGTACCAATGCGGAGGCAAACCTGCACGGCTTTAGCCAGGCGATACTTGCGGGTTCGGTTGGTGCTGCAGGCGTGTCGTTTCGTAGTTTTGACGAGGCGTTCGATGCATTGGCTACCATGGCTCGCACGGAACGTTTGATTGTCGTGATCGACGAGTATCCCTATCTCGCCCAATCGAATCCCGAGATCAGCTCGTTGCTGCAAGACAAGATCGATCACTTGTACAAAGAGACCAAGCTAATGCTGATCCTATGCGGCTCGTCTCTTTCGTTTATGGAGGAACAGGTGTTGGGCTACGAGAGCCCACTATACGGTAGGCGTACGGCCCAGTTTAAGATCATGCCGCTCGATTTTACGACGACCCTCGGCCTGTGGAAGAGCATGAGTCGCGAAGACGCTGCGGTTTGCTATGGCATGACGGGCGGCATTCCTGCATATATCGAGAAAGTCGATCCTGCCGCACCGCTCAAGGACAACATCAAACGTCTTTTTCTTGCTCCTACGGGCTATCTCTTTGAGGAGCCGAGTAACCTGCTGTTGCAAGAGTGCCGCAATCCCGAGCAATATGACGCGATCGTGCAAGCAATTGCTCAGGGGCGCTCGAAGATCTCGGAGATTGCGAGCTCTACGGGAATCCCTGCGAGCAACGTAAAGAGCTATGTGGATAAGCTGGCGTCGCTTGGGATTGTCGAGCGCGAGCTGCCCCTAAACGAGACGAGCAATAAGCGAGCCGTGTATCTGCTGAGCGACCAGATGTTTAGGTTCTGGTACAAGTTTGTGCCGCAGAACATCGGGCTGATTCAAAACGATATGGCCGAGATGGCGTATGAGCGCATTGAGCCGCACGTATCGGATTACATGGGTACGGTCTTTGAGATTATATGCAGGCAATACGTGTACGAACTCGCGCGCGCGGGCCAGCTCGATGTGGTTCCGGCGAGTGTCGGGCGCTGGTGGGGGACGGATAATCGCACGCATACGCAGGAAGAAATCGACTTGATTGTTGACGATGGCGAGGGCGCTGCGCTGTTTGCGGAGTGCAAATGGCGCAATGAACCGGTGGGCGAAGACGTGCTGCAAAAGCTCGTGCACCGAAGCGAGCTCTTTAGACGGCAACGAAAAAGCTATGCACTATTCTCAAAAAGCGGCTTTACGCAGGGATGTCGGGATGCCGTGGAGAGTAGGGGAGACGTCAAGCTGATTTCGTTTGCCGAGATGTGTGAGCGGGGATAATGAAGCGCGTCCTGATTTGATGCTGGGAATGGGATGTGCTTTCCTTTTGCGACCTTTGGCGGAAAGTGCGTTCCAGATTTCGGCTTCAGAATGGGATGCCGTTTCCGGATCGGCCCTCAGGCGGAAACTACGACCCGGAATTTGGCTCCAAAACGGGATACGCTTTCCCGGTGGCATCTCTAGCGGAAACTGCATCCCGGAATGAGCTCTCGGAACGGGACACGCTTTCCCATCGGGGCTTCAAACGGAAACCGTGTCCCGGAATCGAGCCTCAGGGTGGGACGCATTTTCCGGTAGAGGCCTGGGACGGAAGGCGTGTCCCAGAATCCGGCTAATCCGATGGCTAGGTGGTTGAGCGAGCGGGCTCCGAGGCTCCATTACTGAAAATTCATTTGTTAAACCTGGCAACCGTGGGTAGAATAAAGTCGACGGCAGCCCAAGGGTGATAGCTGGGCAGCGCCGTTGCTTTGATCAAGGGGTCAATGCCTTAACGGCGTCGACCCCTCTTTTGTGCTTCGAACACTGCTTGAGTGCCTCGGTAAGTCCGATAAGCGCCGTGAGGAGCGAGACCAAAGAGGTCAGGAGCTTCACGAAATCAATCAGATCGGTCATGGGCATCACCTCCCGTCGCATGGAGGGCGCTGCCCGGCACATGGAACTGCCGTCAACAATAACCAGTCTATCAAACTGCAGCCATAAATACGAATATATGTTCGATAATAACAGCGATCTGACCATCTCAAAACGCAGCTTTACGCAAGGATGCCGGGTAGCCGCGCTGGGCGATTTCATGTCCGCACGAGCGCCTATCCTTACGGCAATGTAGCCGCCTATGTAGCAAGCGGCAGGCAACGGAGAAAGGTCCTGACCGTGCCAGACAAAAAGACGCCGTGCATCTCGGCTATCGATACGACGAACTTTGCGCGCCAGATTGTGCTGGACTTTGAGTTTGCGCCGGTGCCAAAGCAGCGCCGGCGCCGTGGGCTGCGCAATGAGATTATCGAGGTCGGCGCCGTCAAGCTCGATTACCACGGCAACGTTATGGGCGAGTTCTCGCAGTTTGTGCAGACGGAATTTACCGAAGGCGTTGCGTTCCCCGTCCGCGAGCTTACAGGGATATCGGCCGCGGACACCGCGATGGCCGACCCGCTCTACATGGTGATCAAAAGGCTCAGCGATTGGATCGGCCGCTACTCCGCCCAGATAGTTTGCTGGAGCGGGACGGACCGTCGACAGCTTTTGACCGAGTGCCAGGCAAAGCACATCGACCTTTCCGCATTTCCTACGGACTGGGCCGACCTGCAGGCGTTTTACACCTCGATCATGGAAGTGGGCAGCCACGGGCGCGTCTCTTTGAGTGATGCAGCGACGTGGTTTGGCATCGAGTTCGACGAGTCGACGGGTCACGCCCACAGTGCCCTGGCCGATGCGCATGTGACCGCCAAGCTGCTCAAGCAGATGATGGACGGGAACTACCACGTGAGCCCGCGCGCCCAGGAGATCCGCCAGCGGTGGGGGATGGGCGAGCAAACTCAGACGCGCCTTTCCAAGAAGTGCCCCGAGCTGGGCGACCTTCTGCTGAAGCTGAAGGCGGAGGGGAGGTAGGGGCGTTAGCTGTCTGCGTGGCACGTGCCTGTTGCGTATCGCTACTCTTCCTGCTGCTTGGCAGGCAGGATATAGACGTTCTCGGCGTCCACGGCAATCTGCGTGGGATGGTTGTAGAGGGTGTCTACTTCCATTACGCTCTGCTTGAACGGCGCAACGTCGGGCGTCTTTGCCTGATGGAGCTTCTCGAGGAGTTTCTCGGATTGCCTATCGTTGAACCTGCCGATGTCCTCTCCTGCACCCTCGAGCGCCTCGTCGATGAGCGTATGTTCGCCCACGGGGGTCTTTGCGATGGCGTGACCGAGCATCTTTCCAGCGGATGTGATACCGCCCAGTAGCGCCGAATCGACGGTGTCGGCAGCCCCCGCTTCGAGTGCGTTGTAGCAGTCGGTGTAGAGCTCGCGGTACGCGATCGAATCAGCCTCGATCTTCGCGGTGGCGTCCGCGAGCTTTGCGGGCTCGAAGTTCTGGGCGAGCATGGGTTCGAGGAACAGCGAGAACGCGTGGATGTAGGTGGCGAGCTGGCAGTCTTTGAGGTAGTCGAGCACCTTGTCGAGGCGTCTGCCCAAGCCGTCTCGCACCTCGATGAACCCTTTCTTTTTCAGATCCGCCTGCGCCTGCGAGCGAAAGAGCTCCATGTCCTGCGCGGACGACTGCTTGATGTCGAGCACCTTCATATGGGCGTTTGCCATGTAGGTGGCGTTGCCGTAGTTGAGGCCGTACCGTTGAGGATGTCTGCGAGCGTCTTGAGGTTGCCGCGCATGTTGGCCTTGTCGCGCTGACGCATATACTCAAACATTTCGTCGACGGACTCCTGGATGGAGTCGAGCTTTTGGTTTATCTGCGCGATTGCGGCTGCCATGAACAGCGACGTTGGGTCGTAGGGCACTTGCGTGACGCTCGTGGCGATATCGCCCTCGACTACGTGGAAGCGCGCCTGTCCAAGGCCCTTGGCGGCGTCGCGGTAGCCCCCTGTGAGACCGCTACCGTCCTTGAACGAGTTGATTTTCGACAGATCGAGCGGGTTGCCATATTTGTCAGTCGCCTGGAGCAGTGTGGGTACGCTCACCGTGTTGGTGACGGTGCGGGATGTCGAGGGGAGAGAGGCCAGCGCCACGCCGAGCTGAGGGATTCGCTCGAGCGGCAGCTTGATGGCGCTGGAGACGTCCACCCGCTCCTGGGTGAGCGCGAGGTGGATTTTGGTGGATGCGAGCTGTTTTGCCACGAGTTCCTCTCGGCCGCCGTCCGTCGAGGGTTTGATCTCGTTGTCTGCCATAGCGCGCTCCTTGCTTACGTTGATAGCCGTGGGCATTATCTCATCGCCTGGTGGCTTGCCAGAGCGGGGTAGAGACCGAGCGTCTGGCGAAACTCGTTAACTGATTGCATTTCAGCGGATTGGGTTGATTGTAAGAGAGGGACGGCTATCCATCTGCCCTTCCCAGTTGAGTTCGCTTTGAGCTACTGTTCGTGCCTATGCTGCTTGGGCTCAAGCCTTCTCGCTGCCGTGAAGCAGGCCGTGGCCGCCATGGCTAATGCGATGCTGGCCATCCAAGCGAAGTCGCCGGTTGCGGCGAGCTTTGGTTCATCGGTTGTCGTGCGTCCCGACCTTTTTGTAGACGCCTCGTCGGCGTCCTTTTCAGGAGTGGCAGGATCACTTTTGTTGACGCCGGGTGAATCTACGTCGGTCTTTCCGCCCGCTTGCTCCCCTTGGGCCTTCCCTTCCACGGTGAAGGATGCATCAGTCGCCGTCCCGTCCTTCCAGACGGTCGTGACAGTGTGTTCACCGGCGGCGAGTGTGTCCAGGTAGGCCGGCCTGAGCTCGATAATCGTGCTGCCCTTGGTTGCGGTGTAGTTCTCAGCCGAGACCTCAGTTCCGTCCACGAGGAGACGCGTGAACTCATCGAGAGGACCGCTGAAGCGGAAGGTAAGACCGACCCCGCCGCCCTTCGCATACGCCTGCCCGTCGCCCTTGGTGGCGGCATACAGCGGGGCGGTCACGTCGAAGGTGACGTCCCCCGCGTCGTCGACATCAAAGGTCTGAACGTCTGCCTTGCCGTTACGCTCGGCGTAGGCGGAGCTGTAGACGAAGGACTCATGACCCGCCTTGTCGAGGACCGCGAGGGCATGGATCTCAAACGAGCGCATCGAGAGCGACGTGGGGAACTCGATTTCGATATAGCCCCTTGTCGCATCGTAGCTGCAGCTCAACGTTTTACGGGCCTTTGCAGAGTTCGGGTCCTCGACATAGCCGGGATCGCCGAGGATCGGGGAGACAGACTTCACGCCGTCCGCGTCGCCTACATTGCAATAGATGCGGAGGACCCCGCCGACGGGGACCCTCTTCGCGGAGATGGAAACGTTCGAGACCGCGGGCGGGTTCCGGTCGATCGCGCTGCCGGTCACCTCGAAGCACAGCTCGCTCGGGTCGGCGACCGAGAAAGTCGCGCCCGAGATGCCGTTGGCCCTGGCGTAGGAACTCTCGTACATATCGGTCTCGAACCCTAGGCCATCGGTGACCGAAAGGCCGATCAGCCTGTGCCTTCCGATCCTATTGCTGTCGAATGTGAGGTCGAACCCGTCGATAGACGAGCCTCCGTGATAATAGGCCGACGAAACGGAGCAGCCGTCGTCCTTATCCTCCCAGCCCCGCTGCAGTATGGGGGAAACGGAGCGAACGCCGTCCGGGTCCGCGACGGACCAAGAGATGTGGAAGTCGGCGCCGGTCGCGACCTCCCTGCTCGAGAGCGACACGGAGGACACGGTCGGCGGGTTCTGGTCCGCGGGCCCCTCGGTCACCTCATAGACGAGGGGGCTGGTGGCGAAGGTCGGACAGTCGAGCCCCTTCTCCTCGGCATACGCCGCGTCGTAGACATCGGTAACCCATCCAAGGCTATCGGTCACGCCGAGGCCGATGATGCGATACCTGCAGGGCTGGTCGCTCGGGGAGGTGGGGATATCGAAGCCCGCGGTCGTGTCGCCGGTCGACTGGAAGGCGAGACGGGAGCTGTTGCCTTGGCCCCCGTCATCGCTATCGACGACGACCTCGACTATTGGCGTGACTGACCGCACCCCATCGGGGTCGTCCACATCGTAGCCGACACGCAGCGTGGAGCCTGCCGTGACGGCCGTTGCGGATATCGTCACGTTGGATATGCTGGGCGGGTTCGGGTCTGACGCGGCGAGGGCGGTTGAGGGCAAAGCCAGCGCTACGGCGGCGGACAACGGGACGAGCAGGCTAAGTGCAAAGCGCCTGGGGAATTTCAAGGAGGTCATTGGCGGCACCGATCTTCCATAATTGCTGCAACGATACCAGTATATCTTTGGCCCACGTTAGCCAGATGTTCTTTCCGCGAACGGCTCGTTAGTTTAGAGACGGCATATGGACGCCTGTCTCGTCCAAGTTTCTCGTAAGGGCGATCATGAAGGCATGAAGAGACTTTCTCGGAACAATCAATTCGGGATATCAAAGAAATGCTAGACGCCGCTCGATCGCTAAATGCCTTTGAGGTGAAATGCAGCGCATCGGCTACGTTGTTGAGATCATTTATCGAGCGATACGTCATTCCAGCTGAGGTCACCGTCATGAGGCTCCTTTTCCTACACCCCCCCGCGATCCCGCGTGCGGCGCTCAGCAGCTCGTGCTCCCTTTGGCTCCACTGCCGCAGCTCAGCTGTGCGTACGGTGTCGCGGCACAGATCCAGGAATACCTCGGCGCCCTCGCAGAAGCACTCGCGGGCAAAGATGCCCGACCCGCCCGCAACGCACGCGCCATCGGCAAACCGCTCCCAGCTAGACGGCTCACGCGAATCGTCTCCGGGCAGTTTGATCTGCAACACATGCGGGTCACCGGCGGCGCAGAGCTCTTCCTCGAGCACCTGCACCGTAAAACGCATCTGGTGGGAGAGGCTGCTCTTGACCATGGCCGAGGCGTAGCCATTTGGCTTATCCAGAAGATGCATGTGATTCGGTTTGACGACCAGGTTGTGGAAGTTGCGCTCACTGCGCACGGAGAAATTGTCCATACGGACTCCTTTCATCGATGTTGGCAGGGCCACCGTGCCTCTTGGCCGGTTGGCGTCGGGATCGTGGAGCCAACTCTCTACCCCGACTCTGGATAAAACGCGCCCGCTCCTTGCGGGCAAGAGGAAGTCTATCAACGTGTACGGACAGAAATCAAGCGCCGCCTGCGAAATGACGCGTGAACGGCGTTGGTTCCCAAGTGATTATTCGGCTTTCATCCGGAAAAGTGTTGAAATAGGCACCTTAAAACTTCGGAAAAGTGTCAAATTCAATAGGCAAATTATCCGGAAAAGTGTAGCTGGATGACAAAACAGCACTTAGAAGCCGGTGCTGGATGCGGGATCCTGCGGCCGCCTTCAGCTCTCGCTACTCGTCGTCTCCGTCGTTGGGGTCGCCCTTGAGGGTGTTGATGTCCAGGTACTGGTTATCGTCCTCTTTTTGCTGGGTCTCCGACTCCGCTTGGGTGGGGCCGCGGAACAGCTGGAATCCCTCAAACGCAATGACACCGAGCAGGGCAATGATAATGGCGATAAAGGCAACCTTGACTGCCTGCGGAAATTCCGAGAAACGCAGCGCCTTTTCCTCGGCGTAATAATCGGCGAAGCGCTCTTCGCCCATGCTTTTGGTATACGCCGGCGCGGACGCGGCCTCCGGGTCATATTCCGGTGCGGGCGTGGCAGCGTACGGATCGTTGAGATAATCGCTCGATGCGGTGCCATAATCCTCGGTCTCGATGCGACCGTTGCCAGCATAGCCATCGGAATAATCGGAATATGCCGCACCGCCCTCATAGTCCGCGGCGCTCGTGTTGGCGGCAAAAAGCGGGTTAACTGGAACATCGAGCGCCGGCATGCCGGTAGAGGTCTCATCCAGATCGGCTGCAGCCCAGGAATCGTGGGTAACCTGATGGGCAACGGGCTCATCGAGCCTTGTGACCGGAGGCTTGCGCGCCGCAGGAACGGGCAACTGCTGGGCGTTATACATAACGGTGCTGTCGGCCGATTTGCCCTGCGTCGCTGCAGCGAGAAATGCCGCCGTCTCGGACGGGTCGCTTGCGGGGCGGGGAGCGGGCGTGGGCGCCGAAGTGGGTGCGGGCGACTGCGCAGGAGTCGGCGCAGATGCGGGCTTAGGCGCAAGTGCGGGATTGGGACTTGACGGGCGAGCCCCGCCGCCCATGAGTTCGTCGGCGGTCCACGGGCGATCATCCATCACGTCGTCAAGGCTCAGCGAAAACAGGTCGTCTTCACTCTCATCGAACATGCGGTGCACATGTCCACCAATTGCCGGAATCAATCCGCGACCGGTGCATGATGCCTTGCTTAACGCCATTCTGTCCCATCCTTTCGAAATACTAATGACATCGATTATATGGAACTCCCCAAGCGGCCCGGTCTCGGATTCGTGCTTTCCAGAACTCGCGCCCAAAAGGGGAGGGGCAATCCAGGCGAGTGCCTACTTGTCGCCGGCCGCCGCCTTGGCCTCATTGAGGTAGCTATAGAAGCTGTACTTGGAGATGCCAAAGAACTCGCAGGCGCGCTCGCTCGACTTGGAAATGAGGAAGGCGCCGCGACGGTCGAGGTAGCCAATGGCACGAATGCGCTCGTCTTTGGTCATGAGTGCCGCGGGCTTGCCCACAAACTGCTCGCACTCGTGCAGCAGGTCCTCGAGCAGGTCGCCGATGTTCTTGGTAATGGGCTCGGGCTCGGTATAGCCCGTGCCGCCGGTGCCAGTAAAGGCATCGAGCGAACGCTCAAAAGCCTTCATAAGCGTAATGTCAAAGTTGATGCCCAAAATGCCGACGGGTTTGCCCTCATCGTTGCGGATAAAGATCGTCGACGATTTGAGCAGCTTACCGTCGGTGGTTTTAGTGAGGTACGGCTCGCGGTCGTGTACGTCGGTGGCGCCTTCGTGCATGGACTCAAACACGATATGGCTGGGGCCGTCACCCAGTTTGCGCCCGCTGACGTGGCCGTTTTCGATCACTACGATGGAGTGGTCCACGTCCTCGGTCTCCAGATCGTGGACGACGACTTCGCAGTTGGGGCCAAATTGGAGCGCCAGACCGTGTGCGAGGCGCTTGTAAAACTCAATCTGTGCGGGGGTCATGGGTACCTTCCTAAAAATTAGTTTGGGCTCACTGTGCCATAAACCACACATGACCGCAAACAAATCCATCAACAAGGCAATTCATGACCGTTCGGCGGCGAAAAAGTACCGATTACGGCAACAAACAATTCGTTAGATATACCAATCAAAAAGTGTGATAGAACATTACTAACAAACTTTTTGTTTGGCATCCACATAAAAGTTCAGTCGCATGAATGGGAATGGGCTGAAACGCGTATGCGGGGGCCGGCAAGAGAGGACTTAAGGAGTTCACCGTATGGCCGATAAGATCCAGTGGGCGGGCAACACGATGCCCAAGAGCGATGACAAGCACTTGGGAATCATGAGCCTCGACCACGTGAAGAAGGCCCGTGCCTTCCACCAGTCGTTCCCCCAGTACACCGTCACTCCGCTTGCCCGCCTGGACGGCCAGGCCGCGCGCCTGGGCCTGTCCAACCTGTGCGTTAAGGACGAGAGCTATCGCTTTGGCCTCAACGCCTTTAAGGTCCTGGGCGGCTCGTTTGCCATGGCCAACTACATTGCCGACGAGACCGGCAAGGACGTTGCCGACTGCACCTTCGATTACCTGACCTCCGATCAGCTTGTCAAGGACTTTGGCCAGGCCACCTTCTTTACCGCCACCGACGGCAATCATGGCCGCGGCGTGGCATGGGCTGCCAACAAGCTGGGCCAGAAGGCCGTCGTGCACATGCCCAAGGGTTCTACCAAGCCCCGCTTCGATAACATCGCCGCCGAGGGCGCCACGGTGACCATCGAAGAGGTCAACTACGACGAGTGCGTGCGCATGGCCGCCGCCGAGGCCGACGCCTGCGAGCGCGGCGTCATCGTTCAGGACACCGCCTGGGAGGGCTACGAGAAGATTCCGTCCTGGATCATGGAGGGCTACGGCACCATGGCTTCCGAGGCTGCCGAGCAGCTGCGCGAGATGGCCATCAACCGCCCGACGCACGTGTTTGTCCAGGCTGGCGTGGGTTCGCTCGCCGGCGCCGTGGTGGGCTACTTCACCAACCTGTATCCCGATAACCCGCCTACCTTTGTCGTGGTTGAGTGCGCTCCTGCCGCCTGCCTGTACAAGGGCGCTGCCGCCGGCGACGGCGATCCGCGCATCGTGGACGGTGACATGCCCTCCATCATGGCCGGTCTGTGCTGCGGCGAGCCCAACATCTTGGGCTGGGATATCCTGCGCAACCACACCACCGCCTTCGTGTCCTGCCCCGACTGGGTCACCGCTCGCGGCATGCGCACCCTGGGAGCTCCCGAGAAGGGCGACCCGCGCGTCATCTCCGGCGAGTCTGGCGCGGTGACCACCGGCCTGGTCGAGACTCTCATGCTCGATCCCGAGTACGCCGAGCTCAAGGAACTCATCGGCCTGGACAAGACGAGCTCCGTGCTCTGCTTCTCCACCGAGGGCGACACCGATCCCGACCAGTATCGCCGCATTGTTTGGGAAGGCGAATATCCCACTTGCTAATCGTTGGGGCGGAGTAAATAGGTATCGCTCCGCCACCTCACAGGTAGATTCCTTCGTTTGAAAGGTTATGAACAATGGCTAAAGAACTCGATTTCGACGCTATCAAGGCTGCTGCTGAGTCTCACCGTGCTGATATGACGCGTTTTCTTCGCGCAATGATTAGCCATCCCTCTGAGTCCTGCGAGGAGGGTGAGGTTGTTGCCTGCATCAAGGCCGAGATGGAGAGCCTTGGCTATGACGAGGTCAAGGTCGACGGCCTGGGCAACGTCATGGGCTTTATGGGCGAGGGCGACAAGATCATCGCCATCGACTCCCACATCGACACCGTCGGCATCGGCAACATCGAGAACTGGGATGCCGATCCCTATGAGGGCTACGAGACCGATGAGATCATCTACGGCCGCGGCGGCTCCGACCAGGAGGGCGGCATGGCTTCTGCTACCTACGCTGCCAAGATGATGAAGGACATGGGCCTCATCCCCGAGGGCTACAAGATCATGGTCGTCGGTACCGTCCAGGAAGAGGACTGCGACGGCATGTGCTGGCAGTACATCTACAACAAGGACGGCATTAAGCCCGAGTTCGTCATTTCCACCGAGCCCACCGACGGTGGCATCTATCGCGGTCACCGCGGCCGCATGGAGATCCGCGTCGACGTTCACGGCACCTCCTGCCACGGCTCCGCTCCCGACCGCGGCGACAACGCCATCTACAAGATGGCCGACATCATCGCCGACGTCCGCGCCCTCAACAACAACGGCTGCGACGAGTCGACCGACATCAAGGGTCTCGTCAAGATGCTCGACCCCAAGTACAATCCCGAGCACTTCGAGGATGCCCGCTTCCTGGGCCGCGGCACCTGCACCGTCAGCCAGATCTTCTACACCAGCCCCAGCCGTTGCGCCGTGGCCGACTCCTGCGCCATCTCCATCGACCGTCGCATGACCGCCGGTGAAACCTGGGAGTCCTGCCTGGACGAGATCCGTAACCTGCCGGCCGCCAAGAAGTACGGCGACGACGTGAAGGTCTCCATGTACATGTACGACCGTCCGTCCTGGACCGGCGAGGTCTACGAGACCGAGGCTTACTTCCCCACGTGGATCAACAAGGAGACCGCTCCGCACGTCAAGGCCCTCGTCGACGCCCACAAGGCCATGTTTGGTGACGAGCGCATCGGCTGCGAGCCCAGCATGGACAAGCGCACCGGTCGTCCGCTGTGCGACAAGTGGACCTTCTCCACGAACTGCGTTTCCATCCAGGGCCGCTACGGCATCCCCTGCGTGGGCTTTGGCCCGGGTGCCGAGTCTCAGGCTCACGCTCCCAACGAGGTCACCTACAAGGACGACCTGGTCACCGCTGCCGCCATGTATGTGGCTGCCCTGAACCTCTACGATCCGAGCCAGGCCGATGGCGATGCCACCGTGTTCCGCGCCGGTCTGACCAACAACAAGATCGATTAGTCCCATTCTTCGATCCTGTTGAGCCGGGGGCCGTTCGTGTCCCCGGCACCCCCTGTTGACTTGGGGCCCGCGGTCGTTATCTCCCATGCTTCCTCAACGGTGGCGGGTCCTCGTCATGGTGCTCTGCATGTTCTAGCCACACGCGCATGCCGGAGCACATCTACTCATTGCGATCGTTTCATCTTTAGAAAGGACATTTCCATGGACGCTAAGTTTACCGAGCTCGTCGAGCAGCTGAACGGCCTCGATTTTAAGGGTATGTACGGCAGCGACTTCCTGCACACCTGGGACAAGACCACCGATGAGCTCAAGGCGCTCTACATCGTCGCCGACGCCCTGCGCGAGCTGCGTGAGAACAACGTCTCGTCCAAGATCTTCGACTCGGGCCTGGCTGTCTCCCTGTTCCGCGACAACTCCACCCGTACGCGCTTCTCCTTCTCTAAGGCCGCCAACCTGCTCGGCCTTGAGCTGCAGGACCTGGACGAGAAGAAGTCCCAGATCGCCCACGGCGAGACCGTCCGCGAGACCGCTACCATGATCTCCTTCATGGCCGACGTCATCGGCATCCGCGACGATATGTACATCGGCAAGGGCGACGCCTACATGGCCGAGGTTTCCGAGTCCGTTCAGCAGGCCTACGAGGACGGCGTTCTGGATCATCGTCCCACGCTCATCTCCCTGCAGTCCGATTCCGATCACCCCACGCAGTCCTCTGCCGACATGCTCTACCTCATCAACGAGTTTGGCGGCCTTGAGAACCTCAAGGGCAAGAAGGTTGCCGTTACCTGGGCCTATTCGCCCTCTTACGGCAAGCCGCTGTCCTGCCCGCAGTCGCTGATCAGCCTGCTGCCCCGTTTTGGCATGGACGTCACCCTGGCTCACCCCGAGGGCTATGATCTCATGCCCGAGGTCGTCGAGCGCGCCAAGGGCTATGCCGCCGAGTCCGGCACCACCTTTAAGCAGGTCAACACCATGGCCGAGGCCTTCGAGGGCGCCGACATCGTGATCCCCAAGAGCTGGGCTCCGTTTGCCGCCATGGAGAAGCGTACCAATCTGTACGCCGAGGGCGACGACGCCGGCATCGCTGCGCTCGAGAAGGAGCTGCTCGCCCAGAACGCCACCCATCAGGATTGGTGCTCCACGACCGAGCTCATGGAGAAGACTGCCAACGGCCAGGACACCATCTTTATGCACCCGCTGCCCGCCGACATCTCCGGTGTCTCCTGCGAGCACGGCGAGGTCAACGCCGACGTCTTCGACATGCACCGCGTGGGCATGTACAAGGAGGCCAGCTACAAGCCGTATGCCATCGCTGCCATGATGTTCCTGCAGAAGGTTGCCGATCCCGCCGCTACCCTCAAGGCCCTCGACGAGCGCAACACCGCCCGTTGGCTCCAGGCCTAAAGCCGGGCTGAGGTAAGCCATGTAAAGGGGGCGCTCTGCCAACTGGCGGGGTGCCCCTATTTTGCATCGCGGGCGTGCGGGATAAGCGCTTTCGATGTGGATGCCCGCGGCGCGAGTTATGGGTACGATGGTTTCGGGGGAGGTATCACCATGAGACTTGGATGCGTCATTATGGCTTCGGGCGAGGGCAAGCGGTTTGGCTCCAACAAGATGCTCGCCGATATCTATGGCGAGCCGCTGATTGCCCGGACCATCGATTCGGTTCCCCGGGGCTTTGACGTTGTGGTTTCGACGCGTTGGCCCGAGGTCGCCCAGATTTGCGAGGACAAGCATTGCCCGTGCGTGCTGCACGATGGCGAGCTGCGCAGCGAAAGCGTCCGTGCGGGCCTTTCGTGGGGAGTCGAGCGCAACTGGAAAGGTTGCCTCTTTTTACCGGGCGACCAGCCGCTCGTGAGTTCGGATTCTTTTGAGGCTATGGTTCGTGCATTTGACGAGCGTGGCCGCAAACATCCGGTGCGTCTTGCGTGCAACGGTGAGCCTTCGAGCCCGGTGCTCTTTCCGGCGGAACTGTTCGATGCACTTATGTGTCTTGAGGGCAAGGACGGCGGGGGCTCGATTCTCAAAGGTCGCGTCGACGTTGCGCTGGTCGAGGCGCGTGCCTACGAGCTGTGGGACGTCGATACCGTCAAGGGACAGCGACGCATAACGGAGCATATTGCCGCCTGCTCGTATTTTGATCGCGTGGCCAACTGTATTAATCAATAAGGAGCAACATGATCATCATCAAAAACGGCGCGCTCGTGACGCCACAGGGGCTTCGCCGCGCCGATCTTGCCATGGAGGGCGACAAGATTGTGCGGATTGCCGCGGCGATTGAGCCGGCCGAGGGCGATACCGTCGAGGACGCCGCGGGCTGCTGGGTGTTTCCCGGCTTTATCGACGGCCACACGCACATGCAGTGCTGGACTGGCATGGATTGGACAGCCGATAGCTTTGAAACCGGCACGCGTGCGGCTGCCTGCGGCGGTACGACGACCATCGTGGACTACGCGACGGCTGATCGCGGCGTGACCATGCCCGATGCCTTGGCCGAGTGGCATCGCCGTGCCGACGGAACCTGCACGGCCAACTACGCCTTTCATATGGCACTCGCCGAGTGGAATGAACGCAACCGCGCCGATCTTTCGGCTATGCGCGAGGCGGGCGTATCGTCGTTTAAGACCTACTTTGCCTACGATCATTTGCGCCTGGACGATGCCGAGACGCTCGAGGTGCTCGAGGAGCTCAAGCGTATTGGCGGCATACTGTGCGTGCATTGCGAGAACGGTACGCTGGTGAATGAGCTGCAGAAGCGCGTGTACGAGCAGGGGATTCATGGGCCCGAGGGGCATGCACTCAGCCGTCCGGACGTGTGCGAGGGTGAGGCCGTGAGCCGCCTGCTGTATCTGGCGCACCTGGCCGGCGACGCCCCAGTCAACGTGGTGCACCTTTCGACCAAGCTTGGTCTTGAGGCCATCCGTGCCGCCAAGGCGCGCGGGCAGAAGAATATCTATGTCGAAACCTGCCCCCAGTATCTGATGCTCGACGACACCTGCTATCTGGAGCAGGGCGAGGACGGCTTTGCGGGCGCCAAGTACGTGATGAGCCCGCCGCTGCGCCATGCCGGTGACCGTGCCGCGCTGCGCGAGGCGCTTGTGGCCGGCGAGATCGATACGATTGCGACCGATCATTGCAGCTTTAACCTGCACGGGCAAAAGGACCGCGGGCGCGACGATTTCCGCGCGATTCCCAACGGCGGGCCCGGCGTGGAGCATCGCCCCGTCGCGATTGCCACGAGCTTTGAGGGTCAGCTGGGACCCGAGGATCTGTGCCGCTTGATGAGCGAGAACCCGGCGCGCGTGTTTGGTATGTATCCGCGTAAGGGCTGTCTTGCCGAGGGCGCCGATGCCGACGTGTGCGTGTGGGATCCCAAGGCGCGCTGGACCATTAGCGCGGCGACGCAGCATCAGGCTGTGGACTACACGCCGCTCGAGGGTTTTGAGGCACATGGCCGCGCCAAGGCTGTTTACGTCAACGGCGTGCTGGTGGCGCGCGATGGCGAACCCACCGGAACCCAACCCGGCCGCTACGTGCCCCGCTAGCAGCAAAGATGCCGTGTCCCCTCCTCAGTTGCGGTGAAATACGGACTGTTTGCGGCCGTCGGGCGGCCAAACAGTCCGTATTTCACCGCAACTGAGGAGATGGGGCCGGCTACTTGAGGCTGCTGGCGACGACGGGGCGGTCGAGAGCTGCCTCGAAGCGGTCGGCCATCGTGGGGTCGCTGAGCGTGTCGACTTGGTTGAGCATGATGCGGGCATTGTTGAGGTTCAGCATCCGCAGCTCGGCATTGAGCACCTGGGCGACGCGCTCTGGGGTGGCAGTGTCGGTGAGCTCGCAGCCGCAACGCTCGCAAAAGAGCTCGGGGCGGTGGACAACCTCGGCGACGGGTTTGCCCAGTCCCGAGGCGCCGACGACCCAGACAACGTTTGCCGTGGCGGCGGGAATTACCGGCTCCCAGGCGGCATGCGCCTTGAGCGGGAGTCGCTTGCTACCGTCTGCCTCGGCCAACACATAGTCAAAGCGCTGTGCCAGCTCGCCGAGTGGCTCGGCGGGGGCGGAGAGCTTGCCTGTCTCCGGGTCCAAGATGCCTGCCTGGCAGATGCCTCCGCGTGCAAGCCCCGCGCAGGCCTCGCAGGTGCAGCCTGGGGCGTGTGGGGCACCTGGCTTCCAAGGCGCGGCGTCCAGGCGACGATTCGACCCGTCCCATGGCACGCCGGCAACGGGAAGCATATGCGTGGTGGTGCAGAGGAGCACGCGGCCGCCAGCGCGCATGAGCTCAAGACCCAGCGTTTTGAGCAACGTCGACTTGCCGCCGCTGCCGATAATCGCGGTAATGCCCGGCTCGATCTTGAGCGCCGAGGCAAGATTGCCGCTAACCGTTTCCATCTGTTCACCGCCGTATAATACTGTGATAATAAATAATCATCAGAGTAGCGGTCGAACCGCTTTTGCTCTGCTCAAACCGTAGCACAGGGAGGTGCCCCGGGAATGCTCGTTTATGTTCGCGGCGCCGGCGATATCGCCACGGGTGTCGCCGCTCGCTTGGTGCGCGCCGGCGTGTCGGTCGTTATGGCCGATATCGCGGTTCCCACGTGCATCCGCCGCACAATCAGTTTTTGCGAGGCTATTCGCCTGGGCGAGGTCCAGGTCGAGGGCATTCGCGCTCGCTTGGCGCAGACGCCGGCAGAGGCGCTCGAGATTACCCAAGCGGGGGATGTTGCCGTCGTGGTGGACCCTCAGGCCAAGATGCTCGATGAGCTTAAACCCGCGGCTGTGGTCGACGCGATTCTGGCCAAGCGCAACCTGGGCACCACGCGCGACATGGCGCCTACCGTCATCGCCGTGGGGCCGGGCTTTACCGCGCCGGTCGATTGCGACGCCGTGGTCGAGACCATGCGCGGGCATTTCCTGGGCCGTGTCATTACCCAAGGTTCACCCCAGCCCAACACGGGCGTGCCGGGCATTATCGCTGGCTATGGCAAAGAGCGTGTTATCCACAGCCCCGCCGCCGGCGTGTTTCGGTCCGACCGCGCAATCGGCGACATCGTGCGCGCCGGAGACGTGATTGGCTACGCGGGCGATACGCCCATGCGCACGCAGATCGATGGCTGTCTGCGCGGGCTTTTGGCGAACGGCGTGCAGGTGACCGAGGGCTTTAAATGCGCCGATGTCGATCCGCGCGGCGATGCCAGCTATATCAACTACATTTCGGACAAGGCGACGTCGGTCGGCGGCGGCGTGCTCGAGGCACTCGCTATGCTCACCGATATCTTTAGAGGATAGAAGGCGGCAATGGAAAAGCTCGATGTTGTGAATGCGGCGCTTGCCGCCCTGCGTGCTGGCGAGACGTGCGAGCTCGTGGTCGTGGCCGGCACGGCGGGGTCGTCGCCGCGCGGCGTGGGCGCCTGGATGGCCGTCTTTGCCGACGGCAGCCAGGCGGGCACTATCGGCGGCGGCAAGATTGAGCTCTTTGCGCTGGATGAGGCGCGCGAACTCCTGAGCGCGGGACAGTCGCGTCTGGTCCGCTACACCATGGGCGGCGAGAACTCCGATACCGGCATGATCTGCGGCGGAGCCATTTGCCTGTGCTATCTGCATCTGGATGCGACCCAGGCACCGTTGTTCCAGGAAATTGCCGACGTCTTGGTCTATCGGCGCATCGGCGACTTCGTCATCGACTTTGAGCCGTTTATCGCGAGCGCGCTCGAGGGCGATGTGGCCGAGTACCATGGCGAGGCATCGCGCCATACCATTGCGGGCTGCCCCGGGCTTTCACTGGTGGAGGAGGGGAGTAACGTCACCTACACCAACGCTGCCTCTGAGATTCCCGCGGCGCACATCGAGACGCTCTGCCCCGAGGGCCTGACCTACATCTTTGGCTGCGGACACGTGGGCGCCGCGACGGCGCGCGTGCTCACGGCGGCGGGCTTTGCCGTCGTGGTCTGCGATGACCGCCCCGGCACGTTGACGCCCGAATGGGTGCCCGGTGTCTACGATCGTCGCCTGGTCGATTACAAGAACCTGAGCGAGCTGTGTCCCATCGGTCCGCGCGACTTGGTGATCGTCGCCACGGCGGGTCACAAGTCCGATATCGACGTGGTGATTCAGGCCATGCGTGCCAAGCCTGCCTATCTGGGCTGTCTGGGTTCGCGCCGCAAGACGGCCTTTGTGCGTGCCCGCCTGGAGCAGGAAGGCTTTACACAGGACCAGATCGACGAGCTGCACCTGCCGATCGGCGTCGCCATCGAGGCAGAGGACCCCGAGGAGATCGCCGTCTCCATCGCAGCCGAGATGATCCACCTGCGCCGCACCAAACTCGTCCCCCGCAAGCGCTAATCGCATCCCCACCAATAAGTTGCGGTGGAATAGTTCCTAAATGGGCCCAATAAGCGGCAAAACAGGAACTATTCCACCGCAACTTCCATTTGATCCTTCCGTTCCCACGGGGTCAAAATGCTACCTGTCCCAAATGCCCTATAATGTGCGCCCGCTGGGCGGCATGGGGCCGCTGTCTAGGGTATGGGAGGCGCAAATGGCAGAGTCGGCAGCAGGGGATGCCCTGTTCGAGCGTACGGGAAAAGTATCGTTTGTGCAGGTATTGCCCCATGCGCTGCAGCATGTGCTGGCGGCGTTCGCTGGCATCGTCACGCCCGCCATCATTATCGCGTCGGTCTGCGGCTTTACCCCTCAGGAGGAGGCCGCCGTCATCCAGGCGTCACTCGTCCTCTCGGCGCTCGACATTTTCCTTCAACAGTTCCCCATAAAAGGTGTCGTCGGTTCGGGCCTGCCCATTGTGATGGGCGCGAGCTTCACCTTCGTGCCGGCGCTCAAAGCGGTCGGTCTCGAGCTTGGCTTTGAGGCCGTGCTGGGCGCCCAGGTTATCGGCGGCGCCCTCGTCGTGCTCTTCGGCCTGCTGTTTAGGCGTGTGAGTTTTCTGTTCCCGGCCCCGGTGCTCGGCACCGTCATCTTTGTCATTGGCCTGTCGCTGTGCCCGGTTGCCGTGGCGTCCATGGCGGGCGGGGAGGGCGCTGCCGATTTCGGCAGTGTCACCAACTGGGCCGTCGCGCTTGTGACGTTCGTCGTTACCTTTATGGCCGGCAACTACGGTAAGGGCGCGCTTAGGCTGGGCAGCATCCTGGCCGGCATCTGCGCGGGCTTTGTTTTGGCTGCGGTGCTGGGCATGGTCGATTTCTCGGCCATCGCGACCACCAGCTGGTTTGCTCCGCCGGCACTTGGCGCCCATCGTCTGGTGTTCGATCCGGCAGCGTGTGCCGTCGTGGGCGTCGTCGCCATTGTTAACGCCGTGCAGGTTATGGGTGAGTTTGCCGCCGTGTCGTCCGCCGCGCTGGATACCCCTGCGACCGATGGCCAGATCTCGGGCGGTCTGATCGCCAACGGTCTGGTCGGCATGCTCTCGGGCTTTTTGGGCGGCGTTCCCACGGCCACGTTTGGCCAAAACGTCGGCATTATCGCCGAGAACAAGGTCGTCAACCGCATGGTCTTTACGCTCGCGGCTGCCATCCTGCTCGTCGCGGGCCTGCTGCCCAAGTGCGCGGCGGTGCTTACGTCCATTCCACAGCCGGTTATTGGTGGCGCCACGATCGGCGTATTTGCGACCATCGGCATGAACGGCGTGGTCATGTTTGCCCGCCACGGCCTGTCCCAGCGCGACACCACGCTCATGGGTCTCTCCATCGCCTTTGGCACGGGTATCGAGCACACGGCCGGTGCGCTTGCCGGTGCGGGATTCCCCACATGGGTCGGCACCGTCTTCGGCGGATCCTCAATTGCCGTCGCCGCACTTGTCGCCGTTGT
Organism: Collinsella sp.; assembly: GCA_048230835.1. Taxonomy (GTDB): domain Bacteria; phylum Actinomycetota; class Coriobacteriia; order Coriobacteriales; family Coriobacteriaceae; genus Collinsella. The sequence continues at coordinate 52,662 of DBFALE010000038.1, forward strand.
CCTCAACCTGGTCCTGCCTCGCCAAAAATAACGCCCCATATATAAGTTGCGGTGAAATACGGATTGTTTAAGTCTGTTAGGCCGCCCAACAGTCCCTATTTCACCGCAACTGCTTTTTGGGATCCATTTGTGCGGGGGAGTTGTGGAGTTGTGCAGGCAGACGAGGTTTTTCTGGAAATACGCTCCCGATGCGCGTATAGTACCGATTGTTTTGTCGGCTCCTGCTGCGTCGAGTCCAAACCGCAAAATGCCATGAGCGGCGCGGATGCAGCCAGGAGGCACGAGGACAACCCATCGTGGCCACGCCCCGTGCTTAAAACCCCAAGAAGGAGTGAACAATGGCAGAAGAGAAGTATGTGCCGCGTCTGAAGACCAAGTACAACAACGAGGTCAAGCAGCAGCTTCAGGACAAGTTCCAGTACGAGAACGTCATGATGATCCCCAAGTTTGAGAAGATCGTCGTGAACATGGGTGTCGGCGAGGCCGCTACCGATTCCAAGGCCATCGACGGTGCCGTGCGCGACCTGCGCGCCATCACCGGCCAGCAGCCGATGATCACCCGTGCCCGCAAGTCCATCGCTACCTTCCGCCTGCGCGCTGGTATGCCGATCGGCTGCAAGGTTACCCTGCGTGGCGACCGTATGTGGGAGTTCTTCGATCGTCTGACCTCCGTCGCGATCCCCCGTATCCGCGACTTCCGCGGCATCTCCGCCAAGAGCTTCGACGGCCGTGGTAACTTCTCCATGGGCGTCACCGAGCAGCTCATCTTCCCCGAGATCGACTTCGACTCCGTCGATCACCAGCGTGGTATGGACATCACTTTCGTGACCACCGCCAACACCGATGAGGAGGCCAAGGCCCTTCTGGACGCCTTCGGTTTCCCGTTCAAGAAATAGGTTCACCTGCCCTATAAGCGCCGTTCCCACAAGGGGGCGGCGCTTGGGGCGAACAATACTCTATGTGAGGAGGATATAAGTGGCTAAGACATCGATGATCGTCAAGTGCAATCGCAAGCAGAAGTTCTCTACTCGTGAGTACACGCGCTGCCAGCGCTGCGGCCGTCCGCACTCTGTGTACCGCAAGTTCGGCCTGTGCCGTGTCTGCTTCCGCGAGCTTGCACTCAAGGGCGAGCTTCCCGGCGTTAAGAAGGCCAGCTGGTAAGTCACTACCAGCGTTTCAAGCATCAGTTTGGAACAGGGAAAACGCGCTAAAAAGGCTTTGCCGTTAAGGGCGGCGAAGAACCAAGAGCACGTGTTCATCAAGAACGAAGGAGAATCTGTATGAACCTTACAGACCCGATCGCAGATATGCTTACGCGCATCCGTAACGCTAACTCTGTGAACAAGGCCACGGTCTCCATGCCGAGCAGCAAGAAGCTCGTCGAGATCGCTCGTGTTCTGCACGAGGAGGGCTACATCGAGGGCTACGATGTCGAGGACACCGTTCCCCAGAAGACTCTGCACATCACGCTTAAGTATGGTCCCAAGAAGGCTAAGGTCATCAACGGCATCCGCCGCATTTCCAAGCCGGGCCTGCGTAAGTACACCGGCGTTGCCGACATGCCCCGCGTCCGCGGTGGCCTTGGTACCGCCATTATTTCCACCAGCCATGGCGTCATGACCGACCGCGATGCTCGCAAGCACAACGTCGGCGGCGAGATCATCGCTTACGTCTGGTAATTCGCTCGGTAGGTAGAAGGAAAGGAGATCACCGTGTCTCGTATCGGTAATAAGCCTGTCCAGATTCCCGCCGGAGTCGAAGTGGCAGTCAACGGCAACAACGTTGTCGTCAAGGGCCCCAAGGGCCAGCTCGAGCTCGATGTCTTTGAGAAGCTCGCTATCAACGTCGAGGACAACGTCCTCACCGTTTCCCGTCCCGACGACGAGCGTGAGACCCGTGCCCGCCACGGCCTCACCCGCGCCCTCATCCACAACATGGTTGTTGGCGTTTCCGAGGGCTTCGAGAAGAAGCTCGAGCTCGCCGGCGTCGGTTACCGCGTGCAGCAGAAGGGCAAGAACCTCGAGTTCTCCCTGGGCTTCTCGCACCCCGTGATCGTCGAGGCTCCCGAGGGCATCACCTTCGAGGTTCCCGACAACACCCACGTGAACGTCAAGGGTATCAACAAGCAGCAGGTCGGTCAGATCGCCGCTGAGATCCGCGGTCATCGTCCTCCCGAGCCTTACAAGGGCAAGGGTATCCACTACGTTGGCGAGCACATCCGCCGCAAGCTGGGTAAGGCCGCCAAGTAGTCGTAACCGACTCACTCGCATAAGACCAGCACCCCGTCAGGTGCTGGCAAGATCAACCTTTTTAGGAGTTTACGTATGAACAAGCATAAGGCGAAGCTGGAAGGCCTCAAGCGTCGTCAGCGTCGTGTTCGCGGCAAGGTCTCGGGTACCTCCGAGCGTCCGCGTCTTCGCGTGACCCGTACTAACGCCAACATCTATGCCCAGATCATCGACGACAGCAAGGGCTCCAGCCTGACGCTCGTCTCTGCCTCGACCCTCGAGGCCGAGTTCAAGGGCACCCACACCTCGAACAAGGAGGCTGCGGAGAAGGTCGGTCAGCTCGTTGGCAAGCGCGCCATCGAGGCCGGCATCACCAAGGTCGCCTTCGATCGCGGTGGCCGTATCTACCATGGCCGCGTCAAGGCCCTCGCCGACGGCGCTCGTGCCGCCGGTCTCGAGTTCTAGGAGGTATGTAGCACATGGCTCGTAATCAGAAGCAGCAGCGCGAGGCCTCCGAGTTCGAGGAGCGCGTCGTTTACATCAACCGCGTGTCGAAGACCGTCAAGGGTGGTCGTCGCATGAGCCTCGTCGCTCTCGTCGTCGTTGGCGACGGCAAGGGCAACGTCGGCGTTGGCATGGGCAAGTCCGCTGAGGTGCCCATGGCCATCTCCAAGGCATCTCTCGATGCCAAGAAGAACATGTTCCACGTGCCGGTGACCGAGCAGGGCACCATCCCGCACGAGGTTCTCGGCCACTTTGGTGCCGGCCGCATCATCATCAAGCCCGCTGTCGAGGGTACCGGCGTTATCGCCGGCGGCGCTGTGCGTCCCCTCTTTGAGCTTGCTGGCATCAAGAACGTCCTGTCCAAGTCCCTCGGTACCGACAACGGCCTCAACATCATCAAGGCTGCCGTCGAGGGCCTCAAGGAGCTCTCCAGCCCTGAGGACGTCGCGGCTCGCCGTGGCCTGACGGTCTCTGAGATGTTCGTCGGTAAGGAGAACTAAGCATGGCTGACACCATCAAGATCAAGCAGGTCCGCAGCACCAACGGTTGCAAGCAGGACCAGGTCCGTACTGTCCGTGCCCTCGGTCTCCACAGGATCCGCGAGGTTCGCGAGATTGCTGACAACGAGTCCGTCCGCGGCATGATCTTCAAGGTCAAGCACCTTGTCGAGATTGTAGAGGAGTAGCAAATGCAGCTTCACGATCTTACTCCCGCGCCCGGTTCCACCAAGAACCGCAAGCGCGTCGGCCGTGGCAATTCTTCGGGTCACGGCACCACTTCTGGCCGCGGTCAGAAGGGCCAGGGTTCCCGCTCTGGCGGCACCAAGGGTGCCGGCTTCGAGGGTGGCCAGACTCCGCTGGCCATGCGCCTGCCCAAGCTTCCGGGCTTCCGCAACCCCCGTCGTATCGAGTACACCGCTGTTAACGTTGAGCGTCTCGAGCGCAAGTTCGAGGACGGCGCTGTGATCGACGGTGCCGCTCTTAAGGCCGCTCGCATCACCAAGAGCGAGTTCGAGCCCGTCAAGGTGCTCGGCAATGGTGAGCTCACCAAGAAGTTCACGGTCAAGGTCGACAAGGTCAGCGCTTCTGCGCAGGCCAAGATCGAGGCCGCCGGCGGAAAGGTCGAGCTGCCGTGCTAAATGGTCTTAAGAATGCTTTCCGCATCAAAGAATTGCGCGAAAAGATTCTTTTTACCATAGCTATGCTCGTCGTGTACCGCATTGGTGCGCACGTTCCTGTGCCCGGCATTCCCTTCCAGGGGATGCTGGGCCTTTTCTCGACCGATAACAATTCGGTCGCCGCAGGTGCTATGGCCCTCCTGAATCTTTTCTCTGGCGGCGCGTTGAGCTATGTGTCGGTGTTTTCGCTGGGCATCATGCCTTACATCACCAGCTCGATCATCCTCCAGATGCTCCAGGCCGTCGTGCCTTCCCTGCATGAGCTTGCCCGCGAGGGCGAGGTCGGTCAGACCAAGATTACGCAGTATTCGCGTTACCTCACCCTGGCTCTGGCAATCCTCAACTCCGTGGGTTACCTCTTCCTCTTTAAGAGCTTCGGCATCAGCTTCAATGGCGCCGGCGCTCCCGAGATCATCTTCGACCTCATGATCGTCGGTACGCTCACCGCGGGCGCCATGCTGATCATGTGGATTGGTGAGCTCATCACCCAGCGCGGTATCGGCAATGGCATGTCGCTGATCATCTTCGCGAACATCATGGCCGGTCTGCCGCAGGCTATCTTCTCCAGCACCGAGGGCAATGCCGGTGGCATCATCACCATGGTGATCATCTGCGCCATCATCCTGCTGGTTATCCCGCTGATTGTTTTCCTTGAGCGCGGCCAGCGCCGCATCCCGGTCTCCTACGCTAAGCGCGTCGTGGGCCGTCGCATGATGGGTGGCCAGACCACCTACCTGCCCATCAAAGTCAACACCGCGGGTGTCGTGCCGATCATCTTCGCTTCGGCGCTGCTGTACTTCCCGGCTCAGATTGCCGTGTTCTTCCCCGGCATCGGCTGGATTCAGGCAGTTGCCTCCGCGCTTTCGACCGGTTGGCTCAACTGGGTGCTTAACGTTGTCCTCATCGTGTTCTTCGCGTACTTCTACACCTCCATGGTGTTCAACCCCGATGAAACGGCCGATAACCTTAAGAAGCAGGGCGGCTTTATTCCGGGCGTCCGTCCGGGTAGGGCTACCGCGGCCTACATCAAGAACGCGCTCAACAAGATCACGCTTCCCAGCGCTGTCTTTTTGGCGCTCATCGCCATCGTGCCTTCGATCATCTTCTCCTTCACGGGTAACCATCTGATCCAGGCATTTGGCGGCACGTCCATCCTCATCATGGTCGGCGTCGTGCTCGACACGGTCGATAAGCTCGAAGGCCAGATCAAGATGTATGATTACGATGGATTCTTTAAATAGGCTAGAGGAGGATTGCTCATGAACCTCGTATTGCTCGGAGCTCCGGGTGCCGGTAAGGGCACCGTCGCACAGGAGCTCGTCGCCGAGTTTGGCGTCGCCCACATTTCCACGGGCGACCTGCTGCGTGCTGCCGTCAAGGGTGGCACCGAGCTTGGTATTCAGGCTAAGAAGTACATGGACGCTGGCGAGCTCGTTCCCGACCAGCTCGTGATCGACCTTGTCAAGGAGCGCCTTGCCGCCGATGACGCCCAGCAGGGCTTCATCCTCGACGGCTTCCCGCGCAACACCGCCCAGGCTGTGACGCTCGATTCCGAGCTCTCCGCCATGGGTCGCGAGATCGACTGCGCCCTTCTGGTCGATGTGGCCCCCGAGGTCATTATCGATCGTCTGTCTTCGCGTCGCACCTGCCGCGCATGCGGTTACACCGGCACCGCTGCCGATGCTACCTGCCCCAAGTGTGGCGGCGAGATGTATCAGCGCGACGACGACAAGCCCGAGACCATCAAGAACCGTCTCGACGTCTACGAGAAGTCCACGAGCCCGCTCGTCGACTACTATCGTGGCCAGGGTCTGCTCAAGTCGGTCAACGGTGACCAGGCTCGCGAGACCGTGTACGGGGATGTCAAAGAGGCTCTCGGTCTATGATCAAGATTAAGTCTGCAACGCAAATCGAGCAGATGAAGAAGGCAGGAGCGCTATCTAAGATGGCGCTCCGCCACGTTGGAGCCATGGTGCGCCCCGGCGTTTCCACCTTTGAGCTCGATCAGCTCGCGGAGCAGATTATCCGCATGCATGGCGGCACCCCGGCCTTTAAGGGCTACGGCGGGTTCCCGGGGACCATTTGCGCATCGATCAACGATGCCGTGGTCCACGGTATTCCCAACCCCGACATGATCCTGCGCGATGGCGATATCATCTCCATCGATACGGGAGCCGTTGTCGACGGTTGGGTCGGCGATAACGCTTGGACGTTTTTCGTCGGCACCCCCACGCCCGAAGCCAAGGCTTTGTGCGAGGTCACGCGCGATTGCCTTAAGGCTGCTATCGAGCAGGCTGTTCCCGGTAACCATATCGGGGATGTTGGTTATGCCGTTCAGTCCCTCGCCGAGTCTCACGGTTACGGCGTGCTTCGTGATTATGTGGGCCATGGCATTGGCCGCGTGATGCACGAGGACCCCAACGTTCCTAACTATGGAAAGAAGGGGAGGGGCGTTCGCCTCCAGGCCGGCATGGTCATTGCCATCGAGCCGATGGTTACGATGGGTTCCAACCATGTGAGCACGGGCTCCGACGGTTGGATTGTTACGACCAACGACCACCTGCCCGCCGCGCACTACGAGAACACCGTCGCCATCACCAATGACGGTCCGGTGATCCTCACCACAGATGCGCAAGGTGCTTGGTGTTCGCTCCAAGGCGGAGAAATGTAACAAGTTCCACTTAGTTGTGGAGCCATTACGAAGTTATTACGATGCGTGCATACGTGTTGTAGAATACTCAATCGCTGTCGTTTTCTAGAGAAAGATGATTGCTTGTGAAGAAGGAAGACGCAATTGAGCTCGAGGGTACGGTAAAGGAACCGCTGCCCAACGCCATGTTTAAGGTCGAGCTCGAGAACGGTCATTCGGTTCTGTGCAACATTTCTGGCAAGATCCGAATGAATTACATCCGCATTCTCCCCGGTGACAGGGTTGTCGTGGAGCTTTCCCCGTACGACCTGACCCGCGGCCGCATCACCTATCGCTATAAATAGCGGCACGCATACACGCTCTTTTCCGACTGCAGGCTTAGCTCAACCTACGGTCGGTTTGCGTGTGAAGACCAGCCATAGTTTTAAACGCCTGCGGCTGGGCGAGTAGATAGTAGGGAAGTAGTTTGAGCGCTACCGAAAGGAAGAACGATGAAGGTACGTCCTTCGGTCAAGAAGATGTGCGATAAGTGCAAAATCATTAGGCGCCATGGCAAGGTCCTCGTCATTTGCGAGAACCCCCGTCATAAGCAGCGTCAGGGTTAAGAGAGGAGACTACGTTGGTCCGTATTAATGGTGTCGACCTCCCGCGTGAGAAGCGCGTTGAGATCGGTCTGACCTACATTTACGGCATCGGCCGCACCACTGCGACGAAGATTTGCGTCGAGTGCAACGTTAACGTGGATACGCGCGTTAAGGACCTCACCGAGGATGAGGTTAACGCCATCCGCGATTATATCGATAAGAACCAGATCATGGTTGAGGGCGACCTCCGCCGTGAGCGCAACCAGAACGTCAAGCGCCTTATGGACATCGGCTGCAACCGCGGCCTTCGTCACCGCAAGGGCCTCCCGGTCCGCGGCCAGCGCACCCACACTAACGCTCGTACCCGCAAGGGCCCGAAGCGTCAGATCGGTGCTAAGAAGAAGAAATAAGGAGCGCTAGATAGATGGCTACTGCTAAGAAGAACGTTCGCGCTGCCCGTCTGAAGCGCGCGGACCGTAAGAACATTTCCGTGGGCCAGGCTCACATTCGTTCTACGTTCAACAACACGATCGTTTCGATCACCGATCCCCAGGGCAACGTCATTTCCTGGAAGTCGGCTGGCCAGGTGGGCTTCAAGGGCTCCCGTAAGTCCACGCCGTTCGCTGCCCAGATGGCTGCCGAGGCTGCTGCCAAGCAGGCCATGGAGCACGGTATGAAGAAGGTTTCCGTCTTCGTCAAGGGCCCCGGCTCCGGTCGTGAGACCGCCATCCGCTCCCTCCAGGCTGCTGGCCTCGAGGTCTCGAGCATCCAGGACAAGACCCCCATTCCGCACAACGGCTGCCGCCCCAAGAAGCGTCGCCGCGTGTAACTGAAAGGATCGTATCAATATGGCAATCGACAGGACTCCTGTTCTTAAGCGCTGCCGTCAGCTCGGGATCGATCCCGCTGAGCTCGGTTACAGCAGCAAGAAGGAATCTATCCGTCAGCCCAAGCGCCGTCGCAAGGAATCTGAGTACGGCATGCAGCTGCGCGAGAAGCAGAAGGTCAAGTTCATCTATGGCGTTCTGGAGAAGCAGTTCCACGGCTACTTCAACAAGGCCCGCAAGATGAACGGCGTCACCGGTGAGAACCTCATGATCATCCTTGAGTCTCGCCTCGACAACGTCGTCTTCCGTCTTGGCTTCGCCCGCACCCGCAAAGAGGCTCGTCAGTCCGTCCGTCACGGTCACTTCACCGTGAACGGCAAGCGCGTGGACATCCCGTCCTACCGCGTCAAGGCCGGCGACGTCGTCGCTGTCGGCGAGAAGTTCCGTGACCTCCTCCCCATCAAGGAGGCCCTGATTTCCTCCGAGCGCTTTGAGGTCCCTGGCTGGCTCGAGGTCGATATCGAGAAGCTGTCTGGTAACGTGCTCGCTCTGCCGACGCGTGAGCAGATCAGCGGTGATATCAACGAGCAGCTCATCGTCGAGCTCTACTCTAAGTAGTCCATCCGGGCTGCTGAGGCTGGAGGTAATACATGTCAGAATTCATTAGGCCTCAGGTTCAGGTCGAAGAGATCAACGAGACGTCTGCTCGTGTCTCCGTCGAGCCGCTCGAGCGTGGTTACGGTGATACGCTGGGTAACTCCCTTCGTCGCGTTCTTCTGTCCTCGCTCGAGGGTGCCGCTGTCGAGGCTATTCAGATCGATGGTGCGCAGCACGAGTTCATGACCATCCCTAACATGGTCGAGGATGTCACCGACATCGTCCTGAATGTCAAGGGTCTTGTCTTCAGGGCTCTCGGCACGACCGACGAGGCGACCGCCACCATCTCGGTTGACGGCCCCTGCGAGGTCACCGGTGCGGACTTCTTTATTCCGTCCGAGTTTGAGCTGGTCAACCCCGAGCAGCACATCGCTACGCTTACCGAGGGTGGCCATCTCACCATGAGCATGCGCATCGGCTATGGCCGCGGCTATGTCTCTGGCGAGGCCAACAAGCGCGACAACGATCCCATCGGTGTGATCCACGTCGACTCGCTGTACTCGCCGGTTTCCCGTTGCGCCAAGCTCGTTGAGGCTTGCCGTGTCGGTCAGCACACCGACTACGACCGCCTTGTCCTCGAGATCGAGACCAACGGCTCCATCGCCCCGCGCGACGCCGTGGTCCAGGCTGCCAATATCATCAACCAGCATATGGCCGCCTTTATGAACCTTGCCGAGACCCCCGAGGTCGAGGAGGAGGCTTCGATCTTCGCTCCCGAGGTCACCAACGACAACGCCGAGCTGGACAAGCAGATCGAGGATCTGGACCTTTCCGTCCGTTCCTACAACTGCCTTAAGCGCGCCAGCATTCACTCGGTCCGTCAGCTCGTTGAGTTCTCGGAGAATGATCTGCTCAACATCCGTAACTTCGGTGTTAAGTCGATCGAGGAAGTGAAGGACAAGCTTGAGTCCATGGGCCTGAGCCTGAAGGCTTAATGCTTCGCATATTTGAGGAGAAACTAGACCATGCGTCACAACGTTAAGAAGGGCCTGAAGCTCGGCACCGATGCGAGCCACACCAAGGCCATGAAGAAGAGCCTTGCTAAGGCCCTCTTCGAGAACGACCGCATCAAGACCACCGAGACCCGCGCTAAGGCGCTGCGTTCGGTCGTCGACCCGATCATCACTTGGGCCAAGAAGGGCGACCTGCACTCTCGTCGTCTGGCTATCGCCAAGCTTGGCGATAAGCAGCTCGTTGCCGAGATCTTCGACAAGGCTGCTCAGGGTATGTGGCAGGACCGCAACGGCGGTTACACCCGCATCATGAAGCTCGGCAACCGCAAGGGCGACAACGCTCCCATCGTTATTATGGAGCTCGTCACCGAGCCTTGCACGCCTAAGGCCAAGAAGGCTGCTCCGGCCCCCAAGAAGGCCGCTGCTCCTAAGAAGGTCGAGGCTGCCGAGGAGGCTCCTGCTGAGGAGACCGCTGAGTAGACAATCCGTCTGCATAGGCTATATTCGAGGGGTACGTTCGCGTACCCCTCTTTTTTTGTCGCGATACCGTTACTTGTTTGTTGGGAGCGCCCATGACTGCGCCGTCTGATTTCAATTCGATTCCAGAGCTCGATGCCACGCTCGTTTTCCGCGTGGCATACGATGGCTCGTCCTATAGCGGCTTTGCCGAGCAGACTGGCCAGACGACGGTTGCGGGCGAGCTGCGCCGCGCTATCGAGACGCTCCTGCGCCGTCCGATCGACCTGACGTGCGCAGGGCGCACCGATGCCGGCGTGCATGCGGTGGCGCAGTACATTAGTGTGCCCGTAACGGACGCTGAGCTCGCGTGTACGCGCTGTAGGTGGCTGCGGGCTATGGATGCCCTGCTGCCCAAAGACATCGCCATAAACGAGGTCTACAGGGCCCGTAAAGGCTTTTCTGCACGCTTTGACGCGCGTTCCCGTACGTATACATACCGTATTGCCGATCGCGATGCGCGCCCCGTGCTGTCCCGCGGCGCCGTGTGGTGGCATCGCTATCCCTTGGATGTTGAGGCTATGTCTGCTGCCTGCCCCGCGCTGCTGGGCGAGCAGGACTTTAAAAGCTTTTGCAAGGTTGCCTCGGCCGTTGGCAAGCCCACGCATCGCTGTGTAATGCGTGCCGAGTTTGGCCATGAGGTTGCGTTTGGCGAGGACATCCTGACGTTTACCATCGAGGGCAATGCGTTTCTGCATTCGATGGTCCGCACGATCGTGGGCACGCTTGTCGAGATCGGCATGCATCGCCGTGAACCCGAGTGGATGCGCGAGGTCATCGATGCTTGCGACCGTACCGCTGCGGGCCCCACGGCTCCTGCCTGCGGCCTTACGTTTATGGGCGTGGATTACGATCCCGCCGAGCTCGTCGTGCTCGACTAGGGGAGGGCTCGACGCGTCGTGCGTCGACACCTGTCATCTGTGGGCTGCGCGTGTGCAACATCTGTTCTTGGCGTGCAATACAACCGGTGTCTCATTGCTTTTATTGCCGGGGTGTACCATGAACCACGGTTTGATTCATTGCTGTCGAGAGGACGGATAACTTGGTTCGACGTGGCTCGCATCCGCTACTTTCGGTGATCCTTGTGGTAGAAGGTTCGCCCAGCTATGCGATGCGTGCGCTCGAGAGTATCCAGAACCAAGACCTCTGCGATTTGCAGATTGTCGTTGTCTGCCGCGATGCTGCGCCCGGTGTGCGCCATTCGCTTCAAGTTGCTGCCGACAGGGACATCCATATTGATTTGATTGACGTCGAGGACGCGAAGCGTGGCGCTTGTCTTCGTGCCGGTTTTGCTGCCTCGCGCGGCTCTCAAATCATCGCTATGAACGCCGATGAGTGGTTTGCTCCGCAGTCCCTTTGCAAGATGGTCGATATCGCGTGCGATTCAGCGGCAGACATTGTGCTCCCCTCGGTGTCGCTCGATCGATACGATGCGCATCGCGAGCGTCATTCGCGCGTCTTGGATGCTGCCTCTATTGCCATAGAAGACGAGTCTTCTATGGTGACTGGGCTGCCCCAGTTGATTTTGGGCGGCCTAGTCGCTCAGACCTCTGGCGTGATGTATAGCCGTCCGCTGTTTGAGGCATGCCTGTCGCGCGGCAAGGCGTACCGTACGGTTGAGTTTATGGCTTATGCGCTCTCGCAGGCACGATTCGTGTCCGGCTGCGGCGACGCTTGTTTCCACGCGGTGGCACCTAAGCTTACAGATGCCTTTGATCCCACCATGTATGCCAGGATATCCGATGACACTCGAGCGCTCGACGAGCTTGCGAACTCACTCTCGGAAGCAGATAGCGGTGGTCGGCTCAAGCTGGCAAGCCAAAAGTTCTACTTTGCCGGACTGGTCGCCTGCATCGAGAATTTGTGTCTGAGCCCGCATGGGGTGTCGTCAATTGAGCGTTCCGCCCGCATGCGTGATATGCTCGAGGCGCCTCGAACCCGTCAGATGGTCGCCGCGCTCAAGGACAACCATCGGGGACTCGGTCTGTTGTTTGGGCCGATCGCCAGCGCCAAGCCCGCGCGCTGCGTGATGTGTACGCATCTGGCAGCTTTTCTTAACCGGACGGGCGCAAAAACGGCCTAAACGGCTCATTTCGAAACAAATTTGCATAGAATTGTTTCGAAATGCGTTCTTATACACAAAAGCCTTCAAATAGCGTTAAACTATTCAATCACTGATTGATTGACTCCGCCATCTTTTGGAGAGAGGGTTTGTATGGCTAAAAAACGCAATGGGCGCCAGGATGCCATTAGAGATATTGTGCGCAATAAGGACGTCCGCACGCAGCGCGTGCTGGTCGATGAGCTCCGCGCTATGGGCTTTGATTGCACGCAGGCGACTGTCTCTCGCGATATTGCCGACATGGGGCTGCGTAAGCTCCCCGAGGGTATCTATGTTCTGGCAGAGGACCTGCACCTGCAGCGTATGGTTTCCGAGCTCGTAACGGGCGTTCTGCGTACCGATAATCTGGTTATGATTAAGGCTCAACCTGGCACGGCTTCCGGCATCGCCGCCGCCGTTGATGCGGCAGAGTTGCCCGATGTGCTTGGCTCGCTTGCCGGCAACGATACGATTTTGGTTATTGCCCAGACGGCCGAGGACGGCGAGCGTCTTGAGGCGCTGATCAATAAGCTGAGCAATTCTCGCAAGTAGGCGTGCGGGTCGTGCGTTCGGCACTGTGTGCGCTGACATAGTGGCTTGTAAGGGGGCATCGACGTTGGTCGGTACCCCCTTTTGTTTGCCGGTATAAAGACCGCCCACCAGGTCGCTTTAAACTAAAAAGGCCCCCGATCAGTTTAATAAGCTGCTCGGGGGCCTTGTTGCTTATGGCCGGATGATTTCTAGCCGACCGTATCGTCAGGCGTGGGCGAGGGGTCGGGAGTGGGTGTAGGCGTAGGCGTAGGCGTGCCGCCTTCGCCGCCGGTCGAACTACCAGTGGAGCCGCCCGTCGAGCCACCGGTCGTGCCGGTGCCGCCGGTGGTGTCGCCGCCCGTGGTCTCGGTGGTCGTGGTCGTCGTTGTCGTCGTTGTGGTTTCCTCTTCGTCCTCGTTCTCGTCCTTGTCGTCGTTCTCCGTCTTCTTGGTGTTGTTGGTGCCGTAGAGCTTCCAGACGCTGTTGTTCTTGTAGGTGGGCGCCGTTCCGGTCGCAAACTCCTCGCGCTCGGTACCGGTCAGAACGGTGTTCATAAACCGCTTAAAGACAGGCAGGTTGGTGCTGTCGCCCAGCAGGTCTGTGCCGTATTTTTGGATGGGAATCTCGCCCGCGGAATAGCCGGTCCACAGGGCGCACGCCAGCTGCGGGGTATAGCCGCAGAACCACAGGTTGGTGGTGTTGTCGGTGGTGCCCGTCTTGCCGGCATAGGGCTGGTTGACGCTCAGCGCGCCGGCGGCACCCGTGCCGCTGCCCTGCATGACACCGGATAGAACGTCGGTAACCGCGGCAGCCTCGCCTTCGGTGAGCACCTGCGTGGGATTGCCGGTGTGCTGGTACAGAACCGAGCCGGTACGCGAGTCGATCTCGGTGATGGCGATCGGCTGGCGATAATAGCCGCCGTTGGCAAAAGTGGCGTAGGCCGATGCCATCTCGAGCGGCGAGATGGACCCGGTGCCGAGCGTCATGACGGGAACGTCCTCGATATTGTCCTTGGCGGGATCGATGCCGAGCTTTTTGACGAGCGACATGATCTTGTTGTTGCCGATGGCTTCTGCCACCTGAATGTAGCCGGTGTTGGATGAGTATGCCGTTGCCTGCTTAAGCGTGATGTTGCCATAGCTCTGGTTGGCATAGTTTTGCACCTTGGTCGTGGTGCCCTTGGCTGTAAGAGGCGAGTTGCAGTTGAGGGTGACGTTGGGGTTCATACCGTTTTGGATGGCAGTTGCCAGCGTAAAGGCCTTAAACGTGGAGCCAACGGGGCGCTTTGCCGTAGCGTGGTTCACGTGATTCTCGTCGGCGTTGTAGTCGTAGCCGCCCACCATACACTTGATGTAGCCGGTCTTGGGGTCAACGACGACCATGCCCATGTCTAGGCCGTCGAGCGAAAGCGTGTCGAGCTGCGCGCGCACAGCCTCCTCGGCCACCTGCTGCATGGTGGGGTCGATGGTGGTCTTGACGGTCAGACCGCCCTTAAAGAGCACGTCGGTGGAGAACTCCTGCTCAAGCAGCTGCTTAACGTAGGAGACAAAGTAGGGTTGAGAGTACACATCGACGCCACTGCCCGAAATCTCGGTCACGTTAAGCGTGATGGGCTCAGCCTGTGCGGCATCGTGCTCTTCCTGTGTGATGTGGCCCAGACGCAGCATGTTGTCCAGAACCTTGTTGCGGCGGGACAGCGCCAGGTCGGGATTAACCGTGGGGTCGTACTGCGAGGGCGAGTTGGGAAGGCCGATGAGCAGCGCGGCCTCGCTCAGGGTGAGGTCGGCGGCGCTCTTGGACAGGTAGGTCTCGGCTGCGGCCTCGATGCCGTAGGCGCCGTGGCCGTAATAGATGGTGTTGAGGTACATCATGAGGATCTCGTCTTTGGAGTACATGTCCTCCATCTTGATGGCGATGTAGGCCTCGCGCACCTTACGCTCGATGGTCGAGTCGAACTGCTCCTCCTGCAGGATGGTGTTGCGCACCAGCTGCTGGGTGATAGTCGAGGCGCCTTCGTGCCCGCCGCCGAGGGTTGCCACCGCAGCACGCGCGATACCCCACAGGTCGATACCGCCGTGCTCGTAGAAGCGCTCGTCCTCGACGTCAACGGTGCCCTGCAGCACGTAGGGGGAGACCTCGTCCTTGGTGATGGACTTGCGGTTTTGCGTGTAGAAGCTCGCGATCTTGTTGCCGTTGCAGTCGACGATCTCGGTGGGCTCGCTCACCAGATACGCGTTGGCGTCGGTGTAGTCGGGCAGATCGGACAGCCAGCGGTTGACGTTGCCGACCATGCCGATGCCAAATGCCACGCCCGCGATAAGCAAAAAGCCCAAAAACGAGAGCAGGATTATGGGCAGGGCATGCGTCTTTGAACGGCTGCGTCCCTGTCGTTGGCGAGGACCCATATATTGACCTCCAGGTATGTCGTGCCGGACGGCGGATGTGCCGTCGGGGCAGGATGGACATAAGTTATTACACGATAAACCAAACGGGGCGCGCAAGGCCTCGTGTATGCTGGAAGACGGCATTTTTCAGAGTGAATGCATACCTTGGTAAGGAGTTTGTCGATGGCGATTCGGACGATGGGGCCGAGCGGACAACACAAGACTGGATTGGATGCTGCCGGTGCGGCGCTGCCCGAGCTGCTGGCGCCGGCGGGCGGGCTCGACCAGATGCTTGCGGCCATCGCCGCGGGCGCCGATGCCATCTATGCGGGGTTGGGCGGCTTTAACGCCCGTGTGAGCGCTCATGGCTTTACGGATGACGAGTTTGCGCGCGGTTGTGCCGTGGCGCATGCTCATGGCGTGCGTGTGTACGTAACGCTCAACGTGTTCGTGTTTGACGATGAACTGTCCGACGCGGTGGCGCTGGGAGCTCATGCACTGGAGCTGGGCGCCGATGCTCTGATTGTGGCCGATGCCGGGTTGGCCTGCGCGCTGCGCGCGGCGATTCCCGGGGTCGAGATTCACCTGTCCACGCAGGCGGGCGCTCATAGCGAGGGTGCCGTGCGGCTTGCCGCCGACGAGCTGGGGGTCGAGCGCGTGACGACGGCACGCGAGCTGACGGTCGACGAGATTGCGGCGCTATGTGCCACGGGCGTGCCCATCGAGGTATTCTGCCACGGTGCGATTTGCATCGGCTATTCGGGGGCGTGCGAGTTCTCGGCCCTGCGGCGTGGGCGCTCGGCGATGCGCGGCGACTGCACGCAGCCGTGCCGCCTGGCGTACGACCTGGTGGACGAGGCGGGGCAGAGCGTTGTCGCCGTCGAGGGAGATCGCCTGCTGTGCCCGCGCGACTATCTGGGTATTGCGCATCTGCCCGAGCTTGTAGATGCCGGCGTGGCGTCGCTCAAGATCGAGGGGCGCATGAAGAACCCCGATTACGTATTCAACGTGGTGCGGGTGTGGCGCCGGGCACTCGATATGCTGTGCGACGGCGCGTGGGACCCCGGTGCCGTGGAAGAGCTTGAACGCGAGCTGGGAAGGTCGTTTAACCGTGGGTTTACCGATGCGTACCTGCGAGGGCGTTCGGGTGCCGAGCTGATGAGCTTTGAGCGCGCAATTAACCAGGGCGTGCGCGTGGGGCGCTTGGTCGCTGTGGGCCACGAAGAGGTGACCGTTGAGCTCGACGCCGCCGTGGCGGCGGGTGACACGCTCGAGATTCGGTTCTATCCGGGTGCCGACGCGCGTCCCGATGTGCCCAAGCGCTGGCCGCAGGTGCCCTGCCCGGTGGATGCCGCAGCGGGGAAGCGCGTCGTCGTGCATTGCAAGCGTAAGGTGGACACGGGCTGCGAGGTGTACCTGATTCGCAGCGCCGGCGTGTTGGATCAGACGGCGGCAGTGTTGGAGCGCATGCGGGCCGAGGCGGATGCGATTGCGCCCGTTGCGCGTGCCGTTGAGGTGCTGCCCTTTGAGGGCGTTGCGGTGGATGGCGGTGCGTCCACGGAGTTGGTGGAGTGCGCGGTTCCCACTCGCATGGTTTTTGCTTGGCAGCTGATGGATGCCGACCCGCGCGGAGAACTCGATTTGTCCGACGTCGTTGTGGTGCTTGACGAGGTGTGCCGCACGGGTGACGCTGACTGGACCCGCTCACTGATACAGCGTGCCGGGCGCGTCGTCTGCCGCAACCTGGGACAGGTGGTGATCGCTCGCGAGCTGGGCGTGACGTTTGACGTGGCGGCGCCGGTGTTCTGCGCGAATCGGGCCACGCTTACCTGGCTGCGCGGACTCGGTGCGGGGCGGGTGTGCTTGCCGGCGGAGTTGCTCGGCAATGATGCGGAGCGTATTGCCGAACTGGCCGCTGAACCCGGCGTCTTGGGTCCGGTCGACGCCGACCGTCCCGAGCTTATGGTGTGCGAGCACTGCCTGCTGACCGCCGAGGGCGTCTGCGCCACCGATGCGACGGGACAGGTTCGTTGCCGCGACTGCTTGCGTCGTCGGCAGGTACGCTATCTGGTCGAGCGTGACGGTACACGTCTGCCAGTTGCCATTGACGCATGCGGCAGGACGAGGATTTTACTGTCGTAGGTGCTGCGTCGCATCAGTTTGTTATCATAAGAGAGTTTATGGACTTCCAGCACCGCCGTTTTCGGCGAGGGTGCTATAGCAAAAGGAGGATACCCAATGCTGTCTGTTGACGAGCAAATGCGTATCATCACCTCGGGCGCCGCGCAGATCGTTCCCGAGGCCGACCTTCGCAAGAAGCTTGAGAAGGGCGAGCCCCTCAACATCAAGCTCGGCGTCGACCCCACCAGCCCCGACCTGCACCTGGGCCACGCCGTGCCGCTGCGCAAGATGCGTCAGTTCCAGGACCTGGGCCACAACGTCACCCTCATCATCGGCAACGGTACCGCGTTGATTGGCGACCCTTCGGGCAAGAATTCCACCCGTCCGCAGCTTTCGCAGGAGCAGATCGAGGCCAATGCCGAGACCTACGTGAGCCAGGCCATGAAGATCCTGGATCCCGAGAAGACCACCATCGTGCACAACGGTGACTGGATCCTTTCGATGGATCTGGCCGGTCTGCTGCAGGTGTGCTCCAAGTTCACCGTCGCCCGCATCCTCGAGCGCGACGACTTTACCAAGCGCTACCAGTCTCAGACGCCGATCGCCCTGCATGAGTTCCTGTATCCCGTGATGCAGGCTTTCGACTCCGTGCAGATCAAGGCCGACGTCGAGATGGGCGGCACCGATCAGCTCTTCAATCTGCTCGCTGGCCGTGAGCTCATGGAGAAGATGGGCATGGAGCCGCAGATCGCGCTTACCATGCCGCTGCTCGAGGGCACCGATGGCGTGCGCAAGATGTCCAAGTCCTACGGCAACTACATCGGCCTGACCGACGCGCCCAAGGACATGTTCGGCAAGACCATGTCCATCCCCGATGAGATGATCGGCAAGTACTATCGTCTGGCCAGCTCGCTCACCCCGGCAGAGGTCGACAAGATCGATGCCGCCCTGGCCGATGGTTCTGCCGACCCCTACGAGCTCAAGCGCGCTCTGGGCCGTGACCTGTGTGACACCTACCACGGCGCCGGTGCCGGCGACGAGGCTCAGGCCGAGTTCGACCGCGTGTTCAAGGAGGGCCAGCTCGCCGACTTCCCCGAGAAGCACGTTGAGCTGACTGTTAACGACGAGGGCCAGATCTACCTCGCCGGCCTGCTCAAGGACTTGGGTCTTTCGGCGAGCGCCGGCCAGGCTCGTCGCGATATCGACGGCGGCGGTGTCAAGATCAACGGCAAGGCTGTGGCTCCCAAGAGCTATAACATCGATCCCAGCGCCCTCAAGCTGGGCGACACCCTCTCCGTAGGCAAGCGCAAGGGCTTTAAGCTGGCTTAGTTACGCGGTTTTACCAAACCGCGTAACCGGTCGACGCTGCGCGGGCTCCAGAGCGACAACTTGCCATTCAAAGAGGGCGGCATGACCAGAAGGTCTATGCCGCCCTCTTTTCATGTCAATTTGTTCGCTCTGGAGCCCGCTCGCTGTCCGCCCTCTACCCGCGGCATTGTCTTGCTCCGGATGCGGCAGTTAGGGACGTTCCTTTTGTGCCGGCACTTTGGGACACTCCTTGTCATTGGCGAAAAGTAGTCTGTCACCATTGCACCAAGTGGCGGATGCCGTTAAGCGGAGGGCCGTATTGCTGACCCATCGTTTGGGCATACAATTGCTATTGGCTTGCTGCGGTGAAGGTTTGTCCGCCCCGCAGCGTTTTCTACGGTTAAAGGAGTATGTATGTCCGTTGAGGTCATGAGGTCTGTGATCGATGCTGCCGAGGGGCGCGTGCCCGTCGACACGCTGTTTACCAATGCGCAGATTGTCGACGTATATGGTCAGCGCGTGGCGCCCGGTAGCGTTGCCGTCAAGGATGGCGTAATCGTCGGCGTGCTCTACGACGGTCGCGACGATGCCGCCGGCACCTACGAGGCGACCGAGGTCATCGACTGCCAGGGTCGCTATCTCGCCCCCGGCTTTATCGACGGACATCTGCACATTGAGTCCTCGAACATCCGTCCCGCCGAGTATGCGCGCATGGCGGCGACGCGCGGCACCACCACTGCCATTGCCGACAGCCACGAGATCGCCAATGTTTCCGGCCTGGACGGCCTGCGCTTTATGATCGAGGACGGCCGTCGCGCGCCCATTTCCATCAAGTACATGATGCCCTCGTGCGTGCCCGCGCTGCCCGATGAGCAAGCGGGCGCTGTGATTACCGCCGCTGACATGCAGGCGTTTTTTGCCGAGCATCCGGGCGATGTCTTTGGTCTGGGCGAAATGATGAACCTGCCGGGCGTCTTTATGGCCGATCCCGAGACCTGCGCTCGCATCGATGCTGCTAACCAGACGCCGTCCAAGCAAGTCGACGGCCATGCGCCACTTGTCGCCGGCAAGGACCTCAACGCCTATGCCGCGGCGGGCATTATCGCCGACCACGAGTCGACGATCCCCGAGGAGGCGCTCGATAAGCTGTCCCGCGGCATGTATGTCATGCTGCGCGAGGGTACGTGCAGCCACGACCTTGCCAACTTTTCGCCGATGCTGTTGGAGAACCCCGCCCGCGCCCGTCGTTTCTGCTTTGCGACCGATGACCGCGCTCCCTCCGATGCACTTTCGACCGGCATGATCGACAATGCCTGCCGCGTGGCTATCGAGGCCGGTATTGACCCCGTGGTTGCCATCTCTATGGCGTCCCTGTCCACGGCTGAGGCGTTTGGCCTGGACCACGGTTGCCGCGACCCGCACGAGCTGCGTGGCGCCATCGCCCCGGGCAAGCGTGCCGACCTGCTGGTACTCAACGACCTGACGTTTGCCACAGCTCCGTATCGCGTGTATGCCGCCGGCGCGCTCGTGGCACAGGACGGCACTTTTGTGGGCGAGGTTGCACCCGAGATGGCCGAGGTTGCGGCCCTTGCCGATGAGCTGCGCGCCTCCGTTAAGCTGCCGAAGCTTTCGCTCGACGTGTTCGACTATGCCTTTAAGCCGGGCGAGGCTGTGATTGACGTGGTGCCGGGTAAGGCCATCACGGGCATGGCTCGCCCCGAGAGCGCCGAGGGCCTGCGCCGCATTATGCTGATCGAGCGCCATGGCCGCGGCGTGTCGCTGCAGGCCGAGGGCGTCGACGACGACGGTCCCGCTGGCCTGGGTCTTGTCGGCAAGCATATCGGTCGCGGCTGGGTGCGCGGCTTTACCATCACGGGTGGTGCCATCGCCTCGACGATCGGACACGACTCGCACAACGTGTGCGTGGTGGGCGACAACGCCGCCGATATGATGGCTGCTGTCGAGGCCGTGGGCCAGGGCGGTCACGTGCTGGTGCGCAACGGCGAGGTCGTGGCGCGCATTCCGCTGGCGCTCGGTGGCCTGATGAGCGAAGGCACGGCCGAGGACGTTGCCGCGCAGCACGACGACTTTATGGTTAAGGCACGCGCCATGGGTATTGAGCCGCCGCTCGACCCCATCATGGGCATCATCTTCCTGCCTCTGCCGGTGATTCCGACGCTCCGCATCCGCCCCGAGGGCATGTTCGACGTCACGACCTTCACCTACGCCGACTAGTCATCGGGGGCGTTCTTAAACGACTGGCCGTCGGGGTGGCGTGTCGCCTGGCGCCGCGATCGTAGGACCTCTGGCATGTGTGAGCTATTTGCCAGGTCCTTGTAACGTTTACGCCCGCGGAGTCTTATTTGAGCTCCCTTTGGGTACGTTGAAATCGGATACACGTTCGATTCCAACAAGCCCGAAGGGAGTTTTTCTATGTTTAAACTGATTGCATCCGATATGGACGGCACACTGCTTGACGAAAACGGCCAGGTGCCTCCCGAGACCTACGAACTGATTCTGGCGCTACACGAGCATGGCGTGCATTTCGCCGCATCGTCAGGTCGTCGCTACGATCGCCTGTGCGAGTTCTTTGCGCCCGTTCGCGACAAGATGGACTTTGTCGCCGCTAACGGTGCCCAGGTCTTCGCCGACGGCAAGATGGTAGACCGTGAGGTGTATTCGCACCTGGCGATTCGAAGGCTCGCCCAAGCCGTCAGGACGTTTTCCAATCTGCATCTTGCGCTTTTTGACCGAACCAAGTCCTTCTTGCTCGATGACGAGTGCAAGTTCGTGCGTGAGGTCGATAAGGACCTTCCCAATGCCGAGCGTATTTGGGAGCTGCCCGATCCCAGTGTAAATATCATCAAGGCGAGTATCTTTTGCGATGACGGTGCCGTTATGGACAGCGCTTACGTACTGCAGCGCGAACTCGGTCAGCTCTTTACTTTTGCGCCTTCGGGTAACGCGTGGATCGATGCCATGCAGCCCGGTGTGTCGAAGGCCTCGGGCATCGCGCAGCTCGCGGAGCATTACGGCGTTGGACGCGACGAGGTCATGGCGTTTGGCGACTCGATGAACGACTACGAGATCATTCGCTTTGTCGGCACGGGCTGCGCGATGGAAAACGCGCGCCCCGCGCTCAAAGAGGTTGCCGATCGCGTCGTAGGCTGCAACCGCGACCATGCCGTTCAGCGTGAGCTCCGCCGCGTGCTGGAGAGTCTCGCTTAATCCGGCAGCTGGGGATCTTCCTTTTCTGCCGGCAGTGGGGGACAGCCCTTGCAGCTTTTTCGCGAAGACTGTCCCCAACGACTAGTCATTCAAGAACGTCCCCAGTGACTGGCCAATGACTAGGCGAGGGCGGCCATGATGGTGCGGGCGACGCCGTCGTGGTCGTTGTCGAACTCGGTGATGGCGTCGGCGGCCTCGCGGTCTTCGGGCTCGCCGTTGACCATGGCCATGCCGTGGCCTGCTGCCTGCAGCATGGGAATGTCGTTGATGTTGTCGCCGAACGCCCAGGCGTCGGCGAGACGCTCGCCCAGGTGCTCGCATAGCCACGTGAGGGCCGTTCCCTTGGTGGCGCCCTCGCCCATGACCTCGATATTCATGGCGTACGAACGCGTGACCTCAATGCCTCCGAGCGTGTCGAGTTCCGCCGTGATGGCGTCGCGATCGGCCGGGTCGTGCCAGTACATGGCGATGCGTTCGAGTGTCTCGACCTCGTCGATTTTGCTGTCGATATCCATGTCGATCGGTGTTCGTGTGCGCTTGAGCGAAACCGCGATGTGGGGGTCGCCGCCGCAGAATTCGTCCAGGCGCGAGTAGAGCGAGCGGGGGAGGAAGCACTGTCCGTTCGCGAAGATATCGAAGGTCACATCGTGGCCGGCGGCGATGCGATGGATGCGATGGGCAATGCCGCGGTCGAGCGGTCGGCTCAAAATGCGCGTAGCGCGCGAGGCGTCGGTGGGCACATCCTCGTCGAGCTGCCAGACGCTGGCACCGTTGGCACAGACTGCGTAGTGTACGGCGGGATGGGCGAGGATAGGTTCAAAGATGCCCGACAGCGGACGTCCCGTGCAGGGCACAAATTCAATCCCGCGTCGAGCGAGCTCGTCGAGCATCGCCCAGGTGGCATCGCTCATCTGCTTATCGCTCGTCAACAGCGTTCCATCCATATCGGAAAACACAATCATTTGATGCAGCCCTTTCTGCTGGCATAAAAAGCGTGGCCGAAGGCGGTGATGCCCTGGCCACGCTCGAGTTCTATAACGGTCCGCGTCCTAGCGGTCGGCGAGCGGCTTGTACTCCAGCGGCTCGATCACTGGACGATAGGCCGGGCGAATAATACGGTGCGCGCAGAAGAGCTCTTCCATGCGGTGTGCCGACCAGCCGGCCATGCGGGCGACGGCGAATAGCGGCGTAAAAAGCGTTTCGGGTACGCCGAGCATCTTGTAGATAAAGCCTGTGTACAGGTCGATGTTGGCGCAGATGGGCTTGGTCATGCCGTGGTCGCGCATCACCTGCGGTGCCAGGCGCTCGATGCGCTCGATGAGCGCGAACTCATCGCCCAGGTCCTTCTTGGCGGCAAGTGTGCGCGCGTAACGGCGGCACACCTCGGCGCGCGGGTCGCTCAGCGTGTAGACGGCGTGGCCCATGCCGTAGATGAGACCCGTACCGTCGAAGGCCTGCTTGTCGAGAATCTTGCCCAGGTAGGCTGCGACCTCGTCCTCGTCCTCCCAATTGGAGACATGCGCACGAATGTCCTCGTGCATGGACACGACCTTGGCGTTGGCGCCGCCGTGGCGCGGGCCCTTGAGCGAGCCGATAGCCGCGGCGTAGGCGGAATACGGGTCGGTGGCCGAGGAGGACAGCACGCGGCAGGCAAACGTTGAGTTGTTGCCGCCGCCGTGCTCGGCATGCAGCATGAGCATCACGTCGAGCAGCATCGCCTCATCGCGGGTGAACGCCATGCCGCCGCGCAGCACCTGCAGGATGGTTTCGGCGGTGGAGAGGCCGGGTGTGGGGTGCGGTACATGAACCTCGGAGCCGCGGCGCTTGGCGACCGAGGCCATATGCGCGAAGGCGGCGATGCGGGGCAGACGCGCCAGCATGGAGATGGCGACGTCGATTTCGTGCTCGGGTGTAATGGCGTCGGGCTCGGCGTCGAAGGCGTAGAGCAGCAGCACGGCGCGCTGAAGCACATTCATGATGCTCGACGACACCGTGGTCATGGGGAACTCGCGGACGTATTCGTCGCTCAGGTGCCTAAAAGCACCCAGACGTTCGCAAAAACCGTCAAGCTCTTCCTTGGTGGGCAGAGAGCCCGTAATGAGCAGATAGGCGACCTCTTCGTAGCCGTAGCGATTCTCGGCCTGGGCGTTGTTGACCAGATCCTCGATGCTGTAGCCACGAAGCGTGAGTTTGCCCTGATCGGGCACGACCTTACCGTCGACCTTGTTGTAGCCATGCACATCCGAGATGCGGGTAAGGCCCGCGACCACGCCCGAGCCGTCGGCATTGCGCAGGCCGCGCTTGACGTTGTGTTCTTCGAACAAGCCCTCGTCGTACGGGGCGGTCGGCAGGCCGTGGTAGAGGTTTTCGCTTTCGGGCGAAATCTGACGGCTTGCCTCGTAATCCAGAACCAGGCGGCTCAGGTGATCGTCGAAGCGGTAGTAGATTTTCTTGGCGTCGTAGGCCATGCGCGCTCCTCTCCGGTCCGCTTTGGGGCGGCGCGCTTGGACGATATGACGTCAAGCTGCCCCGAGCGGCTTGTTCGCTACAGGCGGTACATAAAGTTAAAGACGTCCTCGCGCTGGATGGACACGTTGACGCCCGAAAGCTCGCCTGCCTCGGCCAGGGCCTTCTGCAGCTCGGCGAAGTCGAGCTTGGACTCGGCGGTGTCGGCCAGCATGGTCATGGTGAAGATGTCCTCGATAATGGACTGCGTGATGTCGCGGATGTCGACGTTGGCCTCGCCCAGAACACGGGTGACGCCGGCGACGATACCGGGGCGGTTCTTGCCAAGGACGGTGATGACGATGCGGGAGGACGAGATCTCGGCCATGGGAAACCCTTTCGTGTGTTGGCGGCGCGCGGCGGCGCTCCGCTACGGTACAGTGTTCATCATTGTACCTGTCTGGCGCCAAAAGGGGTGTGCTTACTGCGGCGTTACACGTCTGCAACATGGGAGAAGGGGCAACAGGGTGCGTGTCCGCTGCGGTTGGTCGCGCCGCGTTGCACAAAGACCGTGAACCTTTTGTGGGACACGCGGCGCCGTGGTATCATAGCCGAGTTTGTTGTCTTGGTCGGAAACCAAGACGCCTTATGCGCTGATCGGTAACCAGCGCCTGACCAATAAGGAGTCCTACCATGAAGCAGGGTATCCATCCCCAGTATGTCGAGTGCACGGTGACGTGCTCCTGCGGCAACACCTTCAAGACGCACGCTACCGTGTCCGAGATGAAGGTCGAGCTTTGCAACGAGTGTCACCCGTTCTACACCGGCCAGCAGAAGTTCGTCGACACCGGTGGACGCGTCCAGCGCTTCGCCGACAAGTTCGGTGGCGCCGCTGCCGCCCAGCTCAAGAAGGCTGAGGAGGCCAAGGCTGCCAAGGCCGCCAAGGCTGCTGAGGCCGAGGCCGCTCGCAAGGCCGCCGCTGAGGCTAAGGCCGCCGAGAAGGCTAAGCGTGCCGCTAAGTTTGCCGAGGAGGCTGCCAAGCAGGCCGCCGAGGCTCCCGCAGAGGCTCCCGTCGAGGAGGCCGCTGTCGAGGCCGAGACCACCGAGGCTGCTGAGTAAATAGCTCGCCGCGGAATCACTCGCATTCATGGCATGAGGGCCGTGCATTCATTTGGGTGCGCGGCCCTTTTTCTTTTTAAATTAGTGCAAACTAACCTGTCCCCATGGCACCACATGGCAGAGAGGCGGCGTTTGCCCAGATAGACCTGCCAAAATTAACCTGTCCCATTGTGGCAGGTTGGTCGTAGTTATTACGTGGCGGTCGAGCTCGACCGTATAGGCCGCGCCTTGTTTGGCTAAAGTACAATCATCTGTGTTTAACTCGCCCGCAGCTGCACGGCGTGGGCGATGGCCAAAAAGGAAAACCACATGGGATTCATGTCAAAGCTGCTGTCCTTTGGATCCGATAAGGACCTTAAGCGCTACTACAAGATCGTCGACCAGATCAACGGTCTTGAGCCCCAGTTTGAGAAGATGACCGAGGAGGAACTCCGCGCCCAGACCGATAAGTTCCGCGAGCGTTACGCCAACGGCGAGTCGCTCGACGACATGCTTCCCGAGGCCTTTGCCACCGTGCGTGAGGCTTCCAAGCGCACCATGGGCATGCGCCACTTTGACGTGCAGCTCATTGGCGCCATGGCACTGCACGAGGGCCACATTGCTGAGATGAAGACTGGCGAAGGTAAGACCCTCGTCTCCACGTTGGCCGGCTATCTCAACGCTATTGCCGGCAAGGGCGTGCACGTCGTTACTGTCAATGATTACCTTGCCAAGCGTGACTCCGAGTGGATGGGCCGCATCTATAAGTACCTGGGTATGACCGTCGGTCTGCTCCAGAACAACATGCCGCTCGAGCTCAAGCGCCCGGCCTACCAGGCCGACGTCACCTACGGCACCAATTCCGAGTTCGGCTTTGATTACCTGCGCGACAACATGGTTACCCGTCCCGAGCAGCGCGTGCAGCGCGGCCACAACTACGCCATCGTCGACGAGGTTGACTCCATCCTGATCGATGAGGCCAGAACGCCGCTCATCATCTCGGGCGCCGGCACCAAGTCCGCCAGCACCTACAAGGACTTCGCGCGTGCCGTGCGTGGCCTTGAGCGCGGCGAGGACGTGTCGCACGACATGCTCACCGCCACCGAGGACGTGGAGCCCACGGGCGATTATGTCATGGACGAGGCCAAGCACACCATTGCCGCCACCGAGCGCGGCCTTAAGAAGATTGAGCGCCGCCTGGGTATCGATGACATCTATGCCGATCTCTCCGGCCAGCTGGTCAACCACCTGCAGCAGGCGCTGAAGGCCCAGTACATGTTCCACCGCGACAAGCAGTACGTGGTCACCAACGGCGAGGTTAAGATCGTCGATGAGTTCACCGGTCGTATCATGGAAGGCCGCCGCTACTCCGAGGGCCTGCATCAGGCCATCGAGGCCAAAGAGGGCGTGCTCGTGCGCGAGGAGAACCAGACGCTGGCAACCATCACCCTGCAGAACTACTTCCGTCTGTACGACAAGCTCTCCGGCATGACCGGCACGGCACTTACCGAGGATGCCGAGTTCCGCGAGATCTACAAGCTGCCCGTCGAGGTCATCCCCTCCAACAAGCCCGTGCAGCGCGTGGACCACGAGGACCTGGTGTACCGCACCATTCAGGCCAAGTACAACGCCGTTGCCGACGACGTCGAGCGTCGTCACGCCAAGGGCCAGCCGGTCCTGGTGGGCACCGTCTCCATCGAGAGCTCCGAGAAGCTGTCCGCCGCCCTTACCAAGCGCGGCATCGCACACGAGGTCCTCAACGCCAAGCACCATGAACGCGAGGCCCACATCGTGGCCCAGGCCGGACGCTACGGCGCCGTGACCATCGCCACCAACATGGCCGGTCGTGGTACCGACATCCTGCTGGGCGGCAACCCCGACGAGTTGGTGCGCGAGCGCCTGGAGTACGAGGGCCTGACCATGGAGGACGTGACGCCCGAGCAGCTCGAGCAGTTTAACGCCGAGGCCAAGGAGACTTGCAAGGCCGAGCGCGAGCGCGTGCTTGCCGCCGGTGGCCTGACCGTTATCGGCACCGAGCGCCACGAGTCCCGCCGTATCGACAACCAGCTGCGCGGCCGCTCCGGTCGTCAGGGCGATCCGGGCGAGACCCAGTTCTACCTGTCGCTCGAGGACGACCTCATGCGCCTGTTCGGCGGCGACAAGATGGACCGCGTCTCCAAGATGATGGTCACGGCCGACATGGGCGACGACATGCCCATCCAGCATAAGATCATCTCCAAGGCCGTCGAGAGCGCCCAGCACAAGGTCGAGAGCATCAACTTCTCCATGCGTAAGAGCGTCCTTGAGTACGACGACGTCATGAACAAGCAGCGCCAGGTCATCTACGCCGAGCGCAATAAGATTCTTGACGGCAAGGACCTGACCGACCACATCACCGAGGTCATGCACGATACAGTCTACCGTTGCGTGCAGGAGTTCTGCACCAAGGACAGCCACGATGGCGAGCGCGACCTGGAGGGTCTGCGCAAGTGGGTTGTGGAGCTCACCGGCCACATCGATACGCCGAAGTTCCCCGACGAGGATTATGAGGCCCTGGCTGCCGATGTCCTGGCTTACGTAGAGAAGTGCTACAACATGAAGGCCGAGCGCTTGGGCGAGGACTTGATGCGCGAGCTCAACACCCAGGTCATGCTGCGCGTCATCGATACCCGCTGGATGAACTACCTGCAGGAGATGGACTACCTCAAGACCGGCATCGGCCTGCGCGGCTTTGGCCAGCGCGACCCGCTGGTTGAGTACAAGACCGAGGCCTACGGCGCGTTCCAGATACTCGTCGATACCATGTATGAGGATTACCTGCGCACGGTTTTGCGCATCGAGATCAAGGCTGCCCCGCGTGCCGTGGAGCACAAGGAGGAGCCCGCGCTCGAGGGTGCGCGCTTCTCCGGTCCTGCCGAGGTCGATGGTGACAACGGCGACTCGGTGCTGCGCAAGCAGGCGCAGGTGCAGGCCCGCACGGCTGTCCAGGGTGGTCCGGCTGCCGTCAACAACGGTGGCAAGGTGACCACCTATCGCAAGTCCGAGAGCGACGATCCGTACGTCAACGTGGGCCGCAACGACCCGTGCCCCTGCGGTAGCGGCAAGAAGTTTAAGTACTGCCACGGCAGGAATCGTTAATGGCTGAGGCTTTAGAGGTAACGCCCGCCGAGCTGGACGCGTTCGCGGACCGGCTCGGTGAGGTCGAGTCGTATCTCCACCTGGACGAAAAGCGCACGCGCGTGACCGAGCTCGAGGCTAAAAGCGTGGCTCCCGGCTTTTGGGATGACGCCGACGCCGCCCGTGCCACCATGGAGGAGATCGCGCGTACCAAGGAAGATATCGCTGCCGTGGACACCGCGCGCGGCGAGCTTTCCGATGCCCGCGCCGCGCTGGAGCTTGCCGAGGAGATGGGGGATGACCCCGACGCCGCCGCCCTTCGCGAGGAGGCTGCAGCCACGGCTGAGCGCTTGGCCCGCGCTATCGACGAGCTCGAGCTTTCGAGCTGGTTTACCGGTGAGTTCGATCACGGCGATGCCATTGTGACCATCAAGCCCGGACAGGGTGGTCTGGAGGCCCAGGACTGGACCTTCATGCTCTTTAAGATGTACATGAAGTACTGCCAGCGTCGCGGCTGGAAGGTCACCATCAACGACTGTCCCGCGGCCGAGGTCATCGGCATCGACCGCGCGACCTTTACCGTCGAGGGCAAGGACGCATTTGGCATGCTGCGCGCCGAGGCCGGCGTCCACCGCTTGGTTCGCATTAGCCCCACCGACGACAAGAAGCGCCGCCAGACCACGTTTGCCGGCGTCGAGGTCATCCCCGTGCTACCCGATGATATCGACATCGAGATCAGTCCCGATGACATCCGCGTGGACGTGTACCACGCGAGCGGCCCGGGCGGTCAGGGCGTCAACACCACAGACTCCGCCGTGCGCGTGACGCATTTTCCCAGCGGCATTGTGGTCACCTGCCAAAACGAGCGCAGCCAGATCCAGAACAAGGCCGCGTGCATGCAGATCCTCAAGGCTCGCCTGTACGAGATTGAGCTCGAGAAGCGCGCCGAGGCGCTCGATGAGATTCGCGGACCTAAGACCACGATTGGTTTTGGCAACCAGATTCGCAGCTACGTGCTCTACCCGTACCAGATGGTCAAGGACCTACGCACGGGCGTGGAGACCAGCAATGTCGAGGCCGTTCTTGACGATGGCGACCTGGACCCGTTTGTTATTGGCTACCATCGCTGGGCCACCGGCAACGCCGATGCAGAAGGCTCGGAGGTCTAAAACATCGGGCAGCTTCAAGCCGATGTTAAGCCCAACGGTTGGACGGGTTTGTATCCAGAATAAACCCTGCGCAGGGGTGGTTTTTGTCCGGCGAATCGGTAGAATCGAATACAAGAAGAAGTTCAAAGCGCATCCGTTTGGGTGCGCTTTTTTGAGGGAGGCAGCATGGCATATCGTCTGGACATCAAGCGCATTCTTTCGATGAACTTCTTTCACGACCTGCCCCAGATCATGTTGGGGTGCGCTCTGGCCGCCATCGCGACCGACTTGTTTTTGATTCCCAACGGTCTTGCCGCCGGTGGCGTTACGGGCCTTGCCACCATTATCCAGGCGGTCGGCGCGGCGCGCGGCCTATCGCTTCCCGTTGGTATTCAGACGATCGTGATGAACGCCTTGCTGTTGTTGGCCGTTATGCGCGAGGGCGGCATGTTCTACGTGGTGCAGACCGCGACGGGCTTTGTGCTGCTGGGCTTCTTTACCGATCTGTTCGCCCCGTTTGTAGCACCTCTGGCGGATGCGGACCTGATGCTCCCTGCCATGTGGGGCGGCATTATTACGGGCATCGGTTACGGCATGGTGTTGCGCGCCGGCGCCAACACCGGCGGCTCGGACACGATTGGCCAAATCATCTCGCGTAACACCTCGCTGCCGGTGGGCTCGACCGTCATGGCGATCGATGTTGCCGTATGCGCGCTATCGGCTCCGGTCTTTTCAATCGAAAACGCACTGTATGCAGGCCTTTCGATGGTCATTAGCGGCTACGTGATCGATGCCGTGGTCGATGGTGGCAACAAACGCCGTATGGTACTCATCATCTCGGACAAGTTCCCTGATATCGCTGCCGATATCATGTATGGCCTGGGTCGTGGTTGTACCAAGTTTAAGGCGACTGGCATGTATTCGGGTGCCGAGAAGCCAGTGATTATGGTCATCGTGAGCCGTCGAGAGCTCAATACCCTCAAGACGATCGTGCGCGAGCGCGATCCTCATGCCATCGTGACGGTTGCCGACGTTACGGAAGCCTTCGGCGAGGGATTCAAGGACATTAGCGCGTAGGGTCGATCGCGTTCCATCCAAAAGACGTTCACATTGATAAACCGTTTCATCAGCGGTTCTGCCTGCTAAATTGTTCAAATAATGATAAAAACTCTGGTAAAGCCATCAGTTTCCAGCATAATGAATGACGTACGTGCATTGCGGCTGTGTTGGGATTACCTTCGGTGCCGTGCGCATTTTGTCTAATGAGGATGAAAGGAAGGCACAATGAGCGACGAAGAGCTCAAAAAGGTTGCCAACGAGGTAAGGAAGGGCATCGTCACCGGCGTGCACGCTGCCAAGTCCGGCCATCCGGGCGGTTCGCTCGGCGCTGCCGACATCATGACCTATCTGTACTTTGAGGAAATGAACGTCGACCCGGCCGATCCCCGCAAGGCCGACCGCGATCGCTTTGTGCTCTCCAAGGGCCACTGCGCTCCGGGCCTGTACGCCGTGCTCGCCGAGCGCGGGTTCTTCCCCAAGGAGGACCTCGAGACGCTGCGTCATATCGGCAGCCACCTGCAGGGCCATCCCAACATGAACGACACCCCGGGCGTCGATATGTCCACCGGCTCGCTGGGCCAGGGCATCTCCGCCGCCGTGGGCATGGCGGTTGCCGCCAAGCACTGGGGTGATACTTACCGCACGTACGCCCTGCTGGGCGATGGCGAGAGCGAGGAGGGCCAGGTCTGGGAGGCCGCCATGTTTGCCGGCAACCAGCAGCTCGATAACCTCTGCGTGATCGTCGACCACAACGGCCTGCAGATCGACGGTCCCGTCGAGGAGGTCAACGACCCCATGCCGCTCGCCGACAAGTTCCGCGCCTTTAAGTTCCACGTGGTGGAGCTTGCCGACGGCAACGATTTCGACCAGATCCGCGCCGCCTTTGCCGAGGCCCGCGCCACCAAGGGTCAGCCGACCGCCATCATCGCCGAGACCATGAAGGGCAAGGGCGTTTCCTTTATGGAGAACCAGGTTGGTTGGCACGGCAAGGCCCCCAACGATGAACAGTTTGAGCAGGCCATGGCAGAGCTCACGGCCGCCGGAGAGGAGCTCTAGGATGGCAGACGTCAAGAAAATCGCCACGCGTGTAAGCTACGGCGAGGCCCTCGTCGGGCTCGCCAACGAGCACGATGACTTTGTGGTCCTCGACGCCGACCTGGCCGCCGCCACGCAGACCGGCAAATTTAAGGCCGCTTGCCCCGACCGCTTCTTCGACGTGGGTATCGCCGAGAGCAACCTGATGGGTGTTGCCGCCGGTATCGCGACCACCGGTCGTGTTGCCTTCGCGAGCACCTTTGCCATGTTCGCTGCCGGTCGCGCCTTTGAGCAGGTCCGTAACTCCATCGGCTACCCGCACCTTAACGTTAAGATCGGTGCCACGCATGCCGGTATCTCGGTGGGCGAGGATGGCGCCACGCACCAGTGCTGCGAGGATATCGCCCTTATGCGCGTCATCCCCGGCATGACTGTTATCGTTCCTGCCGACGATGTGGAGGCCCGCGCCGTGACGCGCGCCGCCTACGAGTGCGACGGTCCGGTGTACATGCGCTTTGCCCGTCTGGCCTCGCCGGTTATCAACGACCCCGAGACCTACAAGTTCGAGTTGGGTAAGGGCATTGTCATGCGCGAGGGCGCCGATGTGACCATCATCGCCTGCGGCCTGATGGTCGGCGAGGCTCTCGACGCCGCCGAGCAGCTCGCTGCCGAGGGCATCGACGCCGAGGTCATCAACATGCACACCATCAAGCCCATCGATGCCGACCCGATCGTCAAGAGCGCCACCAAGACCGGCCATGTCGTGACCGTCGAGGAGCACTCTGTGATCGGTGGCCTGGGCAGCGCCGTCGCCGACGTCCTGTGCGAGCAGTGCCCGACGCCGCTCAAGAAGATCGGCGTCAACGACACCTTCGGTGAGTCTGGCCCGGGTGCCGAACTCTTGCACAAGTATGGCCTGGACGCCGCCAACATCGTGGCGACCACCAAGGAGTTCTTGGCATAAGGCAAGGCGAGGCAAAGCATCGCTTCAGCAACCGTATGCAATCCATAACAGGGGCGTCCCCAAAGAGGACGCCCCTGTTTTTTGTCGGCAACAAACAAATTAGGCCCGCACCAAGTAAGGGCTTTCTCCGGGAAACGGGCCCAGACCAGCAAAGTGCAATTCAGACCCCAAGCACGGCGCTGCTGCACCCAAGTAAAACGCAGCGACCCCTTAGTTATCGCAGGCCGGACACAGGGTTACTCTCCAAATCTTTCCGCAGGACGGAGGAGCCCCCGCCGCACGTAGTGCGCAGCGGGGGCTCCGACATGTCCGAGGACGATTTGGAGAGTAACCCTGTGCACGGCCGACGGGATCCCTAAGCACGCCATGCTTCTTATGTGCAGCAAAGCTAATGCTGCTAAAATACAAAGCGCTCATGTAGTTTAAACGCACGACGATAAGGAGCACCAGTGGGTAACCACTTCCGTACCTCCGGTGCGGGCGATGATGCCCCCAAGACGCAGGCAGGCGTCCAGGGCAGTCGTTTCGCCACTCCGGATTCAGAGGGCCAGCCTGTTGCTCAGGCCCCCGCTCAGCCGGCAGATCAGGCACAGCCGGCATCCGATCCCTTTGCCTACAATCCAACCAGCGATGTCGCGCTTTCCGGCACGGCGGGTTTTGAGCCCGTTCAGGCCGTGACCGCTCGCGTGGAGCAGCCTCAGGCTGGTGCCGCCACGCCGCAGCCTACCATGGCCGGCATTCCCGACCCCTTGGCCCCTGCGACGCCGGCTCCTCAGCCTGCGCAGTCCGGTCTCTTTGCCGCTATTCCCGACCCCACGCAGCCTGCTGCCCCGGTGGTCGAGAGCGATCAGGCAGCCGAGGTCGCAAGCCTCGATAACGCGCTCAACAACCCCGATTTCACGTCGGTGTTTGCGCCCATCGATCCGCAGGCCAGCCGCAAGAAGATGGCCAAGCAGGCCGGTGTCGAGCCCGTCATCCTTATGGAGCATGTCACCAAGATCTATCCGGCACAGCCTAACAAGCCTGCACTCGACGACATCAACATCGAGATCTATCCGGGCGAGTTCGTCTTCCTGGTCGGTCACTCCGGCTCGGGTAAGACCACGCTGCTGTCGACGCTCAACCGCGACGTCAAGCCGACGAGCGGCCGCATCCTGGTTGCCGGTCAGGACCTCATGAAGATCAAGAACCGTAAGGTTCCGTTCCTGCGCCGCCAGATTGGCGCCGTGTTCCAGGACTTTAAGCTTCTGCCGCAAAAGACCGCCTACGAAAACGTGGCGTTTGCCCTGCAGTGCATCGGCAAGCCCAAGGGCGTCATTCGCAGCCAGGTGCCCGAGGTGCTGCGTCTGGTCGGTCTGGCCGATCAGATGGACTCGCTACCCGACCAGCTTTCCGGTGGCGAGCAGCAGCGCGTTGCCGTCGCCCGTGCTATGGTCAACCGTCCGCCGCTGCTGATCTGCGACGAGCCCACGGGCAACCTCGACCCGGCGATCTCGCTGGGCATCATGAAGCTGCTTGAGCGTATTAACCGCACCGGCACCACCGTGATCGTCGCCACGCACGACCGCGAGATGGTCGATAGCATGCACCGTCGCGTGATCGCCCTCGAGGGCGGCCACGTCATCCGCGACCAGGAGAGGGGAGGTTACGGCAACTATGGCACCAACTAACGTGGGCTACTCCTTCAAAGAGGCAATCAGCCACTTCTTCCGTAACTGGACTACCTCGCTCGGCGCCGTCATCACGATCTTCCTTTCGCTGTTTATCATCGGCCTGTTCATCATGGGCTCTGCGATGCTGAACTCCGTGATCGGCACCGTCGAGGATCAGGTTGTCATCAACGCGTTCATTAGTGATGACGCCGATCAGGCCGATGTTCAGGCTTTTGAGGCCGAGCTTAAGACGTGGAATAACGTCAAGTCCGTGACCTATAAGGACAAGGACGACGCGCTGGCCGAGTATACGAGCAAGATGTCGGGCAACGCCGACGCCACCATGAGCGCGCTCGATGGCCAGAACCCGCTGCCGGCTTCCTTCGCTATTGAGATGGACGATCCGTCCAAGGTCGAGAGCACGGCAAAGAAGCTCAAGAAGGATGCCGATTTCCAGAAGATCGCGGATGACGGCGACGTCAACGCGAGCGTGCTGTACGGCCAGGAGGAAGTGAGCCGCCTGTTCCAGGTGACCAACTACATCCGCATCGCCGCCGTGGTGCTCGTTGGTCTTCTGACCTTTATCGCATTCATCTTCATCAACAACACGATTCGCCTGTCCATCACGGCGCGTCGTCGTGAGATTGCGATTATGCGTCTGGTCGGCGCCAGCAACGGCTTCATTCGTGGCCCGTTTATCACCGAGGGCGTGCTGCAGGCCATTTTGGGCTCGCTGCTTTCCATCGGCGTTCTGGAGCTGCTGCGCAATCTGATGATCCCGCGTCTGCAGGAGAGCATCGGCTGGATGTCGTTTGCCCTGCCGATGCAGTACTACCTGGTGACCTATGCTGCGCTGATTCTGGTCGGCGTGATTATCGGTCTCTTTGGTTCTGCCATCGCCATGCGCCGCTACCTGCGCGTGTAGGCATGCCTGGAATTCATCCCTTCCAACGGGTCGTCTCTTATGGGGCGGCCCGTTTTTTGATCCCTAGGGGATGGCAGGATGGCGAATCATTTGGGTAGACTCTTTGGAGTCGGCAATCGATAGTTAGGAGGCGCCATGGGGCGCAATAACAAGCATAAGCGTGGAGCTCGCAATAAGCGCGGGCCGGTGCGCAGCGAACGCCGTCCGAGCCTGACCGGGCGCGTGCAGCTCCATGAGCACAGTGCCTATGTCATAACCGAGAATGGCGACTACAAGGTCATGGGTCGCGGCAAGCGTGAGATCATGGACGGTGATACCGTTGCCGTGAGCATTAAGAACAGCCCGCACGGTGAGCGGCGCGCCGTGATCGAGGGTGTGGTTGAGCGCGCAGCCATAAGCGTAGTGGGTACGTACCAGACCGCCGGTCCGCTCGGTGTGATTGAGCCGCTCGATTCGCGTTTGAAGGCCGACTTCTTCATTCTGCCCGAGGATACCTCGGCGGATCGTCTGGGCGTTCACCCGGGTGATGCCGTTGTCGCGCGCATTTTGACCTACCCGACGCGCCTGGAATCGGGTACCGTGACGATCGAACGCCGCATTGGCGGAGACGACGCGCCCGATTTGGGCGTTCAATATGTGATGGCGCGTTACGGCTATACCGATAGCTATCCCGAGGCCGCGCTGGACGAGGCCGAGGGGCTTTCGCTCGATGTGTCCGCGGCGCTTAAGGACCCGCTCCGCCGCGATCTGCGCGACCGCTTTGTCATCACGATCGACCCGGTCGATGCGCGCGACTTTGACGATGCCATTTCGTTGGAGCGCACGCCCGAGGGTGGCTACAAGCTGGGTGTGCATATCGCCGACGTTTCACACTATGTGGCTTGGGACGGGCATATCGATCTTGAGGCTCGCCATCGTACGACATCGGTGTATCTGGCCGATCGCGTGCTTCCCATGCTGCCCGAACGCCTGTCCAATGACCTGTGCTCGCTTCGCCCTGACGAGGACCGTCTTGCGTTTACCGTCGATATCGAGCTCAATGCGCAGGGTTGCGTGCGGCATTACGATCCGTATCCC
The DNA here is from genome assembly GCA_048230835.1 of Collinsella sp. Classification (GTDB taxonomy): domain Bacteria; phylum Actinomycetota; class Coriobacteriia; order Coriobacteriales; family Coriobacteriaceae; genus Collinsella. Next base: position 88,951 of record DBFALE010000038.1, read on the forward strand.
AGCGTGATTCGCTCGCGTGTGCGTATGGACTATGACGGCGCCGAGGCGCTGCTGGTGCGTGCCGGCGCGGTTGAGTATTCGGTGCTGGAGGGTGCAGCCGAGGATGTTGCGGCTGCCGAGACCTCGCGCGAGGAAGCGCTTGAGCGCGGTCTTGCGTGTGAGGAGGCCGCCCGCGGCTACAACATCGACCTCGGCGATTTCCTTGTCGCCGCTAACGAACTCGCCGAACTTCGCCGTCGTATTCGTCGCGCCCGCGGCTCAGTCGATTTTGACACAGCCGAGATTCGCGCTCTATTGGATGAGGACGGAGTGCCCGTGCAGATTGTGGCGCGTGAGCGTTCGTGTGCCACGTCGCTTATCGAGGAAGCCATGCTGCTCGCCAACGAGTGCGTTGCAGAGTGGCTGGCAGACCGTGATATCGAGGCCTGCTATCGTGTGCATGAGGATCCGAGCCCCGATAGCCTGCACGGTGCTGCCGTTGCGCTGGCGCAGCTAGGCATCATCGACGATCGCCGTGCTGCCGGTATTGCCCTGGGGAGCCCCGATGAGCTGCAGGCTGCAGTTGATGCTGCCGCCGGTACGGCCAACGCACCGCTCGTCAACACGCTGCTTCTGCGCAGCATGCAGCGCGCGCTGTACAAGCCGCGCAACGAGGGCCACTTTGCGCTCGCCGCGCCGTGCTACTGTCACTTTACGAGTCCCATCCGTCGCTACCCCGATCTGGTGGTGCACCGCGTGCTCAAACTGCAGTTGGCCTATGAGCAGCTCGGCGGCAAGGACGCCTTGGTCCGTACGCCGCGGCTGATCGGCAAGGGGCGCGAGTCGCTGCCGCGCATTCTGCCGCAGATCTGCCGCGCATGTAGCGATGCCGAGCGCGCGGCAGATGCCGCCAGCCATGCGACGCAAAAGATCAAGATTGCCCAGTACTATGAGGACCGTCTGGGCGAGCGCTATGCCGGAACCGTCTCGTGGGTTAGCAACATGGGCCTCTTTGTGCGCTTGGACCTGACGCAGGTCGAAGGCTTGGTTTCGATCAAGAGCCTGGGCAACGAGTGGTTCGAGTTCGACGAGGACGCGCTTACGCTGACGGGCGCCGACACGGGCACCCGTTACGAGCTGGGGCAGCGCGTGATTATCGAGGTCTCGCGCGTCAATACCACGCGTGGACACTTGGACTTTAAGCTTATCCATTAGCTAAATCCCGACTCGTGGCGAGAGAGCGGAGGGCGGCCTTTCGGGACCGCCCTTCGCATTTGAATCGTGGCTACCTTGCCGTCTGCTCGGCCGCCCGCTTACCTGCTATTTGAGAGGTAAAACCTACCAAAATAAACCTGTCCCTTTTTGGCAGGTTTACAAGAAAGCGGGGATGAGATGGCGACGGTGTACGGGTATGCGCGGGTGAGTTCGCGCGATCAGAATCTGAATCGGCAGCTGGATGCGCTGGGCGCCTATGGCGTGGGCTCGGCGAATATTTATGCCGACCATGCGAGTGGCAAGGACTTCGATCGACCGCGTTATCGCGAGCTGCTAAACGTCCTGGGGGACGGGGACGTGCTGGTGGTGCTTTCTATCGACCGACTCGGTCGTAATTACTCCGAGATTCTTGAGGAATGGCGACGCATTACCAAGGAGCTCGGGGTTGCCATTGTGGTGTTGGACATGCCATTGCTTGACACGCGCGCTAGGGCCAGCGGCGCGCCGGATGTGACCAACGTCCTGATTGCCGATATTGTGCTGCAACTGCTGAGCTACGTGGCGCAGGTGGAGCGCGAGAATATCCATCGGCGCCAGGCGGAGGGAATTGCAGCGGCGCGAGCGCGAGGGGTCCGTTTCGGTCGACCTCGCAAGCCGTGCCCTCCTCAGTTTGAGCTGGTGCGCGATAGCTATGAGGCAGGCGATATTACCCGCAGCCAGGCAGCAAAATGCCTGGGCGTGTGCGTGGGGACGTTCGATCGCTGGATGCGCGAGGCGGGGTAGGGGTTTGCGTCGCTTTGTCGCTTCCTGTTGCGATTCAAATTTTGATACGGTGACGATGCCATTTGGGGCTACACTCGCTGATATTCAAAAAAGGAGGTTGGCCCTTGGCTCGCGTAAAACAAATAATCGGATGGACCGCGATCGTTCTGTTCGCTGCAACGCTGGCGGGCATCTGGGCGCTGACGGAGCAAAATGCGGTGGAGACGTCGTTGCTGAGCGAGTCCACCGCGCGTGTGGTGGAGGGTCAGGCCACGGGCGTTCAGGCTGCCGATGCCACGGGTGAAGCCCAAGCGGAGAACGGAATGACCGGGGGAACCGATTCGGCTGCCTCGAATGCCCGGTCTGGCCGACTTGCTTCCATTCGCATGTGGGCGGGCACAAACGTCCGTCGCGTTGCCCATACCGTAGAATTTTTCTTCGTCGGGTTGTTCGCCTCGGTGGTCGTGGTTTGCCTTTCCAGGCATCCGTGGAGCGTATGCTCCCGTTGCGTGCCCGTATTGCTCTTTTGCGCCGCCTGCTCCGTTGGCGATCAGGTACATAAGATCTTTGTTCCCGGCAGGCATTTCGACGTTATCGATTTAGGATTCGATGCTGCGGGCTATGTCACCGCCATGCTGTTGGTATTGCTGGCAGCGGCGTTGGTGCGCCATGCGACTCGGCCGATCGGCGCCCATGCGAGGCGCTAGCCTTAAGACGAGACATCGCGACTGCCTATGCTTCGACATTGACTACAATAACGGCTGCAATCGCGAGCGGTCGTCGATGTGCAGTTTTCCAGACACCTGTTTTCTCTAAGAAAGGAAATCCCATGGCGGTATTGTTTGTTGAATATCCCAAGTGCTCGACCTGTAAGAAGGCCAAGGCATGGCTGGACGAACACGGGGTAGAGTATATCGACCGCGATATCGTTTTGGACAATCCCACGGCTGATGAGCTTGCGACCTGGATTGCTCGTTCGGGGCTGCCGGTGCGGCGCTTCTTTAATTCGTCGGGCATGAAATATCGAGAGCTGGGCCTGAAGGCGCGTCTGGATGCGGGCATGACGGATCGGGAGTGCTACGAGCTGCTGGCGACCGACGGCATGCTGGTCAAGCGTCCGCTGCTGGTGGGCGACGACTTTGCGATTCCTGGCTTTAGGGAAGCGGCTTGGGCCGAGGCGTTGCTGTAGCGGCTGCGGAAAGTGCGACCCGGAATTCGCTTCCAGAATGGGATGCACTTTCCCAAAGTGGCCGGTTGCGGAAAGCACGTCCCATTCTGAGCTTCGATTGTGGGACACGGTTTCCGGTTGAGGGCTCGACGGGAAAGTGGGGACCAGTTTGAGCTTGAAATCTGGGACGCACTTTCCGCCGGCGGGCCTGCCCCAGTCAGTCCGCCAGCCGCGCCCATTCGTGCGGATCGTAGACCTTTACGTGCTTGTTGGGCTTGCCGCTCCAGTACTCTTCGTCCATAAAGGGCAGATATGCCTGAATGCCGGGGCAGATAAAGGGAATCCGCTGCTGTTGCAGTCGCTCGCGCTGGCGCTGCTCCAGGTGCGCCTCGGATATGACGGTCGGCATGCCGGACAGCTCGACGAGGCTTGCCTGGATTCGCTTAAGGTCGGGGAGTCCCGCGTGCCATGACATCCGCATGATTAAAAAGGATGCACGGCGGTATTTTGCCTGCACCACAGTAATGGCGGGGCGTAACGTGGGGTGAATTTTGTCCCGTTCGGGCCAAAGGTCGGCAGTGATCTCGAGGCCCAGGGTCTCCCATAGGTAATCAAGCTCTTCGTCCATGGCGCCTCGATATCTACGCGATCATTGATACTTCGATTGTGTTGCCTGGTGCTATCGTTTTCACGGTAGAATCTGCCAACGGTTGACGGCTACCGCTCACGGCGTTTTGCCCTTCGTGTACAGCGGTTGGCTTCACAGGTCCTTCACGGGTTGGACTAAATTAGGCCAATTTGACTGAATTTCAAAAAAGTCAAAATTGGGGCTTGCGTCATGGCGAGACTTCCCGTATATTTCTTTCTTGCGCAAAGGCACAGCCGAGCGCAGCGATGCAGTCATTGGGATGTCGTCTAATGGCAGGACAGCGGATTCTGGTTCCGTCAATGGGGGTTCGACTCCCTCCATCCCAGCCATTGCATTTGCTACATATGGCCCGTTCGTCTAGCGGTTTAGGACGCCGCCCTCTCAAGGCGGAGATCACCAGTTCGAATCTGGTACGGGCTACCAAAATTGAACGCCCGGGCCTCGTAAGAGACCCGGGTTTTGTGTATTGACCGTATATACGGCGCCTGCCGTGTTTCGCTCAGATCGAGGAGTAGCCATGGATCTGCCCATCAGCTTGCAAGACATCACGTATGCCGAGAACTATCTGGCGCAGGGCGACCTGGCTACGGCGACGCCGCTGCTGGAGCGTCTGGTGGAGCTCGCCGAGGAGTATATCGACGCTGAGTGCAAGACGGAGGAGAAGCGCCAATACTTTAGCTTCGATAGCAAGTTTGAGCGCTTGGCCTATCGCCGCGTGGAGAAGGATCCGCGCGAGCTCGTGCAGGTCGAGGTGCCGTTTGACCGCCTGTACTCTGACATGGCGTTTGCCTACATTCGCCAGCAGGATTATGTGAGCGCTCGTAATGCCCTGATGCAGGCTGTGCGTTGGGACCCCATGAACTGCAACTATCGCTTGGATTTGGCCGAGCTGTTCCGCGCACTCGAGGACAAGCAGGAATGGGCATCGCTCTCGTTCTCGGTGCTGGAGCGTGCAAGTGATGGCAAGTGCGCCGCCCGTGCTTACGTCAATCTAGGTCAGTACTTCTTGGAGCCCGAGACCGAGAACGTTTCGGCTGCCGTGGGCTGCGCGCGTCTGGCGCTGCGCCTGGCGCCCAACGATGCGCATACGACGCGCCTGCTCAACAAGATCCATACCACCTATCCGGATGCCGCCGATGAGAGCGACGAGCACGTGATGGGTGAACTGGCCCTGCAAGGCGTTCCGACCTCGCCTTCGGCCGAGATTGCCATCTGCCTGATTATGTGCGCGACCGATGCCGCAAGCGACGGCGACAAGCAGGAGGCGACGCGCCTGACGGTGCGTGCTCGCGACTTGGTGGGCGAGGAGGCCTGCGCGGCGATTATCAAACTGGTGCGCGAGAGCGATGCTGAGCTCAATGCCGAGCGCAAGGCAAAGCGCGAGGCTGCGGGCTCAAACGCCGATGGCGCCAAGGAGGCCGGCGATGCCCAGTAAGCGCGAGCGCAAGCTCATTTCCAAGAATCGCTCGGCGCATCACGAGTACTTTATCGATGAGACATTTGAGTGCGGCATTGAACTGAGCGGCACCGAGGTCAAGTCGATTCGCGAGCGCGCCTGCCAGATCACCGATACCTTCGCGCTGATCCGCGGCGGGGAGTGCTGGCTCGTCGGCCTGCATATCCACCCCTATAGCCATGGTGGCGTGTGGAATCGCGATCCCGACCGTCGGCGTCGTCTGCTGCTGCACCGCAAGGAGATCGACTTTCTTGACGGCAAACTTCGCAACCGTGGTTATGCGCTGGTTCCGTTGGAGCTCTACTTTAATACCGACGGCCGCGTAAAGCTGCTGCTGGGTCTGGGTCGCGGCAAGAAGCTCTACGACAAGCGCGAGGACATGGCCAAGCGTGATGTCCAACGCGAGATCGACCGCGCCCTCAAAGAGCGCAATCGCTGACCACCCTTCATAAGTTGCGGTGGAATACGGACTGTTTTGCCTGATTGAGGGACTATTCAGTCCCTATTTCACCGCAACTGCGGGCGTCTCATCTTTCTTACTGTTCTGACACATATGTCTCAAAGGCGGCGTCCGTTATGGGCGTCGCCTTTTTTGTGGGTACATACATCCATGAGGTTCCAACCCGAGCTAGGGGAGTGATCGTTATGGACAAAACTGCGTTCTTTACCATGCCGAGCGGTCTGTACGTGGTGAGCGCTGCGGCAGACGGGCTGCGTGCCGGCTGCGTCATCAACACTGCGGTGCAGGTGACGTCCATGCCGCCGCGTATTTCGGTTGCCGTGAACAAGGACAATGTCACCTCGGGCGTCATCGCATCGGCCAAAGCGTTCGCGCTGACCGTGATCGATCAGACCGCCGATATGCTCTACATCGGTAACTTTGGGTTCCGCACCAGCAGCGATTACGACAAGTTTGCCAAGTATGAGACCCACGAGACCACTCTGGGCATGCCCTATGTGCCCGAGCACGCGGCGGCGCTGTTTAGCTGCCATTTGATCGACACTGTGGATGTGGGCACGCATCTGCTGTTTATTGGCGAGGTCGAGGATGCCGAGCGCCTGAGCGACGAGACGCCACTGACGTACGACTACTATCACAAGGTGCTAAAGGGCAAGACGCCGCCCAAAGCCTCGTCGTATCAAGGCTAGAAATGTTCTAAAAATACTTGCATTATGTTATTGAGAATATATACTAATAAGCAAGTACACCAGCAGTCACGTTCGAGAGGAGAACATCATGGCTGAGGAGAAGAAGACGTATAAGTTTGTGTGCACCGTTTGCGGTTACGAGGTTGAGGTCGACACGCCCGAGCTGCCCGAGGACTACGTATGCCCGGTCTGCGGCGTCGGCCCCGATGAGTTTGAGCTCGTCGAGGAGTAACTCGTAGACACACGGCGAAAGCCGAACATAGCTCTGTCCAAGGGTCCCGGTCGAATTCTCGGCCGGGACCCTTTTGATTTATCTGACGGTTTAAAACGGTCTCACGTGTTACAGATTAAGACGTTATATCTGGACAGCCACGCCATCCCAATTACATTCCCGTTAGCAGCACGATGTCGAGAATCGTCACGATGGCACCGATCCCTACGAGCAGCGCGTTGAGCGGGCGCGAGTTGACGTATTTGCCCATGACACGGCGTGAGCTGGTGAGCCGTATGAGCACAAAGACCGTAATCGGCAACTGAAGCGACAGCAGCGCCTGACTCCAGATGAGACCCTCAAAAGGATTTGGGATGACCAAGCACGCCGCCACTGCGCCGACGAAACAAGCCGCCACCCCGATCGAGGAATGTCGGTCGTGGATGTCGTATTCCTCGTCGAACATGCCCGCGGTGATGGTGCCCGCCGCCATGCCCGCCGTCACACTACTCGATATGCCCGCAAACAGCAGTGCCACCGCAAAGATGGTCGAGCTTGCCGGGCCCAGAATGGGGGAGAGCGTGTCCGCTGCGACGGCGAGGTCGTCTACGACAATGCCGTGCGCAAAGAAGGTCGTTGCGGCCAGGATGACCATGGCCGAGTTGATCGCCCAGCCCACGCCCATCGAAAAGAGCGTGTCGAAGAGCTCGTAGCGCAGACGTTCCTCGATAACCTGCTCGCCTTGGCCTTCGAAGTGCATGGATTGGATGACCTCGGAGTGCAGGAAGAGGTTGTGAGGCATAACAACCGCGCCTAGGACACTTACGATAATCGCGGCCGAGCCGGTGGGCATACTGGGTGTGATCCAGCTTGCGGCGGCCTGCGGCCAGTCGACCTTGACCAGCGTAAGCTCAGCCAAAAACGAGAGTCCTACCACGCCTACGAAGGCGATGATCCATCGCTCGGCGCGCTTGTAGGAGCTCGTCATGAGCATCGCCATCGATACTGCCGCCACGATGACGCAGCCGGCGCGCACGGGCAGTCCAAAGAGCATCTGGAGCGCGATCGCACCGCCCAGGACTTCGGCCATGGCGGTGGCGACCGTGGCTAGATACGCGCTGCCGAGTATCGCACGCCCGACGAGGCGGGGCAGGTGGCGCGTCGTGGCCTCGGCAAGACACATGCCCGTGGCGATGCCCAAGTGCGCCGCGTTGTGCTGCAGCACGATGAGCATAATTGTGGACAGCGTGACGATCCACAGCAGCGCGTAGCCAAACTGCGAGCCCGCGGCCATATTGGAGGCCCAGTTGCCCGGGTCGATAAAGCCGACGGTGACGAGCAACCCGGGGCCGATATGCCGCGCAATGTCTAGGCCTCCGTGACCACCGGTGCGCCGGGAACCAAAGTGTTGTTTGAGATGGTTGAGCATGGTGCACTCCTGCGTGCCGTTTGTTTGACGCCGTAAAGGGTACCCGTTTTAGGCTTAAAGGTTAACCGAGACTAACAAAATTGTTGTATTTGAATAGGATGGTGAAAGGGGATTGCTGAAATGTCTTGATCTGTAACAACTAGGGATGGAAATTGGGTCTTCCTGTTACAGATTGAGATGTTTGAAGCGGTGAGCTTGCAGGCTGAACTTGGGGCCTATGTTGTCGCCCTTGAGGTCGGCGGTGTCCACTCGTAGGGCGTGCGTTACGCGATTGTTTCGAAACGGGTGGGAAACACAACAGGCCGGCGATGCTCCTAGTATGCCTATTCAACTGACTGTCTAAATATCTAGGGGAGGATCGCGATGCAGGCAGATTCCGCTCAGCAGCAGGGCCTTTATCGCCCCGAATTCGACCACGATGCATGTGGCATCGGCGCGCTTGCCGATATCAACGGCGAGCGCCATCACCAGATCCTGGACGACGCACTGTCCATTCTGGTTAACTTGGAGCACCGCGGTGGTACGGGACTCGAGAAGAACACCGGCGACGGCGCTGGCATCCTGTTCCAGGTTCCGCATCACTTTTTCCGTAAAGAGGCTCAAAAGTGCGGTCAGATTCTGCCGGCAGAGGGCGACTATGGCGTGGCCATGCTGTTCTTCCCGCAGGACGACAAGGGTGTAGAGGATGCCCGCCGCGTGTTTGAGGAGGGCTGCGCCGAAGCCGGCGTGCCGCTGCTCTTCTGGCGCGAGGTGCCGGTCGACCCGCACGACCTGGGCGAGACGGCCCGCGCCTGCATGCCTACTATCCTGCAGGCTTTCCTGGGCCGTCCGGACGACACGCCCTCCGGCGATGCCTTTGAGCGTCGCCTGTACGTGTGCCGCCGCACCATCGAAAAGAAGGCCGACGCTGAGTTCGCCCTGCGCGACAAGATCTTCTATGTGTGCTCCATGAGCTCGCGCACCATCGTGTACAAGGGCATGCTTGTTGCCACGCAGATGCGCCGCTTCTTCATCGACCTCAACGACGCCGCCGTCAAAACGGCCGTGGCACTCGTCCACTCGCGCTACTCCACCAACACTACGCCCAGCTGGGAGCGCGCGCACCCCAACCGCTTTATCATCCACAACGGCGAGATCAATACCCTCAAGGGCAACGTCAACTGGATTCGCGCCCGCGAACCCAACCTGTACAGCCCCGTGCTGCAGCACGATCTTGAGCGCGTGATGCCCATCATCAACCGCGAGGGCTCCGACTCCGCGATTCTGGACAACGTGCTCGAGTTTTTGGTCATGAACGGCCGTCCGCTCACGCGCGCCGCATCCATGCTGCTGCCCGAGCCGTGGGACCACAACGACAGCCTGAGCGAGGAGCGCCGCGCCTACGACGCCTACCAGTCCATGCTCATGGAGCCGTGGGGCGGTCCTGCCGCTATCGCCTTTACCGACGGTCGCACGCTGGGTGCCGCCCTCGACCGTAACGGCTTGCGTCCCGCCCGCTACTATGTGACGCGCGACGGTCGCTTTATGCTGGCAAGCGAGGTGGGCACCATCGAGGTGAGCCCCGAGAACATCCTGACGAGCGGCTGCCTGGGACCGGGCCAGATGCTCGAGGTCGATTTTGCCCGCGGCCGCGTCATCTACAACGACGAGCTGCGCGCCCGTTACGCCAAGGAAAAGCCCTATCGCGACTGGATCGCCGAGGAGACGCTGACCGTCGACGCGCTCGACAAGCCCGTCGCGCCCGCGCCCGCCGAGGATACCGAGGTGCCCGCCGCCGTGCGCATGGCCAAGCTCGGGTATCACTGGGATGATGTTGACGAAGTCGTGCGTCCCATGGCCCAGCAGGGCAAGGCGCCGCTCGCCTCGATGGGTATCGATGCGCCGCTGGCCTGCCTGTCCAAGAAGACGCGCTCGTTCTTTGACTACTTCTATCAGCTGTTCGCCCAGGTCACGAACCCGCCCATCGACGCCCTTCGCGAGCATATGGTCATCTCGACCACGCTCTACCTGGGCAACCACGGCAACCTGCTCGAGGACTCTCGTACGGCCTGCCAGCTGGTGCGCTTGGAGCGCCCACTGCTGAGCGAGGAGGAGCTCGAGCGTATCTGCGCCATCGACCGCGTGGGCTTTAAGACCCGCCGTTTCCGTGCCGTGTACCGCCGCGACGCGGGTGAGGGCGCGCTGCAGGCTGCACTCAAACAGCTTGCAGAGGACGTTGAGGCTGCGGTCCGCGACGGCGTGAACATCGTGGTGTTGAGCGATCGTGCCGCTGCGGGCGAGGTGCCCGTACCGTCGCTGCTCGCCGTGGGCTGCGTGCACAACCACCTGATTCGCGCCGGCGTGCGTACCTTTGCCGACATCGTGGTGGAGTGCGGCGACGCCGTGTCCCCGCACGACTTTGCTGCACTGGTGGGCTACTCCGCGAGCGGTATCTATCCGTACAACGCGCATTCGTGCATTCGCGACTTGGCGGCGCACGGCGATCTGGACGTGACAGCCGAGCAGGGCATCGCCAACTACAACAAGGCTGCGACTGCCGGCATCGTTTCCATCATGTCCAAGATGGGCATCTCCACGGTGCAGAGCTACCACTCCGCGCAGATCTTCGAGGCCGTGGGCTTCACTCCGGAGTTCGTCAACGCGTACTTCGCCGGCACGGTGAGCCGTGTGGGCGGTATGGGTGTCGAGGACGTCGAGCGCGAGCAGAATGAGCGCTACGACGCCGCGCTCGCTATCCTTAAGAGCCCGGCTCCCGATCAGCTGCCCACGTTGGGCCTGACCAAGTGGCGCCCGCTCGGCGGCGAGGATCACCTCATCGATCCGCAGACTGTCTACTTGCTGCAGACCGCCTGCTGTGAGGACAGCTACGACACCTTTAAGGAGTACAGCGCCCGCCTGCACCGCACAGGCCGTGCTGTGCGCCTGCGTGACCTGCTGGACTTTAATGCCAGCGGTCGCACGCCGGTTTCGCTCGACGAGGTCGAGCCCGCGCTCAACATCGTCCGCCGCTTTAACACCGGCGCCATGTCGTACGGTTCCATCAGCAAAGAGGCACACGAGTGCATGGCCATCGCCATGAACCGCCTGCACGGTCGTTCCAACTCGGGCGAGGGCGGCGAGGATCCGCGTCGCGAGACCCCGCTGGCCAACGGTGACTCCAAGAATTCCGCCATCAAGCAGGTGGCAAGCGCGCGCTTTGGCGTGACGAGCCGCTACCTGTGCAGCGCCTTCGAGATTCAGATCAAGATGGCCCAGGGCGCCAAGCCCGGTGAGGGCGGTCACCTGCCCGGCAAGAAGGTCTACCCCTGGATTGCCGAGGTCCGTCAGTCCACGCCCGGCATCGGCCTGATTTCGCCTCCGCCGCACCACGACATCTACTCCATCGAGGACCTGGCGGAGCTTATCTTCGATCTTAAGAACGCCAACCCCGGCGCGCGCGTGTCGGTCAAGCTGGTCAGCGAGGCCGGCGTCGGCACCATCGCCACCGGCGTGGCCAAGGGCGCTGCCGACAAGATTTTGATCAGCGGCCACAATGGCGGCTCGGGTGCCGCTGCGCGCGACTCTATCTGGCACGCGGGTCTGCCGCTGGAGCTTGGCCTTGCCGAGGCCCAGCAGACGCTGCTGCAAAACGGTTTGCGCTCACGCGTGGTGCTCGAGGCCGATGGCAAGCTCATGGACGGCACCGACGTCGCCGTCGCCTGCCTGCTGGGTGCCGAGGAGTTTGGCTTTGCGACCATGCCGCTCATCTCCATGGGCTGCCTCATGCAGCGCGACTGCCAGCAGGATACCTGCCCGGCCGGCATCGCTACGCAAAACTGCCGCCTGCGTCGCGGCTTCCGCGGCAAGCCAGAGCACGTCGAGCACTTTATGCTCTTTGTTGCCGAGCAGCTGCGCGAGGTCATGGCGAGCCTGGGCTTCCGCACCATCGATGAGATGGTCGGCCATCCCGAGTGCTTGCGCCAGATCGAGGTCCCGGGCAACCGCAAGGCCAACCTGCTCGATCTGTCGCCCGTGCTGGCGAGTGCGACCTGTGAGTTTGGTGCCCATATCCCGGGTGCCGACGGCCGTCACTTCCTGCCGCAGATGGCCGCGGACAGCGAGCTCGACAAGACGCTCGACTCCACGTTGTTTGTGCCCTATACGGCCGATGCCCGTGCGCACCTGCGTCCGATTCGCTTCCGCGCCGATATCGCCAACGTCAACCGTTGCGTGGGCACCATCCTGGGTAACGCGGTGACCAAGGCGCATCCCGAGGGCCTGCCCGCCGGCTCCATCACCATCGATTGCGATGGTTCGGCCGGTCAGAGCTTTGGCGCCTTCCTGCCGCGCGGCATTACGCTCAACGTGTGCGGTGACGCCAACGACTACTTTGGCAAGGGCCTTTCGGGCGGCGAGGCGTCGGTGCGCCCTAACCCGCATGCGACCTACAAGTTCGACGAGAACATCATCGTGGGCAACGTTGCGTTCTTTGGCGCCACGAGCGGCCGCGGCTTCATTAACGGCCTGGCAGGCCAGCGCTTTGGCGTGCGCAACTCCGGCGCCACCGTGGTGGTCGAGGGCTGCGGCAACCATGGCTGCGAGTACATGACGGGCGGTCTGGCGCTCATCCTGGGCGAGGTCGGGCAGAACTTCGCCGCCGGCATGACGGGTGGCGTGGCCTATGTCTTTGGCCAGTACGGTACGCTCGATGCCCGTGTGAACCACGAGAGCGTGGAGCTCAAGGCCCCGACGGCCGACGAACTGACGCAGATTCGCGAGCTCATCCAGGAGCACGTGGACGCGACACAGAGCCCGCGCGGCATTAAGCTGCTCTACAGCTTTGAGACGATGAGCAAGCACTTTGTGAAGGTCATTCCAACCGAGTACGAGCGCGTGCTGGCGATTGTCGCCGCCGCCGAGGCTGCCGGCAAGACGCATGCGCAGGCAGAGGAGCTGGCGTTTGACATTGTGACCGGTCGCGCGAGTGCCGCGGATGTCGCTCGCTTCGATGCCGCGGGCGGCGCTGTCGGCTCTGTTGCTTCGACCAAGAAGGAGGCGTAAGTGCCATGGGTAAGCCCGGTGCTTTTCTTGATATCGATCGCGTGACCCACGAGCTTCGCCCCGTGGAGGAGCGCAGCCATGATTTTGATCCGCTGTACGTGGAGCTCGATGACGATGCGCGCCGTGCCCAGGCGAGCCGCTGCATGATGTGCGGCGTGGCGTTTTGTCAGATGGGCGCGAGCTTTGGCAAGGCGCGTCCGAGTGGCTGCCCGCTGCACAACCTGATTCCCGAGTGGAATGAGCTGGTGTACCGCGGCCGCTGGGACGAGGCTGCCGAGCGCCTGTCGCTCACCTCGCCCATGCCCGAGTTTACGAGCCGCGTGTGCCCGGCGCTGTGCGAGGCCGCGTGCAACCTGGGTTCGGTCGACGGCCAGCCCACGACGATTCATGACAACGAGCGTGCGATCAGCGACCATGAGTGGGCAAATGGCGGTCCGCGTCGCTTTGAGCCGGCGGGGGAGGGCGCACCCACGGTCGCCGTGGTGGGCTCCGGTCCTGCTGGTCTGGTGGCAGCATGGGAGCTCGCGCGTCGCGGCGCCCGCGTGACGGTGTTTGAGCGTGACGACCGTCCGGGCGGCCTGCTCATGTACGGCATTCCCAACATGAAGCTCGAGAAGTCTGTGGTCGAGCGCCGCGTGGCGCTCATGCGCGAGCTGGGTATTGTCTTTGAGCTGGGCGCTGACGTTACGAACCCTGCGGTAGCGGCCAAGCTCAATGGCTTTGACGCCGTTTTGGTGGCTGCCGGCGCTCGTGCACCCCGCGGTCTTTCGGCTACGAATGTGGATGCCCCGGGCGTGGTGTATGCCGTGGACTACCTGACGGCTTCGACCGTCTCGGTGCTCGATGGTGGTGAGCCCGCGGTGAACGCGCGTGGCCTGGACGTTGTGGTCATTGGCGGCGGCGATACCGGCAACGACTGCGTGGGCACCGCGGTGCGCCAGGGTGCGCGCAGTGTGCGCCAGTTTGAGTTCTTGCCGGCCGCGCCCGATAAGCGTGCGGCGAGCAACCCTTGGCCGCAGTGGCCCAACGTTAAGAAGACCGACTACGGTCAGCAGGAGGCTATCGCTGCCATGGGCGGCGAGATGCGTGCCTGGGGCGTGGATACGCTCGAGGTGCTGCTGGACAAGAAGGGCGCGGCAGCGGGCCTGCGCGTGGTCGATCTGGATTGGTCGGCCGGCAAGCCCGAACGCATCGCGGGCTCCGAGCACGAGGTGCCGGCCCAGCTGGTGCTCATCGCCTGTGGCTTTACGGGTCCGGAGCGCAGCGTGTTCGAAGCTGTCGGCGTACCTGTTGCCACGGCGGGCCGCCCGCTGCCTGTGATGGTCGCCGAGGGCTCGCATCTTGCGGCGCGTGTCGACGGCGTCGCCGCAGATGCCGCGCCGGTGTATGTGGCCGGCGACGCCCGCAACGGCAGCTCGCTCGTAGTGAGCGCCATGGCCGACGCCCTGGCCTGCGCTGCCGAAGTCGCCGAGGCGCTGGAGCTGTAAGGCGGCTGTCCACAGCTGAATCGTCAAGGGCTGTCCCCAACGGCCGGCCCAAAAGGAACGTCCCCAAGTGCCGGCAGCTGGGGGCGTTCCTTATGTGCCGGCATTCGGGGACACTCCTTGCGGGTTTGCGGGCGACTTTGTCATTTGTCGACGTACAAGTATTCATTCGTCGACGTTTGCGACTGTGGTGCTCTGCTGTTTCTGTGGTGGCAGCGGGCATCTGGCTCAAAATGGCGGGTCAGCTGTCTATATCTACCTGCCGTTTCTTTGCGGTGCGCATTTTCGGTCAAGCATCCCGTCAAGTGTTTGGTCGGCAGTTGGTTTGCAGCCGGAGGCCTATTTTGTCCGTGCTGACAGTGGCTGCCCACCCTCCTCGTAAGCTCAAATTGAGGTTCATCAGTTTGAGGAGGATGCCGTGACTGACCACGTTTTAGACCGAGCGCAGCTAGCCGAAGCCGTCGGCAACGATATTGCCGACATGGCCCATTTTTGGATGCTGCGGAAGTTCCAGTTTTTGGAGCCGGCGCGCGAACAGTTCGAGATCATTGTCGACCCGTGGCTCAGCTATTGCACCGAGCCTTCGCAAAACGAAATCATGGCCTACAACATGGCATTTACCGATTGGCTGCTCTTCGAGCGCCCCTATCGCCATGGCAAGACGCTGCTCGAGCTGTATGTTGAAGAGCCGCCGACATCGCTCTCGCCTGCCGCGCTCAAGCGGCTCGAGCAGGTACGCGACACGCAGTATTTCTCGCGCTTTGGCATTTTGGACAAGGATCCTGCGACTGGTATGGTCGCGCTGAAGGACACGCGCGCCGACCGTCGCTTTGATGTCTACGACCCGCATATCGTGCAAAAGGAGCATTGGAGCGACGGAGCGATTGCGGTGCGCCTCGCCTGCGTCGACGATGTCTGGCTGACGGCGGGACAGCTCTATCTGTACGACATCGCGCGCCTGAGTGACACGGCAGTCGATGGGCCGGGTGCGGTGCATCCGGAGGACCTGCAGGATGGCTTTGACACCTCGTGCATCAGTTTCTTCTTGCGCCTGGTCCGCGACATCATGGGCGCCCAGGGGCGCTACGTAAAGTCGCTCAACATCTACGAGCAGGAGTGGGAGTAGGGGATGTGGCTGGTGTCGCCCTGCTGCCCTGACTTTGTCTCAATTTGTAACGTTTAGGGACAAAAAACCGGTCTACCTGTTACAGATCGAGACGAACGCTTGGGCGCTGCTGATTTGTCTAAATCTGTAACGTTTGGGGGCTGGAGAACGTCTAACTGTTACAGACCGAGACGTTTGGCACCTGGTTGGGGGAATGTCTCAATCTGTAACATCTACAGGCCAAAACTCGACCTACCTGTTACAAATTGAGACAAAGGTTGGACGCGGTGTCGAAAGATCTCGATCTGTAACATCTAGCGGCCAAAAATCGGTCTTCCTGTTACAGATCAAGACATTTGTCAGCGGAGGCAACGGTGACGATGGTCCATTTGTCTGACGTGGTGGTGATGAAAGTGTCTAATACCGTTTTTAAACACAAGCATACGACTCGCAACACGTTGGCGCGGAATAGGATGCTCGCGCGGCTCACGGAGACGACCGAGCAAGGTGCGCTGCTCGCAACGCATGACAATACCGAGCTCATGTGGCTGCGACGCCATGTTGGAACCGACGATATCGCGGAGCCCGAGCCGTACCTGTTCTGTTTTCAGCATGATTGGGATGCATTGACGCCGGCGGAGCGAGCGCTGAGGACTATCAAAGGGCTTGCGGAATTTCATCCCGATTGGGCGTTTTGGGGCTATGACGCGGCGCTTTTGTGGGGTCTGGAGGTGCCGAATGATCTGCTCGGGCCGCGTTTCCTTGTTAAGACTTGCTGTTCGGTGACGTTGAGCAGCGGGTGCAGGTTGTTGCGTCCACAGATGGCGGGTGCGCTTGAGCGCGTCGACGGCGTGCGAGTGACGCCGTTTTGGCGCACGGTGGAGGATTGTCTGCTGCGTGCGCCGTTTTCCTACGGGTTGGCGATTGCCGATTCTGCACTGCGGGCGAAAGGCGTATCACGTGGGGATTTGTGCGAGCGCCTCCGCGCCGATTGCGAGGGCAGGCGAGGGTATCGCAGGGCACAGGTGATTGCGTCGTATGCGGACGGGCTGTCCGAAAACGGCGGCGAGTCTCGGTTCCGAGCGTTCTTTATTGCGTACGGCTTTCCGGTTCCGGAGCTGCAGGTGGAGTTTCGCGACCTGCTCGATCCGAGCCAGGTGTTTCGCGTCGACTATTTTTGGCGGCTCGAGAACGGGACGTGTGTCATCGGCGAGCTCGACGGAAAGGGGAAGTACACCTTGCAGAACGGCGAGGGCCGGGAGTCGGTCGACCCATTCGTGGCAGAACGTCAACGGGAGTCCCATCTGACAATGCTCGGGCATAAGGTGCTTCGGTTTACGTTTAACGAACTCAAAGACCCGGGGAAGCTGGTCGAGAAAATGAGGCTGGCGGGTATTCCTCGGCAGGCTGAATTGGCTGAGGAGTGGAGACGTCAGTGGTATGGGCGCTGAGAGGTTTTGTCTCAATCTGTAACGTTTAGAGGTTATTTGAGCTCGTAACTGTTACAGATCGAGACAAACCGGTGAAACGTCGACCGAATGTCTCGATCTGTAACATCAAGGGGCCCAATAACCCTGTACCTGTTACAGTTCGAGACATTTCCCTGGTGTCGCTGGGGTGGGACTGCAACGTATTCCGTCCCCCCACATCCCCTCTTCCCTCCGTTAGCCGATGCGTCTGCAGCAATCCAGCGGGACTAGGTAATAATGGACAAATGTTCAAGTTAATCGTGAGGGAGGAGCTCGATATGGCGTCTGCCGATCGTTCCACGTTGTTTATCAATGCGACTGTCCTGGATGGTTCGGAGCATATGGAGCCGCAGCCCAACATGGCCGTGGCCGTTGAGCGCGGTGTCATCACGTGGATGGGGCCGAGTGCTGTGGCGCAGGCGCCTGCGGGTGCCGAGGTTATCGACCTGGCAGGTGCTTATCTCATGCCAGGCCTCATCAATATGCATGTGCATCTGTGCGGCTCGGGCAAGCCGGTTTCGGCGGGCGATGCGGGCGCGCTGATGAAGAAGCTCGATAATCCCGTGGGGCGTGCCATCGTGCGCCACATTCTTAAGGGCAGCGCCCAACAACAACTGGCAAGTGGCGTGACCACGGTGCGCGGTGCAGGCGACCCGCTGTTTGCCGACATTGCCGTTCGCAACGCTATCGATGCCGGCAAGTATCAAGGCCCTCGCCTGGTGGCGCCGGGAACGGGCGTTACGGTTCCGGGCGGCCATGGTGCGGGCTTGTTCGCCCAGGTGGCAAACAGTCCCGCCGAGGCAGCCGAACAGGTGCGCGACCTGTATGCGCGCGGTGCCGACGTCATTAAGCTGTTCGTAACGGGCGGCGTATTCGATGCGACCGAGGTGGGCGAGCCGGGCGTGCTGCGTATGCCCGTGGAGGTTGCCGCGGCGGCATGCAAGGCGGCGCACGATATGGGCCTTCCGGTTATGGCTCATGTCGAGAGTACCGAGGGCGTGAAGGCCGCGCTTGAGGCCGGCGTTGACACGATTGAGCACGGCGCTCCGTTGACGCCCGAGATCCTGGAACTGTACCGCGGCGCCGCGGGCACGCAGCTCGAGGGGCGTGCGCCTAGCGTGACCTGCACCATCAGCCCGGCGCTGCCGTTTGTATTGCTCGACCCGGAAAAGACTCATTCGACTGACACGCAAAAGAAGAACGGCGACATCGTGTGCTCGGGCATTATCGAGAGTGCTCGCGCGGCGCTGGAAGCCGGTATCAAGGTAGGCCTGGGCACGGATTCGAGTTGCCCGTTCGTGACCCAGTACGACATGTGGCGTGAGGTGGCCTATTTTGCCAAGTACGTCAAAGTGAGCAATGCGTTTGCGCTGCACACGGCCACGCAGGTCAATGCCGAGCTGCTGGGCCTGGGCGACGAGACTGGTGCGATCGAGTGCGGCAAGGCCGCCGATATCCTGGTGACGCGCGAGAACCCGCTCGATGACCTGTGCGCTCTGCGTGAGCCGATTCATGTGATGTGCCGTGGCGATCTGGCGCGCAAGCTCAAGGTGAAGCGCATTCCCGAGGTGGACGCCGAGCTCGACGCGATTATGGCCATGCCGTCCGAGGCGCTGGCCGAGGAGCTCGCCCGCGACGGCGTGGCATAGGTGTGACAAAGGGACGGTCCCTTTGCCATAATCAAAAAAGCCGAGGCCTCAGTGCGAGGCCTCGGCTTTTATTTGTCCTATGGTGTAGCGGCTAGGAGCGCGTTTCCATCTTGGCGTGGCACTTGGGGCAGGTGACGCGGATTTTGCCCTTGCCCTTGGGGACGGAGAGCATCTGGCCGCAGTTGGGGCACTTGAGGTATGCCGTGGTCTTGCGACCCTTCCACATCTTCTTGGCCGTGCGCTTGGCACGCTCAAAGTCTTCCTTACTGGTGCCGGCTGCGCGTGAGGTGCTAGCCGCTGCAGCGCCGCTGCCCAAGCTGGCGACGAACTTGCCCAAGCCGGGAACATTGGCGGTCGTGGCGACAAAGGCCTCGTTCTCTTTGCGACGTGCATCGATATTTTTGGACAGGCCGCGCAGCACGCCAATCACGATTACGGCGATGGCGATCCAGCTGAGCCACTGGATACGAGCCATCGATCCGATCATCGCGATGACGATGCCGGCAAAACCCATCACGATGGTGAGTTCATCGGCACCATTGCGACCCTTCATAAAGTCATTCATGCAAATTGCCTTTCGTTCGATATGCTGCACGCCTTTATACCCGATTTAGAGCAAGGGGGACAGGTTAATCTGCACCAATGTGGTGCAAACATACCTGTCCCCGGAATACCAAGACGGTGCAAACGTACCTGTCCCCAATGCCCCAATTACTTGGAGAGTTTGTCGACGACGCGTTCGATTTCGGCGAGTTTGGCGGCTTTGAGGTCTTCGTCGCCCGATTCGATTGCCGAAGTCACGCAGCCCTCGATATGCGCCTTGAGCACGTCGGCGTTAATGCGCGCGAGGAGCGCCTGTGTGGCCATGAGCTGCGTGGAGATATCGACGCAGTAGCGGTCCTCCTCGACCATCCGCAGGATGCCGTCGATCTGACCGCGTGCCGTCTTGAGCATGCGGGTCACCGATTTATGGTCTGCCATCATGGCGGGTCCTCGTTTCTGGTCGGGGGTACGTGCGGGTCGTTATGCGGCGGTCACCGAAAGGGCGTGGAACTTCTCGCCGGCGCCCTCGACAGCGGCGGCGAGCTGCTCGGGGGTCACGGTGTCGGCGCACTCCACCTGGACGGTCTGAGTCTCGTGGTCGGCGTCGGCGTCGGTTACGCCCGCAACGTTGAGCAGCGCGGTCTCGACGGTGGCCTCGCAGTGGCCGCACATAAGGCCGGAAGTCTTAATTGTGAAACGCATGGGTATTCCTCTCTGTTGTGTCGGCTTTCCCAGGCACCCGACCTTGACCTTCAAACCGTCGCTCGCGTACCAAAGTATGCGTCGCTCCTCTTTCAGGTCAATCTCGGGCACTTGGAAAACCCGTTCTAAATGGACTTAATGGTGAGCCTATTTTGCCACTTTAGGCTTAAAGGATTTCAAACGCAGGGCATTGGACACGACGCACACGCTCGACAGGCTCATGGCCGCGGCGCCAAACATCGGCGAGAGTTGCCATCCGGTGAGCGGGAAGAACACGCCCGCCGCCAGCGGAATGCCGATGCCGTTGTAGAACAGTGCCCAGAACAGGTCCTGCTTGATGTTGCGGATCGTGGCGCGCGAAAGCTCGATGGCGCGGGCGACGTCCATGAGGTCGCTGCGCATGAGCACCACATCTGCCCCTTCTTTGGCGATGTCGGCGCCGGTGCCGATGGCAAAGCCCACGTCGGCGCGCGCCAGGGCGGGGGAGTCATTGATGCCGTCGCCCACCATGGCGACCTTGCCGCCCGCATCCTGCAGTTCGCGCACGTGGCGTTCCTTGTCGGCGGGGAGAACGTCGGCGATGACCTGTTCGCTGCTCAGCCCCACGCGGCGGGCGATCGCTTCGGCGGTGACGCGGTTGTCGCCGGTGAGCATGCGCACGTCGACGCCAAGCGAGCGCAGTGCGGCGATGGCCCCGGCGCTCGTCTCCTTGACCTCGTCAGCCACGGCAACGGTGCCGGCAAGCTCGCCGTTCTTGGCAAAGAACAGCGGCGTCTTGCCCTCGGCGGCAAATTGCTCGGCAAGACCCGCGGGCACGGTAACGCCCAACTCGTTCATCAGGCGTACGTTGCCGGCTGCAATGGCGTTTTGCCCCTCGCGCGCCGTAACGCCGCGACCGGGCACGGCGGCAAAGTCCTCGACCATGCGTGCGACGATCCCGCGTGTCTCGCACTCGGCCATAATCGCCTCGGCCAGCGGGTGCTCGCTCGAGCGCTCCAACGCGGCGGCCAGCTTGAGCAGCGCCTTTTCGCTCATGGCGGGCGAGCCGTCGGCGCGCGTGGCTACCACGATATCGGTCACGGCAGGCTTACCGCGGGTGACGGTGCCCGTCTTGTCGAGCACCACGGTGCCCACGCTGCGCAGGTTCTCCAGCGCCTCGGCGCTCTTAAACAGAATGCCCATCTCGGCGCCCTTGCCGGTGCCGACCATAATGGCGACGGGCGTGGCCAGGCCCAGCGCGCACGGGCAGCTGATCACCAGCACAGCGACGGCGGAGGTGAGCGCCTCATTCACGTCGCTGGTCAGTGCCATCCACACCACAAAGGTCACGGCCGAGATCACGAATACCACGGGCACAAACACGCCGGCGACCTTGTCGGCCAGGCGGGCGATGGGCGCCTTGGTGGCGTTGGCATCCTCGACGAGCTGGATAATCTTGGCGAGCGACGTGTCGGCGCCCACGCGCGTGGCGCGGAAGGTAAACGAGCCCGTGCGGTTGACCGTGGCCGCGTTGACAGTGTCGCCGGCGGTCTTCTCCACGGGAATGGATTCGCCGGTCAGCGCACTTTCGTCCACGGCCGAGCTGCCCTCGAGCACCACGCCGTCAACGGGGATGGACTCGCCGGGGCGCACGCGCAGCACCTGACCGGGTAGGATGGCGTCGACGTCCACAGTGGTCTCGGTGCCGTCCTCTGCCACGACGGTCGCGTTCTTGGGTGCTAGGTCGATGAGCGCCTCGATGGCGCCGCCGGTCTTGGACTTGCTGCGCGTCTCGAGGTATTTGCCTACGGTGACGAGCGACAGGATGGTGCCGGCGCTCTCAAAATACAGGTTGTTCATGCCTGTCATCATGGCCTCGTGGACCTGGCCCGCGGCCAGCTGATCGGCCATGATAAACATGGCGTAGAGCGACCAGGCAATGGATGCGGTGGCACCCACGGCAATAAGGGCGTCCATGGTAGGCGCGCCGTGCGCGAGCGATTTAAACCCGTTGATAAAGTACGCGTCGTTGATGTAGACGATGGGGATGAGCAGGGCGAGCTCGGTGAGAGCGAGCGTCATGCTGTGGGTATGGTCGGTGAAGATGCCGGGCAGCGGCCAGCCGAGCATGTGCCCCATGCCTATGTAGAACAGCGGGATGAGGAATACGATCGAGACGATGAGGCGGGTGCGCATGGCAGAGGCGGCGGCCTCCAACTTTTTGGTCGGCGACTCCATATGGGCGGCGCCGGACCTGGCTTGCGCACTTCCGCTTTGGACAGCGTCGGTGCCCGCGCTGACGGGCGAGGCCGAGTAGCCCGCGCGGTCGACAGCGGTACAGATGTCGTCGGGGGAGACCTGCGCGGGGTCGTAGTCGACCAGCATGGAGCCGGCGAGCAGGTTGACCGCGACGCTTTGGACGCCGTCGAGCTTGCTCACGGCACGGTCCACGTGCGCCTGGCAGGCGGCGCACGTCATGCCGCCCACATCGAACTTATCTTGAGCCATGGCTTCTCCTTTCTGTTGTTCGCTGTTGGAATTGTTAACCTGATGATACTATACACCCATACCCCCTGGGGGTGTCTAGTAGTAGTTGGAATGTATGACTTTTCATTACAGATGAGGGTGGCTGCTCAATCGGCGGTCGTCTTTGCCAAACATCTCAATCTGTAACGTCTGGACCGGTTTTTGAACCATAGCTGTTACAGATTTAGACAAACATTTCAGCCGAAAACTAACGTCTCGATCTGTAACAACTAGACCCCGTTTTACCGAGTATTTGTTACAGATCGAGACAATCTCGGAGCAGATGCCCCGGGCATACAACGTAAAACGCCGGGGCGCCCGCGTGATGGGCGCCCCGGCGCATGCTGGGCAGGGTTTGCGAAGCGGTGGGAGGGAGGAGAAGCCGTCCTCCTGAAATCCTTACTCCTGACGACGCTTCTTGTCGGTCAGGAAGACGCCAGCGGCTACGAGCACGACACCTCCGATGACAAACGTCTCACCGGTGAGCGCAGCATTGTCGCCTGTGGTGGGAAGTGCCGAGTTGGCGGCCGTCTTGGCGTTGCCGGTAGACGGCTTTCCAGCAGCCGGCTTAGCGGCAGCCTGCGTGATCTTGGCCTGCTCGGCCTTCGCTGCCTCTTGCTCCTGGCGGGCGATCTCGTCCTTCAGGGCTTGCTCGGCGGCTACGCGTTTTGCCTTCGCCTCGTTGTAGGCATTGAGCGCTGCGGTGTAGGCGGGCGTCGCAGCATCAAGGTCTGCCTGAGCGGCATCAAGTGCGGCCTTTGCGTTATGTTCTGCCTGCTTGGCGGCGACGCACTTGGCAAAGAGGGCATTGAGCGTATCATTCGCGTTTGCATCAGAGCCAGTAGCAATGCCGTTTTCGACGTTGATGGACTTTAGCTTTCCGAGGGTAGCGACAGCGGCATCCGATGCGGCCTGAGAATTCTCGATCGCCTGTTCGGCGTTCGCGATGGCATCATTTGCCGCACCAAGGGCGACTCCGGCCTCAGTCACTGCTGCGTCGGCGTCCTTCTTGGCCGCCTTGGCCGCGGTAAGATTGTTGGCCGCGTTGCTCAGGGCGTCGGCATGGGCCTTCTTTGAAGCAAAGTCGTTTTTCGCCGTGGTCAGATCGCTCGCAGCGTGCTCCGCGGTCGCCGCCTTGGCCTCGGCGTTGTCCTTCGCGGTGTCGAGGGCCTGCTTCTTGGCAGCCGCGTCGCGCTCCGCCTTTTCGAGAGCACTCTGGGCAGACGTCTGGGCTGCCGTGGCTTCATCAAGCGTTTGATGGGCCTTGTCAGCCTTTTCCTGAGCCGCAGCAACATCGGCAGAATACTTGGCAAGTTCCTTCTTTGCATCTTGCAGAGCCTGCTGCTTTACGAGAGTTTCTGCCTTGGCGTCATCAACCTTCTTCTGACTCTGAGCGGCTTGCTCTTGCGATGCCTTAAGCTCGGCGCGCTTCTGGTTGACGACCTGCTCTGCGGTCGCCACGTTACTTTGGGCGGCTTTGACCTGGTCTTCGGCTTCGGTAACTTTTCCGTTTGCCTTGGCGAGATTCTGCTCTGCTAGGGCAACAGCGGCGGCGGCACTTGCTGCGCTGTCGTTCTTGGCGGCAAGGTTGCTGTTCGCGGTATCAACGCCTTCCTGCTTTTGAGCGACGAGGGTCTCAGCTACCTTTACGGCATTGGCTTTCGATGCCGCTGTGCTGCGCTTTTGTTCAAGGTCCGTCTTTGCGGCGGCGAGCTTTTCGCTGGCTTTGGAGAGGCTCAGCTGATACTGATCAAAGAGATTCTCGAGTTCATCGATCGAGTATTCTTTCTCGTACGAACCGTAATTGTTGTCGATCTCCAAGACGAACACATACGGCCAAAGGGTTCCGCGCGAGTTGATGCCGTATCCCATGGTTTTGGCGTTAGGTTGTACGATATTCAAATAATGGCCGACGGTGCCAAAACCCACGCCTTGGGCTCCGAATTCGGTACCGTGACTCCAGAAAGTCTTCCAAGCATCTTTGGGGGCAACGTTGCCAAGGCCGGCTTTCGCTGCAGCATCGTCAAATATTTTCTTTTCGCCATCAACCCATTGGTGCGCGATGTTTTCTTTCGTGCTGAAGTTCCAAGCGGCATTTTCAAATCCGGCATAGTCTGAGTGCCCCTTCGTTGCGTCGGAGTAATTGGAATCAGACTGAGCGATTGCCATTTGCTCTGCCGTTACCTTAAGCTCGCTAAGGCCGACGCTTTTGCGATATTCATTAATTTCGCGCAGCTTGCCAAACGAAAGCTTGGCGTTGTCGAGTGACGTGCCGTCTTTTTTATCGCCAATGGTCGTCGGGTTTTTATCGCTCTGCCTATAGATGATGTTTGCAGCGTCGTTGGCACCGATGAACTGGTAGAAGCCGATGACGCTCTGCGCCTCCGCCGTCGTTGCCTTATCGGTTGCCGCCTTGCACGTATCGTATGCTTTCTGTGCATCGATAACGGCTTGATCGGCGGCCGCCTGGTTTGCCTTGGCAGTTTTGAGCGCCTTGTCTGCCTGCTCCTTCTCGGCTTTTGCCTGATCGACTTGTTTCTGAGCGGCCTTTGCTTTCTCCAGTTCGGTAGCATGTGCCTGCGTTGCCGAGGTCAACTCCGATTGCGCCGCATCGGCTTTCGTCTGGGCTGCCGTTACATCATTTTCGGCTGCTGCGACTGTCTGCTTCTTGGCTTCGAGCTCGCTTTCGGCACCGGTGAGGGCGTCCTGCTTGGATGCAACGTCGCTATTTGCCTGAGAAAGGCCTGCTTCGGCAGCCGCCTGCTGCTGCTTCGCCTGGTCGAGTGCGCTTTGGGCAGCATCGACCTTTGCCTGGGCGGCGTCATACTCCGGGCCCTCGGCGCCTGCCTTTGCGGCCGCCAAATCGGCTTGTGCGCTGTCGTACGCTGTCTGTGCCGCAACTAGCCTACCATCCGCGGCGGTCTTTTCCTGCTGATCGGAAGCCAGCGTGCCTGCCGCCTCGTCGTAAGCGCTCTGCGCGGCGCTCTGAGCCTGCTGGGCATCGGCGAGCGCGGAATCGGCAGCGGCCTTCGCAGCCTTTGCTTGGTCCAGAGCGGCCTGCGCATCTGCGGCAGCCTGCTCGGCGACCTTGATTTCCTCCGGCGTTGCGTTGGCGGCTGCCTTCTGGGCTGCCTCGAGCTTGGCCTGCGCATCAGCTGCCGCCTGCTTTGCGGCATCAAGGACCTTCGACTTGTCCTCGGCGTCGGTCTTGGCTGCATCGAGCTTTCCTTGGGCATCCTTCAGCGTGGCACTGGCGCTGTCGGCCGCCTTGACGCTTTCATCGAGCTGGCGAGCATATTCGGCGCGCGCGGCGGCCTCTGCCTGCGAATTATCGGAGACGGAGGCGTCATAGGTGCTTTGTGCGTTGTCGCGGGCCGCCTGCTTTTCGGTATAGGGGGCAGCCACCGTGTTGTAGTCGGATTTGGCGTCTGCCTCGGCAGCCTTTGCGGCATCGATCGCAGCCTGCAGGTCGGCAATCTTCTGGGCGTTTGCCTTTACTGCGGAGCCTGCCGCCTCGCCGGCGTGGACAGCAAGCGGCGACATGATCGCGTCCTGTGCCGTGGTATCACTTGCATCGTTGGCAAATGCCGAGAACGGCGCGAGCAGCGTCGAGCCAGTCATAGCGATGGTGGTTGCCGCGGTGACGGCGAGTCGTGTTGCCTTGTGGCCCGAGAATGTGGGGCGAGGCTCGGCGCCGCCTGAGACTTTCAAGTGTTTAGGTGCGTACTTTGCCATTTCTTCTCCCAATCGTTGAAGGGGTACCTATGACAATTCGTACGTTACGACCGCCGAAAGGGTTCCTGTTGCGCAACATTGGCAAGGAAATATCGACACACTTGAATCACATTTACGAGGCGAAGTTCTCGGCAAGCTAATGTCTCGTTCTGTAACATCTAGAGAGGTTTTTGACCCTTTACTGTTACTGATTGAGACGTTGTCTCGCGGGGTTGGGGTTTGTCTCGATCTGTAACATCTAGACCTGTATCTGCCGAGCTAGTGTTACAGATCGAGACAATTGCCGGGGAGGGGTCCCGTTGCGGCAAGACGCCCGCCGCCTAGATACAGAACCCGGGGATCACACAGGTTAGCTTGTTTGGCTTTTCCGCAGGCGTTGCGTACGTAAAGGCGTCGCCGTCGTGGCCCACACGGTTTATGTAGAGCGTGCCTTCGGTCTCCGATGAGTCGGGGCTCACCGTGCGCTCCCACCAGCAGGTGTCCTTGCCCTTCCACTGACGGACCATCGTCTCGTTCGTGGAATACGGGCTCACCTTGAGCTCGCGGAAGAGTTGGTACTCCTTGCCCTCGCTGTTGTAGATGTCTGCCAGGTAGTGATAGTCCTTGGCAAACGAATCGGGCGGTTGCGTACCGCACAGCTCGACCATGGCGGGCAGCCAAAGGGTTGCGGGCAACTCGCTCAGACACGATGCACTGTTGGCGGCGCCCACATTGTTCGAGACCTTCTTGACCCCTTTAATGAGCGCGCGCAACTCGTTGGGTAGCAGCTTAAGGCCGTCGCCGTTGAGCCATTCCCGCAGCTCGCAATCTGCCCAGCCGGCGCTCGGCGGTTCAGCTGCAGCGTTGCGCTCGGCAATACCCGCATCGAACATAAACGTCAGTCCGACCTTGCCCGTCCCGTCCAGAAGCTCATCGTGGCGGATGCCCACAAGCTGCGCGCCAACCTGCAGCCCGTTGGTGAGCGTGACACGCTTGGTACACGGATAGGGGATATGCCCATCGGCATCGAGCAGATGATAGCGCTTGGCAATCTCGCGTGCCTCGCTACGGGTCTCGGCGGCCTTAATCTTGAGCGAAATCTCCTGCAGCTGATCCCAGGTGTAGTCGTCAAGCGAACCGCGGATGCCGTCAAGGTAGTCGGGGATGCCAAAGCCATGGGTTGCCGCCCCGATAACGCTGAGCCCCGCAACGGCTGCGATAGCGCCGCCGATAATAAAGCGGCGGCGGGTCATGGCATCGTGACGGGCCTGATTCAGGATCTCTCGTGCGCGCTCGCCGGCGACGTCGACCTTAAGGTGCGTGCCAGAATCGATATCAATCGCGGCCTCGTCTCCTGTGCCTTCGCGGCCCTCGGATTCGGCATCGGTGAGGTATGCCGAGAGCACCTCGGGCATCTGCTGCTCGGTGGGACGATCGCACTGCTCGACTGAGAGACCCTTCATGATGATTTGGACGAGCGCTTCATCGCCCTCGCAGCGCGGCTCGAGCGGTGCCGGCTTGGTCTTGGTCTTTACGAGATAGAACGAGCCGGTTGCAGCGGCGTCCGTCGACTCAAAGTCAAACGGTTTGCGACCGCTGTAGAGCTGGTACAGAATGCTCGAAAGCGCATAGACGTCGATTGCCGGCGAACGGCGAAGGGCCGCGATGCCTTCGATATCCTGCGTGAGCATCTCGGGCGCGGCGTATGCGGGCGTGGCAAAGCGCCAGATGTCGGCGCGCCGGGTGATCGTGTCGTCGCCGAGAGCCATGGTCGCGGAGCCCATGTCGATGAGGCAGGGGTCAAAGGAACAATCAGCAATCTGCTGCTCGAGCGTTCGGCTGGTGGTGCGGAACATGATATTGGCAGGCGACAGGTCGCGATGGATGACCGGATTCACGAGGCCTTGGGTCATCAAGAGCGCACGAAGCACGGCGTTTCCGACGGCGGCGACCATCTGGGTGGTCAGCCCGCCCGAGGCGTCGTGCGGAAGCAGGGGCAGCGCCTGCTTGAGTGAGGTGCCCTCGACCCACTCCATGAGGATGAGCGGGTCATCCTCACACGAGCCGTAGCCATAGACGCGCGGAAATCCGCGCAGGTGCGAGACGGTGCACAAGTGACGGTACTCTTCGAACAGCGCGGCGGTGTTGGCCAGGTGCGCGGCCGATTGCTCGGCGGAGCGGTCGGGGGCTTGGCCGGAAAGGATGGCGTTGTCCTTGAGTAGCTTGACGGCAAAGACCTCGCCGCTCGTGTTGGTCGCGCGCAGCACGTGCCCGATGTTGCCGTTGTTGCGGTGGGCCGTTTGGAGAATAAGCGTCATAAACCGACGCTTGGCGTCGTCCTCGGCGCTGGGGTCGACTGCTACGGCGGTATCGAACGTGTCAAGACGGATGAGTTTGTCGCCATAGGCGCTATCGGTAGTATCCATGGCGTTCCTTTGTCTAGCATGGGTTGCCGCGCGTATACGTGGGCAGTGTGGATATCGGTAAAGTACCATGATAGCCGCACTGCCCACGTATACCGCTGGGTATTGTCGTTTACGACGCAGAAGATAGAAGACGAAAGACGGACGGCGACCGTCTTCCGATCGCCGTCCGTGCTAGTCCACAATGACAAGGAATGTCGTGTAGAGACCCAGATGGAGCCTGTCGCTGTTGGCGATTTCCACGGGGGGATAGACTTTGCCGGGCTCTCGTTGGTCGCGGGGCGGCTCGATTACGATATCGCCGTCGCCCGCGCCCGATTCGAGCACCGTGCCGTTGGTCGATCCAAGGCCCTGGGCGTACCAGTGCTCACCCTCAAGCCAAATGCGAAGATGCTCGCGCGATGCGTCGGCGCCCACATCGGTGATGCTGGGCGAGGTTTTGGGCAAAGAACCAATCACGGTGCCGCGCGGATCGCGTGTGAGGGGATGGATTTGCATGTCGACGCAGTTGTCGGCATGTGTCCTGAGCAGACCGAGGTTGGGGGCGACGGCGCGCGGCTGCTCCAGGCTGCCCATAAAGTCACGTCCGACGGTAGTTTCGGTGGTGCCAAAGTGCCCGCCCGTCTTGCTGTCGCAAAAGCGCTCGACGGTGGCCACGCCCTGAACGGGATCGGCGAGCGCCCCCGTTGCCACAAAGAGCATAAGGTAAAGCGTGCTTTTCTCGCGCACGGCATTGCCGTCGAAGTTGTCGATGCGATTGAGGGCATTTGCATATAGGCGGCTGTCCAGCTTGTAGCTGGCGAGAGCCGACATCATTTCGTTGGCGGCCGGACCGCGATAGTGCTCGGCGATTGCCCGATAGGCGGACTCGCCGCCGCCGAGCTTGCTGCAGATTGCCGAGGAAAGGTTGAGTGTGGTGACGGTAAAGTCGCTGTAGATGGAGGGTGCGCACTGGTCAGGCTTGCGATGGACGATGTAACGGGTGAGATACGAGCGGTTGGAAGAACATTTCTCGAGCAGGGTGCTGCCGAGATAAGAGTTTCCATTGATGAGCATTCGGGCGATCTCGAGATGTTTAAGACCGCCGAACGAGCGAATATCGTTATAGAGGACCGAGCAAGGCGTCTCTGCTGCCACGGATACCTCCTTTGATTGCTTCCTAGCCAATATGGCGATAGGAATTAATGGCCCCGGTGGGCGACGTATTAAATGGCTGCACAATAAATAGTGTAACCAAAGCAACATTATAGGCCACATGTTCGAAATTGCAGGAAGACTGAGAGATTTGGTTTGGACTGGACGGAAATCCCCCTCTGTCTTGATCTGTAACATTTGGACCCGATTTTGCCCTGCATCTGTTACAGATTGAGATAATCGGCCGGGCCCACCTCGTCCGCCTCGTCATCTGTGGTTTACGTGGGGGCATACGGAGTGCGGGTATACTAACCGGCGGCGAATCTGCTCCATCGCTTAGAGCTGCTGCGTCTGGACGGCGCGTGATAGGGCTGCCAAAGCGATCGCCAGCGTGCTGAGCAACGTCCTCTCTGTGCGCACCCGTTTTTGTATGTATTAGCGCACTACCAAGCACGCCAGCGCGGCCGCATGCCGTGCCCATAGCGCGTGCAGATAAGGAACAACAACATATGCGTAATTCTGTATCCGACGTCACCGACGCCGAGATTCTGGACGAGACCCGCGAGGCCATGACCCAGGCTGCCTTCGATGCCGCCGACGAGGCAAATGCTGCCCAGGCCGTCGAGTCCGCTACCGAGAGCCTGCCCGCCTTTGACGAGCTGGGGCTTTCCGACGAGATGCTTCGTGCTATCGAGAGCCTGGGCTACACGGCGCCGACGCCCGTGCAGGCCGGCTCGATCCCCGTGGTGCTCGAGGGCCGCGACCTGCTTGCCGCCGCCCAGACCGGCACCGGCAAGACGGCCGCCTTTTTGCTGCCGACCATGAACAATCTGGAGCACATCGCTCCGCCCAAGCCCGTGCGTGAGCGCGGCGGCCGCAACCGTCGTCGCGGCGCCAAGAAGCCCGAGGGCAACGGCCGTGGCCCCGTGATGCTCGTCATCACCCCCACGCGCGAGCTCGCCCAGCAGATCGACGAGGTCGCGAGCAAGATCGCCGACGTCACCGGCCATGTCGCCGTGACCGTCGTGGGTGGCGTGAGCTACAAGCCGCAGACCGCGGCACTCAAGTACGGCTGCGATATCCTGGTCGCCACGCCGGGCCGTCTGGTCGACCTGATCGAGCAGGGCGCCTGCCACCTGAACGAGGTCAAGGTGCTGGTGCTCGACGAGGCCGATCGCATGCTCGACATGGGCTTTTTGCCCGCCGTCCGCCGCATTGTGCGCGAGACGCCGGCCGAGCGCCAGACGCTGCTGTTCTCGGCGACCCTCGACGAGGAGGCCGTGGGCGAGATCACCGACCTGGTGAGCGACCCGGCCCGCGTGGAGATCGCGCCCGCTACGTCGACTGCCGACACCGTCGACCAGTTTGTGTTCCCGGTGTCCATCGAGGCCAAGAACAACCTGCTGCCCGAGTTCCTCAAGAAGGAGGGCCCGGAGCGCACCATCGTCTTTATGCGCACCAAGCACCGTGCCGACAGCTGCTGCCGTCGTCTGGAGCGCAAGGGCATCAAGGCCGCCGCAATTCACGGCAACCGCAGCCAGGCTCAGCGCGAGCGTGCCCTTTCGGCCTTCCGCGACGGTACCGTCGACGTGCTGGTGGCAACCGACGTGCTTGCCCGCGGCATCGATATTAGCGACGTGCGCTACGTCGTGAACTTTGACGTGCCGGCCGAGCCGACCGACTACATCCACCGTATTGGCCGTACGGGCCGCGCCGGCGAGCTGGGCTGGGCTATCACGTTTGTGACCGAGCAGGACGTGGACGAGTTCTACGAGATCGAGAAGCTCATGGACAAGACCGCCGACATCTACGAGGCCGGCGACCTGCACGTGGGTCCCAACCCGCCCGCGGTTGACCCCGAGCGCGACCCTGCGGCCTTTAAGGTGAAGAAGAAGACCAAGCGCGGCAAGTCCAAGAGCAAGAAGAAGCTTGAGCAGGCGCGTCGCGACGGCAAGCGCAACGGCGACGATTACGGCGATGTGGCTGGTCGTTCCAACCGCGGTCGCGACGAGCGTCGCGGCGACGGCGAGCGTCCGAGCCGTCCCAAGCGCGGCGGTAAGACCCGCGTGCGCGAGGGCGTTCAGGCTCGCGTGGACGAGGCTGTGGAGAGCGTGGCCCGCGAGGTGGCTGCCGAGGAGCGCGGCGGTGCTGTCGAGCAGGCCCCGCGTGGCAACCGTGCCGAGCGTCGTGCCAAGCAGTTCCAGGGCGAGGCGCATCGCCGTCGCCGCGAGGACGAGGACCGCGGCGGTCGTCGCCGTGTTGAGCGCGAGGACGAGGGCCGTGGCTCGCGTGGCGGCAAGCGTGGTGCGGGCGACCGTCGTCGTTCCGGTCGCGATGACGAGCGCGGCGGCCGTGATGAGCGTCGCGGCGGCGAGGGTCGTGGTGAGCGTGCTGCCCGTGGCGGTGAGTCCCGTGGCGGCAAGCGCTTTGAAGAGCGCGGTAGCCGCGGCGGCGAGCGTCGCGAGGGTGCTCGCGGCAATGGCGGCCGCGGCGGCGCTGGTCGTTCTAACGAGTCGCGCGATCGTCGTGACCCGCGTGCCAGCCGCGATCGTCGCGATGATTGGCGCAACTACGACGATACCCGCGAGGAGCGTCGTGGCGGCTATCGTGGCGGGCGTGGCGGCAACCAGGCCGGCTCCCGTGGCGGCCGTGCCGGCGGTCGCGATAATCGTGGCAGCTATGGCAATAGTCGTGGTGGCAAGCGCGGCAGTAGCTCCCGCCGTCCCGGTGACGGCGGCGGCAAGCGCAAGTAACATACGCATCGCACGCTAGCGTGAGGTGAACCAAGGGCCCCGAGCAACTACGCTCGGGGCCCTTTTTGTTTGCCGTATCCGATCGCTAGTTCAAATGTGATTTCCTCGGGAATGCATCTAGAGGATGCCGTGGGCCTGTTTCCTGCCATGCGGCAATGGGTCCCATGGGGTGCTCCGTGCATTTTTTGGAGTATTCAGCAGCTCTAGTTGGCTGCATACGATTCGGTATTGCCAACGGTGGCCTTCAGATATCCCTTATGAGCGTTTTGAGTTAAATTTCGCCGTTTTCCGGAGCAGGGCGCGTTATTCTCGCCATGTCGGGACTTAAAATGATACGGCGCCCTACAGTTTTGCCCACCCGCGGCGGTGCTGGCGCGGTCACGTTGCAGAATACTCCGTTTTTTGCACGGGCCAGGATGGGGTACCTCGGGAGAACACAGCGGTATCCCGTAAATATATACAATCTGTACCGTAATTTATACAAAACGAAGAGGCAGACAGCGTAGGGTGGGTGCATTGGGGTGCTTGGTGCATCAAAACGGGGACCCCACGTGCCGTATACTCTGGCTGGATGTGAAAGCGGCTTGACGCGTTGCCAGGCGTAGGGGAGGGTGCCTCGATGAGCGTATTCGAAATTGTGTTTAGTCCGACGGGTGGAACGCAGAAGGTGTCTGGCCTTGTGGCCGGAGCACTGGGCAAGAATACCGTTACCGTCGATCTGACCGATAGCGGGCTAGATTTCAGCGCTGTCTCGACGACTGAGGACGACGTGGCCGTAATCTCTGTGCCGGCGTATGCCGGTAGAATCCCGGCTGTGGTGGCTGACCGGTTGGGCATGGTTCACGGCAACGGAGCGCGGGCCGTTCTGGTGTGCGTCTACGGAAACCGCGCGTTTGAGGACACGCTCGTAGAGCTGGAGGACGTTGCGAAGCATGCGGGATTCCGGGTGATCGCGGCAGTTGCAGCCATTGTAGAACATTCCATTGCGCGACAGTTTGCTGCCGGTCGTCCGGATGCGCAGGATGCGGCGCAGCTTGCTGAGTTTGCTCAGCAAATTCAGCAAAAGCTGTTGGCTGAGGATGCGTCCGAGCCCTCTATCCCCGGCAATCGTCCTTATAAACAAGCTGGAGGTCACCGCATGGCACCCGAGGCAACAGAGGATTGCGTTTCCTGCGGTGCATGCGCCGCGGCGTGCCCCGTTTGTGCTATCGACAAGGGTGACCCCAAACGAGCAGTTGGCGAGGCGTGCATCTCCTGCATGCGCTGCATTGCCGTATGTCCGCGAGGTGCTCGTAAGGCTGATCCCAACAAGCTATCCGCTGTTTCCCAGATGCTGAGCAAGGTTTGCGTCGTGCGGAAGGAATGCGAGCTCTTTATCTAGCGCATACGAAATTGGTGCAATGGGACCAGGTTAATCTGCACCAACCTGGTGCAAACAAACCTGTCCCCAATGCACCAGAGTGAGGAGTGTCCCCGAGTGCCGGCAGAAAAGGAACGTCCCTAAGTGCCGCATAAATACCGTTTATCGGATAAAAAATACCGTTCGCCGGTCATAATGATTGTTCCGGCTTTGGGCTTGTCTGCAATAACCCCCGTAAAAAGAAATGCGGAAGGTTACCGAGTCCCTCGGACGTGGGCCTAACCAAAGTCTTTGATCGCGAGCGTCTCAATGGGCGCATTCGATTGATTTTGGTTGGGCTATATTTATGAAGGGACATGTCACCATGGGTTTCTTTTCTCGCCTAATGGGTGGCTCGGATAAGCAGACGACTGCAGCTTCCGAGTTCGAAATCCTCGCTCCCGTTTCCGGCGAGCTTGTTCATCTAGAAAATACCAATGACCCCGCTTTTAGCAGCCGTGCGGTGGGCGATGGCGTTGCCGTGGTTCCCCAAGAGGGAACGGTGTGCGCTCCTGTTTCCGGCACCGTCGCGGCGCTGTTTCCGACTGAGCACGCGCTGGGCATCATGTCCGACGACAGCTCTGCTCAGGTGATGCTGCATATCGGAATCGACACTGTTAAACTTGAGGGCAAGGGCTTCCATGCGCTTGTTGCCCAGGGTGACCATGTCGACGCGGGCCAGCCCCTCGTCGAGGTCGATTTCGACGTGGTTCGCGCTGCCGGCTTTGATCCCACGGTCTTCGTTATCGTGTGCGAGCGTTCGGAGAACTCGACTCTTCGCGAGCATGCTTCCGGCCCTGTTGCTGTTAAAGAGCCTGTCGTCTGGCTTTCCGAGTAAATTCTTATGGTGGGTACCGTGGTTATCAAGCGAGTTTTTAACAACAACGTCGCAATGGTCACTTCGGACGATGGCTCCGAGCTCATCGTCATCGGTCGAGGCCTCTGCTTTGGCCGTCATGCCGGCGATGCCATCGACGAGGCATCAGTCGAAAAGACCTACGCGTTGCAGGAGGGAACTTCTCAGGACTCGCGTACGATTGACCGCTTGGCACATCTTTTGGAGTCCATCCCCACCGTCAACCTCGTGATTTCCGAGGAAATCGTTCAGATGCTTCGTCGAGAGCTCAATGTCGACATCAACGATAAGATTCTCATTGCTCTCGCAGACCATATCAGCCTTGCTTTGGAGCGCGAGCGCAAGGGCGTCCCCTGTGAGAATCCGTTGCTGCTCGAGATCCAGCAGTTCTATCGCAAGGAGTATGCACTTGCGGGCCGTGCGCTGCAGATTATCAAGGAGTATATGGGCATTCAGATGAGCGAAGAAGAGCAGGGTTTCATTACGCTGCATATCGTCAACGCCACCATGCCGCAACGCTCCGATCGTTTGATTGTTTCGGTCCAGCTTGTTCGCGACGTGCTCGCGATTGTTTCCAAGCGCTATGCTACGACCCTCGATGACACCTCGCTGCCTTACGAACGTTTCGTTCGTCACCTGCAGTTTTTCGCACAGCGAGCGCTCGATCCTACGGCAGGGCAAATCAACGGAGACGCGCTGTTCCGAATCGATGAAACGGCGTATCCCTGCGCATTCTCGTGCGCGGACGCCATAGCCGCCCACTTGTCGTCTACCTATAACGTTGTCGTTACCGATGCTGAGAAGAGTTATCTCGCATATCACATTGTTAACCTGCTTGGAGAACCTGGTCTCTAGGCATAACGTGCCCACACATCGATTGATATAAGGCAAGGCTCACGGTCTTGTCCAGGGCACATCTGTCTTAATTTGCGGAAAAGGAAGGGGAGTACCGCTATGACCGCAAAAAAGAAGTTCAATTTCAAAGCGCCGTTGGAGGTGTTCGCGAAGTCGATCGTTCAGCCGATGATGTATCTCTCGGTTGCCGGCATCCTGCTCATCGTGGGCATCATTCTGACCAACAAGACCATCTGCGCTTTGGTCCCCGTACTGGGCTCCGGTCCGTTCCAGCTTGTGGGCGCCGTTGTCTATCAGTCGCTGATGTTTATCATCAACAACCTCTCGATTCTGTTCTGCGTGGGCATCGCCGGCGCCATGGCAAAGAAGAACAAGGGCCATGCTTCGCTGATTGCCCTGATGTCGTTCTTCCTGTTCCTGCAGGCTAACAACATCGTGCTCAACGCCACCGGCTCTCTTGCCGATGCGAGCGGCATGCTCGGTCTTACCGGAACCGGCCAGGCCACCGTTATGGGCATTCAGGTGCTCGATACCGGCGTGTTCGGCGGCATTATTCTCGGTTGCATCACCGGTGCCGTGTTCAACAAGTACTCGAATAAGCAGTTCCCCATTGCCCTTTCGATGTTCTCGGGCGTTCGCTTCCCGTTCCTGATCATGATCATCATCTCCTGGATCATGGGCGCTGGCTTCTGCATCGTTTGGCCTCCGGTTCAGGGTGCCATCTCCTCAGTTGCCGGCATCATTAAGGAGTCGGGCAACATCGGCCTCTTTATCTACGGCATGCTCAACAAGCTGCTCGTTCCCACCGGTCTGCACCACCTCATCTACACCCCGTTCCAGTTCTCCGATGTGGGTGGCACCCTGACGCTGGGCGATCAGGTTATCGCCGGTGCCTACCCCATCCGTGTCGCCGAGATGGCAATGACGGGCCAGCCCTTCTCCGATAGCACCTACTTCAACAGCTACACCTTCAACAACCTGTGGCCCTACATCGGTATCGGTCTCGCCTTTATCGTCACCGCTTACAAGGGGAACAAGGATAAGACCAAGGCCGTTATCATCCCGCTGATCATCACCGCCGTGCTCTCCTGTGTCACCGAGCCCATGGACTTCCTCTTTGTCTTTGCCGCTCCCGTGCTCTTTGTCGTTCACTCGGTTCTTTCCGGCATCTTCCTGGTTCTGCTCAAGGTTCTCTCCGTGCCCGCTTCGACTGCAGGCGGCATCATCAACATCGTGGTTTCCAACTTGGTCCTCGGTGTCGACAAGACCAACTGGCCGGTTATGCTGGTGCTTGGAGTCGTCAACGCCGCTCTGTACTTCTTCCTCTTCACCTTCCTCATCAAGAAGCTCAACCTCCACACGCCTGGTCGCGAGGAGGAGTCCGAGCTCGCGGAGTCCGTTGCCGAGGGCGAGGCCGCCGCGTCTGTCGCGGTGAAGCAGGGCGCTGTTGCCGCAGCTCCCGCAGAGGGCGTCGATGCAGGTATTGCCGACCTGGTCGCAGGTCTTGGTGGCAAGGACAACATCGAGGAGCTCGAGAACTGCTTTACGCGTCTCCGCGTGAACGTTAAGAACCCGGACCTCATCAATGAGGACCTCATCAACCACGTGCCCAACAGCGGCATCAACCGCAACGGCAATAATATCCAGATCATCTATGGCATGAAGGTCGCCGAGATGCGCGACAAGGTCGAAAACGCAATTGAGAAGGAGCAGTAAACAATGATCATTACTCTGTGTGGTGGCGGATCCACCTTTACCCCCGGCATCGTCAAGTCCATCGCCCTGCGCAAGGACGAGCTCGATGTTGACGAGATTCGTCTGTACGACATCAACGAGGAGCGCCAGCGCAAGATCGGCGTGCTCGTGGACTGGATTTTGCACGAGGACCTCGGCCTGGACATCAAGCTCACGGTGACCACCGACAAAAAGACGGCTTTTACCGACGCCAGCTTCGTGTTTGCCCAGATGCGCGTGGGCGGCTACGCCATGCGCGAGCAGGACGAGAAGATTCCGCTGCGTCACGGCTGCGTGGGTCAGGAGACTTGCGGTTGCGGCGGCCTTGCCTACGGCATGCGCACTATCTTCCCCATGGTCGAGCTGATCGATGACGTTGAGAAGTACGCCAAGAAGGACTACTGGATTCTCAACTACTCCAACCCTGCCGCCATCGTCTCCGAGGGCTGCCGCGTGCTGCGTCCCAACGCTCGCATCATCAACATCTGCGACATGCCGATCGCAATCATCGACGTGGTTTGCGCCGC
This sequence comes from Collinsella sp., assembly GCA_048230835.1. Classification (GTDB taxonomy): domain Bacteria; phylum Actinomycetota; class Coriobacteriia; order Coriobacteriales; family Coriobacteriaceae; genus Collinsella. Next base: position 126,861 of record DBFALE010000038.1, read on the forward strand.
GCTCGATATCGACAAGAAGGATGTCGAGTACGATTACTTCGGCCTCAACCACTTTGGTTGGTTCACCTCGATCCGCCACAAGGGCGAGGAGGTGCTCCCGCAGCTGCGCGAGTACATCAAGGAGCATGAGATTCTGCTGCCCGACTCTTACCTCAAGGGCATGGGCTCGCTCATGGCAAAGAAGCCCGAGGAGGCCGTCGACGAGCACCCCGAGCAGAACCGCCACACCAAGGGCAGCTGGTACTACGTCTGGAAGGGCGAGTACGAGATCATGGAGTGCTTCCCGGAGTACCTGCCCAACACGTATCTGAACTACTACCTGCAGCAGAAGGAGTTCGTCGAGCACTCCAACCCCGAGCGCACCCGTGCTAACGAGGTTGAGGAGACGCGTGAGAAGAACCTCTTCGACGGCATCGACCACTACGAGAAGACGGGCGAGATCGACGAGAGCACGTTCTATGCGGGCAGCCACGGCGACTGGATTGCCGACCTGGCTATCGCTCTGAAGAACGACACCAAGCAGCGCTTCCTGGTCATTTGCGAGAACAAGGGCGCTATCCCCAACATGCCCTACGACGCTATGGTCGAGCTGCCTGCCTACATTGGTAAGAACGGCCCCGAGGTCATCAGCCGCGACAACATTCCTCTGTTCCAGCAGGGCCTCATGATGCAGCAGCTGAACTCCGAGAAGCTCATTGTCGAGGCTACGATCGAGGGTTCGTACGAGAAGGCGCTTAAGGCCTTTACGCTCAACAAGACCGTGCCGTCGATGAAGGTCGCCAAGGAAGTTCTCGACGACATGATCGAGGCCAACAAGGGTTACTGGCCCGAGCTTAAGTAAAAGCAACAGGGTCGCTGGCCGCATGCCTGAAGCAATGCCCCGCCCACGTGATTGCGTGGGCGGGGCATTGTCGTTTGGTAACGCGTTTTATCAAATATGGCATTTATCTGCGATAATGTTCATTTTCACCGCTGATGGTGACATTTCATACCGCCTGCCGAACTGCGTGGAGACCTAACAACTTTTTAGGTCAGTGTTGTGCGTGTAGCAATTTCGCCCGGCCTCGCCTCCGGGCTGCCATGTGAGAGGGGATCTTATGGCTCGACTGCATGTAATGGAACGCAGCCACGCTCAGGCCGTCATGGACGACCTGCACGATGCGCTCGGACGTCGTCTGGCGGTGAGTTCGCTCGCCCCGTGTCCCGTCGAGTTTACGGCGGCGCTCGTCAACCTGTGCTCCACCCAGAGCTGCGGCAAGTGCACTCCCTGCCGTGTGGGCCTGAGCGCGCTAAGCGACCTGCTCGCCGATGTGCTCGAAGGGCGTGCCGATGAGTCCACGCTCAATCTGATCGAGCGTACGGCCCGCACCATCTACCTTTCGAGTGACTGCGCCATCGGTTACGAGGCCGGCGCCATGGCACTCACGGCTATTCGCGGCTTTCGCGACGATTTTGAGCACCACATCCGCGAGCACTCCTGCGGCTTTGACCGCGAGGCTCGCGTCCCGTGTGTCTCGGGCTGCCCGGCGCACGTCGACATTCCTGGTTACATCTCGCTCGTCGAGGCAGGCCGTTATGCCGACGCCGTCAAGGTCATCCGCAAGAACAACCCGCTACCGCTCGTCTGTGGCCTGGTGTGCGAGCATCCCTGCGAGATGCATTGCCGCCGTGGCATGGTCGACGATCCCATGAATATCCTCGCCCTCAAGCGTTTTGCCGTTGAGCACAGTGACCTCAACGACCACAAGCCGCATGTGGCGGACAACACCGGTAAGCGCGTCGCCGTGATCGGCGGCGGCCCGGCCGGCCTTTCCTGTGCCTACTACCTGGCCGTGATGGGTCACAAGGTGACCATTTTTGAGCAGCGCCATCACTTGGGCGGCATGCTGCGCTACGGCATCCCCAGCTATCGTCTGCCGCGCGAGCGCCTGCAGGCCGAGATCGACTGGATCTTGAGCGCCGGCATCGACGTGGAGCTCGACCACTCCGTGAGCGGCGAGGAGCTCGCCCGTCTGCGCGACGAGTTCGATGCCGTCTACCTGGCCATCGGTGCCCACAGTGACAAGAAGCTCGGCCTTCCGGGTGAAGAGGCGCCCGGCGTGGAATCGGCCGTTAAGATGCTGCGCGCCATCGGCGATGACGAACTGCCCGACCTGAGCGGCCAGCGCGTGTGCGTCATCGGCGGCGGCAACGTGGCCATGGACGTGGCGCGCTCCTCCGTGCGCTGCGGTGCCGAAAAGGTGAGCATCGTCTACCGCCGTCGCATCTGCGATATGACGGCCCAGGACGCCGAGATCGCCGGTGCCCAGGCCGAGGGCTGTGAGGTGCTGGAGCTGACGGCCCCGCTCGCCATCGAGACGGGCGAGGACGGTCGCGTGAGCGGCCTGCGCGTGCAGCCGCAGATTATCGGCGAGCCCCGTCGCGGTCGTCCGGCTCCGCGTGCCGCCGCCACGCCCGAGCGCGTCATCCCCTGCGAGCGTGTGTTCGTCGCCATTGGCCAAGACATCGATTCCAAACCGTTTGAGGAGGTGGGCATTGCCTGCAAGTGGGGCTGCGTGGTCACCGATTCGGACGGTGCCGTGCCCAACTTCGACGGCCTCTTTAGCGGCGGCGACTGCCAGACCGGTCCCGCCACCGTCATCCGTGCCATCAACGCCGGCCGCGTGGCTTCGGCAAATATCGACCGCTACCTGGGCTTCGACCACAAGATCAAGCTCGACGTGGAGCTGCCGACCGTGCAGTTTAAGGGCAAGCATGAGTGCGGCCGCTGCGAGCTGGGCGAGCGCGAGGCCGGCGAGCGCATTCACGATTGGAATCTGGTCGAACAGGGCCTTACCGAGGAGGAGGCACGCCAAGAGGCGAGTCGCTGCCTGCGTTGCGACCACTTTGGCTTTGGCGCGTTCCGCGGAGGGAGGAACCTGGAATGGTAGAGCTCAACAACCCCACTGTCAGCGATAACACCGAAAGCGGAGCACTCAATATGGTCAAGCTCACTATCGAAAATTGCGAGGTCGTGGTACCCGAGCACACCACGATCCTGGACGCGGCCAAGTCCGTCGGCATCCAGATTCCCACCCTGTGCTACCTGCGCGATCTGAACGAGATCGGCGGCTGCCGCGTGTGCGTGGTCGAGGTTGAGGGCTGCGACCAGCTGGTTGCCGCCTGCAACAACTACGTGCTCGATGGTATGGTGGTCCACACCAACAGCCCCAAGGCCCGCGAGGCCCGTCGCACCAACGTGCAGCTGCTGCTGTCCCAGCACGATTCGCAGTGCACGAGCTGCGTGCGCAGCGGTAACTGCAACCTGCAGACCATTGCCAACGACCTGGGCATTTTCTATCTGCCGTATCAAAGGCATTTGGCGGGCGAGGGCTGGGATTTCGATTTTCCCATCATCCGCGAAAACGACAAGTGCATTAAATGCATGCGCTGTATCAAGGTGTGCGAGAGCGTGCAGGGGCTAGGGATTTGGGACCTGACCAACCGCGCCACGCATACCGCCGTGGGTACCCGCGGGCGCGCGCCGATCGGCAAGACCGAATGCGTCGCGTGCGGCCAGTGCATAACGCATTGCCCGACGGGCGCACTGCGCGAGCGCGACGATACCGAGACCGTGTTCGATGCTCTCGCCGATCCCGACAAGATCGTGCTGGTGCAGATTGCGCCGGCCGTGCGCAGCGCCTGGGGCGAGGAGCTCGGCATATCTCGCGAGGAGGCTACCGTTGAGCGCTTGGCTTGCGCGCTGCGCCGCGTTGGCTTTGAGTACGTGTTCGATACCGATTTCTCGGCCGACCTCACCATTATGGAAGAGGGCTCCGAGCTGCTCAAGCGCCTGGGCGAGGCCGCCAAGGGCGAGGGCGACAGCCGCAGCTGGCCCATGTTCACGAGCTGCTGCCCGGGCTGGGTACGCTTTGTGAAGGCGCGTTACCCCGAGTTTGTCGACAGCCTGTCCACGTCCAAGTCGCCGCAGCAGATGTTCGGCGCCATCGCCAAGACCTACTACGCCAAGGTGCTGGGCGTGGAGCCCGAGCGCCTGTTTGTGGTGTCCGTGATGCCGTGCACGGCCAAGAAGGCCGAGTGCGCGCTGCCGAGCATGGTGGGCGAGGGCGGCACGCCCGATGTGGACGTTGCGCTGACGGTGCGCGAGATGGTGCGCATGGTCCGCGCGAGCCACGTGAGCGTGGATACGCTGGTCGAGGAGCCGCTCGACACGCCGCTGGGCTTTGGCACGGGCGCGGGTGTGATCTTTGGCGCCACGGGCGGCGTGATGGAAGCCGCTGTGCGCTCGGCCTATTACCTGGTGACGGGCAAGAACCCGGATGCCGACTTCTTTACCGACGTGCGTGGCCTGGATGGCTGGAAGGAAGCCGTCGCCGATATCGATGGCACCAAGGTGCGCGTCGCCGTGGCACACGGGCTGGGCAACGCTGCCCGTCTGCTCGACGCGATTCGCGACGGCCGCGTGAGCTATGACTTCGTTGAGGTTATGGCGTGCCCGGGCGGCTGCGTCGGTGGCGGCGGTCAGCCCATCCACGACGGCTGCGAGCTGGCAGCCGAGCGTGGCCAGGTGCTCTGGGGCCTGGATGCCGCTGCGGACATTCGTTTCTCGCACGAGAATCCCGATGTCCAGGCGTGCTACCGCGAGTTCTTGGGCGAGCCGCTCTCGTCGCTGGCTGAGGATCTGCTGCATACCGACCATCACGCATGGACGATGCCTAACGAGGGGACGTGCTAGCGATGCGCGCGTTTGATTTTGAGCTGTCGCGCCGGGGGTTTGCCTCGGCGCTCGCCGCGGGTGCGCTGTCGCTTGCACTCGCGGGCTGTGGCGGCGGGGCTGCCGGTGCCGGGTCCGCCGCGGGCTCGGCTGCCACGGACGGCGCCGGTGCTGCTGCAGAGCCGGTCGAGGTGCGCGTCGCCTCGCTCAAGGGGCCGACGTCGATTGGGCTGGTGCGGTTTATGGGCCAGGCGACCGATGGCGAGACGGACAATGAGTTCGACTTTGCGATTAACACTGCCGCTGACGAGATCGTGCCCAAGGTGATTCAGGGCGATGTCGATATCGCCCTAGTGCCCGCCAACGTGGCGAGCGTGCTCTACAACAAGACCGAGGATGCGGTGCAGGTCATCGACATCAACACGCTGGGCGTGCTGAGCGTGGTGACGGGCGACGCGAGTGTGGCCTCGTTTGGCGATTTGGCGGGCCATACCGTCTACATGACGGGCAAGGGCACCACGCCAGAGTACGTCATGAACTACCTGCTGGAGCGCGCGGGCCTGACCGGCCAGGTGACGCTCGAGTTTAAGAGCGAGCCCACCGAGGTGCTGTCGGCCCTGCTTGCCGACCCGTCCGCCGTGGGCGTGCTGCCGGAGCCGTTCAAGACCGCTGCCATCGCCAAGAGCGAGGGCAAGCTGTCGGCACCGGTAAATCTGACTGATGTGTGGGATGAGCTGGCGGGTGACACGGGTTCGCGCCTGCTGACGGGCGTGACCGTGGTGCGCCGTGCCTTTGCCGAGGAGCATCCCGAGGCCGTGGCGGAATTCTTGCGCCGCCATGAGGCGAGCGTGAAGGCCGTCAATGCGGCGCCGGCGGGCTGGGCTCAGGCCGTGGTCGATGCGGGCATCGTGGATAACGCCACGATTGCCGAAAAGGCGATTCCCGGGTGCATGCTCGTGTGCCAGACGGGGAAGGATATGAAGGCGGCGCTCGGTGGGTACCTGCAGGTGCTGGCCGATGCGGATGCGAGCGCCGTGGGCGGCAAGCTTCCGGCTGACGATTTCTACTACATGGAGTAGCCCGTGTGTGCGTTTGCTCGACAAATGACAGAGCGTATGAAGGCGGTGGCGGCAGCAGGTGCCGTCGCCGCCTTTTGGCTTGCCGTGTGGGTCTTCGCGGCGGCGCTGGTGGCGCAGCCGTTGATTTTGCCGGGGCCGGGCGCTGTTGTGGTGGCGTTGCTGCGGCTGGTATGCGATGTCGGCACGTGGGCGATTCTGGCGGGCTCGGGTGCGCGGATTCTGGATGGGCTGGCACTTGCCGCGGTGTGCGGTGGTCTGCTGGCCGGAATTTCGTCGCGCTCGCGGGCGTTTGCACGCTTGGTGGCGCCGGCGCTTTCGTTTGTTAAGGCGACGCCGGTTGCCTGCGTAGTGGTCCTGCTGCTCATTTGGCTGGGGTCGGCGCGCGTGAGCATCGCCGCGGTCTTTTTGATGGCGCTGCCGGGTGTGTATTTCTCGCTGGTCGAGGGTTTGACGCAGGTTGATCAGCCACTGGAGCAGATGTTTCGTCTGCATGGCGTGCGGGGTTGGCGTCTGTTTTGCGCCCATACCTGGTGCGAGATCCTGCCGTTTGTGCTCTCGTGTGCGCGTGCCGTGATCGGCATGAGCTGGAAGGCCGGCGTGGCAGCTGAGCTTATCGGCATGGCGGTGGGCACCGTGGGTGAGCGCATCTATCAGGCGAAGCTTTTGATCGAGACGGCGGACCTGCTGGCGTGGACCGTGCTGGTCGTTGCTACCTCGTGGGCGTGTGAGCGCGTGCTGGTGTGGCTGCTGCGGGTTTCGGGACCCGTGGCGTGGCGCGCGGCCGTGCGGGCGCATGGGCATGGACTGCGCGGGCGTGCGGGGGCTGCGAGCGATGGCACTGCGGCGGAGCTTGCGCTTGCCGTGGGCGATCGCGCGCCCTGGGCGCCGGCACTCGACGGACTGGTGCTTCGCGTGCCCGCCGGTGGGCGTGCCTGCGTGATGGGGGCCTCGGGTGCGGGCAAGTCGACGCTGCTTGCCCTGGCAGCGGGGGAGTGCGCGCCGTGCTCGATGGTGTTTCAGGATGTGCGCCTGGTCGAGGACGCTTCTGCCTTGGATAATGTGCTGGTGTGCGCCGACGCGCGCGTGGATGCCTCGAGTGCCGCAGCCCTGTTGCGCCTGCTGGTACCGGGGATCGATGTGCATGCACGCGTGGCTGAGCTCTCGGGTGGGCAGCGTCGTCGCGTCGAGATTGCCCGAGCCCTGCTGTGCCCGGGCGGCGCAGTGATTCTGGACGAGCCCTTTACCGGTCTAGACATCGCTGCGCGCGACGCATGCGCCGAGGTCGTGCTCGACTTGCTCGACGGCCGCATGCTGTTGCTTGCCACGCACGATGCCGCTGACGCTCGGGCCCTCGATATCTCGGATATCATCACGCTCTAAAAGCCATTTCAGGCGCTAACTCAACAATAAAATGATTCGTTTTCTTCTGTCTCCATGGGGTCGGGTATGGTATTCTATCTACGGGGTAATACTTAGGATTACCAAGTAATACCAACGCCGTAGAACAAACTCCAGATGCGGGCCAATCGGGTTGCCTTCACAGCCCGTCGCCCTGCCGCGTGGCCCGCATCCATCCGCACCACCGTCGTTTCAAGAAGGAAGCGCCATGGCAGAACACATGACCCCGGTTGTCGCGAAGGTTTTGCCCGAGGAAAAGGCGGCCTTCGCGGCGGCAACCCAGCTCGTGGGCACCACACCGTCCAACGCCATCCGCATGTTCATCGCCGCTTTCAATCGCTGTGGCACCTTCCCGTTCGACATTTCGCCCAACGGGGCCTTTGGCGCTGCGCCCGATTCTCATCAACAATGACTGTTCCAAACTGCCGGCACTTGGGGACGTTCTTTTTCTGCCGGCAGTTAAGGAACGTCCCTAAGTGCCGGGTTTTGAGGAGGTTGGCATGCTCAATGCGATGGCGTGGGCGCTTGCCTGTTTTGGCGTTGTCGCTGCCGATATAGCCCTGAGCGTGGTTCTGTTTTCAGTTCTCGATGCCGTGTCGGTGCTGACGGGCTATCCGATCGACAATCTCGATATCCAATGGTTCCAGGCTGCCGCTCAGACGGCGTCATTTTTGATGGCGCTGCTGTGGTGGCGTTATCTGTGGCCCCGCTCCTTCATGGCGCGCCGGCAAGGCGAGCGCCCGCTCGGTGGGGGAGCAAGCGCGGCATGGAAGCGCATTGTCTGCGTTGTCGTGATCGGCCTATCCATGCAGGTGGTCATTAGCTACCTATGCGACGGCGTGCTGTCGCTGCTGCCCGAGGTCGCGGCAGACTATAGCGAGCTCGTCGAGGAAACGGGCATGGGCGATACCAGCCTTCTTGCCGTCCTGACCACGGTGCTCGGCGCGCCGTTTTGCGAGGAACTGCTGGTGCGCGGCATCATCTTTGAGTTTTCGCTGCGTGCGTTTAATCCACAGTGCCGTTCGCTCTGGAAGCGCCGACGTCTCGTGCGACCGCAAGACGGCGCCATGGTGCCCTGGGCGGCCCCGAGTAACTGGGGTATCGCCGCGGCGATTGTGCTGCAGGCGGCGATCTTCGGCTTTATGCACATGAACTGGGTGCAGGGTTGCTATGCGGGCGCTGCCGGCCTCATTTTTGGTTGGGTGCTCGTGACGACCGGAAAGCTTCGCTACACGATCCTGCTGCACTTTGCCTTTAATGCCGGGTCGTATCTCATGACGTTGCTCTGGTTTGTGAACACGCCGTTCGGCGTGGCAATTACGGTCGCTATCGCCGGTGCCATCCTCGTTGAGGCAATGCGCTCGCTGCGCCACGCGTGTGGGATGGACGCAGCGAGCGCACCACTGCCCTAGTTGCGCCTGCCGCCGCCGTTGGCGCCCTGACGCCCCTGGGCCGCGCGGTTGCGGCCTGCGGTGTTCTGCGCACGCGACATGCCGCCGTGGCCCTTGCTGCCTTTGGGTCCCTTGCCGGCGGCGCCACCGTGGGCCTTACCGCCCTTCTTGCCGGTGCCGTGTCCGCCGCCGGCAGACGTCTCGCCCGGGCGTGGCGGCACGGGGCGAATCAGGCAATGCTTGGTGTAGCCGATCAGGTCGCGGCGGCCAGCCTTTTCCAGCGCCTCGCGTACCAGCTTGTAGTTCTCGGGCTTGCGATACTGGATAAGCGCGCGTTGCATGGCCTTCTCGTGCGGGTCGCGCGCCACATAGATCGGCTCCATGGTGCGCGGGTCCACGCCGGTGTAGTACATGCACGTCGACATGGTGGACGGGGTGGGGTAGAAGTCCTGCACCTGTTCGGGCATGTAGCCCATGTCGCGCACGGCTTCGGCAAGGTCCACGGCTTCCTTCATGGTTGAACCGGGGTGGCTCGAGATCAGATACGGCACAACATACTGCTTGAGTCCATACTCGCGGTTCAGGCGCTCAAATTTGCGGCAGAACGCATCGTAGACGGCTCGGCTCGGCTTGCCCATCACGGACAGCACCGCGTCGCTCACGTGCTCGGGTGCCACGCGTAGCTGGCCCGAGACATGGTGTTCCAGCAGCTCGCGTAAAAACTCGTCCGAGGCATCGGCCATGGTGTAGTCAAAACGGATGCCGCTGCGCACGAAGACCTTCTTGACGCCCGGCAGCTGGCGCAGGTCGCGCAACAGCTGCGTGTAGCCGCTTTCGTCGACCACCATGTTCTTGCATACGCTCGGCCACAGACAGCGCTTGTTCTTGCACACACCGTGCTTGAGCTGCTTGTCGCAGGCAGGGCGGCTAAAGTTGGCCGTCGGTCCACCCACGTCGTTGATGTAGCCCTTAAACTCGGGATCGCGCGTGAGCAGCTCGGCCTCGCGCATGATCGAGTCGTGGCTGCGCATCTGCAACACGCGGCCCTGGTGGAAGGTGAGCGCGCAAAACGAGCACTCGCCAAAACAGCCGCGGTTGGAGCTAATGGAAAACTTGATCTCAGCAAAGGCCGGCACGCCGCCTGCCGCGTCGTAGTCGGGATGCCAATCGCGTGCGTAGGGGAGTTCGGCCACCTCGTCCATCTCGTCGGTGGTGAGTGTTGCCGACGGCGGGTTCTGCACCACGTACACGCTGTTGGGATATGGCTCTACCAGGCGATGCCCGGTGATGGGGTCCATATTCTGCTGCTGCACGTTAAAGCTGCGGGCGTAGTTGAGCTTGTCGGCGGCAAGGTCGTCCCAGCTGGGCAGCAGGTCGTAGTCGTAGACCTCGTCGAGCGAACCCGTGCGGTAAACGGTGCCGTTGATATAGGTGATCTGATCGACGGGCAGCCCCGCGTCGAGTGCGTCGGCGATCTCGACAATCGCGTGCTCGCCCATGCCGTAGATGAGGATGTCGGCGCCCGAGTCGAGCAGTACCGAGCGCTTAAGCTTGTCCTGCCAGTAGTCGTAGTGGGCCAGACGGCGCAGGCTCGCCTCGATGCCGCCGATGATGATGGGAGCGTCCTTAAACGTCTGGCGGATGAGGTTGCCGTAGACCGTGACGGCGCGATTGGGACGGCGCCCCTCCTCGCCGCCGGGCGTGTAGGCGTCGGTGTGGCGGGGATGCTTGGTCACCGAATAGTGGTTGACCATGGAGTCCATGTTGCCGGCACTGACGAGAAAGCCCAAGCGCGGCTCGCCGAGCACGGTGATGCTGGCGGGGTCGGTCCAGTTGGGTTGGCAGATGATGCCCACCTTGTAGCCGTGCGCGTCGAGTACGCGGCTGATGATGGCCATGCCAAAGCTGGGATGGTCCACATAGGCGTCGCCGCAGATGTAGACAAAGTCGCACTGGTCCCAGCCGCGTGCATCCATGTCGGCTCGACTGACGGGGAGGAATTTATCGCGGCCCGGGCGCCAGGGGCGGGCGGGCGTCGCTTGGGAATGCTTGGCGCGGGCGACCGTGGCCTGCGCCTTGCCGCCGCGCTTTTGCTGCTGGCCCTGTTTGCCCTGCTGACTGCGCTGGTTGTTCTGAGCGTGCTGAGGCTTTTTTGCCACGATCCCTCCCGGTGTCTGTATGCTGCACGTAATTGTAACCAGTCTTTTTGGGACGGAGCTAAAAAGACTGGGGGAGTACATGGGCTAGTGAGTGGGAGCGTCGCCGCGCCCGCCGTTTGTTTCCAGACTGTGTATCCCTGCGTCGAAGGAGCCGTCTCGCGCGCACGCCATGTTGTCAATGGGTTACAGTATGAACGGCGGCTATGTTTCCGCCAACGCACGAGAGAGTCGTCAACAAGGAGGATGCACGACGATGCAGCGTGCCAAACAGATATCGGAGTCCATCGAGCTGGGCATTATCTTGGCGCTCGCCGGTGGCTTTATGGACGTCTATTCGTACATTGGGCGCGATCATGTTTTCGCCAACGCGCAGACAGGCAACATCCTGCTCGTGGGCGTGAGCATCTCGGAGGGCAATTGGGCACTTGCGGGACGCTATTTCTTCCCCGTGGTGTCGTTTGCCGTGGGCATTATGCTTGCCGACCTGGTGCATGAGCGGTTTGGCAGCGTGATTCACTGGCGCCAGGTAACGGTGTTCTTTGAAGCTGTCATCTTGCTGGGCGTGAGCTTTATCCCGGGCGGCAATTTCAATCTGCTCGCCAACTGCCTCACTTCGTTTGCCTGCGGCATGCAAGTCGAGAGCTTCCGCAAGATCCACGGTCACGGCATCGCTACGACCATGTGCATCGGCAACTTGCGCAACGCGCTGCAAAACGTGGACGATTACATCATCACCCACAGGCGCGGCTTTTTGGAAAACGGCCTACTGTATTTTGGCGTGATCTTTACCTTTGTGTTTGGCGCCGTGTTGGGCAACTGGTGCATTGAGCGCATGGGCCTGCACGCCATCGTCGTGGCGAGCTTGCTGCTGTTTGTCGCGTTTGCCATCATGTTCATCGACCGCGAGCGCGACTTGCGCTTACGCTGGAAGGTTGCGGCCGAGGCTTGGAAAGAGGGCTGCCGAAAGTAACCGAATGCGGCAAAGGGGCTGTCCCTTTGCCGCATTATTTTTCATCATCTGTTGAAACGCTTTAACAAGTTTGACGTTCTCACGCGTTTTTTGTTTCAAAAGCGTTAGGATGGGACTCATAGCGTGGGGCGTAATGGGTGCCCCGCACACGATGGGAGGCTATCAATGGCTAATCGTTTCGTTCTCAATACCATCTCTTATCATGGTTCCGGCGCCATTAAGGAGATCCCCGGCGAGCTCCAGCGTCGCGGCTACAAGAAGATCTTCGTCTGCTCCGACCCCGATCTGGTCAAGTTTGGCGTTACCGCCAAGGTGACCGACGAGCTCGACGCTGCCGGCATCGCTTGGAGCCTCTACTCCGAGATTAAGCCCAACCCCACCATCCAGAACGTCAAGGACGGCGTCGAGGCCTTCAAGGCCGCCGATGCTGACGCTATCGTGACCATCGGTGGTGGCTCCTCCATGGACACCGCCAAGGCCATCGGCATCATCATCAACAACCCCGAGTTCGCCGATGTCCGCAGCCTCGAGGGCGTTGCTCCCACTAAGAACCACGCCGTGTTCACCATCGCCGTGCCGACGACCGCCGGTACCGCCGCCGAGGTGACCATCAACTACGTCATCACCGACCCCGAGAAGGTCCGCAAGTTCGTGTGCGTCGACACCAACGACGCCCCCGAGGTTGCCGTCGTCGATCCTGACATGATGGCTTCCATGCCCGCCGGCCTGACCGCTTCCACTGGTATGGACGCTCTGACCCACGCCATCGAGGGCTACACCACCAAGGGTGCTTGGGAGCTCTCTGACATGTTCCACTTTGAGGCTATTAAGCTGATCAGCGAGAACCTGCGTGACTCCGTCGCCGAGGCGAAGTCCGGCCAGCCCGGCTCCGGCCGCGAGGGCATGGCTCTTGGCCAGTATGTTGCCGGCATGGGCTTCTCCAATGTCGGCCTGGGCATCGACCACGCCATGGCTCACACCCTGTCCGCTCACTACGATACCCCGCACGGTGTCGCCTGCGCCATGCTGCTGCCGATCGCCATGGAGTTCAACAAGCCGGTTTGCGCTGAGCGCCTGGCCAAGGTTGCCGTCGCCATGGGCGTTGACACCACGGGCATGAGCACCGCCGAGGCCGCCGATGCCGCCATCGCCGCCGTCAAGCAGCTCTCTGCCGACGTGAACATCCCGCACGTCTGTGAGGCCATGAAGGCTGACGAGATCGAGGTCCTGGCCAAGGACGCCATGGCCGACGCCTGCTTCCCGGGTAACCCGCGCGAGGCAACGCTCGACGACGTCATCGAGCTCTTCAAGAAGATCTGCCCGGCTGCCTAGCCCAGTTTGGTGGTCCTTCGCCCGTAGGTGTATGGTCTTTTGACGTGCCGCTGGCCCCGCCGTGCTACGCACGGCGGGGCTTTTTGTGCTGCGTCGATGCCCTGAGACGGACAAAACCAAGGCGTACTGCCCGCTGCGGATAGGTGGTGCACTTCCCTGCGTGCATTTTTGGGAGTATTCAACAAGCTCTTAAAAATGCATAACGTTGTGAATGGGCGGTAGTGATCCGCAGGCGCCCATCGACAGCCATTGTGGGCGGGCTATCGATGAGTGGAGGGGGTTGTTACTGAGTTTCTGCTTTGCGACGACCTGCAACACTGCTGTAACCGCGTCGTTTTGTCGTTCGTGATGGGGCCGTTGGGGCCCACGGTGCTGAATACTCCGTTTTTTGCACGGCCCAAGGTGGGGTACCCTGAGACGAAGCAAAAAGATTCCTCATTTCTATGCAGATACCGATAGGATTTATGCAAGATTGGGATCGTAAGCCGTGCTCGTGCGCAAAATCGGCGCGAGGACGTCTGGAGGTGGCTCGGCTCCCAGAGCCTTGCGCGTGCAGAACGGTTAAAATCGGGACTCGGTCTTAGTTTTGCTTGGAAGGATGCACATGGCTTCTGTAATCGATGCTTCTCTAGAGGAGACGCTCTCCTATATCGCGGGACAGCTTAAGACGCTGACTTCTATTGCTTCGCCGACGGGCTATACCCGTGCGGCGACTGATTATCTGATGGAGACCCTGCGCGATATGGGGTTTGGGCCTGAGCGTTCTAATAAGGGTAACGTGCTCGTTGAACTTGGTGGCGAGGGTGAGCCGCTCGTACTGGCGAGCCATGTCGATACCCTGGGCGCCATGGTGCGCTCCATTAAGGACAATGGCCGCCTGCGTCCCACGACGCTTGGTGGGCATCAGTGGTCTACGGCCGATGGCGAGAACTGCACCGTTTATACGCGCGACGGCAATGTCTACACGGGCGTGGTCCTCAACACCGAGCCTTCGGCGCACGTGGCCGACGAGCCGGTCAAGACCATCGAGAAGAACATGGAGATCCTGCTCGACGAGAACGTCGACAGCAAGGACGACGTGCTTGAGCTGGGTATTCAGACCGGCGACATCATCGCTATGGATCCGCGTACCACGGTGACGGAGAGCGGCTACATTAAGAGCCGCTTCCTGGATGACAAGCTTTCGGCCGCCATTTTGCTGGGCTTGGCGCGTGCCGTCGCCGCTGGCGAGGTGACGCTTTCGCGTAAGGTTTCGCTGCTCTTTACCGTGTACGAGGAGGTCGGCCATGGCGGTGCCTTCGTGCCGGCCGACACGCGCGAGATGATCAGCGTTGACATGGGCTGCGTGGGCGACGACCTGGGCTGCACCGAGCGCATGGTGTCGATTTGCGCCAAGGATTCGGGTGGTCCGTACAACTACGACCTGGTGACCACGCTGTCCAATATCGCGCGCGAGCTTGAACTTGACTACGCCATCGACGTGTACCCGCACTACGGCTCGGACGTTGAGGCCACGCTCTCTGCCGGCTACGACATCCGTCACGGCCTGATCGGCCCCGGCGTGTATGCGAGCCACAACTACGAGCGCAGCCACATGGACGGCGTGCGCAACACCTACGAGCTGGTCCGAGCCTACGTACAGCGCTAGCGATGCAGCGGCCTCGGCTGATACGGCAGTACCGACCGAGGCCGTCCTCTCTAAGTTGCGGTGAAATAGGGACTGTTTGGCGGTTTTAAACGCTTAAACAGTCCCTATTTCACCGCAATTTATGAAGGGGATGGGGCTACTTAAGTGCGCCGGTCACCGTGCCGCCGCCGAGGACGATGTCGCCGCGATAGACTACAACGGCTTGGCCGGGGGCGATGGCTCGCTGCGGCTCGTCAAAAGTCAGCAGCATTTGTCCGTCGGCGCCACGTGTAAGGGTCGCTGCCTGGTCCTTTTGACGGTAGCGGTACTTGGCGCCCACGCGAATGCCGCCGTCATCGAGCTCTGCCTCCATGCGATCGGCAGGGGCGCTCCAGATCCAGTCGTTGGCCGTGAGCGCTGTGGCCGTCAGGTCCTCGGCCTCGCCCAGATGAACGGTGTTGTTGGCGGCGTCGACGCCCGTTACATACACGGGATGCGCCATCGCGACGCCCAAGCCCTTGCGCTGGCCGATGGTGTAGCGCAGCGCGCCATTGTGGCGCCCGACCACGCTGCCGTCGCGCCACACAATGTCGCCCGGTGCAGCGGGATGTCCGCAGCGACGCTCGATATAGCCTGCGTAGTCACCGTCTGGAATAAAGCAGATGTCCTCGCTTTCGGCCTTCTGGGCGTTGGTAAAGCCCTGCTCGGCGGCTATGCGGCGCACATCGCGCTCCTTGTCCAGGCCCGCCAGCGGAAAGATCGTGTGCGCCAGGCGTTCCTGCGTGAGCGAATACAAAAAGTAGCTCTGGTCCTTTTTGGGATCTTCGCCGCGATGGAGCTGCCAGGTGCCGTCTGCAGTCTGGCTCGTTTTGGCGTAGTGGCCCGTGGCGATGTAGTCGCAGCCCATGTCCAGCGCCGCATCGAGCAGCGCGCCAAACTTAATGTGGCGGTTGCAGATAATGCACGGATTGGGCGTCAGCCCCTCCTGGTAGGCGTTCACGAAGCGCTCAATAACGCTGTGGTCGAACGTCTGCTGCAGGTCGAGCACGTGATGGGGGATCCCGATGCGCTCGGCGATGGCCTTTGCATCGGCGATGTCGCGATCGACCTTACTCATGTCCGTGGCGGGATCGGGCGCGGGGCAGGTGAGGCGCATGGTGGCGCCGACGCATTCGTAGCCCTGGCTTTTGAGCAGGTACGCGGTCACGCTGGAATCGACGCCGCCGCTCATGGCGACGAGCACGCGCTTGTTGTGCATGGGGAGGTTCTCCTTGGTGGCATGTGGCCAAAAAAGAAAAGCGGCGCGGGAGGCTGGTTCCGCGCCGCAGACATTGTAGCAAGTTCGGACGTCTCGTGGGACACCCTAACGAGATGGGCTCAGGCGGCCAGAAGAGAGGGTAGACCGGCGTGCCTTGGGCCTATCGACAAGTGGCGGGCCCTTAGTCCTGGAAGAGTGCCGTGGACAGGTAGCGCTCGCCGGTGTCGGCGAGCAGCGCCACGATGGTCTTGCCCTCGTTCTCGGGGCGCTTGGCCAGCTGCAGCGCGGCCCACACGGCGGCGCCGGACGAAATGCCCACGAGCACGCCCTCCTTGTGGCCCACGGCGCGGCCGGTCGCAAAGGCGTCGTCGTTCTCGACGGGGATGATCTCGTCGTAGACTTGGGTGTCGAGGACGTCGGGCACAAAACCGGCGCCGATACCCTGGATCTTGTGCGGGCCGGCCTGGCCCTTGGAGAGCACCGGGGAGGTGGCGGGCTCGACGGCGACGACCTGAATCTCGGGGTTCTGCTCCTTAAGGAACTCGCCCACGCCGGTCACGGTGCCGCCGGTGCCGACGCCGGCGACGAAGATGTCGACCTTGCCGTCGGCGTCATCCCAGATCTCGGGGCCGGTCGTGGCCTTGTGGATGGCGGGGTTGGCGGGGTTCACAAACTGGCCGGCGATGATGCTGTTGGGCGTCTCCTTCTGCAGTTCCTCGGCTTTGGCGATGGCGCCCTTCATGCCCTTGGAACCGTCGGTGAGCACGAGCTGTGCGCCATATGCCTGCATAAGCTTGCGGCGTTCGACGGACATAGTCTCGGGCATGGTGATGATCACCTTGTAGCCGCGAGCCGCCGCCACCGAGGCGATGCCGACGCCGGTGTTGCCACTCGTGGGCTCGATGATGGTGTAGTCGCCGCCGCGCACGAGCTTGCCGGCCTTCTCGGCCTCGTCGATCATGTTCTTGGCGACGCGGTCTTTGACGGAGCCGGCGGGGTTGAAGTATTCCAGCTTGACGAGCACGCGGGCCTTGAGGTCCTCATCGGCCTCAAAGTGAGTGAGCTCCAGAAGCGGAGTGTGGCCGATAAGCTGATCGATGGACGTGTAAACATTGCTCATGGTGAACCTCCAAAGTGTTCAAATGACTGGATACCGTGTGGTTTTACGGTGTGTGTAGCAGCGAAACCCACAAACCTTATGGGTTGTTCGTTTTGCTGTTGGCAAGCATAGTAGACAGTAAAGCCTAGTAACGCAATAGGAAATAGAAGATTATTACGAGTCGATTAACCATCTTGACCGGAACGGGTATTTTCAAAACCAATATTTCGGCTAGAATTTCTACGGACTAAATGACCGAAAGGCAGCACTATACATGTTGGTTTCTACTAAGGGCAGATATGCCCTGCGCGTTATGGTCGATCTGGCCGAGCACCAGGCAGCCGGTCGCATCCCGCTCAAAGAGATCGCGGCGCGACAGGGGATTTCCGAGAAATATCTCGAGAACATTTTGGCTACGCTCGTGCGCGCCAACATGCTCTCGGGCATGCGCGGCAAGGGCGGCGGCTATGTGCTCACGCGCCCGCCCGAGCAATACACGGTGGGCGAGATCTTGCGCCTGACCGAGGGCAGTCTGGCGCCGGTCGCCTGCCTGGATGGCGACTGCAAGGGCTGCTCGCGTTCGGATGAGTGCCCCACGCTCGACGTGTGGAAGAACCTGGACAAGCTCATCAACGACTACCTCGACGGTGTGACGCTCGATCAACTTGTCGCTCCCAACCATGGCTACGACTACGTCATCTAACCCACACCTGCATTTGGGGACGGGGTGGAAATGGTAGATTTTCTCGCCCTTTGAGACTTGGCAAATTAGAAGGCCGCCCATTTTTGCGATGGGCGGCCTTCGTTTTGGGCTGTTGAGACGGACACGGCCGGAATGGCCGTTTTAGTCCTCGGCGATGCTGTCGAGGATGCTGCGCGTGATGGACACCAGGATGCTGCCCATAAAGGCCGATCCAAAGCTGGCGATGGAGATGCCGACGCCCAGCAGGTTGACCGACAGGTAACTCGCGAGCTCAAGCATAAAGCTGTTGACGACAAGCTGGAAAATGCCCAGCGTAATGATCGTGAGCGGCAGCGAGATGACCGTGAGGAACGGTTTGACGAACGAATCGACAATGTTCAGGAACAGTCCCACAAAGGCAAAGCAGACCCAGGTCTCGGCAAAGCCGAAGGGTTGGATACCGGGGACGAGGAACGTGGCGATCGCGATGGCGATCGAGGTGAAGAGCCAGTTAAGCATAAAGCGCATGGCGTGAATCCTTTCTTGCGCCGGGATTGCTGGCGTCGCGTGAAGCGGCTTACGGCGGCGACCTGGATGGTTGCGCGGGCGCGCCGCGGTGTTTGGGCGCCCATTGTCTCAAATATTCGTGGAGCTTACGTGCGCATATGGTTTCTAAACGGCGTTCGTCCTGAAAAACGCGCCGCTGGCAGAGAGTCTTGTCGCTTTAGTTTGGTGGTGTGCTACACTGCTACGGGCAAAAGCCACAGGCGTTGCCCTATTGCATAGAACGGGTGAACGATGCCCGATGTCAGTATCAACTTCGATGCCTTTTGGCGGGTTTGGCGGTGATCGATGAATATCGAGAACATGTTTGACAAGCCTGATGTCAAGCAGCTGGTCCACGCATTTAGCCTTTTGGACGACGAGAAGGATATCCAAGCGTTTTTGACCGATATCTGCACGCCGCGCGAGATTTGCGACCTTTCTCAGCGTTTGCAGGTTGCGCGCTATTTGGACGAGGGCGAGCCTTATGTTGAGGTTCAGGCCCGTACCGGCGCTTCGTCCACCACGGTGAGCCGCGTTTCAAAGGCGCTGAACGGCGAGTACGGTGGCTACCGCAAGATCCTCATTAAGTTGGAGGATGGCGAGTAGGCCAGCGACAACATTGAATTACGAAGAACCGTCCCTCCGGGGGCGGTTTTTTGATCCCTTGGGGACGGAGGAAAACGAATCACCAGGTTAGACTGACCCCCTCTGTGATCCATTTTCCTCCGTCCTCAAGGGATCAAATCTGTTGGCGTGGGGCAAATCTGTCCGCTTGGGCGGGTAGGATGGATGCATTGATTATTGCGAACAGTTTGAGCGGAGGACCATGCCTGTTCGAATCTATACCACCAATGCCGGCACGGATTTGAGCGATGCCGAGGCGGCGCTACTGGTCGACCTGGTTGCCCGCCACGGGCGCGCTGTTCTGTTGGCGCCAACATTTGCCGAGCTCGACCTGTGCCGCCATGATGCGGCGGAAGCCGGGGTTTCACTGGGTGTCGACTACAAGACGCCCACATCGTGGCTCAGCTCGCTGTGGGAGCTTATGGGCGATGGCCGCAGCTTTGTGGACAACCTTCAGCGCCAGATGCTGTTCTCGGACATGATCGACCGCCGCGACGACGCCGCTCTGCAGCCGCTTTCGCGCAGCCAGGGCACAGTGCGCATGCTCGCGCGCATGGCCCGCGACGTGTTGCCGGGCGTTGCGGGGACGGGTGCCGAACGATGCCGTGGCGACAACTGCCGGCCTGAGCCAAAAAGCGATGCCGAGGCTCGTGTGTTCGAGCTTTTGCGCGCCTACGCGGGCGGTTTGGACCGTCGAGATATGGTTGAGCCCTGCGAGGCAGCTGACATTATGACCAGTGTCCTGGCCGATAGCCTGCCGGCGTGCACTCGCGCCGTATGCGTGCGCGGTATCACGTCGTTTACGCACGGTCTGCTCGAGCTGCTGTCTGCCGTGGCGAACAATGGGGGAGAGGTCGTCGTGCTGCTTGCCCGCGAGCAGGCGGCGATGCGCGAGGAGCTTGCCGCGGCATTTGATGCCCGCGATGTGTTGTTTGAGATCGCGCCGCTAGGGGAGGGTGTCGGCGCGTCTGATGCCGCTTGCGGGACCGCCGCTCAGCCTGCCTTTATTGAGGTCGCTGGCCCCCATGCCCGTGCTCATGCTTATGCGGACGCAATTGATGATCTGGTAAAAACGTGCCGGGGTTCCGAGGTCGACGGCGTCGCGACGCCTGCCGACCCTGTGCGCGTGCTCGTTGTTTCTGCCCGGGCACCCCAGCTGTTCGTTGAGCTCGCCTCTCGTCTGGCGGCGCGTCACATTGCGGCCGAGACGACTGAGTTCACGGCGTTTTCCCAGTCCATCGCGGGCAGGCAGTTTACAGCGCTCGCCAACCTGATCGAGCGTATGAAAGCCGCCGACGAGGGCACCGCTTCCAAGACCGAGTGGTGGCCCGCTCCGGAGCTTACCGACTGGATTTATAGCCCGCTTTCGGGTGCCGACGCCGCGAGCGCCCGCGGCTTCGACAAGAACATACGCCTGTCGCGCAACAAGACCACTGCGGGCGTTAAGAGCCTGCTGCAGAGCGTCCAGGGTCAGGTGAGGGGCGCGCGCAAGGCGGCGAGCGACGAAAACTGGTTTAAGAACGTGCCGTGTGTGGTCTCGGACGTGTTCCAGGCGCTGTGGCGCGACAAACCCGTGACGGCGCTCAAGGCCATGCTCGCCGTTGCCGAGGCGCTGCCCGATCGCGCTCTAGGCGGCCTTGACGGCCAGGCCCGTCGCCAGGCAGAGACGGCTTTGCTGCGCCATGCCATCGACATCCTTATGAACGATGCTCGCGCACTCGACGTGTCGCAGGCCGCGACCGTGCCGGTTCTCGACGGCGTTCGAACTAAGGTGGACAAGCGCAGCACCGCTTACGATTACGAGACCTACGAGGTCGATCGCGCGCCACGGGCGCAAGTGCGCTTCGTGTCGCTTGCCGATGCGTCGGTTTTGCGTCCTGGCGGCTACGATGCCGTGCTGTTTGCCGATGTCGACCTGGACAGCTATCCGCTTTCGCACGAAGAGGGCCCGCTTGCCACGTTGACGGCCGAGCTGCGCCGCGACGGCGTGTCTTTGGAGCCCGCGGCCCTGCTGCGCGTGCGCTTTGGCCGTGCGATGCAGGCGGCGAGCGGTCCGGTCGCACTCGCCCGCGTGACGCACGATCGCCAGGCGCGCGAGTGCTATCCGGCTGCCGTGTGGACCGAGTTGCGGGCGCATGCCGAGGCCGCTGGCGCCGCCAAGGTTGCGTGCGTGGGCGAGGGCAGTATCGTCGCCGATTTTGATCCAGCGGCCGGCGAGGGCATCGAGTGCAAGCGCGTTGCGTGCGAGGCTCCTCAGCATTTGAGTGAGGCGGCCGTGCCATACCTGGTCCTGCGCCGTCGCGATGGCGAGGGCGAGGATGCGCCGCTGGTGCCGCGCTTGACGTCTGCCTCGCAGATCGAGGCCTATTCGACCTGTCCGCTATGCTGGTTCGTCTCGTATCGCGTCAAGCCCCAGTCGATCGACGCTGGCTTTGGCAACATGGAGAAGGGCAACTTTGTCCACGACGTGCTGGAGCATCTGCATGCCCGTCTGCCCCAAGAAGGCATGGAGCGCGTGACGCCCGAGAATCTGCCGCGTGCACAGGAGCTGCTGCACGAGGTCTTTGACGAGACGTTGGCCGAGCACGCCGGCAAGCGCGGCACGGAGGGCCCGCTGGTGCCGCTCTCTGCGGTGGAGGAGCGCCAGGTGGCCGAGATCTTGCCGCAGCTGGAGGGCGTGCTTGCCTACGAGTCCGAGGCACTTGCCCCCTTTGCCCCGCGCTACCTGGAGTTTGCGTTCAACGAGCTCCAGGTCGAGTATGCCGGTTGGCCGCTCGGCGGGCGCATCGACCGCGTAGATGTGGAT
This sequence comes from Collinsella sp., assembly GCA_048230835.1. Lineage (GTDB taxonomy): Bacteria > Actinomycetota > Coriobacteriia > Coriobacteriales > Coriobacteriaceae > Collinsella. The sequence goes on from DBFALE010000038.1 coordinate 148,546, forward strand.
GCCGAGAATCGCGCCGTGGTAATCGACTACAAGCATCGTTCGGGTGTCGAGGAGTTTAAGCTTGCCGACCCCACGGTGCGTGACGAGGAGACGGGCGAGGCCCCCATCGACGATCCGCGCTGGTTGCCGCCCCATACCCAAACGCTCATCTACGCCCAGGCCATGCGCCGGGCGCTGGATTTGGACACCCGCGCGGCGCTCTACTTTTCGACCAAGGGCGGCAAGCCGGCGTTGCGCGGTGCCGCGAGCGCCGAGCTGCTCGAGGAAGAGCGCGGCGACGGTCGCATCCCGGGCCTTAAGAAAGGTTTCCCCGGCGAGGGTGGCAGCATGGACTTCGACGCCCTGCTCGATCGCGTTGAGGCCGGCATCGCCGAGCGCCTGCGCGAGCTCGAGGCAGGCAACGTTGCCGCCGTCGACCCGGCGTCGGCTCAGGCCGCGCATGCGCGCTGCTCGTATAACCACGAAGGAACGTTTGTAAGGAGGGACGTGTAGACCATGGATCTTTCGACTTTGATGCCGCAACAGCTGCAGATTGTCAAAACGCTCGACCGTCCGCTGTTTGTCTCGGCGGGCGCCGGTTCGGGCAAGACCTTTACCCTCACGCGCCGCATCGTCTACGCGCTCTCGCCCGAATCAGGTCCGTTCGTCGAGCATCTGGACCAGGTGCTCGCCATTACCTTTACCAAAGATGCCGCGGCCGAGATTCGCGACCGCGTGCGCCGTGCGCTTATCGACGAGGGCATGGACGAGGAAGCACTGACCGTCGACGACGCGTGGATCTCGACCATTCACGGCATGTGCTCGCGTATCCTGCGCGCGCACGCGCTGGAGCTGGGCATCGACCCTGAGTTCACGGTGCTCACCGATACCGACGAGCTCATGGACCAGGCTGTTGAGCATGTGCTGGGTCGCGCGACGGCACCCGATGCAGCCCCCGAGCTCGCGGCATCGCTCAAGGCCCTCTATGCCTGGTATCCCATGGCGGGCGAGGGCGGTTCCTTTGGCACCGGTACGACCATCAAGGGTCTGGTGCGCGACCTGCTGGAGCTGTCGAGTCAGTTGCCGGGCGGTATGGACGACGTGCGCGTGGCGCGCGGCCAGGCCGATACTTCGGCACTCGCCGATGCCTATCGTGCGGCGTTGGGCGCAAGCAAGGCCGCGACCGAGAAGGCGCAGACGGCGCTCGATGCCATCGACGCGTTCGAGGCGAGCGGCAAGACCATGGCCGATGCGGCGCGACTCATGATGTCGTGCGCCATGCCGCGGGCGAGCAAAGCGTTCCCCAAGGAGCAGGTCGAACTGCTCAAGGCCGAGGCCGCCGATGCATTTATCAATATCGTGCTGGCCTGCGGCGGTCCCGCGCTCGATGCGCTGGTGGGCTTGGCCCGCTCTGTAGAGGCCGAGTATCGCGCACTGAAGGCTGCCCAGTCCGCCCTCGATAATAACGACCTGCTCCGCATGGCCTACGAGGCCCTGCGCGATTACCCTGCCATCCGTGCTGCGTACGAGGGCCGCTTTAAGATGGTCATGATCGATGAGTTTCAGGATACCGATCAGATGCAGGTCGATCTGATACGCTACCTGACGGGTGCGGGGGAGCGTGCGCTGTGCACCGTGGGCGATGCGCAGCAGTCCATCTATCGCTTCCGCGGCGCCGAGGTCGAGGTGTTCCGTCGCCAGGAGCGCAAGGTGGGCTCGTCTGCCGCGCCCGAGGCGACTGCCGTGGCCGACGCCCCTGCTGGCGAGCTCGTCAAGCTCGTGCGCAACTTCCGCAGCCACGACGAGGTGCTGCGCTATGTGGCCCGCGTCTTTGATGGCGACGACGGCGGCCTGATGCAGGGCTTTTTGGATCTTGAGGCGAGCGACGGCCGCAAGGACACGCTGGTGGCGGACGCCTCACGTCGTCAGGCGCTCTTTGTTGCCGGCGGCAGTACGCAGGAGCGCACACAGGCCAAGGCCCGCGCGATCGCGGAGCGATTCCGCGCGCTTGCCGATGCCGGCCAGCCCCAGGGCGGCATGGTGCTGCTGCTGGGCCGCATGACCAACGCAGGTGTCTACGCACAGGCCTTCCGTGACCAGGGGCTCGACTGCGTCATCACGGGTGGCTCAGTCTTTGCCCAAGCTGCCGAGGTGCAGACGGTGCGCGCCCTGGTTTGTGCACTCGCCAATCCGGCCGATACGGCGCAGGGTCTTATGCCACTGCTGGCCTCGCCGATGTTTGCACTCGGCGCCCAGGAGTTCCTGGCGCTGGCGACCAAACTCGACGATCAGACGGGCGAGACGTCGCGCCGCAACATCGATGCGGGCATCATGAGCGATTCCGATGTGCCGGGTTTGCAGAACCTGCCGCTCGTGACGCGTGCCCGCGAGGTGCTGCGCTACGCGCTTCGTCGCGTGGGCCGTGATTCGTTCGCCGCCATCGCGCGCGACGCGGTCAATGCCTCCGGCTGGTTCGTGCGCCTGGCGAAGCGCGGCCCCGAGGGCAAGGCCATCGCCGCCAACGTGCTCAAGGCGCTCGACGCCGTGGCCGAGGCAGAGGCCGAGCTCGGCAACTCGCCGCGTTCCATCGCGCTGGCCTTCGACCGCTTCTTGGCGGGCAAGGAGGCCCCGGGTGCCCTCAACGAGGAGGGCGACGGCGCGGTGCGCATCATGACCGTGCATGCGTCCAAGGGTCTGGAGTATCCGGTTGTGGCGGTTGCCGAGTGTTTTGGCGTGCGCAAGCCGTCCGGTGCGGCACAGATGGGTCGCGTCGAGGGCGGAGCGCAGGTTGTGGCACTGCCGGCACGCTTCGACGGCGTTAAGCTTGCCGACGGTACCTTTGTGAAGGGCGACGACGTCAAAAAGCAGTTTGAGCACGCGTTTAAGGGCAAGGGCACGTCGCTGTGGTTGCCGCCAGAGCTTATGGAGGACGTATGCGCGACGGGCTCTCCCGCCGAGGCATTTGCTCGCCTGCGCAACGACGACCTGCGGCTTTCGCTCGAGGAGCGGGCCCGCTTGCTCTACGTTGCCATGACGCGTGCGCGCGAGCTGGTGATCTTGGCGATGGATGCCGGCGTGAGCCGTGGCAAGGTGACGGCGCCGACCTTCGACGTCGAGACCGATCTGACCTATGACGTGCTGCGCCGTATTCTGCCGACCGACGCTCTGGACATGCCGCAGCTCGATGCCGACCGCCTGGTGTTCGACAACTCCCGGCCGGGCGACTACGAGCTCATTTCGCTTTCGGACTTTACCTTTGGCGAGCAGGCGTTTGAGGCTAATGCTTCGCTGGATGCCGAGGGCAGGCTCGTTCGTGGCGATACCGATGTCGCCGATAATGCTGCGCACTCAACTGTGCCTGGTCCTGCCGATCCCAAGCCCGATTCGTTTGAACTCGTATATCCCCAGGCGGCGGGCGTGCGCATGGGCATCTGTCCGTTCCCGGCGCGTGATTCGTACAGCTACTCGTCAATCGCCGCGGCACTGCATGCCGAGACGGAAGACCGTGCCGCCGAGACGCGCGTGCCCATGGACGAGGCTGGCGATGATGCGGAGTCGGATGGTTCCGAGATGACAGATGCGGACGCGGCCGCCGTTGAGCCCGCCGGCAACCCCATGGCGTTGGGCTCGGCCTTCCACGCCGCCTGCCAGTGGCTCATCGAGACGGGTGCCGACGCGTTGCCCGCTGCGCGCGCCGATGCGCTGGCGCGTCTGTGGTGCCTGACGCCGGAGCAGCGCGAACGCTTCGACGTTGCCCTGGACCGCTGGCTCAAGTCAGCCGTTCGTGCCGACCTGCTCGCGTGGCCGTGCGTTCGCGCCGAGGTGCCGTTCTTCTCACTGGGCTGCGAGGACGAGGACATTGCCCGCTACGGTGCCTATGCCGAGGGCGCCATCGATGCCTTGGCGACGAACCCGGCGGATTCGTCACACGCGCTGGTCATCGACTACAAGACGGGCGGCACACCGGACGAGACACCGGAACAGCTGCAGGAGAAGCACGCCCTGCAGGCGCGCGTCTACGCTGATGTTCTGCACAAGGCGGGCTTTGAGGCCGTGACCGTCAAGTTCGTCCGCGTGGAGCAGCCGGATCCAACCATCTTCGTCGAACCCGCCGAACCTCAAGTAGTCACCTACAACCTCTAGCCACCTCAGGCTTTACGGTGCTATTTGGTTAGTTTTGGGGCCGTAAAGCCCTCAATCGTCCAAATGGCACCGCAACGCATGGGAGAGCCTGGGGCGGTACAATGACTCGAACGGTTCAAACGAATAAGGAGCCATCATGCAGCTCACCAAAACGCTTAAGGTGACGCCGGAGGAGCTTTTTGACGCTCTGGCGGGGTCCATCATGCAGGATATCGAGAACGCCACGGGCAAGCGTCCCAGCCGCAACAAGCTCAACGGCTATAAGTACGAGAAGCGTGCCCAGTCTGCAAAAGGCAAGGCCAAGGGCACGGCGATTAAGGTTAAGATCAAGCACTTTGACTACCCGTGCCTCTATGAGGTCCGATTTCAGTATGCGGCGGGCATCAATACCATGCGCTATGAGGCTGCACCTGCTGGCGATGATGCCTGCGAGCTCACCTATACCGAGGATTTTCAGGGTGTGGGTGGCAACACGTCTGGCACGCGCGGCAAGCTCGGCCTCTTCTTCTATGAGCGCAAGCTCAAGAGCCACGCCAACCAGACGATTGATCAAATCGTCAAATACATCGAGGGTGAGCGCCGCGTAAAGGCTAATCCCGCCTTCGCCGATGATACTGCCGAAAACGCTTCGGATGTATTCCATTGATACCCTGTGCAAAAGCTTTACCGCTCTTCACATCAACTGTGAACACTTCAGGCTTCGAATCAGTAGCGAGCGGCCCGACAAAAATAGTTGTTGGTAGTGCCAAATGAATAAGAATGCCACTACGCAACTGCACGTCTATTCCGCCTTTTTCGTTCTCACGGGATTTGTTTTAAATCGGGGAGTGTTTTTACTTTTCCTTGCGGAGAAAGGAATGTCTGTCACGGAAATCGCGCTTTATCAAGCCCTGTTCAACATAGCAACGGTCGTCCTCGAGCTGCCAACAGGGCTGATAGGCGATTTCTTTGGAAAGAAGTTTTCGATTCAAGTGGGCGTGCTGCTGCTTTTCTTCCATACCGCCGGCATGCTGTTGCTCTCAGGCCCCTTTCTTGTCGTGCTTTCTCTTGTTGAGGCACTCGCCTACTCCCTTCAATCGGGATCCGAACAAGCACTTTTATATGAAATTGCCCGAAATGCCGGTCAAGGAGAGCGCTTCCTCACCATCAACGCTCGGCTGCTTGCCGCGCAATCAATCGCTACGGGAATGGCAATTGTGCTCGGATCTTTCATTGCCCAAGTATCTTGGAGTGCCCTCTACGTATGTGTCTCCGTTTTCTATCTCCTGCAGCTTTTCCTTCTGTATCCCATTGAGAGGACGGAAACGACCCGTTCTGAAAGATCAGAAAAGGGGAGGTTTGACGCAGCCAAGATGTTCAGGCGCGAGACCTGGCGCGTTGGAGAATCCGCTTTTGCGGTATTGCTTCTCCTCATCGGCACAAGCATGCTCGACGGATTCTACGGGAGTTATTACAACTTGAATCAGTTGGTATTCGACGCATTTGATGCTCCCGTCTCCATAATAGGAATCTTTTTCGGTGCATCCTATGCAGTAAATGCGACGGCCTACATTGCAGCAGATTTCTTCTCATCGCGTTTCGGGAAAAGAAATACCATGTGCGGCTCGATGCTAATTGAGGCTGGCCTTTTCATGATTCTTCCGTGGTTCGCTTCAAATCCGCTGTGTTTGTTTGGCCTTAGCATGGTGCTTTGTTTTCTCCCAGAAGTGGTGTACATCACTTCGGAAAACTTAATCCAAGACGCGATAGCGGACGATCTCCGCGCGACGATCCTTTCCGTCGCATCTCTGGTAAGGGCTCTCTTTTCCGCAATGTTTTTCTCCATATTTGGACATGTGTTGGGGTTATATCCCATTCAGATAGCGCTCGGTATTATTGGTGCAATCGCGATAGCAATTACCGCCGTTGTTTCATTAAAAATGGTAGGAATGCAGGTTTCCAAGAATTGATATATCGATTGACGAGCCATCCGAAGCGTCGAGCCTTCTTGATGGACATGACCATTCGTCACAAATCATTCCGCGCATCGCCGGGGTTCCAGTAATACTCGATATATCTGGATGCCCTCATTCCCCTTTTTGAAGGCCCCAAAAAGACTACCCGTGTTGGTTTGGCTAGGTTCGGGTGCCGTCCGCGCCGTGGGGTAAAATCGTTCAGTCAGAACACGAACCCGCATCGGAGCTCATCACATGGCATTCGTCCATCTGCACAATCACACTGTTTTCTCCATGCTCGACGGCGCAACCCGTATCCAGGATATGGTCAACCGTGCCGTTGAGCTGGGCATGCCCGCCGTGGCCATTACCGACCACGGTTACATGTACGGCGTACCCGACCTGGCGCTGGCCTGCGACGCCGTCAACCACAACACGCCCGAGTACAAAACCTGGAGTCACGACAAGGCCTTCTTGGAAAAGGACCGCCGCGACGAGCTGGTGGAGCCCGATCCCGAGTCCAACCCGCGCGAGCATGCCCAGTATGTGAAGGACATGGCCATGTGGGACGAGAAGGGCAATATCGACGAGCTCAAGCCGCCCCTGGTCATCAAACCCATCTTTGGCTGCGAGGTCTACTTTACGCCGGACGAGACCCTTGCTCGCGACCACAAGCCCGAGCTCTACCACATGATCCTTCTGGCCAAGGACCAGGAGGGCTACGTCAACCTGATGCAGACGGTTTCCGAGGCCGCCGTGCAGGGCTTTTACTACAAGCCGCGCGTAACGCTCGACAACCTGCGCCGCCATGCCAAGGGCATGATCTGCACGAGCGCCTGCATCGCTGGTATTATCCCCAAGTACATCGACCGCGGTGATATGGAGGGCGCCATCAAGTGGGCCGAGACCTTCCGCGACACCTTTGACCCCGGCGACTTTTATATCGAGATCCAGGAACACGGCATTACCACCGACAACGGCCTGACCGACGAGCAGATGGACCGCACGCTCATCGATATCGCCAAGCAGGTGGGCGTCAAGGTCATCGCCACCAACGACTTCCACTACCTGCGCCGCGAGGACGCGCCCGTGCAGGACGTCATCATGTGCATCGGCATGAATGCCAAGGTCGACGACCCCAACCGCATGCGCATGACCGGCTCGGAGTTTTACATGAAGACCGAGGAGGAGATGCGGGCGATGTTCCCGTATTGCCCCGAGGCCTGCGACAACACGCTCGAGATCGCCGACAAGTGCTACGTGGAGCTGGACTGGGACTCCATCATCCTGCCGCGCTTCCCGTTGCTCGATCCCGGTGAGACGCACGAGAGCCAGTTCCGCCGTGAGTGCGAGAAGGGCCTGCGCCAGCACTATGGCGACGACTGGGCCACGCGCGAGATCGGTGGAGTCAACATCAAAGAGCGCTTTGAGTACGAATACAAGGTCATCTGCGACAAGGGCTTTGCCGCCTACTTTTTGATTGTTGCCGAGTACGTGCAATGGGCCAAGGACAACGGCATCGGCGTCGGCCCCGGCCGTGGCTCGGCCGCCGGCGCTATCGTCGCCTACGCCATGAACATCACCGCGTTCGACCCGCTTGAGAACGGCCTGATGTTCGAGAGGTTCCTGTCCCCGCAGCGTACCGAGATGCCCGATATCGATATGGACTTCGACGATGAGCGGCGCCTCGAGGTCGTGGAGCACGTTCGTCAGCTCTACGGCCCCGAGAAGGTCACCCACGTCATCACCTACTCGACCATCAAGGCCAAGCAGGCCATCAACGATGCCGCGCGCGTGCTGGGCTATCCGGTCTACATGGGCCAGCGCCTGTCCAAGATGGTCTCGAGCGACCCCAAGGTCAAGCTCAAGCAGGTGCTCGACAAGCAACCCGGCAAAGAGGATCTGTTTAACCCTGACTTTGCTGAGGCCTATAAAAAGGATGACGACGCCCGCCGCATCATCGACACGGCGCTCTCGATCGAGGGCCTCACCCGTGGCGAGGGCGTGCACGCGTGCGCCGTTCTGATCTGCCGCGACCCCGTCAACGAGCACGTGCCCACCAAGCTCGACACCAAGGGCGGCGTCGAGATTACCCAGTACGAGGGCCATACCGTTGCCGACATGGGCCTGCTCAAGATGGACTTCTTGGGCCTGCGCACGCTGACAGTTATCTCCAAGGCCAAGGCAAACATCAAAAAGAACTTCGGCATCGACATCAAAGAGGAAGAGATTCCCTTTGACGATCCCGAGATCTTTAAGCTCATGGGCTCCGGCCACACCGCCGGCGTCTTCCAGGTCGAGTCCGCCGGCATGACGGCCACGATCAAGAACATGAAGCCCACCGAGTACAAGCACGTCGTGGCATTGATCGCCCTGTACCGTCCGGGCCCGCTGGGCGCCGGCATGGTCTCGTCCTACATCAACCGTATGAACGGCAAGGAGCCGGCCGTCTCCTACGACGACCGCCTGGACGACATTCTGGGCGAAACCTACGGCACCATGGTCTACCAGGAGCAGGTTATGCTCATCTCCGTCGAGATGTGCGGCTTCTCCAAGGGCGAATCGGACTCGCGTATCCGTAAGCCCGTGGCTAAGAAAAAGATCAAGCTGCTCACGTCGACGGTGCTCCACTGGGAGGATGGCTCGGACGAGACCACTTACGACCACTGGATGAATGGCGCTATCAAGAACAACTACACGCGCGAGGTCGCCCAGAAGATTTGGGACGATGTTCTCGAATTCGCATCTTACGCTTTTAACAAGTCGCACTCTGCCGGCTACGCCATCCTGGTTATGCAGACGGCGTGGCTCAAGGCGCATTATCCGCACGAGTACATGGCGGCCGTTCTGACGTCCTATACGGGCAAGACCGACAAGATCGTGCATTACGTCTCGGCGTGCCGTCACGACGGCATCCCCGTGCTTTCGCCAGATGTCAACGAGTCCGGTACCGAGTTCACGGCTACCAAGGAGGGCGTGCGCTTTGGTCTGGCCGGCATCCGCGGCGTGGGTACCGGCGTGGCGCAGGCGATTATCGCCGAGCGCGAGGCGGGCGGTCCGTTTAAGACGCTGCACGACTTTGTCGAGCGCGTGGACTCGAGCCAGGCCAACCGTCGCGTGATCGAATCGCTGATCAAGGCAGGTGCCTTCGACTCCACCGGGTATCCGCGCCGCCAGATGATGCACTTTGTGGACAAGAACAACCCCGAGAACATCATCGATGCCGCCGTGAAGCGCCAAAAGGATCGCGCGAGCGGCCAGACGTCGTTCTTCGACATGTTCGGCGATGTTGAGGGCTCGGGCTTTGAGGTGAGCGTGCCCGATCCGGACGGCCAGGAGTGGGACCGCCACCTTAAGCTGAGCCAAGAGAAGGAGGTTCTGGGCATCTATGTCTCGGACCACCCGCTGCGCCCGTTTGAGTATGCGCTAGCCAAGGCGCGCGACTTCTCGTTCTCGCAGATCGACACCGGCTACGAAGTGCAAAACCCCACGGGCGGTACCATCAACCAGGAGATTCCCGAGGGCAAGGCGCTGTGGTGGGCCGGCATGGTCTCGAGCGTGTCCAAGCGCGTGACCAAAAACGGCGACCCCATGGGCATCGTGCAGCTCGAAGACATGGAAGGCGAGGCCACGGTCGTGGTGTTCCCCAAGACCTACAAGGAGGCCGAGGGGTATCTGTACGGCGAGGTCGATCCCGAGACCGGCGCGCAGCTGTCCGACGCGTTTGTGCGCATTAAGGGCAAGCTCGAGCGCTCGGACCGCGGCGACCAGATCATCGCGCAGGAGATTGTGCCGCTGGAGCTTAGCGAGGAGAAAAACAAGCCCAAGGTCTTTGAGGTCATGGTGCCCAACAGCCGATTTAGCCAGGGCAATATGGCGCGCCTGGCCACGGTGCTCACCACCAACCCGGGCGGCGACCGCGTGGAGATCTTTATTGAGCAAGTCGACGGGCGCGTGCTGCGCGCTGAGGTGCCGGCCAAGGTCAATGCACGCTCGATTCCGCTGCTGGCAGAGGCAAAGGCCATCGTCGGCAACCAAGGCCGCGTGACGGTTATCTAAGCTACCCCGGGTGAGATTGGAGGAAGTGATGGCGCAGGGGACGTTTGTGCAGGCGCTTCGCAAAGAGGCGGCGTTGAGCGGAACCTTTATGAAGGGGCGTTCGCTCATGCTCAACGGCGCCGTTCTGTCGATCGAGGACAGCGGCTCGCGCTTCTCCAAAAACGTGACGGTTGAGGGTGCAGTGCGCGGCTCGCGCGGCGACCTGTACAAGACGCACGTGGCGCTTGACATGGACGAGCACGAGGTGATCGACTACGACTGCGATTGCCCCGCTGCCTATCGCTACCCCGGCATGTGCAAGCACGCCATCGCCACGGCGCTGGCGTACCTGGACGCCAGCGGTGCCGAGCCCGTCGAAGGTTTGCGCACGCCGGTCCGCACGTTTGCGGCTCAGCCCAAACAGTCCGCGCGTCCCGCGCCTACAACGCCCACGGTCAACCCCAACTTTCCCTTCCCAGCACCTGTCCCCACGAGTCCCAGCCTCATGGCGGCGCTCTCCGATCTTTCGAACGCGCGCATGGATGAGCTGGCGAGCATGCGCCGCAAGCTTGCCGGTGCCGTTGGTCCCGACGCCCCCAAAGCGGCGTTGGAGCCCTCGTTGGTGCCGTACTACAATCCGCTGTTCGCCGACCGCTTTAGCTGGGCGCTCGAGTTCCGCATTCGCTGCGGTTCGGTGTCCTACGTGGTCAAGGATATCGACGGCATGGCCGATGCCTACGTGCGCGGCGGCACCTTCTCGTACGGCAAGAAGCTCACGTTTGTCCATACGCCCGAAGCCTTCGAAGATGTGTCGACAAAGCTGCTCAGCCTTGTCTTGACGACAGTTGCCTATCTCGATGACATCACAAGCTCGCGTTCGGCGTCGTACGACTTTGCCCGCAGCGGTTTTGTCGCCGAGCGTCAGTTGCCGCTGTCCGAGCATAGCATCGTATATGTGCTGGACCTGCTGCGCGGCCAGACCATCTCTTTTGAGCCCGCCTGGTCGCGGGGGACGACGACGCATCGCACCTATGACGTGGCGGTTGAGATGCCTCCGGAAGGGGAGGACGAGGCGCTGTCTAAGCGCCCACCGCTCCTTGCCGCCAAAATCGCGCCGGCGGCTGGTGGTAGCTACGATCTGCGCCTGCCGGCCGATGCATACTGCTTTGCTTCGGGCGACGTAGCTTATCTGGTCGACACCCGCCGTGCGCGCCGCACCGATGTGGCGTTTGCCCAGCATGCGGCGCCGTTCCTATCGCGCTTGCTGCCCTGTCGCACGCCAGTCCATATCGCTGCCGACCAGGTGGGGGAGTTCTGTCGTATGGCTCTGCCCATTTTGCGCGACTATACCGACCTTACCGCGCCCGCTGCGCTCGATACCGTGGCGCCCGAGCCGAGCTTTGCTATGGCAATCGGCGTCGACGATGGGCTCGTGACCTGCAAAATTACGGTTACCTACGGCGACTGGTCGGCAGACCTCTTTAGTCTGGGCGCTCCGGGCAGCCCCTTCGAAGAGCAGCGCCCGGGCGTGCCGCCCCGCGACGAGGTGGCAGAGTTTCGCGTTATGGATACGGCGGCCCTGTATTTCGACTTTTACGAGGGCGGTCTGGCGTTTGAGGAACGCGATGACGAGAGCTTGTTCTGCCTGCTGACCGAGGGCCTGTCTGCCCTGTCCGAGTTGGGTGAGGTTATGCTCAGCGACCGTCTGCGCCAGATTTCGGTCCGTCCCGCGCCCAAGCTTTCGGTGCGTGCGACCGTCAAGAGCAACCTGCTCGATGTTGAATTGGGCGCGAGCGGTCTTTCGGCGGCCGACCTTGCCATCTATCTGGACTCGTACAAGCGCCACCAGACGTTTGCGCGCCTTACGTCCGGCGACATCATTCGCCTGGACGAGGGCGCCCGCGCCGCGTTTGGCCTTGCCGAGGACCTGGGTGTCGATGCTGTCGACCTGCTCGACGGCGTGTCGCTCCCCGCGTCGAGTACCCTGTTCGTCGATAGCATGCTTGCGCGCACGCCGGCGCTTGAGGCCGATCGCGACGCTGCGTTCCGCCGTACCGTCGAGCGTCTGGACACGCTCGGCAAGATGGACTTTACGGTGCCGGTCTCGCTCAAGGCCACACTGCGCGGCTATCAGGTCGACGGCTACCAGTGGCTCGGCTCGCTCGAACACCTGGGCCTTGGCGGCATCCTGGCCGACGACATGGGCCTGGGCAAAACGCTCCAGATGATCGCGCATATCCTGGTGCGCGTGGAGGCGGGGGACACCAAGCCCACGCTCGTGGTATGCCCGGCCTCACTCGTGTACAACTGGACTGCCGAGCTGGAGCGCTTTGCGCCCTCGCTCGATGTGTGCGCCATCGTGGGCGCCAAGGCGCAGCGTCGCGTACAGATTGCCGGCGTGGCCGAGCATAACGTGGTCGTGACGTCGTATGACCTTATGCGGCGCGATATCGACGAGTACGCCGAGCAGGACTTTGCCCGTGCGGTGCTCGATGAGGCCCAGTACATTAAAAACCCGCTCACCCAGGTGGCGCGCGCCGCAAAGCGCTTGCCTGCCGGCGCGCGCTTTGCCCTGACGGGCACGCCCATCGAAAACCGCCTATCCGAGCTCTGGAGCATCTTCGACTTTTTAATGCCGGGCCTGCTCGGCACGCGTGAATCGTTTGCAAAGCGCTTCGAAAGCCCGGTCGAGCATGCCGAGGGCGACAGTGCCGCTCGCCTGCAAGCGCTCGTGTCGCCGTTTGTGCTGCGCCGTGTCAAGGAAGACGTGGTGGCCGACCTGCCCGAGAAGATCGAGGATACGGTCATGGCGCAGCTCACCGGCGAGCAGCGCAAGCTCTACCTGGCCAACCAGGACCGTATCGCCCAACAGGTGCAGCACCGCGAGTCATCCGAGTTTAAGAAAGACAAGCTCAAGGTGCTCGCCGAGCTCACCAAGCTGCGCCAGATCTGCTGCGACCCGCGTCTACACTACGAGGATTACAAGGCGGGGAGCGCCAAACTCGATACGTGCATGGAGCTCGTGCACGGCGCCCACGACGGCGGACATCGCATCCTGTTGTTCAGCCAGTTTACGGGTATGCTCGATATCATCGGTAAGCGCCTGGCCAAGGAGGACATCGTCTTCCTTAAGCTCACGGGCGCTTCGTCTAAGGAGAGCCGCGCCAAGATGGTCGCGCAGTTCCAAGCGGGCGAGGTTCCGGTCTTTTTGATTTCGCTTAAGGCGGGCGGCGTGGGCCTTAACCTGACGGCTGCCGACGTGGTCATCCACTACGACCCGTGGTGGAACGTGGCGGCGCAGGACCAAGCGACTGACCGTGCACACCGTATTGGCCAGCAACATACCGTGACTGTGTACAAGCTCATCGCCAAGGACACGATCGAGGAGCGCATTATGCAGATGCAGGAGTCCAAGCGCGATCTGGTCAACAGCGTGCTCGGCGGCGACGGCATCTCGTCGGCACTGTTCACGCGCGAGGATGTCCTGGCGCTGCTCGGCGGCGACGGGCGCTAGCCGCGCGCGGGGTGGGACTGCTGGAGTGGGCAGGACGGTCGACGCATTTTGGCCCGACCGCTTGCCTGATCCGTTATGTGTTCATTTGCAATGCCGTGGATGGTTTGTCTGCCTTTGGGCATAAGAACCATCAAGAACATTGGCACATCAGCAAAGGAGAACATCATGGCGAAATTCTTTAAGGACCCCGACGGTAAGCTCATCGCTGCCCTTGGCGACGGCGTTGCGACTCCTGCCGGTTGCACGGAGCTGACCGCAAACACTGAGGACGCGGCGCATGAGAAGCACGTGCCTGTTGTCGAGACCGAGCGCGACGGTCACGTGATTCGCGCCCGCGTTGGCTCGGTCGAGCACCCCAGCCTGCCCGAGCACTACATTGAGTGGATCGCCCTTGAGGCCGAGGGCCGCTTAGAGGTCCATTACCTTGAGCCCGGCATGAAACCCGCGACGTTTTTCGCGGGCGGCTCCAAGACCGGTACCGTCTATGCCTACTGCAACCTGCACGGGCTGTGGTCCGCGACATTCTAGGAGCGCGCCCCCGCTCGGGGTATCATAGCTAGCATATGCACATGCAAGCGCCGGCTGCATTATGCGGTCGGCGCTTTTACTACGATTTCGATGGTTTACGACGGAAAGGGCTGAGCCATGAAGCTCGCGCTTGCACAGATCGATATGCGCCTTGGGGATGTTGAGGGCATTTGCGGCCGCATCGAGGACCAGGCTCGTCTGGCCCACGAGCGCGGGGCGCGCGTGCTGTGCGTTCCGGCTCCGCTCTTTATGGGCGCCATGCCCGGTGGCCTGGTGGGCGCTGCCGACTTTGAGCACGACGTGCTTGCCGGTTTGACTGGTGTCGCCGAGCGTATCCAGGAGCTTGACATGATCTGCATCGTGCCCGCGGCGGTTTCGTTTGAGGGCCAACCGCTGCTCGACTACATGATGCTCAAGGACGGTCATGTGGTGCCGGCGCGTTCGAGCATTGCCCTGCAGCGTGGCGAGAACAACGACACGCGTTGGGCGCCGCCGGTGTTCGACGTGGACGGCGTGCGCATCGCCGTGATTTTTGACTTGGACCGCGAGCTCGAGATGTTGCCGACCGGCGTCGACCTCATCGCGTATTTCCAATTCAACGCGTTTGACATGACCGACCGCGAGACTGCCGCCATTGCCGCCGTTCGCAGCGGCGCCTACCGCAAGATCGCATCCAAGCGCAGCGTGTGGTTTGCCTGCATGGCGCCGGTCGGTGCCTATGACGAGTCGGTGTATACCGGCGGTTCGTTTGTGCTCGACGACTGCGGTCGCGTGGTGGCCCAGGCGCCGTGTTTTGAGGAGAGCCTGCTGGTTCAGGAGATTCAGCGCGGCGTGATGCTCGATGCCCTGGAAGATCACGAACTGCCCGAGTTCCGTTCCGAGGAGTGGTTGTGGCAGGCGCTGGTGCTCGCCGTGCGCGACAACGCTCGGGCCCACGGTGCGTCGCGTGCTGTGGTGGCACTCGAGGGTGACCTGCCGTCATCCCTGCTGGCGGCGCTGGCCGTTGACGCTCTGGGTCCGCGTAACGTAATTGGCCTGGTGCTGGGGCGCAACCGTATCTTTACGCCGGCGCAGGAGGAGGCCGAGGCTGCCCGCTGTGCCGCCGTCCGCGCCATTGCCGAGCGTCTGCACATTCGCACTGTCGAGCGCGATGCACCGGATGCGGCGCGTGTGCTCGATCGCGACGTGTCGGCGGGCGATGCCGAGCGTCTGCGCTCGCGCACGCTGGGCCTCATGCTGGAGGACACGGCGCTCGAGCTGGGTGCGATGGCGCTGAGCCCGCTGTCCAAAACCGAGTATGCGCTGGCGGCGCCGGCGCTTTGCGGCGGCTACCAGGGCGACTTTGCGCCCTTTGGCGATGTGTACCTGTCGACGCTTGAGTTTGTGGCGCGTGTGCGCAACCGCACGTCTGCCGTGGTGCCCCAAGAGCTCGTGACGCTCAACGCGGTGGAAGATTGTATGGAGCGCGTGCTGGCGCAGGCGCTCTCGACGCTCGACGGTCCGGTCGATATGCTCGACCGCGCGGCACAGCTGCTCGGCGGGCTTGAGCCGGGTGAGGTCGATGGCGCGCTCGAGGCGCACGTGGACCGCAATCGAGCTTTCGACGACATCCCGATGGCCGCCGGCAAGCCCGAGGCTTGCTCGCTGCTGCTGATGCTCGTGCGTCAGGGCGAGGCCGCCCGCCGCATGCTGCCGACGGCGCCGATCGTCTCGGCCCGTTCGTTTGTTGAGCGCGCCTGGCCGTACATGCTCGCGTGGTCCGACCTGGGGCTGAGCGGCAAGGAACGCATGACGGTCGATGCGCTGGCGCGCGCCGAGGTGAACCGCTTTGCCGACGAGGATACAAGCGAGCGCATGCGTGGCGAGATGATGGGCATATTGGGTGACCTGTTGGGCATTTCGCCCGAGCAGATGGAGGAGCTGCGCTCTGAGGACGGTCAGCGTCGTTTACACGAGGGAATGAAAAAGTTCGAGGGCGAGGTTCAGGACGCCATCGATAAGATGATGGGCGGTCAGGGCGGCTCGCAAGGTAGTCCCCAGGGTGGCCCGATGCCGCACCCGCCAGTAGATCCGAGGCAGTTCCCCTTTTTCTCGCAGAACTAACTATGGGATAGGATTCGCTTCCAACCCCGATACTTCAACTAAGCATCTTGGCCCCGTTGTGTTATTCTAGAACAGACGTTCGTGAATGATGCGCGGGGCCCTGTCTTGCGCTGTGCTTGTGGCGAGGGGAGGTCGGCTTGGTTATCTTGGGCATTGACCCCGGTTTGGCTCATACGGGTTGGGGGATTATCGAGGAGCGGCGTGGCGAGGTTCGCTGCCGTGCCTACGGTTGCATCGAGACCAGCGCGGGCAGCCCGCTTGCGGTGCGCCTGTCGCATATCGCCCGTGACCTTAAGGATGTCGTCGAGCGTTATCGACCCGACACAGCTGCTGTCGAGAGCATCTACTTTGGCGCCAACGTTCGTTCGGCCATCCCCACGGCGCATGCCCGCGGTGCTGCACTCGTAGCGCTTTCGGAATGCGCGCTCGAGATTGGCGAGTACACGCCCATGCAGATCAAACAGGCTGTGGTGGGCACCGGCGCCGCGGACAAGCGGCAGGTCGCCTATATGGTACGCACGCTAACACAGCTCGACCACGACCCGCATCCCGACCATGCCGCCGATGCCCTGGCCTGCGCCATCTGCCACGTAAACCTCAGCCGCACCCGCGCCCTCACCGGTGGCGAGTTCTATCAACAGAGAGGAACCGGATACTGATGATTTCCCAGCTCCACGGAACGCTTGTCGAGTCCACGATGAGCTCTGCTGTCGTCGATGTGTCGGGCGTTGGCTTTGAACTCGGCATCTCGGGCAGCACTGCGGCCACGTTGCCGACGCCCGGCGGCGAGGTCCGTCTCTACACGCGTATGCAGGTGCGCGAGGACGCCATGACACTTTTCGGTTTTTCCTCAAAGGATGAGCGCACGATGTTCGACCGGCTCGTGTCCGTTTCGGGCGTTGGCCCGCGCCTGGCGCTTGCCGTGCTTTCCACCTATACCGTGGGGCAGCTGTATTCGCTGGTGATGGCCGAGGACGACAAGGGCATGGCCAAGGTACCCGGTGTGGGCAAAAAGACAGCTCAGCGCCTGATCCTGGAACTCAAGAGCACCTTTGCCAAGGATAAGGGCTTTGTGCCGGTCGACGTGATTCCCGGACAGGTTGCGATGCCCGTGCCCGCTGCCGCTCCCTCGGCGATCGACGATGCCCGTGCGGCACTCCTTTCCATGGGCTTTAGCCCGCAGGAGACCGATGTTGCCCTGAGCGGGTATGATGGGCAGAATATGCGTGTCGAGGATCTGCTCGGCGCGGCGCTTAAGCGACTCGGAATGGATGCGTGATGTGGGAAGCCGATGACTCTCAGGACTTGTGGGCGACGCCCGGTAACTCGCCGGCGGCATCCATGGCGCACGGCGAGCGCATGGTGGGCTCGGAGCTGACGGCCGAGGATCTCGATGTCGACCGCACTTTGCGCCCTCAGCGCCTGGACGATTACTGCGGCCAGGAGCACATCAAGCAGAGCCTGCGCGTGTTGATCGAAGCGGCGCAGAGCCGTGGCGAGACGCTCGACCACGTGATCTTCTCGGGTCCTCCGGGCCTGGGCAAGACCACGCTGGCCACCGTTATCGCCAACGAGCTGGGCGCTCAGATCAAGACCACGAGTGGCCCTGCCATCGCGCGCACGGGCGACCTGGCGGCCATCCTTACTAACTTGCAGCCGGGCGATGTGCTGTTTATCGACGAGATCCACCGCCTCAACCGTTCGGTCGAGGAGGTCCTGTACCCCGCGATGGAGGACTTTGCCCTCGATATCGTGATTGGCAAGGGTCCGGCGGCGCGCTCGATTCGCTTGGATATCCCCAAGTTTACGCTGGTGGCGGCAACGACCCGTTCAGGCATGTTGACCGGCCCGTTGCGCGACCGCTTTGGCATTTCATATCGCCTGGATTACTACACGGTCGAGGAGCTCGCGCAGATTGTGACGCGCTCGGCGACTATCCTGGGCGTGACGATCGACCATCCCAGTGCACTCGAGATCGGCTCGCGTTCGCGCGGCACGCCACGTCTTGCCAACCGTCTGCTCAAGCGCGTGCGCGATTACGCACAGGTGCGCGGCAACGGCCCCATCGAGCTCGATATCTGTCGCCAGGCGCTCGAGTTCTTCGAGATCGACGAGCTCGGTCTGGACTGGATGGATATTCGCATTTTGGAGACGCTCGCCAAGACGTTCTCCGGTCGTGCCGTGGGACTTACGACCCTTGCCAGCGCGGTGGGCGAGGACCCGGGCACGCTCGAGGATGTCTATGAGCCCTATTTGCTGCAGTGCGGGTTGATGATTCGTACGCCGCAGGGCCGTCAGGCAACCCTTCGCACCTTTGAGCACCTGGGGATTGAACCTACCGTTTAGGGCGCTTTGTTTTGGCTAGTCTGTAGGCTATCGCTGGGCATTGGATAAACATATCGCCATTCATCGGTTACGGGTGTTTTACTATTGCGCGCCCGTGCTATGCTGAATTGGCCTTTTTCTCATTCGGTAACGAAAGGACCGCCCATGCCTACTGACATCGAAATCGCACGTTCCGTCACGCCGCTGCCCATTACCGAGGTGGCCAAGAACGCCGGCGTCGACGTAAAGCACCTGATTCCGTACGGCTTCGACAAGGCTAAGGTTGACTATTCACTGCTCAACGAGCCGACCGATCACCAGGCCAAGCTCGTCCTCGTGACCGCTATCAACCCAACGCCTGCGGGCGAGGGCAAGACCACCACGACCATCGGTCTGGCCGATGCCCTGCGTCGTCGCGGCGTCAAGAGTGCCGTGGCCCTGCGCGAGCCTTCGCTCGGCCCTGTCTTTGGCGTTAAGGGCGGTGCTGCCGGTGGCGGCTGGGCTCAGGTCATCCCCATGGAGGATATCAACCTGCACTTTACCGGCGACTTCCACGCTATCGGTGCTGCCAACAACCTGCTGGCCGCCATGCTTGATAACCACATCCAGCAGGGCAACCAGCTCGGTATCGATGTTAAGCGCATCACCTGGAAGCGCGTTGTCGACATGAACGACCGTCAGCTGCGCCATGTTATCGACGGCATTGGCGGCAAGGCCCAGGGCGTGCCGCGCGAGGATGGCTTCGACATCACTGTTGCCTCCGAGGTCATGGCAATCCTGTGCCTGTCCACGAGCATCAATGACCTCAAGGAGCGCCTGGGCGAGATTGTTGTCGGCTACAGCTATGCCGGCGAGCCCGTCCGCGCCCGCGACCTTAAGGCTCAGGGCGCTATGGCCGCTCTGCTTAAGGACGCGCTCAAGCCCAACCTGGTCCAGACGCTCGAGGGTACGCCTGCGTTTGTCCACGGTGGCCCCTTTGCCAACATTGCCCATGGCTGCAACTCCATCATGGCTACGCGTATGGCTATGCGCTTTGGCGATGTCGCCATTACCGAGGCTGGCTTCGGTGCCGACTTGGGTGCCGAAAAGTTCCTCGATATCAAGTGCCGCATGACGGGCGTTCGCCCCAGCGCCGTCGTGGTCGTCGCGACCGCTCGTGCGCTTAAGTACAACGGTGGCGTCGCCAAGGCCGACCTCAACGAGGAGAACCTTGAGGCACTCAAGGCTGGCATGCCCAACCTGCTGCGTCACGTCGACAACATCCAGAACGTTTATGGTCTGCCCTGCGTGGTCGCCATCAACCGCTTCCCGACGGACACCGAGGCCGAGCTTGCGCTCATCGAGTCCGAGTGCCAGAAGCTCGGCGTCAACGTTAAGCTATCCGAGGTTTGGGCCAAGGGCGGCGAGGGCGCACTCGACCTGGCCGATGAGGTCATGCGTCTGATTGAGCAGCCGAGCGAGCTCAAGTTTGCCTACGAGGACGGCGCCGACGTTGCCGATGCCCTCGAGGCCGTTGCCACCAAGGTTTATCGCGCCGATGGCGTCGACTTTACGCCGGCTGCCAAGCGTCAGCTTGCCGAGCTGCGTGAGAACGGCTTTGGCAACCTGCCGGTGTGCGTCGCCAAGACGCAGTACAGCTTTAGCGACAACGCCAAGGCCCTGGGCGCTCCCGAGAATTTCCGCATCACCGTGCGCGAGCTCAAGGTTTCCGCCGGTGCCCACTTTGTGGTCGCACTGACTGGCAGCGTTCTAACTATGCCGGGTCTGCCCAAGGTGCCCGCGGCCGAGAACATCGACGTCGACAACGACGGCAACATCACCGGCCTGTTCTAAGCCTGCTGCTCATAGCTGCTTGCCCGCCCCGCCGTGCCTACCAAGGCCCGGCGGGGCTTTTTGATCCCAAGGCCCGCGCATGTCTTGTAGATACCGACGGGCTCTGCCCATCATAGGCTTTTGCGCGGGTAGAATGCATGGATAACTTGATGCTTACAGGCGACGGAAAGGAATCGCTGCATGGATCAGGACAAGACAACCGTGATGGGCGGTTACGGTTCCGCGCAGGCTGGCGATAGCGCCGATGCGACCCGCGTTGTTCCCAACCCCGGCTATACCGACCCCGCCGCGACGCAGCCTTCTGCCGAGCCCACCCGGGTTATGGGCTATGGCGACTCGGCGCAGGATTCTTACGCTGCATCTTCGCAAGGCCCCTATGGCAACGCAGCTCCGGACCCGTTTGAATACGCGCCGCAGGATTCTTATGCCGCCTCGACGTCGAATCCCTATGATGACCTGCCGCAGAATCCCATTCCGCAGCCTCAACAGACGACGTATATGCCTCGCACGGCGCAGCCTCGCTACGAGTCGCGCGAGCCGTATCGCGAGTACCCCAAGTCGATTCCGCAATATGGCGAGGACGAAGAGAGGAAAACGTCGCGTTCGTCGAGCGTGATCAAGAAGATCCTCATCGTACTGGCGATCTTCTTTGCGCTGTCGGTTGTGTTTGCCATTGTGTCGGGCATGCTCAACAAGCGAGGGAGCTCAACGGCCGATACCACTGCCGAGCAAACCGAGTCCGCCTCGTCTGGCACTGTCGATCTGAGCGATATCCCGGGGCAGTACTGGTCCAACGCCAAGAAGCTCCTCAAGTCGCGCGGAGCCGACCTTTCGAACGCCGTGATCCTGACCGACGATGGCTCAACGCCCGTCATCGATTCCAACTGGGTTGTTACGAATGCCTACTATAACGACAACGGCAACCTGGAGGTTCGGCTCACGCACAAGAACAGCTCGGGCAACTCGTCCGGCGGCCAAAGCGGTACCGACAGCTCGAGCTCCAATACGCTGGAGGACTTGAGCAACAAGGCACAGGAGTTGGGAGACAAGGCGCAAGAGCTGGGCGATACGGCACAAAACCTGGGCGATACCGCGCAGAACTTGGGCGACATGGCGACGGGTGCCTGGAACGCCCTACAAAACGGTATCTCGGGCGCGCAGGGAAACTAGCGGACGAGCGGAGCGGGGTTACAGCTGCTCGGCAGGACGCTCGGGCGAACTAAAGCCCGAGTCAAACGTAACAACGCATGAGGCATCGGGTCGGCGCTCGTGCACGATGCGCGTGACGAGCTCCAGCAGCTCCTCGTCGGATATGTCAAAGCCGTCGGGACGCACCAGGTCAAACGAAACGAACCCGTCGTGCTCGTGCAGGTCGTGGATGGAGAGCGCGGGATCGATCTGCATGACGCCGCGCTTGACCCAGCCGCGCAGGTCGTCGCCGGTGGTGGCGATGGGGTCGCAGTGCAGCGTGATGCCGATGCCCATCTGGCGTTTGATATCGTGCTCGATGGTGTCCAGGATCTCGTGGTGCTCAAACGCGTCGCCCTCGCCAGGCATCTCCACGTGGGCGCTGGCAAACTGACGACCGGGGCCGTAGTCGTGCACCATGAGGTCGTGTGTGCCCAAGACCTGCGGATAGGACATGATCTTGTCGCGGATTGCCTGGACGAGCTTGGGGTCGGGCGCTTGCCCCAGCAACGGGCTGATGGCGTCGCGCACCAGGCCCAGACCGCTGATGCAGATGAAGATGCCCACACCCAGGCCTGCCCAGCCATCGAGATCAAAGCCGGTCGTCTGCGAAATAAGCGCCGCCACCAAGACCGAGCCCGAGGTGATGACGTCGTTTTTGGAGTCCTGCGCCGTGGCGATGAGCGTTTCGGAATCGATGCGGTTACCCAGCGTGCGGTTGAACGCGGCCATCCAGAGCTTTACGAGCATGGACGTAGCCAGTGCCGCAAGGGAAATGAACGTGTAAGCGGTGGGGGAAGGCTTGATGATCTTGGTGACCGACTCGAGGATCAGGTTGATGCCGACGGCGCAAACCAGGACGGCGACGAACAGGCCGGCTAGGTACTCATAGCGGCCGTGACCATAGGGGTGGCCTTCGTCTGCCGGGCGGCTGGCAAGGCGGAACCCGAGCAGGCTCACGATGTTGCTCGAGGCATCGGAGAGGTTGTTGAAAGCGTCGGCGATGAGGGAGACGGAGCCGGCGAGCAGGCCCGCGATGCCCTTGGCCAGGCACAGGGTGATGTTGAGTCCAATGCAGATGAGGCTTGCGGTAAAACCCGCGTTGGTGCGGCAAGATGCATCGACCGGCTCGTCCTCGCTGCCGGGAACAAGCGTATGTACCAGCCGATTTACAAATAGCATAGCGGTCGTCCTCACAATCATGTTTAAGGGGATAGTGTAGCTCGCGCGGGGGCGCCGTGCACCGATGCTCAGAAAATGCAGCAATAGTCTGCCGGTGCTAACGAGCGAGCCTTCTCGTCTGCCTGGGTGGTCCATTTTGGGCCACATGGGTATGGGCATGTGCCTGTTTGATCGACATACTTAATGCCGACAGCCCCTGTGCAAAGGAGGACGTTTCCATGGACGAGATGTTTGCCATTAAATGTCAAAACTGCGGCGGCCCTATGTACACACACCAAGCTAAGCGCAGCTTTGAGTGCGCTTATTGCGGTGCGGTCATTCCGTGGCAGGCGGACGCCGGAGAGCCCAAGAGCGCTTTGGGCATTCGCCATACGCCGTTGACGGTGGTGGATGGACTGCTCAAGCTCACGCATGTGTCGCAACTCGAGCGCCCGGAGGACCCGGACTGGTATTTCTTCAATTCGCACTGGCGCAATCAGTCGGTCCTGGAACATCTGCTGTGGGAGGATCGCGGCACGGCGCAAGAGTTCCAAGAGGCTACGCATGTGAGCATTCCTTGCCCCTTCTGCGGAGCGTCCTTTGAGGGCGAGTCAACGCAGCGTGTGTTTGAGTGCCCGTCCTGCGGCAACAAGATCGGCATTGCCGACCTGCTCAAGCCCGGTACCTTCAGCAAGCGTCTGACCATGGGCGTGGGTGCAGAGTATGTGCCGGAGCAGGGCATTCCCTGCGAAATCTCGCCGCAGCAGGCACGTGCCAACGCACTGCAGCTGGTGCGCCAGTACCCCGACGCCTTTGCCGGGCACGACGTGGAAGATGCGATCCAAAACGACATGATGCTCTTCTATTTCCCCATGGCGCTGGCGGACCTGCGCATGATGGCGTCCTTCCCGGTCAAGGGCCTGAGCAAGGAGACCCTGGTGTACTACGAGGTGCTCGACTGGGCGTATCCCAGGGCAAACTACCTGGACGTTCGCCTCCTGGGCATTTTGGAGCCGTGGGACTTTGCCAAGGTCGGTCCGTTCGATCCCGCCATGCAGGAAGGCGACTTTCGCGTCGTCTCCGTCGATGCGTCTACCAAGGACCAGGTGGTCATTGATAAGCTGGCGCTCGACGTTGCGGGCAACGACGCCGAGGCTGTACTGGGGCTCAATAAAAAGAGCATCCGCACCTGGGCGCGCAAGGCCCGCAAGCACAAGGACGGCCTAGTTATGGTGCCGGTGTACTTTGTCGACCGTCCGGCAACGGATAGCCGCGACGGCGAGCAGGTGCGCATCGCCGTAAACGGCCAGACGGGCCGCGCGGCCGCGGTGGTGTTTAGCGACAAGCGCGAGACGCATATTGTGGCGCCGCTCAGCCCGAGTCTGCATCTGTCCGGTGAGAGCACCGTGCACGCCACGCCCGTCGAGGTCAAATACGTTAAATCGCCGTTCCTGTACCAGATCGTGCGCCGTGGAGGCGGCGAGCAACCGCGCCAGGTTGCAGCCGCCGTCGAGGGTTCCTACCGAGAGGAGAAGCCCAAACGCCGCGGTCTGCTGGGTGCGCTATTTGGGAAGTAGGGGAGTAGCACCGGTTGTTGCCGTAAGGTGATGGCCGGGGGTGCGGGGCAGCTCTCAGGAGTGCGGGCTGCCGTCTGATTGTTTGAGGGTGCCAGATGTAAATAAACAGTGGAGCGGCTGCAAAAGAGCCTCCTCACTGGGTAAAATCAGGTTGTGCCGCGGAACCCGCTCCTCAGCTAGTCACACTTCGGAAGCGCGGGCAACGCAGGTATTATCGTCTAAAGGGCCGGCTGCAACCGGCCCTTTTCTGTGGCAGCCAAAGGACCCACATCAGACGAAGGCCGCGTCTTTGCCTGTCAGGTCACGCTCGCCAGCCACGGCTAGAATGTCGTTGCCGGCGTCCATGACCGGTATTGTTTCGTAGCGTGCGTCGCAACCGCGAGTGCGCCTGCGACGGCTGCGGTGGCTTCGGTCGCAACGTGCTGCTACCCTTGCGTTTCGCCATTGGTCGCTTCGTTGATGGCGCGGTACTCGGCGCTTAGTTCGCGCGCCAGCTCTTCCTTGCTTGGAAGATACGGCAGGTATTTGGCGGCAAACACTTGGTCGTTGTCTTCGGGCAGCGTGTACTCGACAATCGAATCGCTTTTGTCCGCGCAGAGCACGATGCCTATGGGCGGATTGTCGCCTTCGTTCATGAGCTCGCGCGTGTAGTAGTTCACATACATTTGCATCTGGCCCAGGTCCTGATGCGTAAGGTCGTCCGTCTTAAGGTCGATGAGCACGAAGCAGCGCATCAGATAGTTGTAAAAAACAAGGTCAATATAGAAATGGCGCCCATCAAAGGTGATGCGCTTTTGGCGCGCCTCGAAAGCGAAACCACGGCCAAGCTCCAGCAGGAACTTCTGAAGATGCGTGATGAGCGCCTGCTCTAGATCGCTCTCGCGAAACGCAGTATCGTCCGAGAAACCTAAAAACTCCAGTACATATGGGTCGCGGATGATATCCTCGGGGCGACGAGCCGGGGCGCTCTTTTGGATTTCCTGGGTGACGGCCTCCTTGTCCTTGCTGGCAAGTAGGCGCTCGCGGAACATGGTGTTGATCTGGCGTTCGAGCTGACGCGTGCTCCAACGAGAATCGGCGCATTCGTTCATGTACCATGTTCGAGCATCAGGGTCGGTTATACGCGATAACCTGCGGTAATGTGTCCAATTCAATTCGGAACGCAGCGCGTTCCGGATTGGGAACGCAAGATAAAACTGACGCATGTATCTTAAGCTTCTGGCGTTGAAGCCTCTGCCAAAATCCTTAGTCAATCTAACGGCAAGTTCGTCGATCAGTGCATCGCCATACTTGGCGCGCTCCTCTCCGCCCTGTTCATCAACAATACTCTTGCCGATCTCCCAATATGCCTCAACCATCGCAAAGTTAACGGCGGTATAGGCCTTGTCGCGAGCGGCGTTGAGAATCGAGGAGACCTGCTTGTAAAAACCTTCGGGCACGATTGCCGATTCTCCACGGTTTACTAGTTCACCCATCACTGTCGCCCCACTTTCCTCTTGTGGAATGCATCTTTAACGCATTTAGTTTAAAGCCTCGCGCGGACACGAATTGCTATGTTGTCTGGCACCTTCGCATGGGAGCCTTGCGGTGGTTAAAATGTGACCATAGAGGCAGTTTTAGCGAACCCCGCGGGAGTGACGCGTATGGACAACAACACGCTGCTGTTCCAGGACAAAGGTTCGGGTAGGTTTAAAGACGTTAAGATCTACCCCAACCGTATTGAGGTGCTCAAGAAGGACACTTTCGGCGGCAAGCACACCGAGATTGTCTATCTTAAGGACATTACGGGCGTCAATAGAATCAAGGGCCGCGATGTTTTTCTGCGCAATCGACTGTTGACTGCTTGCGTCTTTAGCCTGAGCAGCCGTGCGAAGGCCCAGGAGTTTGTTAACGCGCTGAACATGGTGATGTAGCCTATGGCGACGTTTGGGCCAAGGTGAAAATCGGGGCGCAGAACGGTATCCTGCGCCCCCGATTGAGTCGATGTGTCTAAAAGGGCCGGCTTGCCTATTCGCTATCGTCCCCAGCGTTTTCGCGGTCATTTGCAAGCATCGCTGCGCCGGCGACCGTCGTCGCCACGGCGGCAGCGGCGAGCCCGGCGGCAATGCCGGAGCCATCGCCCGTGTCGGCGAGTTTTCCGCCCGAGCCCTTGCCCTTGTTGTCCTTGCCGTTCTTGTCGGTGCTGCTCGCGTTGGTGCCGTTGCCGCTGCCGGTGCCGCCCGCACTGCCCGAGGCCGCTACGGTAAAGCTTGCGGCTCCGTCGGTGGCAAGCGTGTAGTTTTGCGCCGCGTCGCCCAACAGACCTTTCGCACGCACCCAATACGTCCCCGCGGCAAATGCCTCGCCCTCGGCCATTGCCGTGCCCGGAGCGCCGTCCGCGTCGTGCACAAACTCGAGCTGGGCGGTGCAGGCGTCGGTTTCGAGCTTGCCCTCGAGTGATGCCGCAATCTTGGCGCACACGTCTTCGCCGGCCTTAAGGCCTTCGAGTCCCTCAAAATGGGGCGTCAGCGCGAGCGGATCGATATCGATGGGCACGAAGCCCTGCAGTCCTGTAGCGGTCTCGTTGCCCAGGGCGTCGACATCCACGTATTCGATGGCAAACGCGCTGCCAGAAGCGGCCACGTTGAGTACGTTGCTGCTGTTAACGAGGCGGAAATGACCCTCGCCAACGGTCTTGCCATCCTGGAATGAGGCATCGCTCAGCGAGTCGCCGTACGTCATGCGCATGCGGGTCGGGAGATAGTACGGGAGATAGTACGAAGCCGTCTGCTTGTGCTCCGTATCGTAATTGCGCTGATAGATGCTCCGGGCCAGCGCCGCATCAACAAAGTCGGATGCGATGATGCCAATGTGCTTGAGGTAATCTGACTTTGTATCCTCGATGCCGCTGGGATTGATGTACGGGCTCTTATACAGATGCTCGTTGACTACTCGTGCCGAGGTAAAAGGATTGCCTCCGTGCGACAAGCCCGTGCAGCTGGTGTAGTTGATAGACCAGCAACGCTCCAGGACTTTCTCCTTGGCCCCGTTATCGTCCTCGACATCTACCTCGTTGCGCGTGCGTCCGGTCGTTTCCTTCAGCGCATTATCGACCCAGCTGAGCTTGTCGGTTCCCGTGAGTTTGTACTTGTCCTGGGCGTATACCTTGGTGCAATAGGGCTCTTTGTCGCCTGTTTCCCCCGCGGCTTCAAAGCCCTGCGCGTTTTGGACGAGGCACATGGAGCTACTGTCGGTGTGCGCTGCGATTTTGTTATCCCATTCGGTGAGGTCGAGTCCCCACGTGTGGCCGCTTACGCTGTCGCCGGCGAGCCTAAATCGACGCAGCAGAACGATCTTTCCGCGCACCTCGCCCAGTGTGGGAACGCGGCTCGACGTATAGAACAGTTTGGGGTTGTCGTCCAAAACCTTGGCGAAAGCCGTCGTAACACTTTCGTCGGTAGCCTCGTCGTTGCCTCGTGATACAAGCATGATGAGCGCTTCTGTCGGTTTTTCGTTCAAAAACGTTTTGAAGTAGCCTATGACATCGGAAAGATGCAAAAAGTACGCGTCTTTTTTGAGCAGGTAGTACATCCCATGGTCGATGCCAGGGTTGTCGCCCTTTCCGAGCCGGATATCAAAATAGCGAATGCCTTCGAGCAACTGCGTGGGAATGTAATCCTGCTGGCATTTTACTTGCGAGGATTGGGGCTCAGTGTCGTTGTCCACGCTGCAGGTGCCCGAATCGTGCGTGCCCGGGATGCTCAGCTCGTCGAGGAACTTGTTGTCCTCGACGTATTTCATCCAACATGGTCCGTCGACGTAGCTGCTGTACGTAATCCAGTCGAGGCTGCTAACCGTGGCATGGAGTGGGAAGGATAAACTGGACTTTCTTTTAAGGATCCTCAAGCGTATTGCCGCTCGTATTCCACTGGAGACATGTAGCCCAGGGTGGAATGCATGCGCACCCTATTGTAATAGAGCTCTATGTACTTGAAGATGTCCTGCTTGGCCTCGTCCCTCGTCCCATAGCTCCTCTCTTTCACCAATTCCCTTTTCAGCGTCTTGAAGAACGACTCGGCCACCGCGTTGTCCAGCGGCGTGCCGGGCCTTGATACCGACTGGACTATGCCATGCGAGTCCAGACACCGCTGGAATGAACGGGAGGTGTACTGCGCGCCCTGATCGTCATGGAAGACGAGGCTGCCGTCATCTGGCGGACCCTCCCTGCCGACCGCCTGCTCCATCGCGTCGATCGCGACCTTCTCGGTGATGCGCTCGGACATTGACCAGCCCACGACCTTGCGGGAGAAGGCGTCTATCACGGCTGCGAGATAGAGCCACCCTTCTCTTGTGGGTATGTAGGTGATGTCGCCCACCCAAAGCCTGTTGCGCTCGCCCACGGTGAAAGCGCGCTCTACCAGGTTCAACCGAGGGTCTCCCGGCTCGACCTTCTTCTGGATGCGGTGTTTTCGGGTCGCGCCCTTTCCGGCAAGTCCGAGCTTCTGCATGATGCGGAGCACGCGCTTCTCGCTCACGACGATGCCGCTTTTTCGCAGTTCGCGGTTGATGCGCCGGTAGCCGTAACGGCCCTTGTGCCGCTCGAAGGCCTCGACGACGAAACCTTCGATCGCCTCCCGCTCTATCTGGGCGTCGGACTTCTTCCGGCCGAGATACTCGTAGAAACCGGATTTCGAGACTTTCATCAGCCCGCATGCCTTCTTGATGGGGCCGATCTCGCCCCTATGCTCTTTGAGGAACTCGAACCTCACGCATGGTCTTGACTCAAGAAGGCCCGGAAATTTTTTAGTATCTCGTTCTCGCGCTCGAGCTCCTCGACCTTCTTCTTGAGCTTCACGATCTCGTAGTCCTTGTTGATCTTCGGGGAGCCGTTTCCGGGGAACGCGCCGTCTCCCATCTCCTCGTATTCGCGGGCCCACCTTCTCAGCGTCGAATCCTTTATGCCGAGTTCCTCCGATAGGCCTTTGACCGTCATTTCCCCGGACAGGACCACCTTTGCCGCCGAGACCTTGAACTGCCTGTCGTATCGCTTTCTTCTTTGGGTCATCTTGAACACCTTTCGCTCTTAACTAGGTGTCCAATTCATCATACCCACTCCA
>DBFALE010000039.1:0-46813 GCA_048230835.1 Collinsella sp.
CCTATTTGGAAGGGAACGTTGCCCCGACAAGCACGTCGGATTCCCGGTCCGGGCGGCCCGCTGTTTAAGTTTGCTGCTTTACAGTCCTGCGCAAGACGGAAAGCACATTAAGTGCTTTCCTTTGCGTGCGGAACTCGCGACAAACTTAAACAGCGGGCCGCCCGGACCGGGAATCCGACGTGCTTGTCGGGGCAACGTTCCCTTCCAAATAGGGGCAGGTTTATTTTGGTCGGTTTTATCTGGGGAAACGTCGCGCTCCAGCGGTGATCTGCTCTCATCTGTCGCATGGAAATCGGCGGCGTTTCCATTTAACGCAAAAGAGGCCGCTTCCCCTAGTAGGAAGCGACCCCAAATCTTACGAATAGACGATGGTAAAGGGCTCTTTCGTTTCGGTCTCTCCTGTTGACGTGCACCTCGTGCCCTCAAGCGTTACTGAGACCACTTGATCGACATCAATCAACTTCGTTGGCACCCAGATGTTCTCTCCGCTATTGCGCCCATAAGAAAAATATAAGTTGAACACCCCTGCGTCGTCATCTTCGATAATCTGCTCCGATCCATCCTTGTAACTGACGGTCAGCTTATTATCAACTGCTTCATAGCCCAAATCATCGATGTGCGTCTGGATGGAAAACGGGCTAATCTCAAGAGGCGAGTCACCGGAGCGGAGTTCCTTTGTATCGACGTACGCTCCAATATTGAACTCGGGTGTCGACGCCTCAAACCGCCTCGCACTCTCACCTTCACCCTCGGTCCAATGGATATTCCAGGTGACAGCATGTTGCAAATCTCGCTCGCGATCCATAGCGGCAAAGTACATCGTGCCATTAATGACAGTATCGCTTGATGTGTCCTTATCAATTGTGCTGCGTGTGTCAGGCCATTCCTCGCCGAACTTCATATCGGGCGTGCCGATGCCCTGCTCTTCTTCACCATAGAGAACAAGTTCGCCAATCTCTGCTGCTGGCTTGTAGTAGTTAACTCCATTTGGATTGGACAACGTAAACGTCACGGCTCCGCAGCCGTTTTGGTCGATTGCCATCTCATGGATATCAAGCGTATAGCCGTTGCCCTCGACGGACAGATTAACCTCCTGGACTGCGCCTTCCAGGCTTTGGGGCGCGATGCCATCGCCAAACTCTCTGGTGTAGGTATATTGAGTTCCCGATGAGCCGCCGTTGGTCCAGGTAATGGAATCCCCGTTGCCGTGGTTTCCCCAGGCAGAGGCAAAATAGCTGGAATTGACGACGGCGTAGGCGACCCCTCCGGTCGCCAGCACTCCGGCAAGGCATCCGATCACGGCAACATACAGAGGCTTCGCGTGACCCTTTCGGCGAAGCGGCTCACCAGCAGCGGCATAAAGAACACGGTCAGCAAGATCGCTATCGGCTTGGACGGACTCGAAGGCCTGCTTGATTTGATTGGATTTCACGGTCGCCCTCCTCTAGGATGAACTTGAGCTTCGATCTGCCGCGAGCCAAACGCGTTCGAACAGTCGCGGCTGGCACATGCAATAACTCGGCAATCTCTGAGGTCGAAAAGCCCAGATAGTAATAGAGCATGATGGGAACACGGAATCGTTCCGGAAGTCGCATAACGTCTGACAGGACCGCCTTGGTCTCCTCCTGCGCCGTCGAAAGCGAATCGGCCAGGTTCTCAATATCCTCCACACGCCTCCATGGCTTTCGAAAGAGAGATTTGCATTCATTGATCGTGACCCGGATAAGCCATCGACGAAGATGTTCCCAGCTTTCAAATTGGGCATCGCTTTTGAGTAACTTCAGAAAGACGTCTTGAGCGACATCGTCGGCATCGGCACGATCGCGCAGATACGTCAATGCGATTCGAAACACGACATCACGGTGATCCTCGACCGCCTGTCTAAATGCTTGTTCTTCCATAATCACCTCCCGGTGATGCTGATGTTTCTTGCTGAGGCCCTCACCATAGATACGCTTTGACCGAACGAAATGTTTCAAATTCAAGCAGGAATAACCTACCAAAAAAAACCCTGCCCCTTATTGGCAAGGGATCGACGGAACGCAACAGGTTGAGCATACGCAAGCGAGCGGCCCCCAGAGCGTACAAGGTGGCATGAAAAAGGCAGGGCATTGACCTTTTGGTCATGCCCTGCCTTTTGAATGACAGATTGTAGCTCTGGGGGCCGCGCAGCGACGGAGGTCGCCGCCGTTCGTTAGAACGGCGGAACTAATTATTCCTCGTCGTTGTCCTTGGCCTCTTCGGCGTCGTCGGTGTCCACAAGCTGGTTGAGCAGCTCGTCGAGAGAAGCCATGTCCTCGTTGATCGCGCCGTTGGCGGGAGCCTTCTTGTCGTCGATCGGGGCACCCAGGAGCTCCTCGTCGGCGTCGGCGTGATGCGTCGGCGCGGCGGAGGTGCCCAGCAGGATGTCGTCCGGACCGTCGGGGCTAAAGACCATCTGCAGCAGCTGCGAGAGGTCTTCCTCGTCGGCAACGTCGTCGTTGTTCTCGAGGATATAGAGCAGGTCGTGGGCCTCCAGGCCGTCACGGAGCTCCTCGATCGCCTTGGAACCGATACCATCGATGCGCAGCAGATCCTCCTCGGACTTGCCAACCAGATCGCCGACCGTCTCGATGCCGACCTCGCTGAACTTGTTGGTCCAGCGCTGCGACACGCCCAGGTCGTCGAACAGGTACAGGCGAGCCTTCTCGGCGGAGATGGTGTGGCCGTTGCGGGTAAACGAACCGTCAGCACCGCCGAACTCGTCGTAGCCGGCCCAATCGAGCTGCTGCGGGAGCTGCTCGTCCAGGTCCTTGAGCTCAACCGGAGCCCACTCGGGCAGCGACTTGGCGTTGGGCGAAGCCGGGCCGTCGATGTCAACATAGCCGTCGGCCGTGCGATACGTCAGCTTGGCGTTGGCGTACGGCTTGAGGCCAGTACCGGCCGGGATCTTCTTACCGACGATGACGTTGGACTTAAGGTCGAGCAGGTGATCGACCTTGCCCTCGATGGCAGCCTCGGTAAGGACGCCAGCGGTACGGATGAACGAAGCGCTCGACAGCCAGGAGTCGATGTTGGACGCGACCTTGAGCGTACCCAGGATGACGGGCTCGGCCACGGGAGCCTGACCGCCCAGACGGGCAACGCGCTCGACCTCGTCGGCGAACTCGTAGCGGTCGACGTACTGACCAAGCAGGTACTTGGAGTCACCAGGGTTGGTGATCTGAACGCGACGCAGCATCTGACGTGCGAGTACCTCGATGTGCTTGTCGTTCAGGTCGACGCCCTGGCTGGTGTAGACGTCCTTGACGCTCTCGACGAAGGTGTGCATCGTCAACTCGATGTCGGTCAGCTTGCGCAGCTTGCGGAAGTTGACGAAGCCCTTGGTGATCTGGTCGCCGGCGCGAACCTCGCAGCCATCCTCGATCTCGGGCATGAAGCGCACCGAAGCGGGGACGCGACGCTCGTCGAGGACACGGGTGTGGTCCTCGGAGTCGGTGAGCGTCAGCACGTACTCGGACTTCTCGGGCTTAATCGAGAGGTGACCGGAGTACGGAGCCAGCTCGGCCTCGCGACCCAGGATCTTCTCGTTGACGTTGCCGACGATATCGAACATACGGCTGACCGTAGGCAGACCCTGCGTAATATCGTCGACGCCAGCGACGCCGCCGGAGTGAATGGTACGCATCGTAAGCTGCGTACCGGGCTCGCCGATGGACTGGGCGGCAATAATGCCGACGGCAGTACCGATAGCGGCCGGGCGACGGGTGGAAAGATCCCAGCCGTAGCACTTCTGGCACACGCCGTACTTGGAGCGGCAGGTGAGCAGCGCGCGGAGCTTGACCTTCTTAAGGCCAGCATCGACCATCTTCTGGATGTCGGCGACCTTCTCGATGTAGCCGTCCTGCTCAAAGAGCACGGTGCCATCGGGAGCCACGACGTCCTCGATGAAGCAACGGCCGACGAGGTCGGTGTTGAGGTCGGTGGTGCCGGGGATGATGAGGTTGTAGGTGACGCCCTCGTGCGTACCGCAGTCCTCCTCGCGGACAATGACGTCCTGGGCCACGTCGACCAGACGACGGGTCAGGTAACCAGAGTCCGAGGTGTGGGATGCGGTATCGACCAGGCCCTTACGGGCGCCGTAGGTCGAAATGAAGTACTCGAGCGGCAGCAGGCCCTCGCGGAAGTTCGCCTTAATGGGAAGGTCGATCGTCTCGCCGGACATGTCTGCCATCAGGCCACGCATGCCGCCGAGCTGACGCAGCTGGGTCTTAGAACCACGGGCGCCGGAGTCGGCCATCATGTACAGCGGGTTCTCCTCGTCGAACATGTCGAGCATGAGCGCTGCAACCTTGTCGGTACAAGCGGTCCACTCGTTAACGACTTCGATGTGGCGCTCCGTCTCGTTGATGAAGCCCTCCTCAAAGTATTCGTTGATCTGGTCGACGTTGGCCTGGGCGCGATCGAGCAGCTCCTGCTTCTCGGCAGGGATGAGAGCGTCCCACACCGAGATGGTAAGGCCGGCGCGGGTAGCGTAGTGGAAGCCGGAGTACTTGATGGCGTCGAGGATCGGGCCGACCTTGGCCTCGGGGTAACGATCGCAGCAGTCGGCAACCAGCTTGGCCACATCGCCCTTGACCATCTTGTAGTTCATGAACTCATAGTCTTCGGGCAGGCACTGGCGGTTGAAGATGATGCGGCCGATAGAGGTCTCGAAGCGCGCGGTCTTGTTGCCGGTGACGTCGTAGTCGACAAACTCGTTCTTGCCGTTCTTGACGCGGAAGATACGGGTGCCGTCCTCGTTGATGACGTTGGCATCGGCAGCGGACACGCGGACTTGGATCTTGGCCTGCATGTCGACCTCGGAGCGGCAGTCATAGGCGTGCAGCGCGTCGTCGAAGCTCGAGAACACGTGGTTCTCGCCCGGCAGACCCTCGCGAACCTGGGTGAGGTAGTACACACCGATGATCATGTCCTGCGAAGGGATGTTGACCGGCTTGCCGGATGCCGGCGAGCGCAGGTTGTTCGCAGAGAGCATGAGCACGCGAGCCTCGGCCTGAGCCTGGCTGGACAGCGGCACGTGGACAGACATCTGGTCGCCGTCGAAGTCGGCGTTGAAGGGCGAGCAGACCAGCGGGTGCAGGTGGATAGCCTTGCCCTCGACCAGCACCGGCTCAAAGGCCTGGATGGACAGACGGTGCAGGGTCGGTGCACGGTTGAGCAGCACGACGCGGCCGTCGATGACCTCTTCGAGGATGTCCCACACAAAGGTGGCACCGCGGTCGATAGCGCGCTTGGCACCCTTGATGTTCTCGACCTTGCCAAGCTCGACCAGGCGCTTCATGACGAAGGGCTTGAAGAGCTCCAGCGCCATGGTCTTGGGCAGACCGCACTGGTGCAGCAGCAGCTTGGGGTCGGTAACGATAACCGAACGGCCGGAGTAGTCGACACGCTTGCCCAGCAGGTTCTGACGGAAACGGCCCTGCTTGCCCTTGAGGGCCTCGGCGAGCGACTTGAGCGGGCGACCGCCACGGCCAGAGACCGGGCGACCACGACGGCCGTTGTCGAACAGGGCGTCCACGGACTCCTGGAGCATGCGCTTCTCGTTGTTCACGATGATCGCAGGGGCGTCCAGGTCGAGCAGGCGCTTGAGTCGGTTGTTACGGTTGATCACGCGACGGTACAGGTCGTTGAGGTCGGATGCGGCGAAGCGGCCACCGTCGAGCTGGACCATCGGGCGCAGATCGGGCGGAATGACAGGAATGACGTCCAGAATCATGTTCGCGGGGCTGTTACCGCCCTTCAGGAAGGCGTCAACGACCTCAAGGCGCTTAACGGCCTTCTCGCGCTTCTGCTTCTGGGAGTCCTCGTCGGCGATGATGGCCTTGAGCTTCTCGGCCTCGGAGGGGAGGTCGATGGCAGCGAGCAGGTCGCGGACGGCCTCGGCACCCATACCACCCTTGAAGTACATGGAGTAGTAGCGAGTCATCTCGCGGAACAGCGGCTCATCGGAAATGAGGTCGCGCTCGCTGAGCTTCATGAAGGCGTTGAAGGCGTCCGTGCGGAGCTGCTTCTCGTCCTTGCACTCTTCCTCGATGTCGACGATGCCAGAGGCGATCTCCTCGGGGGTCAGCGGCTCCTCGTCGGAGAACTCGTCGAAGTTCTCGGGGTTGCCCTGCTCCTTGAGGGATTCGATCTGGCGGGCGCACTCGGCATCGATCTCTTCCAGATCGGCGGCGAGCTCCTCACGCAGGTCGTCGGCGTCGGCCTCGCGAGCCTCGTAGTCGACCTCGGTGATGATGTAGCTGGCAAAGTACAGAACCTTCTCGAGGTCCTTGGACTTGATGTCGAGCATACGGCTCATCGGGAAGCTCGTGGGGCTCTTGAAGTACCAGATGTGGGACACGGGAGCGGCGAGCTCGATGTGGCCCATGCGGTCGCGACGCACCTTGGCCGAGGTGACCTCGACGCCGCAGCGCTCGCAGACGATGCCCTTAAAGCGGATGCCCTTGTACTTGCCGCAGGAGCACTCCCAGTCCTTGGCGGGACCGAAGATCTTCTCGCAGAACAGGCCGTCCTTCTCGGGCTTGAGGGTACGGTAATTGATGGTCTCCGGCTTCTTGACCTCACCGTGCGACCAGGAACGGATCTGGTCGGCGGAGGCAAGGGAGATCTTTACCGAGTCAAAATCAGTAGCTTCGAAATCTGCCACAGTCAACTACTCCTTATCAGTGGTCGTGGCGGCGACAGCCTCGGGCGCCTCGGCGGTCTCGGCATCCTCGGCCTCGATGCCGGCGTCAACGACGGCGAGCGCAGCCAGGTCGTCGAGAGCGGAGGTCTCCTCGGCGGTCACAGGGGCGGAGGCGTCCTCGTCGGCATCGTGCATGGGCTCGATGTCCAGTGCGAGGGAGCGAATCTCCTTGACGAGAACCTTGAAGGACTCGGGGATACCCGGGACCGGGACGTTCTCGCCCTTGACGATAGACTCGTAGGTCTTGACGCGGCCCACGGTATCGTCAGACTTGACGGTCAGGATCTCCTGCAGGACGTTGGAAGCACCGTAAGCGTACAGTGCCCAAACTTCCATCTCGCCGAAGCGCTGGCCGCCGAACTGAGCCTTGCCGCCCAGCGGTTGCTGGGTAACCAGGCTGTAAGGGCCGGTCGAACGGGCGTGGATCTTGTCGTCGACCATGTGGCCGAGCTTGAGGATGTAGGACGTACCCACGGTAATGGGCTCGCGGAACTCCTCGCCGGTGCGGCCGTCGAACAGGCGGGTCTTGCCGCGCTCGTCAAGCTGGGTGACAAACTCGGGGCGCATGTGATCGCCAAAGGCAGCGGTGGCCTTGTTGAGCATGTTCTTGTTGGCGCGACGGATGACCTCGGCGATCTCGTCCTCCTTGGCGCCGTCGAAGACGGGCGTCGAGACGAAGAACGGACCAGGGACATACTTGTCGGAGTCGGCATCCTCGGTATCCCAACCGCAGGCAGCAGCCCAGCCAAGGTGGCACTCGAGCAGCTGGCCGACGTTCATACGCGAAGGAACGCCCAGCGGGTTGAGGATAACGTCGATCGGGGTACCGTCAGCCATGTAGGGCATGTCCTCGACCGGCAGAACGTTACAGATAACGCCCTTGTTGCCGTGGCGACCGGCGATCTTATCGCCCTGCTGGATCTTACGACGCTGGGCGACGTAGACGCGCACCTGCTCGTTGACACCGGGGGCCAGGTCGTCGCCGTTCTCGCGGCTAAAGCGGACGACGTCGATGACGCGGCCATAAGCGCCGTGAGGCATCTTAAGGGAGGTGTCGCGAACATCGTGAGCCTTGGCACCGAAGATGGCGCGCAGCAGGCGCTCCTCGGCGGTCAGAGCGCTCTCGCCCTTAGGCGTGACCTTGCCGACCAGGATGTCGCCAGGGCCGACCTCGGCGCCGATGCGGATGATGCCGTCCTCGTCGAGGTTGGCAAGCATGTCCTCGGAGAGGTTCGGGATCTCGCGAGTGATCTCCTCGGGACCGAGCTTGGTGTCGCGGGCGTCGATCTCGTGACGGGTGATATTGATGGTCGTCAGCAGGTCCTCGGCCACCAGGCGCTCGGACACGACGATACCGTCCTCGTAGTTGAAGCCTTCCCACGGCATGTATGCCACGGTGAGGTTCTGGCCCAGTGCGAGCTCGCCATGATCGGTCGAAGGACCGTCGGCCAGAGGCTCGCCCTGCTCAACGGTGTCACCGACGCGCACGAGCGGACGGTGGTTGATGCAGGTGGACTGGTTGGAGCGCTGGTACTTGGCCAGGTGATACTCGTCCATGCCGCCGGCATGCTTGACGATAATCTTGGAGGCGTCGGCATAGATGACCTCGCCGGCGTTCTTGGCCAGGGTAACCTCGCCAGAGTCCAGGGCGGCGCGACGCTCCATGCCGGTACCGACATAGGGAGCGGCGGGGTGAACCAGCGGCACGGCCTGACGCTGCATGTTGGCGCCCATGAGCGTACGCTTGGCGTCGTCGTGCTCCAGGAACGGAATCAGCGTGGCTGCGACGGAGAGCATCTGACGCGGCGAGACGTCCATGTAGTCGACGTCCTCGACGGGCACGTCGGCGGGAGCGCCGAAGGAGCCGTCGAAGTCGCGGGTACGGGCGATCACGGTGTGCGGACGGACGATCTTGCCCTCGGCATCGGTCGTGATGAACTCGTTGGTCTTGGGATCGAGCGGCGTGTTGGCCGGCGCGATGACGTGCTTCTCTTCCTCGTCAGCGGTCATCCAGTCGATCTGGTCGGTGGCAACGCCGTTCTCGACGCGACGGAACGGGGCCTCGATGAAGCCGTACTCGTTGACGCGGGCGTAGAGGGCGAGCGAGCCGATCAGGCCGATGTTGGGGCCTTCGGGGGTCTCGATCGGGCACATGCGGCTGTAGTGCGAGTTGTGGACGTCGCGGACGGCCGTCGGCACGTTGGTACGGCGGCTGGAGCCGGACTTGTGGCCGGCAAGACCGCCAGGGCCGAGTGCGGACAGACGGCGCTTGTGGGTCAGACCGGTCAGGGGGTTCGCCTGGTCCATGAACTGCGAGAGCTGCGAGGAACCGAAGAACTCCTTGATGGAGGCCACGATCGGGCGAATGTTGATGAGCGACTGCGGGGTGATCTCGTCGATGTCCTGGGAGCTCATGCGCTCACGGACGACGCGCTCCATACGGCTCATGCCGATACGGAACTGGTTGGCGACGAGCTCGCCGACGGTACGGATGCGGCGGTTGCCAAAGTGGTCGATGTCATCGACCTTGAAGCCCTGCTCGCCGGCAGCGAGGGACAGCAGGTAACGCAGCGTCGCGACGATATCCTCGTCGGTGAGCACCGTGACCTCCTCCTCGGTGGTGAGGTTGAGCTTCTTGTTGACCTTGTAACGACCGACGCGGGCCAGATCGTAGCGCTGCGGGTTAAAGAGCAGGCCCTCGAGCAGGCTGCGGGAAGCGTCCACGGTGGGAGGCTCGCCCGGGCGCAGACGACGGTAGATCTCGATGAGGGCGTCCTCGCGAGTGAGGGCGGTGTCGCGCTCCAGGGTGCGCTTGATCACATCGGAGTTGCCGAGCAGCTCGATGATGTCGTCGTTGGTGACGGCAATGCCAAGGGCGCGCAGGAACATCGTGGCGCTCTGCTTGCGCTTACGGTCGATGGAGACCATGAGCTGGTCGCGCTTGTCGACCTCAAACTCAAGCCAGGCACCGCGGGACGGGATGATCTGGGCCTTGTAGATCTGCTTGCCCGAATCCATCTCGGAGCTGTAGTACACGCCCGGGGAGCGGACGAGCT
The DNA here is from genome assembly GCA_048230835.1 of Collinsella sp. Taxonomy (GTDB): domain Bacteria; phylum Actinomycetota; class Coriobacteriia; order Coriobacteriales; family Coriobacteriaceae; genus Collinsella. Next base: position 9,787 of record DBFALE010000039.1, read on the forward strand.
GCGAGACGACGATGCGCTCGGTACCGTTGATGATGAAGGTGCCCTGCTCGGTCATCATGGGGAAGTCGCCCATGAAGACGAGCTGCTCCTTGATCTCGCCGGTCTCCTTGTTGGTGAGACGGACGTCGGTCAGAAGCGGAGCCTGATAGGTCATATCCTTCTCGCGGCACTCCTCGACGGTGTGCGCGGGGTCGCCGAACTGATGCTCGCCGAAGGTAACCTCGAGAACATGGTTCTGGCTCTGGATGGGGCTGGATTCCTTGAACGCCTCACGAAGACCCTCGTCCTTAAAACGCTCAAAGGATTCCCTTTGAACAGAGATAAGGTTGGGGAGCTCCATGGCCTCCGGGATTTTCCCGAAGCTGACGCGCTTGCGCTCAGTGGCAGTGTATGCGTAGGTCACCAGGTTTTTCCTCCTTCACGGAAATGCTCGGTGGATTGGCGAGGCATAGCTTCGCCAGTTATCGCAACCTAATAGTTTATCAGGTACCGACCGTTGGGCAAGAAAAGCCTTGACGCGATTGAGTTTTTGGAGTAGCAAAGTTTTTCGGCAGAAAAGGTGCAGGTAGATAGGTATGTATCGAACACCTGTTCATATATTTTCTGTGAACGAGACTGCTGGCGCGGGCCACTGAATGGCGGAATGGCTTTGAGGGTTAATCGGGCGGAAACTGCGTCCCGTTTTGAGGCCTCAAACTGGGCCGCAGTTTCCGGTTGAGCCCTGTTTGGGAAAGCATATCCCGTTCTGAGCCGATATTCCGGGTCGCAGTTTCCGCTAGGGGCCCCAACCGGAAAGCGCGTCCCAGAATTCGACCAAATTGTGGGTCGCACTTTCCGGAGCCAAGCCGCGGCGCGCATAAAAAGGGGTGCAGACCGAAGTCCGCACCCGTAAATGTCGATGCCCGAAGGCTTACTTGCGCATCAAGCCGCCACGCTCGTCGATGGCGTCCCAGAAGGCGCCGGCAAAGCGAGGATCGCTTGCGGCCATGAGGGCGTTGGTGGCCATCCAGCCAGACGGGGTACCGGTATCGTAGCCCGAGAGCGGGTCGATGACGACAGCGTACATGGCCTCGCGGTCGAGCGAACGGGCCATGGCGTCGGTAAGCTGAATCTCGCCGCCCTTGCCGGCCTGCTGATCGGCGAGCAGGTCCATGACCAGCGGGCTCAGCAGGTAACGACCGACGATGTACAGGTTGGACGGAGCCGCCTCGGGAGCAGGCTTCTCGACCAGACCGCCGATGCGCCAAACGGCACCGGGCTCGTCGTCGGCAGCATTCTCGAAGCCCTCGAGCGAGCCAACGCGATCGCCGGCGATAACGCCGTAGCGGCTGACTTCCTCGGGCGAGCAAGCAGCGACGGCGATAACCGAAGCGCCACCGTGCTCCTTGGAAACGGCGAACATCTTGTCGCAGATATCACGGTTAGGCACAACGTAGTCGCCCAGAAGAACCAGGAAGTTCTCCCCTGCCACGGCGTCGGCAGCAGAGCGGATAGCATGGCCGAGACCCATGGGCTCGTACTGATAGCGGAAGTCGACCGGCATACCGCCAGCGTGGGCGACGGCATCGGCATGGGCGTTCTTGCCGCGCTCGCGCAGCAGGTTCTCGAGCGAACGGTCGGGCTGGAAGTAGCTCAGCAGCTCGGGCTTACCGGGAGAGGTAACGATGATGGCGTCGTCGACCTCCTCGGGATCGAGCGCCTCCTCAACGACATACTGGATGACCGGCTTGTCGAGCACCGGCAGCATCTCTTTGGGCGTGCACTTAGTGCCAGGCAGAAAACGCGTGCCAAGACCGGCGGCGGGGATGATTGCCTTCATGTTATTCAAGGATCCTTTCGCAGGCGCAAGATGCGCCCTGTGCGTGCGGCACGGCGGCCGCAGACCAAATTGCGATACCCAAGCATCTTACCGCTGGAACTATATGTCGCTACAAGGCAGAGACAATTCTTCAGCAGGTCAACGCAAATTATTGCTCGAATGGTGCAATTTTATTGCCCAACGGCAGGGTGCCCGATACGACGCAAATTACAGAACATGGCAGTTTGAGCAACCGATGTCGAGGGACCGAAAAACAAAAAAGACGGGGCTCGCAATGCGAACCCCGTCTGCAAAGAAATCTGGCGAGAAAGCCTGATTACTTGAGGGTGACAGCAGCGCCAGCAGCCTCGAGCTTCTCCTTGGCAGCCTCGGCGTCCTCCTTCTTGGCACCCTCGAGAACAGCCTTGGGAGCGCCCTCGACGACCTCCTTGGCCTCCTTCAGGCCAAGGTTGGTGAGCTCACGGACGGCCTTGATGACCTGGATCTTGTTGTCGCCGAAGCCCTCGAGCACGACGTCAAACTCGGTCTTCTCCTCGGCCTCAGCAGCGCCAGCAGCGGGAGCGGCGACAACAGCGGCAGGAGCAGCGGCGGAAACGCCGAAGGTGTCCTCGATAGCCTTAACGAGCTCGGAAGCCTCGAGAAGGGTCATTTCCTTAAGAGCATCGATGATCTCATCGGTGGTAAGCTTAGCCATTTCTAAGTCCTTTCGGTTTCCGTGCGAATGCACGGAGATCAGTTAAAACACGGCGCGAATGCGCCAGGGGTGCGGCGTTGCCGCCGCGGGTGAAAACAGCGACTAGGCTGCCTTCTGCTCGGAGACCTGCTGGATCGAACGAGCGAGACCAGAGGAAACGCCGTTGACGCAGACAGCGATGTCGCGAGCGAAACCGGAGATGAGACCGGCGATCTGGCCGAGAAGCTGATCCTTGGTGGGCAGCTCGGCGATAGCCTTAACATCATCAGCGGAAACGGCCTTGCCGTCGGAGATACCGCCCTTGATCTCAAGGACGCCCTTGGACTTAGCGGAGAAGTCCTTAAGGGCCTTAGCGGCCTCGACCGGCTCGGACTCGTAGAACACATAAGCGACGGGGCCGGCGAGAATCTCGTCGAGCTCGGGCTGCTCCTGGTTCTTGAGAGCGATCTTGACCAGGTTGTTCTTGTAGACCTTCATCTCGGCGCCGCACTCGCGAAGCTGATGACGCAGCTCCTGAGCCTGCTTAACCGTCAGACCGTTGTAGTTGACGACGAACAGACCGGCGTTCTCGGCGATACGGGACTCGATCTCTGCAACCTTGTCGATTTTGTACTGCTGGGGCATGAATTACACCTCCTCGAATTCTTTCCGGGCACGGTCCGCCACAAGGACGTGACGGGGGCATGTCCAAAAAGAAAGCCCCCGCGCTGCATGAGCGACGGGGGCGAGAAGACATATCTACTCGACCACCTCGGCTGGCGGGAAGTCCCATTAAGCTCGCGGGTAAGACCCGTTTGCGCCGGCTGTCTCTGGCAGCGGATTCGTGCGTGAACCGAAAGTATTATGGCGGGGACCCCGGCGTCGGTCAACGGGCGCGAGGATTCGTACACAAACCCTGCATACGCTCCGGTCCGAGGGGCCGGGTTGAGATTTTCGCTCGGTCAAGTCCTGGCTCGCACGAAGAGCACATTAAGTGCTCTTCGGCTCGTGCGGAATCTACGAAAATCTCAACCCGGCCCCTCGGACCGGAGCTGCGGTAACTTTGCTGCGAATCCTCGTGTCCGTTGAGCGACGCGCCCCACTCATAATGCTTGGGTCGGTGGGCTGATGTGTTGCGTCCCGTTGGGCTATAAGGTTGAAATGAAGGTGGACAGGCGATTTAGGCCTTCGTCCAAATCTTGGTCGGAAACACAATAGCTTAGGCGGATGTGGCCTTCGGTTCCGAAGCAGTCGCCCGGGACTAGGGCTACGTTTGCCTCTTTGATGGCTTTGATGCAGAAGTCTTCGCTGGTTAGGCCGAACTTTTTGATGCTCGGGAAAGTGTAGAAGGCTCCTGCGGGCTCTACTACGTCGAGGCCCATGGCGTCTAAGGCTGCGAGTACGCGTTCGTGGCGGGCTCGGTAGACTTTGAGCATGGGGGTTGGGTCGACGGTCAGGGCTCGGGCTGCGGCGTCCATTTCGAAGGAGACGGCACTCGATACTAAGTATTGGTGAGCCTTGGCGATCTCGGCGATGACGGGTGCCGCTGCCGCGAGCCAGCCCAGGCGCCAGCCGGTCATGGACCAGGGCTTGGAGAAGCTCTCGATGATGACCGTCTGTTCACGCAGCTCCGGGTGACGCTGGGCAAAGCGCTCGTAGCCATCCACATAAACCAGGCGGTTGTATACGTCGTCGCAGACCACGTAGATGCCCGCCTGCTCCGCCACGCGCGCCACGGCGTCGAGCGATGCCGCGTTGAGGATGCAACCCGTAGGATTGTTGGGCGAGCAGATGACGATGGCCTTGGTCGCCGGCGTCACGCAAGCACGAAGCGCATCCTCGTCAATCTGGAATTGCGCAGGCTCCGTATCCAAAAAGACCGCTTTGGCGTGATTGGCCACGACGATGCTCTCGTACAGGCCAAAGGCCGGCGTGGGGATGATGACCTCGTCGCCGGGGTTGAGCATAGCCATAAATGTTGCCGACAGGGCTTCGGTCGCGCCGTCGGTTAGGATGACCTCGTCGGCCGAAAACGTAAGGCCCGCGTCCCCCATGTAGGCAGATAACGCCTCACGCAGGGCGGGGCGCCCGTTGTTGGGCGGATAGTGCGTGTCACCGCGGTCCAGTGCGGCGGTCACCTCGGCGCTAATCACATCGGGCGTGGGAAAATCGGGCTCGCCAAGCGCAAGCGCGATGCACCCCGGGTGCTGGGCGGCGAGCGCGTTGATTCGGCGGATACCGGAGGGCTTGAGCGTGGCAAGCGAGGTATTCATGGGCAGTCGCATGGCGTTCCTTTCGTAAGGGTTGCACTAGGATAGCGCGGTGGGGCGCCGCCGGACGGTGTAACCTAAACGGAAACCAACCAGAAAGGAGGCAGCATGGAGCCGACCGCGCGCAGCGATGTACCAAAAACGCTGCAAACCATTGCGTATATCAGCATTCCCAATAGTGCCGATCTTGAGTTTTTGCTCTGGGACCTGCAGGATGCCATCGCCGCCTATGCACAGCTTTCCGGCACCGCACTCCCCCGCCCGGTCGACTTGAAGGCAAATGACGCCGGCAGCGTTGCCGATGGCATCGTGCTGGCCATTGAAGATGTGGCTGACGATGAGACGTTGACAGCCATCGAGCAGGCGCTTGAGCGCTTTGGCGGTACGGGAACGCGCGTCTATGCCGCGATTCGAGCCGCACAAGAGAGCACTGAGCAGGCGCGTGGGACCGCCGTTCGCCTGCACAAGGCATGTGAGCGCCATGACCAATTGTGGTGTGGCGGCGTTGCCATCTGCGCCGGCAGCGGCATCGCAGCGCTTCGTCGCTCCCCGCGCATGGGACTCTTGCGGCGACCGTTTTCGGAGGCCATGGACAAGCTCGTGGGCGCCGTTCGCATGGGGTGTTCCGTCGAACACGCGCAGAAGCTCGGTGGCGCCGCAACGGGTGGCGTCGACACCGACGGCATGGTGCGCGCCACGTCTGCGCTGCCCACACCGATCTGGCACGCCGTTATGAGGCATCTTGCCGAGCACTCAAACTGCTAAATCGAAAAAGCCTGCCAATCAACGGCTTCACTCCAGCGCTCGACAAGGCGTTCCAGACGCCACGCCGCATTGGCGGGACTTGTCGACGGCAGAACGATGGCCGGCAGCCCGGTGCGCTCTTGTAGATAGCGCTTGTAGAGCCGGCCAGCTGTACCACCGTTGCATATCACCTGCTCAATGGGAGCTGCGCCGGTAATGCGCTCGATATGTGCCGGCACAACGTTACGAATGCTCGCATCGCTCGAGCCCTTAATGTCGCAGCTCTCGATCACGTCCCACAGGGCCACGCCGCCGTTCAGCAGCATAGCCCGCTTGGCGGCAATCGAGGCGTCAAGCGTCACGGGCTCGCCGCTCGCCAAAGAGTCTCCCTCGTTGGGCGGCACGGGCGCACCAAGGCACGCGGCCATCACGCGCCAAAAGCGGTTCTGCGGATTGCCATAGTAGAAGGCATTGGCACGCGAGAGCACCGAGGGAAACGACCCCAGCACCAAAACGCGCGAGCGCTCGTCAAACACGGGCTCAAACCCATGCTCAATATGTTGATAGCCCTCGTCCGGCGCGACCACGAGCTAGGCCCTCAGCAGATAGCGCACCTGATAGGGTGCAAGCTCGAGGGTACCCGTAAGCTCGACCGTGGGCGCATCGTCGGCAAGCAGGTCGACGAAGGAGCCGTTGAGTTCGCCGGCCCCAAAGGTATAGGGCTCGTTCACGGCATTGACCGCCACGAGCACCGTCGCGTCGTCGCAGGCGCGCTCGAACAGCAGCTGCTTGTTCTGGATCGCCACGTTGCGATAGGCACCGTAGTTGAGGGCACGGGCCGCCGCGTCGTTTGCCGAGCGTAGGTGCGCCAGCTGCGTGACAAATGTCGTCAGATCGTTGGGCGCAGGCTCATCGAGCGCAGGTCGCAGCGCCCAGTCGCCATCGGGGCCGCCCTTTTCGCCGGCAATCCCCCACTCGCTGCCGTAGTAGACGCACGGAATGCCCGGCATACCAAAGAGCATGCCGTAGGCGGGGCGCAGGCAGGACTTGTCGGTGAGGATGCTCGCCAGGCGCGGCACATCGTGGTTATCGACAAACGACAGCAGGTGCTTGCCGCGGTAGATGCACCACGGGTCGCCGCCAAACTGACGGTGCAACGAATGGGCGATTTCGAACATGTTGACCGAGTTAAAGCTGGAGTACAGGCCCTTGTAGCACTCGTAGTTGGTGCAGGAGTCGAGCATCTCGTCGTTGACGATCTGGTTGTAGTCGCCGTGGAGCGTCTCACCAATCAGCACAAAGTCGGGCTTGAGCTCACGGGTAAACGTATGCAGGCGGCGCATGAAGTCGCGATCGAGCATATAGGCGACGTCCAAGCGCAGGCCGTCGATGCCAAAAACCTCGGCCCAGCGACGCACGGACTCAAGCAGGTAATCGACCACGGCGGGGTTTTGCAGGTTGAGCTTCACAAGCTCAAAATGGCCCTCCCAGCCCTCGTACCAAAAGCCGTCGCCGTAGCACGAGTCACCGTCAAAGCTGATGTGGAACCAATCCTTGTACGGCGAGTCCCACTTACGCTCCTGCACATCGCGGAAGGCCCAAAAGCCACGACCGACGTGGTTGAAGACGGCATCGAGTACCACGCGGATGCCATGGGCATGCAATGTCTCGCACACGGCGGCAAAGTCGGCATCGCTGCCTAGGCGGCGGTCGATGTGGCGCAGGCTGCGCGTGTCGTAGCCATGGCTATCGGACTCGAGCGGTGGATTGATGAGCACAGCGCCAACGCCGAGTTCCTGCAGGTAGTCGGCCCATTGAGCAATCTTCATGATGGGGGCATCGGGGTTGGATGCAGTGCCGGCAGCTTGGGCGAGCTCATCCTCGGCAACGGGGGCGGCGTTTTCGCGCGGAGCTCCGCAAAAGCCCAGCGGATAGATCTGATAGAACGCCGTCTCGTATGCCCACATAGCAACCTCCCGGTAAGCTCAACACAACGACATCCATTGTATGCCCGGCTTGTATCCTCTTCCCCAAAATAAGTTGCGGTGGAATAGTTCCTGCTTGGGCCTTCAGAGGCCTTAAACAGGAACTATTCCACCGCAACTGATGAGGGGACGTGGTTAGGCGACAGGCTTTGCGCGACGAATGACCGGGAACATCACCGTGATAGCGAGGATGACGCCCACGGCAGCGATCGCACCACCCGCGTAGCCGATCAAGGCGATACCGGGGCCCGAAACCACGGCTCCGCCGATCGCGGTACCCGTGCCGATACCCAGATTAAACAGGCCCGAGAAGATCGACATGGCGACGGCCGACGAATCTGCCGACGTGCACTTGATGAGCTCGGCCTGAAACGCCACGTTAAAGGCCGTGGCGCAGCAACCCCACAGTGCGCAGACGGCAAGCACTGTCACGAGCGACGATGCGGCCGGCCCCATGAGCAGCAGGGCCACCGGCACGCCGGAGAGCGTGATAGCCAAGAACGGGAAGCGATGCCCATCGAACAGGCGGCCAAACAGCCAGCTTCCGAGCAAACCAGAGCAGCCAAACGCCGTCAGCGTCATGGTAATGGCGCCCGCATCGACGTGCGCGACCTGCGCCAGGAAGGGCTCGATATAGCTGTAGCTTGCGTAATAGCCGGTCGCCATGAAGACCGTGACTGCGTAGAGCGCGATGAGGAGCGGGTTCTTGAGCAGCTCGGGCAGCTGTTTGACGGTAAAGCGCTCACCCGCCGGCATGGCCGGGAACACCGCTGCCTGGTAGACGACCGCGATGGCTGAGAGGCCCCCGACCACGGCAAACGTCATGCGCCAGCCCACGGCCAAGCCAATGGCGCGACCGAGAGGCAGGCCAAAGATCTGCGCGATGGACGAGCCCGTAGCGATCATGCTGATGGCGAGCGCGCCGTGGCGAGTGTCGACCAGGCGCGAGGCCATAATCGAGGCGACTGACCAGAACACGGCATGTGCGCAAGCGACCACCAGGCGCGCGCAGACCAGGATGGGATAAGTCGGCGCCACAGCGGACAGAAACTGGCCCAGCGAGAACACGGCGAGCACGCCCAGCAGCATCCGCTTGAACTCGAAGCGCGAGGCAAACACCATGAGCGGCAACGACAGCAGCATGACGCCCCAGGCGTAGACCGAGATCGTGATGCCCGCCTGGGCCTCGGTGAGCGAGAACGACGCGGCGATATCAGTCAAAAGGCCGATGGGCATAAACTCCGACGTGTTGAACACGAACGCACAGCAGGTGAGCCCGATGAGCGGGAGCCACTGCTTGAGCGTGATGCCGTCTTGCCTTGTCTGAGTCATATATAACGTCTCCAATCGTTTTGAGCGGAGGCGATTATATAGCAACGGCCCCGCATCCGTCAGTACAGATGCGGGGCCGAAAACAATTCGATACACAGAGGTTGCGCCGTCAATTCATAACTAAGCCAACCCCAGCAATATGCCCGCCGAATGCACGGCAAACGCCACGATCCAGGCAACGGCGACCTGAAACGCGAATACGGCCACGGCATAGCGCGCGCCCAACTCGCTCTTGACGGCGCCGATTGCCGCCACACAAGGCGGGTACAGCAACGTAAAGACCAAGAACACGTAGGCGGTAAACGGCGAAAACATGGTCGACAGCGCCGCGGGCGACGTTGCGCCCAAAAGCACCGTGAGCGTCGAGATGACGCTCTCCTTGGCAATGAGCCCCGTGACGAGCGCCGTCGAGGCGCGCCAGTCGCCAAAGCCGAGCGGGGCCAACACCGGCGCGATGATGCTACCCAGACCGGCAAGCAGGCTTTGCGACTGGTCGGCGACCACGTTAAAGCGGATATCGAACGTCTGCAGGAACCAGATGACCACCGTAGCGGCAAAGATAATGGTAAAGGCCTTGGTGATGAAGTCCTTGGCCTTATCCCATGCCAGCATCACCGTCGTCTTGACGCTCGGCAGGCGGTAATTGGGGAGCTCCATGATAAACGGCACCGGGTCGCCCTTAAATGCCGTGCGGTTGAGCACCAAAGCCGCGACGCAGCCGACCACGATACCGATCAGATAGAGCGAGACCATGGCGGGAACCGTCGCCTGCGGGAAAAACGCCCCGCACAGCAAGCCGTAAACCGGCAGCTTGGCTGAGCAGCTCATAAACGGCGTGAGCATGACCGTCATCTTGCGGTCGTGCTCGGATGGGAGCGTACGGGTCGACATGATAGCCGGCACGGTGCAGCCAAAACCGACGAGCATGGGCACGAAACTGCGGCCCGACAGGCCAAAGCGACGCAACACCTTATCCATGACAAAGGCCACGCGCGCCATGTATCCGGAGTCTTCCAGAATGGAGAGGAACAAAAAGAGCACGACGATAATCGGCAGGAAGGTCAGCACACTGCCCACGCCCGTAAGCACGCCGTCGACAGCCAGCGAGCGCACCACGTCGTTGGTACCGAACGCCTTGAGGCCCGCATCGGCCGAGGCGATGATGGCAGCGATACCGTCCTCCATAAGTCCCTGCAACGCCGCGCCGATCACGCCAAACGTCAGCCAAAAGACGAGGCCCATGATCACCAGAAACGCCGGAATGGCTGTGTAACGACCTGTCAGGATGCGGTCAATCTTGACGGAGCGCACGTGCTCGCGGCTCTCGTGCGGCTTGACGACGCAACGCCCGCACACGTCGCCGATAAAGCTAAAACGCATATCGGCCAGCGCAGATAGGCGGTCGGTGCCGGCCTCGCCCTCCATCTGGGTGATGATGTGCTCGATAGCGTCGAGCTCATTGCGATCCAGGTGAAGCGCCTCGGTTACCAGCTCATCGCCCTCGACCAGCTTGGTCGCCGCAAAGCGCACCGGGATGTGCGCCGTCACGGCATGGTCCTCGATCAGGTTAGCAATACCGTGGATGCAGCGATGCAGTGCACCGCCGTCCGGACCGTCGGGCGCGCAAAAGTCCAGGCGACCGGGGCGCTCGCGGAACCGCGCCACGTGCAGGGCGTGGTCCACCAGCTCGCCGATGCCCTCGTTGCGGGCAGCGCTAATGGGGACAACGGGCACGCCCAACAGGCTCTCGAGCAAGTTGACGTCCACGGCGCCGCCGTTGGCGGTCACCTCGTCCATCATGTTGAGCGCGATGACCATAGGACGGTCAAGCTCCATGAGCTGCAGTGTCAGGTACAGGTTGCGCTCGATGTTGGTGGCGTCAATGATGTCGATGATGGCGTCCGGACGCTCGTCGAGGATGAACTGACGGCTCACGACCTCCTCGCCTGTGTACGGCGACAGGGAGTAAATGCCGGGCAGGTCGGTAACGCTCGCCTCGGGATGGTTACGGATGGTGCCATCTTTGCGGTCGACCGTCACGCCGGGAAAGTTACCGACATGCTGGTTGGAGCCCGTCAGCTGGTTGAATAACGTGGTCTTGCCGCAGTTTTGGTTGCCGGCGAGGGCAAAGTGCAGCGGCGCGCCCTCTGGCACGGCCGTCTTTGCCGCACGGGGCGAATACGTCCCCTCGCCCAGGGCCGGATGCTCCGTCGTGCCGATTGCGGCGTTAGCGCGCGGACCCGTATCGGTGTCGTGAATACCCACGAGCTCGATGCGAGCGGCATCGTCCTTACGCAGTGTCAACTCGTAGCCACGCAGGCGGATCTCGAGCGGGTCACCCATGGGGGCGTACTTCATCATGGTGACTTCGGTGCCCGGCGTTAGACCCATGTCCAAAATATGCTGTCGGAGTGCCTGATCGTCCGATGCCACCGATGCGACAACGGCGTCCTTTCCAATCTCGAGTGTATCGAGCTTCACGTCCGTGTTCCTCCCCCGGCGCCCACAGGGCGTTGTATTTATGTTCACCATGGCTAACCGTTTGCCATGGCTAACCAATTGTAACCATGCATGATAGCGCGAACACACAACGACGTTCAATCGACAGATCGCTGCGATGGGAATTCTGGGCCATTGCTTCCCAGACGGGCCTGCTGCGGAAACCGCATCCCACTCTGGAACACCTAAACGGGATGAGCTTTCCGGTTGAGGCATCTAGCGGAAACTGCAGCCCGGAATCGGCGCTCAGACTGGGATGCAATTTCCCAATGGGGCCCTCGGGGAAACTGCGGCCCGGAATCTGCTCTCGAAACGGGACGCGGTTTCCCCGAGGACCGAAACAGCCGCCCGCCCCTCGACAAAATGATCCGTTCCCTCCGTCGCATGCGGAACATCCAAGGAGTGTCCCAGGGTGCCGGCACAATAGGAACGTCCCCAGCTGCCGGCGGCATTTCGCCGCAACAGCAAAAGCCCGCGCTGGCAACAAATGTCACCTGCGCGGGCTTGGTGGGCGCTCACAAAGGCACGTTACAGAGGCCCACGTCAGTTATGGATTACCGAACGGCACCGGCACGCGATGCCTCCGTCGGCTTACCAAGCGATGAAGCTTGCCGCAGTCTTAGACTATCGGCGCAATGCCGGCAAAGTGCAGATACAGCGAAATGATTGCCACGACAATGACCACCGCTGCGATCAGCTTGTCGTGCAGATGCGGAAGCACCGGTTTACCGCGGCCTCGCTCGCCCAGCATATAAACGGGAATGGCCGGAGCAAAAAGAATCGTCATGATCATAACGCCCTGAAGACCCGTCGACCACACCAGGAACAATGTGTAGATGAAGCCGAGCGTACCGAAGAAGCGGGCTTTGCCGACGCTGGGCGCATGCGGCCCGTCCAGATGCTCGTTCTTCCAGCCAATCACCATGTAATAGGCAGCCGAGCAGACATACGGAACCAGAATCGTGTTGACTGCGCAGCTATAGAAGAACTGGTAGGTGCTCGCCGCCACATACGACACGATCAAGAAGAGCTGCGTGATGCCGGAGCTCACGAGAACCGTTACCACCGGGGCGTCGTGCTTGTTCGTCTTGGCAAACGCCAGAGGGAAGGATCCCTGGCGCGCCGCCTCGAACGGCGTCTCGGACGCAATGATGACATAGCCCAGCAGCGCGCCGACCAACGAAAGGATAACGCCAAGGTTTACGATGGCAGCACCAACCGGACCGATTGCGCACTCGAGAATTCCCGCCATGGAGGGCGTTGCAAGCTGTGCCATCTCCTCGCGCGGCATAATGCCGAGCGACAGCATCGAGATGATCAGATACAGCGTGAATACAGCCGCAAATCCGAGCGCCGTCGAGCGGCCGACGTCACGCACGTACTTTGCACGGCCCGAGATAACGACAGCGCCCTCGATGCCCGTGAAGACCCAGACAAGGGCGATCATGGTCGAGACAACCTGCTCGCCAAAGCCAGGACCAGCCGGCTCTCCCCAGAAGTTGTCCATAAAGATATCGACGTTGAACTTACCCAGGAGCACGATACTCAGCACAAAGAGCCCCAGCGGCACCAGCTTCGCCAACGTGACGATCGTGTTAATGCCCGCAGCCTCCTTAACGCCACGAAGCTCAAGGGCGGTAAGGAACCACAAAAACACGCTGGCGCAGACGATAGAAAGCAGGTTGTTACCCGCGCCAAACGCAGGGAAGAAATAGCCCAGCGCGCTAAACAGCAAGAGCGCAAAGCTCACGTTGGAAAGACATGCACTGATCCAGTAGCCCCAAGCGGAGTTGAATCCAATGTAATCGCCAAAACCGGCCGCAGCGTATGCATAGATGCCGCCGGTCAGGTCGGGACGGGCCTGAGACAAACCGTTGAACACCATCATCAGCGCAAAGACGCCAATAAAGCAAATTCCCCACGAGACGATAACCGCACCGGTATTTGCCCCACCTGCTGCCATATCGCCGGCAAGCGAAAAGATGCCGCCACAAATACTGGCGGTAATGACCATCATGGTCAGACGAAAGAGATCGAGGCCATTAGGGTCGATAATCTCTTCATTTTGAGCTTTAGAGGCCATTGTATGTGCACCCCCTTCATCATGTGATCGAACGAAAGATGGCCCGGACGTCCCGAATCGGGTGCCGGGCCATCGGTCAAGCGATCATCAGACTGTTACAGCTATCGCGTTAGAAGCGCAGCGACAGGCAAGAAAGGCCGCCGTCGACCTTGCGATACTCGGAGGTGTCAACGACGAGTGTCTTGTAGCCCAGATCCTGCACGGCCTTGAGCACAGTCGGATAGCCCTCGGCAACGATGACCGTACCGTTGACCCAGATGCAGTTGGCGCCGTACGCCTCGTCCTCGGGCACGACAATCTTGTTGTACTGGGCAAAGTCGGGCTTATCGATGAACTCACCAGAGACGAGCATGTTGTTGTCCTCGATGTAGTTGACGCCCGTCTTGAGGTGCAGGACCTCCTCCAGCGGAACCTCAGAACCCTCGAGGCCCCAGCCCTCGAGAATCTCACAGAACTGGCGGATGCCCTCTTCGTTGGTACGAGCGGAGCGACCGACGTAGAAATGGTCACCGACCATCATGACGTCGCCGCCGTCGAGCGTGCCCGGAGAAACGATGTGCTTGACATGCTCGTCGTCAAAGAAGCGACGGACGGCCGGCTCGATCTCGTCCTTCTCGCCGTTGCGGCTATCGGCGCCGGGGTTGGTAATGATGGCGCCGCAGCGAGTGATAACGGCCGGGTCTTCGACGAAGCAGCTGTCGGGATACTGCTCGAGTGCCGGCAGCACCGACACGTCAACGCCGCACTGCTCGAGCGCATGCTCGTAATCGTAGTGCTCCTCGATGGCGCGCTCGTAGATGGGCTGGCCAAGCTCGGGGGCACTCGTGATGCCATTGCTCAGAGACTTGCCGGGGCGGCGGATGATGACGTGGCTGAACTTGGTCATGATGATCCTCCTTGGATCTCTTAGCAGAAAGCGGGACTTCTTCGCGCCCGCCTTCCTTTCGATGTCTTTATCTTAGGGCGGTTTTCCTATTTTGTATATTGTATACAATCCTGAACGGTAGGTATTCTTCGGTAAGCGTATTCTTACGTATCGGCGCAAAGTAGCATGATTTAGCTGGTCGTTCTATAATTCAACTGAGCTATTCAAGTGAAACGTATTTGCTTTTAGAAATATACCGTTAAGGAACATAGGCTCATGGAAACGCTCAGAAGGCCCCTGAAAGACCACGTATACGACTACATTTCGAGCCGTATTGACGCCGGCGAGCTTTCGGCCGGCGACCGGCTGAGCGAGCAAGCGATCTGCGACGCCATGGGCGTGTCGCGCACGCCGGTCCGCGAAGCGCTCATCCAGCTCGCAAGCGACGGCTATCTGGACAATCTCCCCCGCCGCGGATTCCGCGTCCGTGGGTTCGATCAGCAAAACGCCGTTGAAGTCTTTGAGATTATGGGGCCGCTCGACGGGCAGGCCGCATATCTCGCCTGTCCGAACCTAACCGACGATGACATTACGCAGCTTAAATTTCTCGTCGGCTCCATGGACCTCGCGATCCAAGGCGGCCTCATCCGAAAGTACGACGACATTCAGCGAGACTTTCATCTAACGTACTTCAACCGCTGCGGTAACGACCGTCTGCGCGATATGATCTCGCAGCTCGAGCGCTGCTTTATCAAGCGCGATTACGAGACTGTCGACCAGGAGACGGCGTGCAAACTGCTCAATAAAGCCAACAGCGAACACGCTCATATTCTTGAGTTGTTCGAAGCACGAGATGCGACGGGCGTGCGCGACTACGTTCGCGATGTCCATTGGAACACAGAAAACGCCCAGTTCACCGTCTGGTAGGAAAGCAACAAGGGACGACGTCGGTCTTAAACCTTGGCGCCAGCACCGCCCAAACTGATCCGTTTTCCTCCGTCACCGACGGGGTCATTCTTTTGGCAGCCAAAACAACGCCGATATTTTGACGCCGACAGCAAAAACCCGCCAGAGCAAGCAAGGTGCCTTGAGGCAGGGCGGCATAGACCTTCTGGTCATGCTGCCGAAGTTGAAAGGCAGATTGCCGCTCTGGCGGGCTTGTAGCGTCAAGTGGTTACGGCGTTTGGTAAAACGCCGTAACTAAAACCCGTGGCGCTCCAGGAAGCGGAAGGCTAGGCGAATCCAAGGGCGGACCGCCACCTGCTTGTCCTCGTTGTCGACCGCGGTGTTGGCGTTGCCGAGCGAAAGGCCGTGACCACCCTGGTCGAAGACGTGCATCTCGCATGCAACGCCCTCCTCGGCCATGCGCTGCGCAAACGGGTAGACCTGCGCGATCGGTGCCGTCTTGTCATCGGACACGCCCCACACAAAGGTCGGGGGCATCTGGCGCGAAACGTGCGTGGTGGGGCAGATGTCGGCCAGGTGCTCGTCGGTCGCCTCGCCGCCCGTCACCATCGACAGATAGTCGTTGAGCAAATCGCGCCCCGTCTTGCCGCCCGTCTTGGGAACGCGCAGATCGATACGCGGGTCGCGCGTCTGCATGTCGCGCACATAGGCAAAGTCGAGCAGCGGATAGCCCAGCACCACGGCATCGGGACGAATGTCGTCCGGACGCGCCCCGGCAAGTGCCGCGAAGGGGCCGGTCTTCCACTGTGTTGCCAGCGAGGCACAGATCATGCCGCCCGCCGAGAATCCCACGACGCACACGCGCTTAGGATCGACATGCCACTCGTCGGCGTTGGCGCGCACCGTGGCGACCATCTTGGCAAGATCTGCCTGGGGGTGCGGAAAGCTCACGTCACCCGTAGAACTCGTCACATAGTTGAGCACAAAGGCCTGGTAACCGTGATCCAAAAACGCAAACGCCACGGGATCCTGCTCATGCGGAGCGATATGCGTAAACCCGCCTCCGCCGCAGATGATCACCGCGGGGCGGCGGCCATTCGGTTTATCGGGCAGCGGCTCGGCACCCAAATACGTAAACGTCGCCGGATAATCCTCGGTCGGCTCCTCGCCCCACAGCGCATGGTTCTCGACAATCATATGTGCTCCCTTCGCGCAAATTATGCGCCCTTGTTTTTCGCCTTCAAGCGTACCCCACTTGAACCCGTGGCGCAGAAACACACCAGCAATAAGTTTCCCTTCAACTGATATATCACATAATCCCAGCTCAGAGGTATCGCTGAGCAGCGTAGAATAGGGGCGTTGACCAAGCCGCGAAACACATATGAAACGTTTCCGGCAAACCAAACGCGCGATATGCGCCTATTTAAGTTGGAGGCAACTATGGGTCTGCTCGATTCGCTTAAGTCCACCTTCACCTCGACCGGCGAGGCGTCCGTTCCGCCCGCAGCAAGCTTCGCCACCCGCGAAGGCGTCATCTATGCCCCCGTCAACGGCGTGCTCGTCAACCTGGACGAGGTTCCCGACGAGACGATCGCCTCGGGCATGCTTGGCCAGGGCTATGGCATCGAGCCCATTACCGGCACCATCTATGCGCCCGCCAACGGCCGCATCGGCGCCACCACTGTCACCAACCACTCCATTGGCATGATCACCGAGGACGGTCTTCGCGTGTTCATCCATGTTGGCCTGGGCACCGTAGAAATGAACGGCAAGGGTTTTGCCCGCTTTGTCGAGATGGGCGATGTGGTCAAGGCAGGCCAGCCGCTCATCAGCTTCGACCGCGAGGCCATTAAGGCCGCTGGTCACGAGGACATCGTGACCGTCATCGTCTCCGAGCTCGACCGTCTTAAGAGCATCGACCATGTCGGCGAGTCCGGAACGCTTATCGGCGGCAACCCGCTCGTCAAGCTGGGCGACCCGCTGCTGGTGGCCAAGACCAAGTAGCCAAGTCCCGCGCCACACAGCCAAAAGGCACCACGCCAAGCGCCCGCGACCATTTGGCCGCGGGCGCTTTTCATTTGAAAAACCATCCCGCCAATGCCTTATCTGTATAGCCCAAATGAGCCGAGCTGCTAGAATATCGAACTGTATGGATAACTATCATTCAACCGTTATGGGAGGATACGTGAACCGCACCAAAATCGCGCAGCTCTATGCCGATGCCGAGTCGCTCGGCGGCCAGACCGTCACCGTCGCCGGCTGGGTCAAGTCCGTCCGCGACATGAAGAACTTTGGCTTTGTTACGCTCAACGACGGCAGCTGCTTCCGCGACCTGCAGGTCGTCATGAACCGCGAGGCGCTCGACAACTACGACGAGATCGCCCATCAAAACGTCTCGGCCGCACTCATTTGCACCGGCACCGTCAAACTGACCCCCGATGCACCCCAGCCTTTCGAGCTTTCTGCCACTTCCATCGAGGTCGAGGGCACGAGCGCCCCGGATTACCCGCTGCAGAAGAAGCGCGCAACCGTCGAGTTCCTGCGCACCCAGCAGCACCTGCGCCCGCGCACCAACCTGTTCCGCGCCGTGTTCCGCATCCGCTCTGTCGCGGCTGCCGCCATCCACCGCTTCTTCCAGGAGCAGGGTTTTGTCTACGTCAACACCCCCATCATCACCACGAGTGACTGCGAAGGCGCCGGCGAGATGTTCCGCGTGACCACGCTCGACCCCAAAAATCCGCCCCTCACCGAGTCCGGCGAGGTCGACTGGAGCCAGGACTTCTTTGGCAAGCATGCGAGCCTCACCGTGTCCGGCCAGCTCAATGCCGAGAACTTTGCCATGGCCTTTGGCGACGTGTACACCTTTGGTCCCACCTTCCGCGCCGAGAACTCCAACACCACGCGCCACGCCGCCGAGTTTTGGATGATCGAGCCCGAGATGGCCTTTGCCGACCTTAACGACTACATGGATAACGCCGAGGCCATGCTCAAGTACGTCCTTAAGGACGTCATGGCAACCTGCCCCGACGAGCTCAATATGCTCAACAAGTTTGTGGACAAGGGTCTGCTCGAGCGCCTGGACCATGTCGCCAACTCCGACTTCGCCCGCGTCACCTATACCGAGGCCGTCGAAATCCTGGAGCAGGCCGTCGCCGCCGGTCACAAGTTTGACTATCCCGTGAGCTGGGGCATCGACCTGCAGACCGAGCACGAGCGCTTCCTGACCGAGGAGCACTTTAAGCGCCCGACCTTCGTGACCGACTACCCGGCCGAGATCAAGGCGTTCTACATGCGCATGAACGACGACGGTAAGACCGTCGCCGCCGCCGACTGCCTGGTGCCGGGCATCGGCGAGATCATCGGTGGCTCCCAGCGCGAGGAGCGCCTGGATCTGCTCGAGGCCCGCATCAAGGACCTGGGCATGAATCCCGAGCAGTACAAGTACTACCTTGACCTGCGCCGCTACGGTTCCTGCAAGCACGCCGGCTACGGTCTGGGCTTCGAGCGCTTGGTGATGTACCTCACCGGCGTGGGCAACATCCGCGACGTCCTGCCGCACCCGCGCACCGTGGGCAACGCCGACTTCTAATCGTCTGACGCTAGCTCGCGTCGCCACACGCCAACGCTCATCGCACAAGCGTCTCTCGACATCGGTCGAGAGACGCTTTTTTCAACAGCATCCGTCAAGCTTTTGGCAAGTTTTTGGTCAGTTGAGCAGGGCTGTTGAAAACTCGACCCGCCGTTTGCCGACGACTACCGACCGCCCAGAGCGCCCTGCGCCCCTGGGAAAGCCCCGCGTCCTAGGCTCCATACCGTCGCCACCCAAAACGGAAAGGACGTGGGCACGATGACCGAAGCCGCTGTTGAAACCTACGACACCACGACGAGAGGCGCCGCCTCGATGGCAGCCTATCGCGCCGTTCGCATCCTGCAGCTCTTGGGCGAAAACACCGGCGAAGACAAGGCCATGCTTTCCGATGAGCTGATCCGGCGCCTCGCCCATCCCGACGACCCCGCCCGCATGCCCATCTCGGCGGCGCGGCGCAGCATCTACACCGCCATCTCCGCGCTTCGCCATGCCGGATACGAAATTGAGTACAAACGCGGCGTGGGGTATCGGCTCTTGACCCGTCCGCTCACCGACGAAGAGATCATCCGGCTCCACGGCATGGTCATGCGCAACCGCTCTACGCCCATTGCCATTCGAAAAAGCATGGCTCAGCACTTGGTCGCCATGGCGAGTGCCGACGTTCGCGGCTACCTCGATGCACCCGAGCCTGCTCCAAGCGCCGGTGGCAAATCCACCAAGGCCACGCGCACGCCCGTCAAGCGCATCGACACCTGCGAGCTCATCGAGCAGGCCATCGACCACGGAACCACGGTGAGTTTTGATATTTCGAGCGTCACGACACGCGGCGAAACCGAAGCAGCACGGATGACACTCCGTCCCTTTGCCATCAGGCAGCGCGATGGCATCTCGTATCTGCTGGGAACGGTCTACGACGCCCGAGGCACCGACGATACGCTGCGCACC
Source organism: Collinsella sp. (assembly GCA_048230835.1). Classification (GTDB taxonomy): domain Bacteria; phylum Actinomycetota; class Coriobacteriia; order Coriobacteriales; family Coriobacteriaceae; genus Collinsella. The sequence goes on from DBFALE010000039.1 coordinate 29,497, forward strand.
GTCGAGATCGCCCGTATGAGAAACGTCAGCACGCGCCTGCTCGACGGCAAGAAGCTCTTCGCCGCCCTGGACGAGGACGACGCCTCCTCCGCCGCATAAGACCCTCCGCCGCCCATTCGACTACCCGTACCGCCCATCCGATTCTGTATTAAAAAACCCGCCAGGCTGTTGTAAAAATGGACATCAGCGCTACTATAGTCCCACTTGCACTTTGTCCCAGTGCAGTGTTTCCAGCCATTTTTATACTGGGGGTAATGATATGAAGGACATCACCATCAGCCGCAGGAGCCTTCTGGTCTCCGCCGGCCTGCTCGCGCTCGCCCCGCTCGCCGGATGCGGCGGCAACTCTGGTTCCGGCTCCGCTGCCGCCGGTTCCGACTACACCATCGGCGTTCTGCAGCTCACCGAGCACTCCGCGCTCGATGCCGCCAACGACGGCTTCGTCAAGGCCATCAAGAAGAGCGGCCTTAAGGTCAAGATCGACCAGAAGAACGCCCAGAACGACCAGTCCACGTGTAAGTCCATTGCCGACAAGTTTGTGGGCGACAACGTCAACCTGATTTATGCCATCGCCACGCCCGCCGCGCAGGCTGCCGCCGGCGCCACGGCCGATATCCCCATCGTGGGCTGTGCCATCACCGACTACGCCGCCTCCGGCCTGGTCCAGGACAACGACAAGCCCGGCACCAACGTCACCGGCACTTCCGACCTCACCCCGGTCGCCGAGCAGCTCGAGATGATGCAGAAGGTCCTGCCCGACGTTAAGAAGGTCGGCTTGCTCTACTGCACCGCCGAGTCCAACTCCGACGTCCAGATCAAGGCCGCCAAGAAGGAGCTCGACAAGCTGGGCCTGGAGTACACCGACTTCACCGTCTCGAGCTCCAACGAGATCCAGTCTGTCGTCGAGTCCGCCGTGGGCAAGGTCGACGCGCTGTACTCCCCCACCGATAACACCATCGCCGCGGGCGCCTCGCAGGTGGGCCAGATTTGCAAGGAGAACAAGCTCCCCTTCGTGACCGGCGAGGAGGGCATGTGCAAGGCCGGCGGCCTGTTCACCCTTTCCATCAACTACGAGGACCTGGGCTACGCCGCGGGCGAGATGGCCGTCAAGATTCTGAAGGGCGAGGCCACGCCCGAGGATATGCCGATCAAGCACCTCTCGAGCAAGGACCTGGTCGTCGTCAAGAACGACGAGATGGCCGAGGCGCTGGGCATCGACCTCTCCGCTCTGGACGAGTAGCGGCATGTGCGGCGATGTGCCTAGGGCCCATACTCGCGCCGTTGCCGTACTATTCAATATCTGAGCCACAGGGGCGAACGCCAAAGACCGGCGTTCGCCCTGCTTGTTACGGATGAGACAAAACATCCGGCCGCAGCTCTTTTATACATTGTTACCGCTATCATGGTGACTCACGTGTCCACCCTATCCTAGGAGGTATGAAGCATGCTCATTGCATTGCAGGGCGCCGTTTCGCAGGGCGTCCTCTGGGGCATTATGGTGCTTGGCGTGTTTATCACGTTCCGCCTGCTCGACATCCCCGATATGACCTGCGACGGCAGCTTTGCCCTCGGCGGCTGTGTCTGCGCCGTACTCATCGTCAATAACAACGTCGACCCGCTGCTCGCCGTGCTGGCCGGCATGTGCGCCGGCGCCATCGCGGGCGCCGTCACGGGCATTTTGACCACCGTCTTCGAGATTCCCGCGATCCTCGCCGGAATCCTCACCCAGATCAGCCTGTGGTCCATCAACCTGCGCATCATGGGCAAGTCCAACACGCCCATCCTTGCCAAGGGCACCATCTTCTCGGCCGTCAGCAATATGACCGGTCTGCCGCAGTCCACCGTTGCCATCATCCTGGGCATCGTGTTGGCCGTGGCGATCGTTGCCATCCTGTACTGGTTCTTTGGTACCGAGATCGGCTCCGCACTGCGCGCCACCGGCAACAACGAGTACATGATCCGCGCCCTGGGCGTCAACACCAACTCCACCAAGATGATCGCCCTTGTGCTCTCCAACGCCCTCATCGGCCTTTCGGGCGCGCTCATCTGCCAGAGCCAGAAGTATGCCGACATTGGCATGGGCACCGGCGCCATCGTCATCGGCCTTGCCGCCATTGTAATCGGTGAGGTGCTCGGCCGCCTGCTGCCCGGCGGTCTGACGCAGTTCTCCGTCCGCCTGGCCTCTGCCGTCTTTGGCTCCGTGGTTTACTTCCTGATCCGCGCCATCGTGCTGCAGCTGGGCATGGATGCCAACGACATGAAGCTGCTCTCCGCCGTGATCGTTGCCGTGGCCCTGTGCGTGCCCGTGGTTTGGGAGCGCTACAAGCTCCGCAGCTCCTATACGAGGGGAGATGAGGCAGATGCTTAAGCTCTCGCACGTCAAGAAGACCTTTAACAAGGGCACCGTCACCGAGAAGCGCGCACTCACCGGCGTCGACCTCACCCTGAATGACGGCGACTTTGTAACCGTGATCGGCGGCAACGGCGCCGGCAAGTCCACGCTGCTCAACATGATCGCCGGCGTGTACCCGCTCGATTCGGGCGTTATTGAGCTCGACGGCACCGACATCTCGCGCCTGAGCGAGTCGCAGCGCGCCAAGTACCTGGGCCGCGTGTTTCAGGACCCCATGCGCGGTACCGCTGCCGACATGCAAATCGCCGAGAACCTGGCCCTCGCCAAGCGTCGCGGTCAGCGTCGCGGCCTTTCGTGGGGCGTCACCAAGGCCGAGAAGGACGAGTACGTTGAGCTGCTCAAGCGCCTGGACCTTGGTCTGGACACACGCCTCAACGCTAAGGTCGGTCTGCTCTCGGGCGGCCAGCGCCAGGCGCTCACCCTGCTGATGGCCACGCTCACCAGGCCGCGCCTGCTGCTGCTCGACGAGCACACCGCGGCCCTCGACCCCAAGACGGCATCGAAGGTGCTCAACCTGACCGAGGAGATCGTCGACGAGAACCACCTGACCACGCTCATGGTCACGCACAACATGAACGACGCCATCCGTCTGGGCAATCGTCTGATCATGATGCACGAAGGCCATGTGATCTACGACGTGGCGGGCGATGAGAAGAAGTCGCTCACCGTGGCCGACCTGCTGCAGAAGTTCGAGGAGGTCTCGGGCGGCGAGCTCGCCAACGACCGCATGCTGCTGAGCTAAAACCTGCCAAAAAGGGACAGGTTTATTTTGGTAGGTTTTATCTGCGCAAACGTCAAAACCGCCGCTAAGGGACAGACGCCCTTGCGGCGGTTTTCGCATATGATGTCGATAATCCGATATTCAACCAGACATTCTGGCTAAGGACTAAGGAAACTGCCATGAAAAGACTCCCCCGCCTTGCGTTAGCCGCCGCGTTGTTTGCCGGCGCGCTCGCAGGCATCCCAAGCCTCGCTTTCGCGGGGAACCTGCCCGCCGCTATTGACGGCTCCGTGGCCGTCATGCACACCAACGATATCCACGGCAGCTACAAGTACAGCTACAACGAAAGCAAGGGCACCGGCACCGTCGGCTTCGACGGACTGGCAGTTCTCTATAGCGCCCAAAGCAGCGCCCCCGATCTTTTGCTCGATGCGGGCGACACCTTCCACGGACAGTCCTTCGCCACCATGAGCGAGGGCAAGAGCATCGCCGAGCTCATGGACACCTTCTACGCCGACGGCTACGACGCGACCACGCCAGGCAACCATGACTGGAGCTACGGCGCAGACAAACTCCGCACCATGACCGGCTACAGCACCACCGGCACGCCCTTCGCCATACTCTGCGCGAACGCGAAGTCTACGAGCGGCGTATGGAGCTCGAGCATCACGAAGACGCTCAATCGCACCTGGGAGGATAGCGAGGATCACTCCACATTCGACTACAAAATCAAGGTCGGCGTCGTCGGAGCCATGGATGAGTCGCTAGGTTCCTCGCTGCGCGCAGACCTGGTCGCGGGCACCAGCTTCTCGAGTGCCGCAAACGCCATCAATGCCGAGGCAGAGCAGCTGCGCAAGGAGGGCTGCGATGTTGTTGTGTGTATCGCGCACACGCTCGACGCTAAGACCTTTGCCACACAACTCGCTGGCGTCGATGCCCTTATCGCAGGCCACGAGCACATCAACCTTAACGAGAAGGTGACGGGAGCCGACGGCAAGACGATCCACGTTGTCGAGGCAGGCAGCGCCTTTGCCGAGGTGGGGCTGCTTTCCGTCCCCTACGAGTACGACACCAAGGGCACCGAAAGCACCGACGATGACACGGTCACGGTCTCTGCAGACGGTAGCGACGAGAAGCTCTACACCGCCAAGAACGTCAACGACCTTTTGGCAGACCCCGACAAGGGCTCCGACTACCAAAGCCGCCTTGAAGCCGTCCGCAACAAGATCAAGCCGCTCGATGAGGCCTTTGAAAACGAATCGAACAAGGTGCTCGGCACATCCACCACCAACTATTTCTACGGCGAGGACGCCGCAGGCACGCATGGTTGGGAAATGGTGCGCACCACTGATTTCCGCCCCAGCAAGGAGGGCGACACCACCAAGGCACAGACCATCGGCCACGTGATTTGCGGCTCCTATCTTGCCCTGACGGGCGCGGACTTCGCTATCGAAAACGCTGGCGGCATCCGCGGCGGCATCGCGGCGGGCAACGTGACCGCCGGCAACGTCATCGCCATCTCGCCCTACGGCAACACCGTGGAGACCTGGACCATGACCGGCGCGGACTTCCTCGCAGCGCTCGAGCACTCGCTACAAATCAGCGACGATTGCAACGACAGCTACGAGCTTCAGCAGGCTTATGTGGCGGCCGGTCACACCGAGCAGGAGGCGCAAGACAAGTACAAGTGGCGCGATGACTCTGGCAGCGTTCTCTCCTTTGGCGGCATCAACGTGACGATTGATTGGACGCAGCCCGAAGGCAAGCGCATTGTGAGTGCCACACTCACCAAAGACGGCAGCACGCTCGATCCCACCAAGACCTATACCGTCGCCACCAACAACTACATCATTACCAACACGACCGACTTCCCCACCTTCGCAAACGCTACTAAGCACACCGAGTGGGGTACCTGCGAGTCAGCGCTAAGGGCGCTGATCGGGCAGAACGGCTGGGAGAGCAAGATGGCCGGGCTCGCCGGCACCATCGGCTTCGGCTCCGCAGCCGTGGACCCCACGCCCTCACCGGCCCGACGCCTAAGCCCTCGTCTAAGACGGACACGGCGACCACGAAGGTCATCACCAAGAAGACGACCGGTAAGCTTGCCGCAACGGGAGACCGCACGCTGGCAGTAGTTGGCGCGTGCCTTATCGGCGGCATCATCGTCATCATGCTCGGCATTTTCTGGAAGCGTCGACGCTAAGCTACACCGCCGGGCCTTGCAGCCCCGCCGCGTAAACCTTATATCGAGCACAGAAGCCCGTCCGAATTTGATCGGACGGGCTTCTGGTGGGTATCATGGTTGAACGATCATGAGGAGGTTTCCCTACATGGAATTGTTTGAGCCAATTCTTCATTTCTTTGAGCAACGGTGGGTCCACAACATCATCTGGGCCGTCATCTTGGCGATAGGCACCGCCGTCGCCGCCAAGGTCGTATCCAAGACCCTGAACCATCTGCTTAACCGAGACGATAACCCGCTTCCGGCATCGAGTATCTTCATCAACATCGCGCGCGCCGTCATCTGGATGATCGGCGGCAGCTTTATCCTCGACAACTGCTTTGGCATTAACGCAAACGCCCTCGTTGCCGCTCTTGGCGTCGGCGGCATCGCCATTTCGCTCGGCTTTCAGGACACGCTGTCAAACCTTATCGGCGGCATGCAGGTGACCTTTATGGGCATCATCAAGCCCGGCGACAATATCGAGGTCGGCGGCGTATCCGGCGTGGTCCAAGACATCACTTGGCGCCATACAACGATTGAGGATGCCTGTGGACAGACCATCATTGTGCCCAACTCCAACATTTCCAAGAACACACTCGTGCATTTGATGCCCTTTGGGCGCGTGGCCGTGCCCGTTGCCGTAAAGGACACGTCCAAGTGGGCTTCCCTTGACGTGCTGGCAGACGAGCTGACCAGCGCCACCAAGGCCGCCGTGCTTCCCATCTCGGGCTTTGACAAGGAGCCCTACGTACTCTTTAGCGAAATCGGCGACTTTGGCATCAAAGGAAAGATCATCTTTATCGTCAGCGACGACAGCACTACTTTCACGGCAGCCGACGCCTGCATCCGTGCCATCGCCCCCATCATCGCCTAACCCGCCAAAAAGGGACAGGCACCTTTGTGGTGGTTTTCATTCGTGGTACCATGGTTCATATAGTTGTTTAAACGACTAAGGGAGCAACATCATGGAAGAGGCCTATCGTCAAGCACGCAAGCGCGGCGAGCAGGGACGCCGTCGCGCCATCAGCCAAAGCGAGCACCCGTACCTTACGGACCTCGACAGCCTCGTTGCCCAGCTCCCCTTAGGTCAGCGAGAGAATGTCGGCCTAAGGGATATTCCGCTCGAAATGGTCGTCGGCACAGTCACCAAAGGCCGTCAGTCCGCCTTTTCATGCAACTTTATGCCCCTGCTGCCGTTTAACACTGAGTTCGCCCGCAAGTGGTCCAACCTCTACGACATCCAGGTAACCGAGGGCTATCGCGATCCCATCATCGTCACCGAGTTCATGCATCGGTTCTATGTCCAGGAAGGCAACAAACGCGTCAGTGTCCTCAAATTCCTGGACGCTCCAACGGTTTCGGCCAGGGTCACCCGTCTCTACCCCGGCACATGGGATTCCGTCGAAAGCCGCCTGTACGGTGAATTCTGCGCGTTTTGGCGCGTCTGCCCCCTATACGAAATCGAGTTCTCGCGTGAGGGAAGCTACGAGACGCTCGCCAAGATGCTAGGTCGGAACCTTATCGAAAAATGGCCGCAGAAAAAGGTCGACTACCTGCGCCACACCTTCCTGCTCTTTAAGCGCGCCTACCTTCGCGCAGGCGGCGACCACCTGGACATTACGCCCGCCGACGCCATGCTCGTCTACCTCAATGTGTACAACCAGGACCGCCTGCTGGATACGCCGACGGATATCGTCGTAAACCGCCTGTGCAAGATTTGGCGCGAGCTGGTCATTGCCGGCAAAAACGACGAGGACAAGGTCGATCTTGTCGAAGCGCCGAGCGTCGATGAGGAGGAGTCGCCCGCCAAGTCCACCTCCGGCGTGCTCAACTTCTTTATGGGCAAGACTGTCTATTCGGCGGCCAACCCCCTGCGTATCGCCTTTATCCATGAGTTCCCCTGTGCGGCGTCGAGCTGGGACAGTCTGCACGACCAAGGACGTCAGTATCTCGATGAGCACTTTGACGGTATCGTGCGCACCGAGGCGTTCGAAGACTGTCACGATCCGGACGTGTTCTACGCCGCCGTGGAAACGGCTGTCAAACATGGAGACAACGTCATCTTCTCGACCTCGCACCGCCTGATGGAATACACGCTCAGAGCTGCCGTTGAGTATCCCCAGGTTCGGTTCCTTAACTGCTCTATCGGCCTTCCCCACCAAAGCGTCCGTTCGTACTTTGGCAAGATGTACGAGGCCAAGTTCCTCCTGGGCGCCCTTGCCGCCAGCATGGCGGACAACCATCGCATCGGCTACCACGCGTCGGTCTTCGCATCCGGCGCGCTCAGCGAGATCAATGCCTTTGCCATCGGTGCCTCGCTGCTCGACCCCCGCGCGCAAATTATCCTCACCTGGGGCGATGTGCCCGCCGGCGGTCTCGCCGAGGCCATGTGCCGCGAAGGCGTGAGCGTCATGACCGGCGCTGACATGTCAAAGTCGCTCGAAGACCCTACGGCCTACGGACTCCACCGCCTGGTCGATGGCAAGGTTACCGGCATCGCCATGCCGGTATGGAACTGGGGCCGTTACTACGAGCTCATCGTTCGCAGTCTTCTGCACGGCACGTGGGACGAGACCAGCGATGACAACCAAGTGCGCGCCGTCAACTACTGGTACGGCATGAGCTCCGGCGTTATCGACATCCGTTACGCTCCGGGCCTACCCTACCAGACGCGCAAACTCGTTCAGTTGCTCCGCAACGGCATTGTCGAGGGATCCATCAACCCCTTTGGCGGCGAGCTCCACAGTCAGAACGGCGTGGTACAGATCGAAGGCTTCCCTCCGCTGCCGAGCACGCAGATTGTCGAGATGAATTGGCTGGCGGATAACGTGGTAGGCACCATTCCGCAGCTCGACGATGAGCCGAAAGTCCCTGCCCTATGAAAATCCTTGCCATAGCCGATACCGAAGAACGATGCCTTTGGGAGTGCTTTCGCAAGGAACGCTTTGAGGGCGTCGACCTGATTTTGTCCGCCGGCGATCTGGACCCGGACTATCTTGAGTTTTTGGTTACGGTCATCAACAAACCGCTCATCTACGTGCGCGGCAATCACGATGACCGCTACGCACGTCATGCACCGGGTGGATGTATCTGCGTAGAGGACAGCGTGTACACGTACCGAGGGATTCGCATTGCGGGCCTTGGCGGGTCCATGCGTTATCGCGACGGCGCCAACATGTACACCGAACGCGAGATGTCCAAGCGCATGCGTAAGCTGTCGCGTAAGGTTAGGATGGTCGGCGGGTGCGACATTCTGCTTACCCATGCACCCGCCGCCGGTATGGGTGATCTGGACGATCTGCCGCATCGAGGATTCGAGTGTTTTAACACAGCACTCGAATCCTGGAATCCCGACTACATGGTGCACGGGCATGTGCACCAAAGCTACGGTTGCGATTTTCAGCGCGAGCGTCAGCATGTGTGTGGAACGACGATCATCAACGCCTGCGGCTATACGCAGTTTGAGCTCGACCAGACGCACTACCCCATCCGCGGCTGGCAAGCAGCTTGGCTCAACTCACAAACCATGCGCCGCGAGCTCAAACGCCACGAAGCCATCGAGTCTTCAACAGCCAGAACACCCTGGTAACCACCATAAAGGGGACACTGTCCCCTTTATGGTGCTTTTGACGCGATAGCAAGAAACCCGGTCCTGCACAAGGCAGAACCGGGTTTCTTTAGCAATGCTTGCTTTGCTCAGGCAGTAACTAAAAGTTACTCAGCCAGGAAGTCGCGCTGGACAGCGGGATCGACCTTGACGCCAGGGCCCATGGTGGAAGACACAGAGATGGACTTGACGTACTTGCCCTTAGCAGAAGAGGGCTTGACGCGCAGAATCTCGGTGTACAGGGCAGCGTAGTTCTCGACGAGCTGCTGCTCGGAGAAGGACTTCTTGCCCAGGGGCACGTGGCAGATGCCGTAGCGGTCGGCGCGATACTCAACGCGGCCGGCCTTGAGCTCGGAGACCATCTTGGCGACGTCCATGGTCACGGTGCCGAGCTTGGGGTTCGGCATGAGGCCACGGGGACCAAGGATCTTACCGATGCGGCCAACCTTGGCCATCATGTTCGGCGTAGCGATAGCGGCGTCGAAGTTGATCTCGCCCTTCTGGATCTGGGCGACGAGCTCGTCGGAACCGATGATGTCGGCGCCGGCAGCCTCGGCCTCGCGAGCCTTCTCGCCCTCCGCGAAGACGGCAACACGAACGGTCTTGCCGGTGCCGTGGGGCAGAGAGATGGAACCACGGATGTTCTGGTCAGCCTTACGAGTATCGATGCCCAGACGGAAGTGGGCCTCGACGGTCTCGTCGAACTTGGCGGTGTCGAGCTCCTTGATGAGCTTGGCAGCCTGAAGGGGGGTGTAGAGCGTGGCGCGGTCGATCTTCTCGGCAGCGGCGTTATAGCTCTTACCATGCTTAGCCATGTGCATTACCTCCTGTGGTTAAACGGGCTTATGCCCTCCCACATCGTATCGTGTGCCCTATTGCACACATTTAACGGGCGCCCCGGTCGGAGCACCCGTCGTTACCATAAGAAATCGCTACTCAGCGATGGTGACGCCCATGGAACGGGCGGTACCGGCGATGATCTTCTTGGCGGCGTCAATGTCGTTGGCATTGAGGTCCGGCATCTTGATCTCGGCGATCTTGGTGAGCTGCTCCTGGGAGAGCTGACCAACCTTGTCGGCCTGGGGCTTAGCGGAACCAGACTTGAGGTTCAGCTCCTTCTTGATGAGGTGAGCCGCCGGCGGGGTCTTGGTGATGAAGGAGAAGGACTTATCCTCGTAGACAGAGATCTCAACGGGGATGATGTCGCCCTTCTTGTCCTGCGTCTCGGCGTTAAAGGCCTGGCAGAACTGCATGATGTTCACGCCAGCAGCGCCCAGGGCGGGGCCGACGGGAGGAGCGGGGTTAGCGGCACCAGCAGGAATCTGGAGCTTAATGACGTTGGCAACCTTCTTCTCAGCCATGGTCATTCCTTTCGAATCACGAGTGTGAAGTACTTGCTATATCGTAAGCACGCACGTGTTAGAAGCACTCCTGAGATGAGCAGTCACAGAAGAAGCACGCTCGCGCGAACGGACGAAAACTTAAGCGATGACAGCGACCTGGTTAAAGTCGAGCTCGACCGGCGTCTCGCGGCCAAAGATCATCAGCGTGACCTTGAGCTTGCCAGCCTCGGTGTTAACCTCGGAGACCTTGCCATCAAAGTCGGTAAGCGGGCCATCGGTGACGCGGACGGACGTACCGACCTCAATATCAACCGAGGTGCGCTTGGGCGAATCGCCCTTACCGGGACGACGAGTCATCTTGTTGTACTCGTCGCGGGAAAGCGGAGCGGGCTTGCCGTTGCCGCCTAGGAAACCGGTGACGCCAGGCGTGTTACGAACACACGTCCAAGCATCGTCATCCATCTCCATGCGGACCAGGACATAACCCGGGAAGATCTTGGAATCCTTGGTCTCACGCTTGCCACCCTCTTTAATCTCGGTGACGCGCTCCATAGGAATCTCGATATCAAAGATACGGTCCTGCATGCCCATAGTCTCGATGCGATGCTCGAGATCGGACTTAACGCGGTTCTCGTATCCAGAGTAAGTGTGAACGACGTACCAACGCTTAGACATGGTTTAGCCCCTCAATCCAGAGAACAGAGCAAGAGCCTCGCCAAAGCCAGCATCGAGCAGAGCGATGACGACGCCGACGACGATCAGAGAAGCGCAAACAACAACCGAGTAGTTCACGAGCTCCTTCTTATCGGGCCACGTGACACGCTTCATCTCGGACTTGACCGCAGCGAAATACTTCTTGGTGCGGGCGAAGAAACCAGGCTTCTCGTTCTTCTTGGACTTCGCAGCCTTCTCGTTCTTCTTGGCAACGGCCTTCTTGACCTCAACCTTGGAGTTGGCGGCAGCTTTGTTGGCAGGTGCCGGCTGCTGAGCCTTCTTCTTGTTCTTCTTGTTGGCCATTTGGGTTACCTCCGCGCAATGCGCTTATACATGAGTAAACCGTAAGCCCCCAAGTGGGAGCTTACGGAATAATGACTGGCACGCCAGGAAGGACTCGAACCCTCAACACTCGGTTTTGGAGACCGATGCTCTACCAATTGAACTACTGGCGTATGTGACTAGAGACTAGCGAGTCTCTTTGTGCAGCGTGTGGTGACGGCACCAGGGGCAATACTTCTTGATCTCCATACGATCAGGCATGGTCGACTTGTTCTTGGTGGTCGTATAGTTGCGGCGCTTGCACTCAGTGCACGCAAGAGTAACTAGAGTACGCATGTATCCTGAACCTTTCATTTCCGCCCCGTACGGGCACGAGTTGTTACTTTATCAGCTCCACGTAAGTGCTGTCAATGAAAACCTCGAGTCAATTGGTTCTCGGTGGATCCATTCATATTTGGAACACATCAATGAAGCCATCGAGAGCTAATCGACGGTGCATCCAGGACCATTATCGATCCTCTCGACACCAGCAACGGCTCAATATCCATTGCAGAAAAGAACCCGGCACCCATATAAGTGCCGGGTTCTCTAAGTCAGCTATATCAAAGAGCTAATTTACTCAATGATCGTGGAGACGATGCCCGAACCGACGGTGTGGCCACCCTCGCGGATAGCGAAGCGCAGGCCCTCCTCCATGGCGATCGGGTGGATGAGGTCGCCCTCGATGGTGATGTGGTCACCAGGCATAGCCATCTCGGTGCCCTCGGGGAGCTTGACCGTACCGGTAACGTCGGTGGTACGGAAGTAGAACTGAGGACGATAACCATCGAAGAACGGGGTGTGACGGCCGCCCTCCTCCTTGGTCAGAACGTAGATCTCGCCGGTGAACTTGGTGTGCGGGGTAACCGAACCGGGCTTGCAGAGAACCTGGCCGCGCTCGATGTCCTCACGCTTGATGCCGCGGAGCAGCAGACCGACGTTGTCGCCAGCCTCGCAGAAGTCCATGGACTTACGGAACATCTCGATACCGGTAACGACGGTGTTCTGGGTATCCTTGATGCCGACGATCTCGACGGGCTCGTTGAGCTTGAGCTCACCGCGCTCGACACGGCCAGTAGCAACGGTACCACGGCCGGAGATGGTCATAACGTCCTCAACGGCCATCAGGAACGGGAGGTCGTTGTTACGAGCAGGCGTCGGGATGTACTCGTCGACGGCCTTCATGAGCTCGCGAATGGCGTCCATCCACTTGGCGTCGCCCTCGAGAGCGCCCAGAGCGGAGCCACGGATGACGGGGATGTCGTCGCCGGGGAAATCGTACTCGGAGAGGAGCTCACGGGTCTCCATCTCGACGAGGTCGATGAGCTCGTCATCGTCGACCATGTCGCACTTGTTCAGGAAGACGACGATGTAGGGAACGCCGACCTGACGGGCGAGCAGGATGTGCTCGCGGGTCTGAGCCATGGGGCCGTCGGTAGCAGCGATGACCAGGATAGCGCCGTCCATCTGAGCAGCGCCGGAGATCATGTTCTTGACGTAGTCAGCGTGGCCCGGGCAGTCAACGTGAGCGTAGTGACGGGCAGCGGTCTCGTACTCAACGTGGGAGACGGAAATCGTAATGCCGCGCTCGCGCTCCTCGGGAGCCTTGTCGATGTTCTCGAACGCAGTGAAGTCAGCCTTGCAGCCCTCGGTCTCGGAGAGAACCTTGGTGATGGCAGCGGTCAGCGTGGTCTTGCCGTGGTCGACGTGACCAATGGTGCCGATGTTAACATGCGGCTTAGTGCGCTCAAACTTCTCTTTGGCCATAAAGCCCTCCTCTTAACAGGTCGTCCCCGGACGGGACTTTGCCTTTATACCATAGTGGCCTCTCAACATACTATTGAGAAGCCACCGTGTTACCTATGGTAGCGGTGACTGGATTCGAACCAGTGACGCCACGGGTATGAACCGTGTGCTCTAACCAACTGAGCTACACCGCCGGATGGAGCCTGCAACCAGACTTGAACTGGTGACCTCTTCGTTACCAACGAAGTGCTCTACCGACTGAGCTATACAGGCACTTGACGGGTGGGAGCTATAGGATTCGAACCTATGTAGGCAGAGCCAACGGGTTTACAGCCCGTCCCCATTAACCACTCGGGCAAACTCCCAATCGTTCAAGTATCCGCAGGTCCTTTGGTCTTTTGGACCGCCGCCCCCGCGAACGAAGAAGATAATACGATGCCACCTTGGGGGCTGTCAACGAAAACCTCTAGATACACGGTGCCGGGCGTATCTATATAGCCGTGACCTGCGGTTTTATTGAGTTTGGATATGAAGGACGGTGGTTTTGGATACTGAGGTGACGTTTCCCAAGGTAACACTTTGCTGTAGTGGAGTACACCTTCAGTATCGAACTTCGATACCAGCTTATTTGCACCTATATATAGGTCTAGATCGGGGCTTCCCAGACAGAAGATTGCTCTTCCCAGCAAAATCGAGCGTGGATATTCTTCCGTTTGAAATCGAGCGTGGATAATCTGCCACTTTTGGCGTGTCCCCATGGCCAAAGTGGCAGATTGTCCACGTTCGTTCATCCGATAATCCACGCTCAGGGGGGCAACCGAGCTCGACACGGCTTTTGTCTCGATCTGTAACATATAGAGAACATTTTCTCCCCTATCTGTTACAGGTTGAGATATTACGCAGAGACCCCAGCTTACGTCTCATTCTGTAACAGTACGAACGGTTTTCCGCCCCTTCGTGTTACAGATCGAGACAAATCTGAAGCTTGGTTGGCGCCAAACACGCTGACTTATCGACATAAATAGAAACGGGCCCTGTCCCACAAGGAAACAGAGCCCGAAACTCTCATGGAGCCAGTGACAGGAATCGAACCTGCAACCCACTGATTACATCGTTTTCCATTCTAGTTAATAGCGTCCATCTGCGACTATAGCGACCGTAACCTCGCCTTTTTCTTTCGTTTTCCGCTTATAGTCTCACTTGAGACGTCTCCGAAACAGTCAAATTGCACACTCATTGCACACGCGATTGCACACGGAGGGACAATGGAAGAGAAATACACCACCTCGTCTATTTATAAGTTTAAGGACGATCGCTGGCGCGCACAGTTCCCCTATTTGGAGAACGGCATCTGGCATAAGAAGACTCAGCTCTTGGAACATCGAGGGCGCGATAAAGGCAGAAGCCATAAGCATCGCGATGCCGCCATGCTCGAGGCCGAATCCATCCGCGCATCTCTCAATGAGAAGGCCACCGCAGAAGCAGCTAAACCCAAGGGGCTTGGTATCACCGTTTCAAAGCTCGTGACATGCTATATCGATATCGAGTGCGCGGACGTCGCGCGCTCCACGGCGACCGGATACCACGGCATGCTCCGCCGGAATATCGAACCGTATCTCGGTGATGTCCCATTGGAAGACCTTACGGAAGAGGATGTTCAGGAATGGATAACGGCGATCGCCTCAACCCACGCACGGTCCACCGCCTGCAATTCCCTACGGTTGTTACGAGGCTCGCTCAAATATGGAATGCGAAAGAAATGGATTGACGAAAACGTGGCCTCTTGGGCAAAAGTCCCCAAAAACGAAGACGCGAACTACGGTCTACCGAATTCGCTTACAACCAAAGAGCGAACCAGGGTCTTGAACACTCTGAACGCCTCCATAGATATCCCAGCGATGCTTGCAGCCAAGATAGCGCTCTACACGGGATTGCGGCGCGGCGAGCTTTGCGCCCTGAAATGGAAAAACGTGGACTTTAAATCCTCAACGATCCGAGTCGAGGCCGCGATTGGGCACACAGATAACGAGTTCTATATCAAGGGCCCCAAGAGCATTAGCAGCCGGCGCGCTATCCCCAACTGCCCGAAAGACCTTATGAAAGACCTTGCGAAGCGCGAGGCCGACATGAAGTCCGAATGCGCGAATCTGGGCGTTGAGTTCAGCGACGAACTGTTTGTCCTCGGCTTTCCGGACGGCTCCTTCTTGAAACCGCCCAGGATCAACGACGCTTGGCGGGCCCTGGCAAAGGCCTTGAAGCTCCATGGTGTCTTGAACAAGAACACCGTCACCTTCCACGACCTCAGGCACAGTTTTGCAACGTACGCCGTTTCCAACGGAATCGACCCGAGGACTCTCGCAAGCCTCATGGGGCACTCGAAGGCGTCGATGACACTCGACAGATACGCCAGCGCCGACCCAGTAGCCACCGCATCGGCTATGAGAACTCTTGGACGCTTATATAAAGAGTGATTTGCTTCGTCGCAAGCAAAGAAGTCAACAGTGGCTCGGAGGCCCGGCTTTAACCGGGCCTTTTCTTGTTGCCTCGACCCTTCAACGTCTTTTTTGTCCATAGCGTCCGCCCTGCCCGTACTTTGACGAATGCCGGCAGCGGCGTGTCAGACTGCGAAATAAGAGAAATCGGCAAATTCCAGAAAGGAGACCGAAATGAAATTCAAAGAAAAGCGTATCGGAGTCGACGACTTCCGCAGTATGCCGGATATCGTCGATCCGCTGCCGGTCGCGTACCTGCTCGGCATCAGCGATCGCTCTGTCTACCGCCTCTGCCAGAACGGGACGTTCAAAGCCGTGAAGTGCGGCAAGTTATGGCGAATCAACCGCGACAGCGTGCTCAGCTATATCGGAGTCACTATCGACCGAACTGAATGCCCGTCAACCAACATCAATTAAAAACGACCATTACATGGGGTCCGAGAGGCCCCTCTTTGTTATAAGGAGGCCCTATGGTCGGAACTAAAACAGTCAGCGTGAAGCTCGATTCAAGGCTCTATACCGCCCTCAAGACGCGGGCCGAGCTCGACAAGTCCAACGTCAGCGATGTGATCCGGTCGCTCCTGTGCTCGGCGCTCGCCGCGGAGGAGCTCGACCTCTACGGCAACGAGGTCGCGGGCTTCATCCGCTGCGTCGTCGACGCGCGGATGGACGTCGCCGCACTCGATATCGAGCGCAAGCTCGACGCCACCGAGGACCGCATCGCCGCGGTCCTCTCGCGCCCCATGACCGCCGCCATCATGGCCGGCCTCATGTCGGCCGACGTCCTCAAGGCCTCCTACGCCTCGCTCGACGACGTCCCCGTCGCGGACATCTGGAAGAACTACCTCGCGCAGGCCGGCGAGCTCAGCCGCGCCGGACTCGGCCGAATCGACGAGGTGAAGCTCCACGCGCGCGAGCGCGCCGATGGCTAGCCCGCCCGTCATCGTCAACCACTCCGTCGTCCGCGCGGGGACGTCCGCGAGGGCGACCGCCGCGGGCCTGGCGGCATACGCCGGCACCCGCCGCGGCGTCGTCATCGAGGTCAGCGAGGCCGACGGCAGGAGGCTCGGCGTGGACGGCCTGGCCGCCTACGCCGCGAACAGGACCGGCTCGACGGGCGGCCTCTGGGGCGCGGGCGGCCCGGTCGCCGTGGCGGAGGCGAGGCGCGCAATCGCCCAGAACGGCGGCGCGGTGCTCACCACCGTCGTCACGGTCCCGAACGACATCGCCCCAGCTGCCGGCCTCGACCGCCTGGACGCCTGGCAGGCGCTGGTGCGCTCCGAGTGGCCGAGGCTCTTCTCCGAGATGACCGGCGTGCCCGAGAGCCGCGTGGAGTTCTACGCGGCGATGCACGTCAACGGCACGAGCCACCACGTCCACATCCTCACGGTCGACCGCGCGGGCGACTGGGACTCCCTGCTGCCCAAGGGGAAGATGGAGGCGGCGCGGCTCGAGATCTCCTCGAAGGCCATGGCGCCGCTGCTGCGGGAGGCCTACATCGAACGCGACCTCGCGAGGGAGGCGGCGCTGGACGCCGTCGCCCGCATCAACCGGAACCGTTTCGACATCGAGCTGCCGCCGGACGGAAGGATCGAGGTGGATTGGCTACACTGATGTGGACAGTTCCGGGAGGGGCGCAGGAGACGGGAGGGCCGTATATGAGGGACCCCAGGCACCCGAGGCATTTCACCGACGAGTTCAAGAGGCAGATAGTCGACCTCTACAACGCCGGCAAG
>DBFALE010000040.1:0-4370 GCA_048230835.1 Collinsella sp.
GGCCTGGACGACGACTTCCGCGTCATCGTGTCGCCGTGGATCCTGTCCGTGCTGACCACCGACCGCCTCGCGCGCAACTACGAGCTGGTCACCAAGCACAACCTCAAGTACCGCCGCTACTACCACCAGTTCGACTACTAATTTCATTTAGGGGAAACCGCAATGAGGCAATACATCTTCGCCAGCCACGCGCATTTTGCGACCGGCATCAAGGAGAGCACCGAGCTGCTCTCGGGCGCGCGCGATAACGTTCACGACCTGTCGATGTTTGTCGACGGCCGCACCGACGTCGCCGAGGAGGCCGCCAAGCTCCTGGCGACCTTCGACCCCGCCGACGACGTAATCGTGTGCACCGACCTGTTTGGCGGCAGCGTCAACAACGAGTTCACCAAGATCGTCCAGACGCGCCCCAACACCTACCTGGTTGCCAACATGAATCTGCCGCTGCTGATCCAGCTGCTCTTTTCGGACCAGGAGGCTCCCGCCGATCAGGTTATCCGCGAGATCCTCGCGGCTGACGACACGCGCGTCAAGTTTGTCAACGACCTGCTGACCGATGCGGATGACGAGGAAGAGTTCTAGTCACCGCCTGCTATTAATGGGGCCGGGTTTCCGGCATGAGACCTTTGGGGGTCAATCATGATTCAACTGCTTCGCGTCGACCATCGTCTGCTTCATGGCCAGGTGGCCGTCTCTTGGGTCCAGGGCTTGGGCTCTGACTGCATCTTCTGCGTTGGCGACAAGGTTGCCAACGATCCCGTCTGGAAGACTACGCTCAAGATGGGAAAGCCGGCCAACGTCAAGCTCGTCATCAAGGACATGGAGCACGCCATCGAGGCCATCAACTCCGGTGTTACCGATAAGTACAAGATGATCATCTGCGTCGCCAGCATCGCCGAGGCCAAGCAGCTTGTCGACGGCTGCCCGCAGATCACCTCCATCAACCTGGGCAACACCAAGTCCAAGGACGAGCAGCGTCCCGATGCCCGTAAGATCTCCCGCCAGATCTTTGTGACTGCTGCCGAGGAAGAGGACATTCGTGAGCTCGTCGGCCGCGGTGTCGAGGTCGAGATTCGCGCTCTGGCCGACGACCCCAAGGTCGATGCCCTAAGCGCCCTCTAATTGGGAACCACGGGCGGCGCGCACGGCGCCGCCCCTATTCGTGGGCGTACCGGATAAACGCTTTACCCGTTACCCCCATCTACCGTTCACCGGGAGTACACGCCCGTTGAGCGATTGGTATTAAATAGTTTTCTCATGACTATATAATTGGTATCAAATCATTTGCACCGGTTTATGTGTTAACAGCACACCGGTACAAGCTGGATCTGTCTAGGCGATTGTCGGCATGGAAAAGGGCGCGCTGACAAGTCGGGAATCGCCGCGCGGATCCAAGAGGGATCAAAGGGAGGAACAATGCTTGTTCAAGCGATCCTCATCGGACTTATCGCTGCCTTCGGTAAGCTCGATTATCAGCTCGGTACGCTCTATGCGTTCCGCCCGATCGTTCTGTGCCCGCTCGTCGGCATAGTCCTCGGGGACCTGCAGTCCGGCCTCGCCATCGGTGCGAGCCTCGAGCTGCTCTTCATGGGTTCAATCTCCATCGGCGCTTACGTGCCGCCCGATGAGTGTATTGGCGGTGTGCTCGCCTGCGCCTTCGCTATTCAGCTGGGTCAGAGCACCGAGGCCGCTATCGCGCTCGCGATGCCCATCGCCACTCTGTGCCTGGCCATTAAGAACGTCGTCAACGCCGGTATGCCCCTTCTGGTCGACCGTGCCGACGTCTTTGCCAGCAAGGGTAACCTCAAGGGTATCTACGCTATGCACTGGATTATCGGTCTCGTGATTGTCGTCCTGGCCTTTATCCTGTGCTCGGTCTCCTTCTATCTGGGTGCCGACGCCGTTCAGGGCCTGCTCGACTTCATCCCGACGTTCGTCCTCGATGGCTTTGGCGTCGCAGCCAACATCCTGCCTGCCATGGGCTTCGCCATGCTCGGCCGTCTGGTGCTTACCAAGCAGCTCGTGCCGTTCTACTTCCTGGGCTTCCTGCTGTGCTCCTATGCCAACGTGCCCGTCCTCGGCGTCGGCCTGATCGCAATCATCATCGGCATCGACAAGTACGACCTGCTGGGCCTTGGTGGCGCCCAGTCCCAGCTTTCTGTGGAAGGGGATGAGGACGATGACTTCTAATTCCGAGAACCAGATTACTCGCTCCGACCTCATTAAGAGCGCCGTGAACACCGGCGCCCTGGGCATGGAATTCTCCTGGACCTACTACAAGCAGATGAACATTGCCTTCTGCCTGATGGTCGCCAACATGCTCAAGAAGATCTATGCCGGCCGTCCCGATGATTACGCCGAGGCCTTGCACCGTCACAGCGCATTCTTCAACATCACCCCGCAGCTCGCTCCCTTCGTGGGCGGCATCGCGATGGCCATGGAAGAAAAGGTCGCTCGTGGCGAGGTTGAGCCCGAGAGCGTCAACGACATCAAGGCCGCCCTCATGGGTCCGCTTTCCGGCCTGGGTGACTCCTTCTTCCTGTCCACCCTGCGCGTCGTCGCCGCTGCCGTGGGCATCAGCCTGTGCCAGGCCGGCAACGTCTTTGGCCCCATCGCCTTCCTGCTCGTCTACAACATCCCGGCGTTCCTGATTCGTATCTTTGGCGCTATCAAGGGTTATGAGCTAGGCATTGGCTTCCTCGACGAGGCTCAGAAGACCGGCCTGATGCAAAAGATCATGGCCTGCGTCGGCATTGTCGGCGTTATGGTCGTCGGCGCCATGAGCAAGGACATGTTCTGGGCTTCGTTGCCCATCGCCATTGGTCAGGGCGACTCCGCCCAGACTCTCCAGGACATCCTGGACGGCATCATGCCCGGCATGCTCGGTATGGCCGCCTTCTGGCTCTACTACTGGCTGCTCTCCAAGAAGATCAACCCGATGGTCCTGATCCTCTGCACCATGGTCGTGGGCATCATCGGCGCTTACTTTGGCGTGCTTGCCTAATATGTTCGAATCGCGCTTCCATCGCGTCTAACGGTTGCGTCGATCTTTGGGGGGCTTGTCGCATCTGCGGCGGCCCCCTGTTTTTTAAAACTCCGTACGAAAGGGGAGGGCTATGGTCGTACCCGAGCTTTCGCTCATGAACATTAACCATCGTTACTACAGCATCGAGACGTTTTTTAAGGCTGCAGGTGAGGCCGGCTATCGCAATATCGAGCTGTGGACCGGCTCGATGCACCTGTATGTGGATTGCCATGAGCACGATTCGGTGGATAAGATTCGCGATCTTGCCGCCCAATACGGTATCAAGATCGTGTGCGTGTGCCCCGAGCAGAACAACCCCAAGCCGTGGAACGTCGCGGTGCGCGGTGAGGCGGGCCAAAAACGCATCCTCTCGTACTTTAAGAATGTGATCGACGTTGCCGTTGAGTTGGGCGTGCCGCAGATTCTGGTGACGAGTGGTTGGGCCTATCTGGACGAGCCGGCTGAGGACGCCTGGGCCCGCAGCGTTGCCATGCTGCGCTCGGTGTGCGACTACGCCGATACGCGCGGTATTCGCGTCGCGCTCGAGGCCCTGCAGCCGTCGGAGTCCGTGTTGGTCAACACCGCACAGGATGTCGCGCGCATCCTCGAGGCGGTCGATCGTCCCAACCTGAAGGCCTGTATCGACTTTGGCGCCATGGAAGTTGCCGGCGACACGATCGACGGCTACTTTGAGGTTTTGGGCGACAAGATCGTTCACACCCACTTTGTAGATGTGGGCGGCGGCACGACGCATCTTGCCTGGGGCGACGGCGAGCGTGATATGCGTGCCGACCTCGAGGCACTCATGCGCCACGGCTATACGGGCTATGTCTCGGCCGAGACGTGTGATGGCCGCTACTATCAGGATCCGTCCAAGGCGACGACTCAGGTTATCGAGATGTATCGCCGTGTGACAGCGGAGATGGAAGCCGAATAACTAAACTGCGCGGTTGCGCCGGAAACGTTTGGGCGGGTCTGGCGCAACGCTTTTATAGCTGGCGAGTTGTGGGGAACCCGTTGGCAGTAGCGCTCGAAATAGACAACTATTGGCGTTGTAATACCACTCGGGCGAGGAAACCGACCGTTCGCCGCAAATCTCCGTGAGTTTGGATTGGTATTAAATAACAAGCAATCGTATGGCTATAATTGGTATCAGCAAGAAGCGCAATGTATAGAATTGCGCACATGTGATGGGAGGACACACATGAAGGAGACCGAGAAGATCGAGATCATGCACTTCGACCAGGAGGGCTACCTCGAGGACGGCAGGAACGTCTACGAGGCCGGCAAGAAGATGACCGCCCTGGCCGACCGCGTGCACGAGGAGGGCTACGACGCCGTCTTC
>DBFALE010000041.1:0-40702 GCA_048230835.1 Collinsella sp.
CATTTCAAATGGTTCGATGTCTGCCCGGATGCGACACTGAAGTAAGTGTCCATCCTCGCAGTATCCGGTTCTCAAGGTGCACGCTTAGCGGCTCATCCGGTCCGACCGGGCCGCGCGGCAAGGAGATATATTGCCAGACCGGAGGGGCGCCGTGGGCGGGAATCGCGCACTCCATATTTTGTTCACAAATGAATAGGTCCCTCAGTCGCATCACTGAGGTTAAAACTGAAGCATTGGCTTCTGATATTGGCGATGACCAGCTGTTTTATGTGTATTGAGACATCGGTCATCTCTGGAGCGCTACTTTACTCCAAAGGCATCAGTTATTTGTTTCCCATCGGTAAAAGGCGGGTTTTGTTCGCCAAGCGTTCTTATATATAGATAGATACGGGTTCGAACCCGTGCACCGGCAACAAAAAAGCGACCAACCGGAGTCGATCGCTTTCTTTTCTATGGTGGGCCGTCAGGGGTTCAGCCTGCTTCGCAGGCGGCCGCTGCGGCGCTTTCGCGCCTTGCGCGCTGCGCTGGCAAACGCTCACGCGTTTACTCAGCTCCGCGCCCCGACGGGTTCGAACCCATGAAAGGGCGACAAAAAAGACGGCCAACCGAAGTTGACCGTCTCAACAATCTTTGGGTGGGCCGTCAGGGGTTCGAACCCTGGACCTTGGGATTAAAAGTCCCCTGCTCTGCCAGCTGAGCTAACGGCCCGCGGGTGGCATTGTACCACGGTCTGGGACTATTCCCAACTCCATTGGCCGTTCTGGAAAATCACAACTTCACGTCCATCAGGCGTAATGCCCGTAATATCGATGTCGTCCGTGCCGATCATAAAATCGACGTGCGTGCTCGAGACGTTAACGCCATGCTCCAGGAGCTCCTCCTTGGACATGTCATACCCACCCTCGATGCATTCGGGGAAACCGACACCTAGCGCGAGATGGCAGCTAGCGTTCTCGTCATAGAGCGTGTCATAGAACAGAACGCCGCTTTCGCGGATCGGAGTGTTCTTGGAAATGAGCGCGACCTCGCCCAGATGAGCGGCACCTTCATCGGTGTCAATAATGCTCGCAAGCGTTGCCTTGCCCACGCGGGCGTCGTAGTCCACCACGCGGCCGCCCTCGAACTTAATCCAAAAATCTTCGACTTTATTGCCGTGGTGGATGAGCGGCATGGCCGAGTACACGATACCGTCGGCGCGCATGCGATCGGGCGAGGTGAAGACTTCCTCGGTGGGAATGTTGGGGAAGAAGGGGTGTCCATCGGGCGTCTTGCCCTTGCCGCCGGCCCACTCGTGACCCTTCGTCATGCCAATCGTCAGATCGGTTCCATTTGCCGCGGTGTAATGCAAGTAGTCGAAACGATTGTCGTTCAGGAAACGCAGGTTCTTTTCGAATGCGGCGTCATGGAGTTCCCAGTCGCTCTCCGGGTCCTGGCCATCGGCGCGAGCGGTGTGCAGAATCGCATTCCACAGTTTATAGATTGCAACCTCATCGGCGTCTCCTGGGAACACCTCGTGCGCCCAAGCCACGACCGGAGCGCCGGCGATGCACCACGGATTGATGTTGTAATCCAGTCCACGGCGGAAAACTTTGCACTGCGTATTCCTCGCCTTTGATGCCGCGGCCGGCTTGGCTGGATCGATGCCCTTGAGGGCCGCAGGATCCGCACCTTCGATAAAGACAAAGCAGGCACCATCCTGGGCCAAGGAATCCAGCTGCATGCGCTTCCACTCGGGTGTCTGCTCAAAATAGCTTTTCTCGACATGCTCGTACGTGAGCCTCGTCACGGCATCATCGGCCCAAATGACCGTCACGTGGCCGGCGGCGGCAGCATAGGCCTCCGCGACCACCACGCGCGCAAACGGCGCGCACTCGACCGGAGACTGAACGACGACCTCCTGGCCGGGCTTGACGTTTACGCCCTTGCGGACGACCAGGCGCGCGTAGTTTTTAATCTTGGGCTCCAGGGCCTTCATGCCCTCCAGAGCCTCTTCGACCGTCAGGGCAGCTCGAATCATGTGCCACTCCATCTATCTATAGAACAGTAAAAAGGCGCGCCGCAAAAACGACGCGCCTTATATCTTAGCGATAAGTATGTATGCAAACGCTACTTCTTCTTGGAGTCCTTCTGGTCCTCCTCGGCAGCTGCGCGCTCGATAAGAGCGTTGAGCTTGTTCTCGGACATGCCCTCGGCCTGCGCGCGGTACATGTTGCGCAAGGGACGAATACGAGCGAAGTCGTAGATAAAGTCACCTAGGATGATGACATAGGACAAAACGATGCCGACCATCTGGACAGGGCTGGACACCATGCCAGCGGGAGCGAAGTACAGCGAGGCCCAAATTGCCACGACGAGCACCATGCCAATGGCGAGCACAATCCACCAGATGCGACGGCGCTTGGTGTAGTCCTCGTCCTGCTTGAGGAGGATATTCGACACCGTATAGATGCGGTCCTCCTTGGCGCGCTGTTTGGCCTTGCGGGCGCGCTTCTCCTCTTTAGAGAGGCCCTCGAGGTTCTCGCCCTTCTCGAGCTCTTTGCGGCGTGCCTTAGACGAAGCCGGCACGACGCGAACGGAGCTCGCTGCTTGGCGGGCGGGCTTAGCAGATGCGGCAGACTTGCGCGCAACCCCGGTAACTTCGTGGGATTGCGTGCGCTTGTTCGTGGCGCTACGGGTACTCACTTATGCGTTCTCCTTCATGCTTGTGAACTGGGAGCCGGTGATGATCTGGAAGGCCTCGCGATAGCGCTCGGACGTGCCATCGATGACCTCGGCGGGCAGGTGCGGGGTCTCCCCCGTCATATCCCAGTTGGCCTTGAGCCAATTGCGGACGAATTGCTTGTCGTAGCTAGGCTGGATCTTGCCCTCCTCGTAGCTGGCAGCAGGCCAGAAACGGCTGGAGTCGGGCGTGAGGCACTCGTCGATCAGCGTGACCTTGCCATCAATAACACCAAACTCGAACTTGGTGTCGGCAATGATGATGCCACGGGTCGCGGCGTACTCGGCGGCAGCCTTGTAGATCTTGAGGGAAAGGTCACGAATCTGCGTGGCGATGTCCTCGCCCACGATCTCGCAGCAACGCTCAAACGAGATGTTCTCGTCGTGGTCACCGATCTCGGCCTTCGTGGACGGCGTGAACAGCGGCTCAGGAAGCTTGGAAGCCTCGGTCAGGCCCTCAGGCAGCTGGATGCCGCAGACGGTGCCGTTCTCGTCGTAGGTCTTCTTGCCCGAACCGGTCAGATAGCCGCGGACGATGCACTCGATAGGAATCGTCTGGGCCTTCTTAACCAGCATGGCGCGGCCAGCGAGGTAGTCACGATACTCAGCAAACTCCTCGGGGAAATCCGCCGGGTCGATGGAAACGAGATGGTTGGGGACGATGTCGGCAAACTTATCGAACCAGAATGCCGAGATGCGATTGAGTACCTCTCCCTTAAACGGAATCTCGTCGGGAAGAATGAAGTCAAACGCAGAAATGCGGTCGGTGGCGACCATCAGCAGGTTTTCACCGGCATCGTAAATATCACGAACCTTGCCACGGGAATCCGGACGACGCTCCATCGTTGTCACGTGAGTCACTCCTTACCTAAATACGACAGAAATGCGGGTTCTTTCCCGCATGTTTTCGCAAACTCGGAGCGGCAGGGACGCGGCCCCTCCTTCACCGAATAGCGAAAAGCTAGTGCTCCATTGTAGTAGATGCCGCGTCTGTCGTGTGCTCGCGGGGCAGATGAATTGTAAAAGTCGTACCCTTTCCAAGCTCCGACTCCACGGATATGTAGCCATGGTGACGCTCGAC
This sequence comes from Collinsella sp., assembly GCA_048230835.1. Classification (GTDB taxonomy): domain Bacteria; phylum Actinomycetota; class Coriobacteriia; order Coriobacteriales; family Coriobacteriaceae; genus Collinsella. The sequence continues at coordinate 3,800 of DBFALE010000041.1, forward strand.
GATCTGCTTGGTCACGGCGAGGCCAACGCCCAGGCCGCCGGCTTCGCGGGCGCGGCTGGCATCGGCGCGCCAAAATCGTCCGAAAATACGCGACAGATCGTCCTTGGCAATACCGATACCGGTATCAGAAACGGCAATGCTGACGTGCTTGCGGTCACTGAGCACCGACACCACGACCCAACCGCCCTCGGGGGTGTAGCGCATGGCGTTGCTCATGAGGTTGATAACACATTGCGTGATCATGTCGGGATCGGCCTCGACGACATCGTCGTGACCCTGGGTCTCGTCCGCAAAACGCAGGCGCAGATCGCGGTCGACAAACAGGCGCTCCTGGGCATTGACGATGGAACGCACGAAAGGAACCATGTCCACCGGCTCAAGGTTGAGCGGAGCCGCGCTGTTTTCCATGCGCGACAGGTCGAGCATCTGCTGCACCAGACGAGCCAGGCGACGCGTCTCGGAAGCAACGGTCTCCAAATGCTCATCGTCGGTGGGATACACGCCATCCTGCATGGCCTCGACCGTTGCGAGCATGGCCATAAGCGGCGTGCGAAGCTCGTGTGCAACGTCTGAGGTCAGGCGCTTCTCGTGTTTCATATCCTTCTCGAGAGAAGTGGCCATCTCATCGAAGGTCTCACCCAGCTGATCGATCTCGTCATCACCGCGCAGTCCCGTGCGAGCCGACAGGTCGCCGTCACGGATTTGCTTTGCGGTACTGGTGATGCGATGAATCGGCTTGGTGAGCATGCGCGACACGAGCGATCCGATAACGACCGAAATGCAAATTGCAACAACCGCGGCGAGGGCCATGGCGTTAAAGGTCTTCTCCCTAAACGCAGAGTCCGCCTTGGTGAGCAGAGCGTCGGAGCCGATGGCCCACAGCTTTACCTGTCCGACATGCTCGCCGGAAGACGTTACAATCTCGACGTTAGCAACGCTATCGGAGTCGGTTGGAGCAGACGAGACCGGACTATGCGATGCCCTCTTGCCGCTCGTGTCGTCGGTCGTAGCCTGGTTTTCGCGTACATCGGCGGTGGCGCTTGCCGAGGGCCAGGAATCGTCATAAACGATCACGCCCTTTTTATTGACGACCTGCATACCCAGATCGTCGGAAACCAAACTCGACGTTGCGACCGTGCGCAGTTCTCCCGCGGTCCAAGAGCCGTTTTCCTCATATGAGGTTGCCAACTTCTCGGCAGCGGAATTTGCGATTTCGACGATATTGGAGCGTGTGTAATCCGAAAAGACCGTGCCCCACACAACAGAGACAACGCCCACCAGCACCAATACCGTCATGAGCGATGTCAGAGCAAAAGCAAGTGCCATGCGCGAGGGATAGCTCATCGTTGGCCGTGAATCGGAACGAGGCGTGTTCCAACTAGCCTTGGAACCCGCCTCGCTCTCCTGCTTGTGCTTTTGTCCGATTTCAAAGCGCGCAGGTGTCATATGTGATTTCCCTATTTCTCGTCCGACTTATCAGCCTTGGCCGGAGCCTCGAAGCGATAGCCGACACCATGGACGGTGTAGAGCCACTTGGGCTTCTTGGGATCATCGCCCAGCTTGGCGCGAAGGTTCTTCACGTGGCTGTCGATGGTGCGCTCGTAACCCTCAAAGTCATACCCGAGCACTTTCTCGACCAGCTCCATGCGGTTATATACACGGCCGGGATGGCGGGCAAGCGTGGTGAGCAGCTTGAACTCGGAAGCCGTCAGATCGACTTCCTTGCCCTCGACCAAGATCTTGTGGCCCGAGATATCGATGACCAGATCGCCGAAGTCGAGCACCTCGACGGCGGGCTCGTCGGCCTGATGGGCACGGCGGAACAGAGCGCGAACGCGGGCGACGAGCTCGCGCGGCGAGAACGGCTTAATCAGATAGTCGTCGGCGCCGAGCTCAAGACCGATAATACGGTCCTCGATCTCGCCCTTAGCCGTCAGCATGATGATGGGGACATCCGAGGTATCGCGAATGGTGCGGCAAACGCGCTCGCCGGGGATCTTGGGGAGCATAAGGTCGAGCACGACCAGGTCGAACTGATGCTTCTCGAACTCCTCGATCGCGGACTGGCCGTCGCCGACGCCCACAACCCAGTAGCCTTCGCGCTCGAGATAGGCAGCGACGGCGTCACGGATTGCCTTCTCATCCTCGACCAGCAGAATCTTTTTTGCATCTGAAGCCATAACACGGCCCCCCTGTCTCAATTAGCTAAGAACAAGCCCATTTTAACGCACCTGAGCCCGCCGGATGCCGCTATGACGCGGCAGCTCGGCGGGCGGTACTCACAATTACAACGCGTTTATTCCCCTGTTGGCGCCTTTTTAACCCCTCTAAGCTTAAAGAGAGAATAGGCGTGCAGTGACCGTCTCTGGTATACCCTGGCTGTTGCGCACCGTGGCGTACGTAAGGAATGAGTCCGATTTTCCCGCCGTAGCTGGATAATCGCCATACTCCAAAGCGCGGTCGGGCGACAGCAGCGAGCCATAGGTCTTGGCAGAGGTGTCGATCAGGAAATGCGACGCCTGTACCTTAACAAGGTATTTATTCTTCTTGCCAGCCGCACATGCGAGCGGCTCACGGGACAGGAAGAGATACGGCCCTCCCTCATTACCGATATACGTGCCCATGTTGCCCAGGCTGCCCACGCCACTATAGGCCGCCTCGATAGAAAACACGAAGGTATCGCCCATATATACGGCCTCGAAAGGCGAGACTGACGAGGGAAGGACTAGCTGGGCACGTTTGGTGTTGTTGCCGTCGGTCAAATCGATTGCCGTTATGCCGTAGTAGACGCCCTCGTCGTTGCGGACACGCGGCGAGATGGTCAAAATGCCGTCGCTCGCGCGCGGGGCCGATGCAAAGCGACCCGTCGATTTCCAAATTATCTCGGCCTTGGATTCATCAAGTGAGCGACGATAGCAAAACGAATCGCTACTCGTTTTATTGCCACCTGCCGAGGGCATTTTATACCAGATGACTGATGACCCGAACGCCGTAAACAGCGGCGGATCGTAGTCCTTGCCACCTCGATCGAGCTCAACCACGTCGCCAGAGAGCGAAGCGCCCGACAGATTTTGAGCGTAGAGCTTCCACGATGAATTGGCAAAGTTCATCTCAACCCACGCGAATACGCCGTCGCCGGCACGGACATCGTAGAATGCATATCCCGTGCCCTCGATAGGATCCTCGATTAATGTGGTAAGCGAGCCATCGCCCAGGTTGAGCACACCGAGTGTGTTGGCGTGCAGTGCCGATGCGGGTGCCATCATCGCCGCGGCGTAATCGCCGTCGCAGTAGTACAGCAGCGTACCCAGAGGCAGCGTCCACGACGCCGCCGGCTCAAGATCGATGTCGACTGCCTCGTACTCATCCGTAATCGAGATGATTTTGGAATCATCCTTGATAACCTGCGGCTCGCCGGCGGCATCATCGCTGGTACCCGTTTTTTTCGAGCATCCGGCAAGCACCGTGGCAGCGCCCGCAGCAACCCCACCGAGCACAAAGCCGCGACGCGATATTCCGTTCTTGATGTGATCGGCGGTACCCATTAGGCGATCTCGGCGCGAGCGGCCTCGATAGCGCGTGTAAGCTGGTCGGCGCAGGAGGTCTTTTTCATACCGCAGGTATTACCGGCGAGAACCTCGATTACGCGATCGGCAGGAGCGCCCTCGACCAGCTTGGAGATAGCCTTGAGATTGCCGTCGCAGCCGCCGGTAAACTCAACGCCCATCACCTTGTTGCCGTCATCGGAAAGGTCAAGGTGAATATTGCGAGCACACACGCCCTGAGGCTTGTAATCAAACGAAATCATGCGATCCCCTCTCAGAATGTTATTCGAGACGACTATTATCCCCGTCTTTCCCTAAATGCAACGAGGCGCTTTGCCGGCAACACACATTACCAGCAAAGCGCCCTAAAAAGCTAACGTTATGCCCGAACCTACTCGAAGCTCAGCTGCTCCAGACGATCAAAGACCGTGTCGATACGGGTGAGGAAGTCCCACGGATCAAAGATCTCGTCGAGTTTCTCCTGGCTGACGGTGCAGCGCGGGTCGGCCTCGAGACGCTCCTTAAAGGTGGAGCCGGAGACACAATCCTGTACCTCGTGCCAGGTTGCCATAGCGTTCTCCTGCACAATGGCGTACGCGTCCTCGCGGGTGATGCCCGTGTCGACGAGGGCGAGCAGTACCTTGGAAGAGAAGATGAGGCCGCGGGTCTTATTGAGGTTGGCCATCATGCGGGCGGGATACAGCTGCAGGCCGTCGATAACGCGGATGAGGCACTGGAACATGTGGTCGAGGGCGATGAAGCTATCGGCCTGGGCGACGCGCTCGGCAGAGGAGTGCGAAATGTCACGCTCGTGCCACAGGGCGACGTTGTCGAAGGCAACCTGCGCGTTGGCCTTCACGACGCGCGACAGGCCGCAGACCTTCTCCATGGTGATGGGGTTGCGCTTGTGCGGCATGGCGGAGCTGCCCTTTTGACCCTTACGGAACGGTTCCTCGGCCTCGAGTGTATCGGTCTTCTGCAGATTGCGAACCTCGGTAGCGATGCGCTCACAGGTGGCCGCGGTGGTGGCGAGAACGCCAGCGAGGTAGGCGTGATGATCGCGGCTAATAACCTGCGTGGACAGCGGGTCGTGAACCAGGCCCAGGTGCTCGCAGACATATTCCTCGACAAACGGCTCGATGGAGCTGTACGTGCCGACAGCGCCCGAGATGGCACCAAAGGCAACGTTCTTGCGGGCATCCTCAAGACGGTCCAGATCGCGCTTGAGCTCCCAGGCCCAAGAGCCAAACTTCATGCCAAAGGTCATCGGCTCGGCATGGATGCCATGAGTGCGGCCGGCGCAGAGCGTGTTGCGCTCCTCGAAGGCGCGACGCTTGCAAATCTCGCCGAGCTTCTTGACGTCCTCGATGATCAGGTCGCAGGCCTGGGTGAGCTGGTAGCACAGGGCCGTGTCGCCCAGATCCGAGCTGGTCATGCCATAGTGAACCCAGCGGCTGGGCTTGGGGTCGCCCTCGGGAACATCGGCATCGATGTATTCCTTCATGTTGGTCAGGAAGGCAATGACGTCGTGGCGCGTGACTTCCTCGATCTCATCGACCTTCGCCTTCTCAAAGTTGGCATGGTCGCGGATCCACTGGGCCTCGTCTTTGGAAATACCGATCTTGCCGAGCTCCGCCTGGGCCTCGCAGGCCAGAACCTCGATTTCCTGCCAAATGGCGTACTTGTTCTCGAGGGAGAAGATGTGTCCCATCTCCGGGCGGGTATAGCGATCGATCATAGCGGCTCCTTTTTGGTTATTGGCACGTTGGTCGTAACCCAACCATTGTACCGTGCGCAGGTGCAAGTATGGGCAGCAGGCATTAACCTAACATTTTGGAATTGGAGCGAGCATGGGGACGTCCGCGCATTTGCTTCGCAAATACGCACCGGCTGCGGTCGGCAGACCCGGTCCGCGCACACGCACGGGCACAGCGGGTTGGACCCGACGTTCCCGAGGTCCCCCGTACTCGATGGAGCGGGCAACGGGACATCCGCGTATTTGCTTCGCAAATACGCACCGGCTTCAGGCGCCTGTCGGCGCCTTCGCCTGCTCGCTACAAACGCTTCGCGTTTGCTTAACGCTCGCACCCTGGCGGGTTCGAGTCCCGGCGCTTGGTAGTAAAAAGCACGGCAACGTAACGCTGCCGTGCTTGTGCTTTTTACTGGAGCGGGCAACGGGACTCGAACCCGCGAGTGTCAGCTTGGGAAGCTGATGCCTTACCACTTGGCGATGCCCGCTTGTGTGTTGGCTAGTATAACGCGGTTGTCTTGTTCGATACAAGGGTGGCGATGCTTGTTTTAGCTGTGGAGATTCGTTTGAAAATCGCGTCAATTGTGGAGATGAGGACCTTTGACCTCCTGTTCTCCCTATCTTCTACCTGCGCTTTTGCTTGATTGTTGTATTTGAGCTCAATTTGTCAGGAATTGGGCAAGCTTTTGGTCAGGCTCCGGTACTTACCCGCATGAACCTCGGGGGTAGCCTCATCCTACGCGTCGCAGCCTCCCCATGCGGCGCACGAGGGATAAGGAGCAGCCATGTCCAACGCACCCACGCACTCTGTCCACAGCGCAATCGCAACAGGTCCGCTGCTCCTGCTCCTCTTCCTGCTTTTCGGCTGCCTGGCACCGGGAGCCGCATTTGCCGTCGATGGCTACGACCAACTCGGCTTCCGCACTATTAGCGATGATTGTGGGCCCTTCTTCATCGGCAAGTATGAAGCTCAAGACGCCTCGATTGCCTACTGCATGAACCAGGAGCGCCCCGGCCCCACCAAGCCGGGCGGCCCATGGCTCAACTTTGATCAAGGCTGGGTGTGGCTCGACGACGAGTTCGCGGCAATCGTTTGTCACGGATATCCCACCACCACGTCGTTTGGCGGTTACCATCTTTCACCCGATCGCGCCCGCGCCGCCACCCAGCTTGCCGTATGGATGCTCAACGGCACTACCCATGTCGACGGCACCTACTCCTACACGACCGCTCAGGGTAAAACCAAGAGCGGACACTTTACCGCCGACAATGAAGTCGTGGCGGCTGCGCGGTGGCTCCACGACAGCGCAAAATCAGGAAGCATCAAAGCCGCTCCGCACCGCGCGCGACGCTATCTAGGGACCGTATCGGGCGGCAGCAAACGTCAAGACATGCTCTATGTACTGCCGGCGGTCTCTGTTTCCTTCCAAAAGCAGTCTGCTAACACCGTTATTACCAGCGGAAACAATACCTATCAGTTTACCGGGGCAACATTCGATATTTTTGAGAGCGCCAGCGGCGCGCGTGTCGGCACCATCAAGATGGACAGCAACGGTCGAGCGCAAGCAACACTTCTGCCCAACACGGCATACTACCTAGTTGAAACGAAGGCGCCGGCCGGCTATGTCCCCCGCCACGATCGTATTGCCTTTACCACGGGGAATGACGGCGGGCGGGTCGCCATTGATGAACAGCCCGGCACCATCAACCTGCGTATCGTAAAACTCGATGCCGCGACGAATGCCGGCCCCCAGGTGGGTTCTTCACTCGCAGGAGCAGAGTTCACGTGTGTGTCGCAATCAACCCCTGGATGGGCACAAATCCTCACGACCGACGAAAGCGGTCGGGCCGCCCTCGCCGATGTCCCCTTAGGAACCTTTACCATCTACGAATCAAAAGCCCCCGAGGGCTACCTGCCATCCAACGACAGCTGGACCTATACCGTTGGAGCCGACCAGCTCGGCGATTCAGGCGTGGTCGAGATCGAATCTTGCATTTCCGATATCCCCATTGCGTTTGACCTTGAGATTTCCAAATTCAAGGATTACGGCAATAGCGACCAATCCGGCCTGGAGCAGCCGGCGGGTGGTGTTGTCTTTGAGGTTGTCAGCAACAGCTCTCAGCAGGTTGTTGGCACACTGACCACAAACGTCTATGGCTTTGCCTCCACCAAAGATCAGCCCGAAGCATGGTTCGGCACAGGCAAGCGACCCGCCGGTGTCCACGGAGCCGTCCCATACGACCGTGCCGGCTACACGATTCGCGAGGTTCCGGAAACCGTCCCCGAGGGTTTTAAACGTGCAGGGGAATGGACCGTCAGGGCCGATCAGATTTCCAACGGCGCCGTGCTTCAATATATCGTGGACAACCACGCTCTGTCGACGCATCTCCAGATTGTAAAACGCGATGCCCAAACAGGCGCTTCTGTTCCACTAGCCGGATTCACCTTCCAACTCCTCGACAGCAATCATGAACCTGTCTCACAAACTTGCTGGTATCCAGCACATAACGTAATGGACACCTTTACGACTGACGCGACCGGGACCGTCACACTGCCCGAATCGCTCGTGCCGGGCACCTATTATGTACGCGAAACCTCGGCCAAAGAGCCCTATCTTGTCGGCGAAGAGATCGAGGTAAACATACCCGCCGACATGAACCTAACGCCCGTTGCAATCGCCTCGTATTATGACCGCGCCGCGACCGGAAACATCAGGATCGTTAAAACCGATGCCGTAGACGGCAGCAGCCTCGCGGGCGCCATCTTTGAGATCCGTGCCTTGGGTGATATCGTGCGCCCCGACGGTAGCATTGCCGCGCTCGACGGTGAGACTGTCGCGACCGTCACGACGGATGAAACTGGAGAAGCACGCGCGGACGACCTCCCGCTGGGATCTGGCACCACACGCTACGAGGTTGTCGAGACTCAAGCGCCGACCGGCTTCCTACTCGACCGGACGCCCCATATCGTAGACCTCGCTTATGCCGACCAGAAAACACCCGTTGTAGAAGCACGGCTTAACGTATCCGACGATTACACCAAGGTTGATATCTCCAAGGTCGATGCAAGCGGAGAGCAGGAAGTGAAAGGCGCACAACTCACCTTATATGGTCCCGATAAAACCGAAATAGACTCCTGGACCTCATCCGACAAGCCGCACCGCGTCGAACATCTTGCACCCGGCACCTACTCGTTGCGCGAAATGATTTCTCCGCGGACCTATGACCTTGCCGAGGAGATAGCGTTTGAAATAAAGGATACGGGAGAAGTCCAATCCGTCGCGATGAAGGATGCGCCCATCGAGATCAAGGGGCAGGTCGACAAGCGTCAGGAACTTGTCCAACCTATCGGAAAGGGCCTGTTGGCTAACGGCGATGGTAAAAACCGCGCCACGACGCAAACCAATAGTGATGGGCTTTTCTCCTATACCATCGATGCTCGAAACGATTCCGCTACTTGGGTTGATGAGTTTACGATTACCGATGATCTTGAGTGCGCCAAAGACGGCACAGCGAGATTCATCTCAATCGAAACCCCCGTCGCCATCGGCGACCTCAACGGTCTGTGCAACGTATGGTATCGCACGACGCCGTTGGACTCGACAGACGTCGATGAGCCGGCAAACGCGACACTTGACGATGGGCACGAAAATCCTTGGCTTGAGTCCGACGAAGTAAAAGAGAGCCTGGGTGAGGACTGTCGCCTCGTCGATTACGACGGTTGGCACCTCTGGAAGGCGGATATCTCGACCACGGAATCCACCACACTCGAGGTGAAAGAACTCGACCTTGCATCCAATACCGTCGTAACGGGCATTCGAATTGAATACGGTGCGGTAGCCGCCGACTTTACGACTCGAAGCGATGCGGATTCTTGGACCCGCGATGATCTCAAAGATGAGCACGACGACCTTGACGATGCCAAAGCAATCCTTGGCACAGACGCTCGGGGCGCAATCGTGCACATGCAGGCGACGTCGGCTTATACGCCCCAAACCGCACTCACCAACAGCGCGCGCGTCGATCTTTGCCGCAACGGTGGCGGCGATAAACTTGAGTCACATGACGAGGACAGCGTTATTCAACGCTGTACCCTACCGCAGGACCTACCGGCAACAGGATCAGTTCCCATCGCCGCTTGCATCACCGCGCTCCTGACCTCGGGTGCCGCAGCCCTATGGTTCGCTCGCCTTAGGTCGACCCCAAAGAAGCGCTAGCGCGATGAAAAAGCGGGCGAGCCAGTCCCCTGGCTCGCCCGCTTTCAATCATGTAAATCGCCGTATCTACTCTGCAGACGAAGATCCACCATCAACGATTGCCTGCTCGGACTCAGGAATCCCATCGGCACCCGTACTCTGTTCTTGCTCCACCTCTTCGCTGATTGCGGAGGCGGGGGTCGAGCCCTTTGCACCCACGATGTAGGCAGCCCCAAATCCTAACGCAATGGCAATCAAGGTCAAAATCACGTAGACAGGCCAATGGCGCTTGATATACGAAAACACGTTGACTCCTTAGAGCTCCGTCTACGAACGGCGGATAACCTCGGTCACGACCTCGGATACCGTGGCAATGTTCGTCGGGTTGACATTGTGGGGCAGGTCGTCCTCGGTACGAGCGCAAGCCAGACGCGTGCCGTCCACGCCGGCGATGGTGAGGGCTCGGCGGCTCGCCTCGAGCGCGGCATAGGCATCGGTCTTGGCATAGGGCATCTCGAGCGCGCCACAATCGACATGGAACGACTTGCACACCTTGCTGACCAGGTTCATGATGCGGCGATCGCCCTTGAGCAGCTGCTGTTCGCCCTCGACCGTCACCACCGAAAGCCTACCGGCGCCGACGGATTCAAGATTGATGAAGAATACGCCGCGGAGCTTATCGCGATGCGAAGCCAAGAAGGCCTTCATGCCGGCGCCATCACAATCCGAGGCGCCCGTTGCCACAAACCAGATATCGTGACCGAGCAGCTCATCATCGCCCATAGAGGCGACAGCCGAGAGCATATCTTCGGAAGAAGCGCCATCGGAAGACGTAGCGCCGCCCTTCCAGCCATCGTTATCGTCCTCGAAATTATCCCACGAACCGATGCCGCGACCGGACTTCTTGGCATCGTAATCGTCTTCGACGCCCAGCCAGTCACTCATGCTGTCCTGCTCGTTTTTCTTTTTACGACCGAACAGGCCACCCAGGCCGCGCTTGCGAGACTTGGGTGCCGCCGGGGCGGGAGCCGAAATGGTCTCGATCGGCTGCGCGCCCGACGCAACGGGCATAGGAGGCGCAACGGGTGCCGATGTTGGTTCGGGACCCTGGGCAGTAGCAAAGGGGTCGTTGACCTGGGCAGAGGGATCGGGAAGGTCGAACAGCGACGTGCGAGACGCAACGTTTGCCTGCTTCATGGACGGCAGCGACGGATCGGGGACCGAAGCCAGCGGAGACGAAGAGGGCGCAGGCGACGGTGCCGACGCCGGATCGGGAACATTCATCTGCGGACGCGGTGATGCCTGGGAGGAGATCTGGGCCATAAGGGAATCGACCGTTTCGTCCTGGGTGGGAGCGACATTGGCAACCGTGGCACCGGAACCACTCGGGGTCGGCATGGTGAAAATCTGCGTGGAGTAAGGCCTCGACTCATCCGTCTCGGGAGTCTCGGAAACCGCAGACACTTCCTCCTGCTCGACCTCGGTCGAATCATCTTGCTCGGCTGCCGCGTACTGCTCTTCGTCAGAGTTGGCCTCGACGGGCTCGTCCTCGGCGGCATCTTGGATTTCGGCAGCATCAATGGGCTCGTCATCGTCTGCCGCGTCGCCCTGCTCATCGGAAACAGGAAGGGGCTCGGCAATTGCGGTGCCTTGCTTTTCAAACGTTATCGTGGAATCGAACTGCGCGGCATCAAACGACATGGTGCTATCGACGTGCTGCTGAGCCTCGAAAGACGTTGTTGCCTCAACAACATCCGCTGACGTCGGTTGCTGGGACTCAAAGGACGTCGTAGCTTCGGCAGCGTCGACGGGCCCGGACTGCATAGCCTCGTTCTGCTCGAACTCTTGCGCCGCGCGCTCACGTGCCGCCTCGGCTGCCTGCTGCTGAGCGATAGCCTCCTGCTCGGCAGCCTCGCGTGCGGCAGCGCGCTTCTCCTCGAAATCGTCGACAAATTTCCTGCCCTTTGCAAGCGCACCCTTAAAGAAGCTGGAAGCGCTGGCGCCAATCGAAGAGAACGCGGATGCAATATCGGCATGGGGCGTTGCCGCGGGAATCTCGGCAGAGAAATCAGTATCGCTCTCGTAAGACACGCGCCTCGGCTGTTCAACGTAATCGTCGTCAGACTCGTCCGCAACGTCTTGCGCCGGCGCGGCGGGAGCCAAAATGTCCAGTCCTGCCGCGGGATCGATCGCGGACACCGCCTCGGGCTCGGCAACGGCAGCGGTAACCGCGGCAGACTCATCATCCACGGTGACAGCGGGCGCAGGTGCAGCCACGACGGGGGCAGGCTCGGGCTCAAACGTCGGCTCCTCGCCCTCCTCGTAATCGAGCGTGCAGGACTCGGGAAGCATTCCGAGTGCACGGATGGCATCCGAACCAAAGCGAATGTTGCCGGCGGCGTTGCGATAGAGCTTGGGCTCGGGCTCGGCCGCGGCAGGCTCCTCCGCCGGCTCAGCAGCGGGAACCTCGTCATTGAACTCTTCGGCCTGGACAGCCTGATTCTGATCCTCGGGCACGATGGCGCCAATCAGCGTCTCGTCGGCAGACGCACCCTCAAAGCCCTCGATCTGCTCGTCAAAAGCCTCGCCCTGTTCGGGCTCGGTTTGAGCGTCGGGAGCAATCGGCTGACCGAACTCGTCCTCGGCGTAGGTAGGCTCTTCGTACTCGATGGTGTTGCCGTAGTCGTTTTGCTGCTGGGCCGCGGCATACTCCGCCGCCGCGCGCGCCATTTCCTCGGCACGACGTTTCTGCTCCCCAAAATAGGTATCGAACGGAACATCGTCGGGAAACTCGTTCTCGCCCTGGAAGGGAGCAACGTTGTCCATAACGCCGAGCATAGCGGCGACAGAAGACTTGTTGCACACCGCGCCGGACGTATAGGGAAGAACGTGGCGGTTAGAGATGATGTTTGCCGCGTTGGCAAGTGCAACGAGGGAAGCGAGGATCGCGACAATCCACAGCAGAACCTTGAGCGCGCCGGGGAGCGGCAGGATACGCAGGATGGCAACGGCAGCAGGGGCAATCGTGGCAACGGGCAACAGCTTGGCGATGAGCGCACGATACGAAGCATAGGGCTCGCGGGCGAGCAGCTCAGCACGGGGAGAGTCGTAGTGTGCGACAACGACCACCGGGCGGTTGCGCGGAGACGCGAGCGGGCCCGAGGCCTTGTGGTAGGCGATGACATTTTGGCTCACGCCCGTCTTGCCCAGGCGCGAAACCACGGGGTGGCCCGTGCGCTCGAGCACGTAAAGAACGGCGCCGACAATGGCCAGCAAGGTGCCGACCAAGCCGATACCGCCGCCGATGCCCATCAGCAGGGCGCCGGCAAACGCAAGAATACCGGTAACGGCAAATGCCAATCTACTGGGCGCCGGGGCATTGAACTCCTGAACCTCGGGGTCAAAGCCGTGGTTGCGGAAGATCTGAGCGATATCCTCGGCAGCCAAGCGCTCTTCTTCGCTGCATGCCGGCGTAATGCCGGTGTTCTGCAGCAGGTGGTTAATATAGTTCTGGGTGTTCGCCATGTGCGCTCCACATCCATAATCCGACAAATAGGCCCAATGCATGCACATTAGAACCGTATATAGTCGAAAGTATACCCCGAGCGAGCGCAAACGACCGAATTCGGGCCATCTTAACGCCTCGAGCGGACAAGGATATAGCCTAATCTCCATATCGGACTAAAATCATGGCAGCAAACCACCTTCTCATGCGAGGACTCTATGACGGCAAGCGACGCGACCGCGACAATTAAAAAGGGGAATTCGGAGCCCGGTTTCGATAAAACGGCTCAGCGCATCCTCAATCTTTTCTTTGTGCTCAACAGCTCCCCCGAACCGCTGACGACCGAGCAGACCGTCTTGGATTCCGACCTGGGATATGGCTCGGGCAATATCGACTCGGATAAGCGCAAGTTTCGGCGCGATCGTGACAAACTGCTCGAGCGTGGCATCTTAATCAAGGAGGTTCGCCCCGCCGGTGCGCAGGAGACCGAGGAAAGCTCGTGGACAATCGACCGCGAGCACACGTTTGCTGCAGGCGGCCTCATCACCGCAGACGACGCCGATATCCTACTCAACGCCATCGACCAGACGCTAGCGGCCGGCTCTTCCACCTTTGCCGCGCCGCTTGCCGATATTCGCTCCAAAATTGCCTACCTCACCGGCAGGACGACGGTGGACGAAGTACCGATCCGCCGCTCTCCCACCGTCGATGCGGTATGGAGCGCCTTTGCCGAGCGATGCGCGCTGCGATTTTTATATCAGAACGGACGCGGCGAGCAGAAAGAACGTACCGTCTGTGTCTACGGCATGTTCGAACGCGAGGGCGTGGCGTACTTCTGCGGCCTCGACAATGTCACCGACGACATCAGGACATTCCGCTGCGACCGTATCGTTCGCGCATGGCGTCCTTCGAAGGCCTACGCTATCCCTGCGGACTTCAATCTCAACGACTATCTGTTCTTTGAATTCGATTTCGCCGACCGACCGCCCGTTGCAGCCACGTTCTCGTTCGCCCCTCAGACGCAGATCGATATGATCAACGGCCTCACGCGCGGGCGAGGTGAGCTCGCACACACCGATGCGGGATGGATCTGGACCGTTGACGTGCGCGACCTTGAAGCCGCCGCCTCATTTTGCATGGCCCACGCCATGGACGGCATGAGGCCCATGGCCCCCAAATCGCTCAAGCAGGCGTGGAACCACCTCATTGAAAGGACGGTGCACGAGTATGCCCGTGCGTAAACTCACCAGCGAGCAGAGACTCTCGCGCGCCATCGACATCATGGAGGCCCTCTACGCCGCCGGCGAGAGCGGCATGACACGAACCGAGATTTGCAGTCGCTTTGACATCACGGGGGTGTCGCTCGACGAGATTCTTGAGATCGTCTCGACGCTCGCGGACCGAGAATCGGGCGCGCGCATCATCTGCGAATGCCGCGGCGAGCGTGTGGTACTCACCGGTGACGCCGGGCGCGTGCTACCGCTGCGTCTGAGTGCCGCCGAGGGCGCCGTGCTCAACCATGAACTTGAATCGTTGGGGATCGAGCCGCAGACGGCAGCTCGGATTCGACATGCCCTTCTGCCCGAAGAGCTCGGCTATAACCAGCGCGTCTTTGACACCGTCAACCACGGGTCGCACTGGCAGCAGTTGAGCTGTGCCATTCAGGACGGCGTTCGCTGCCGCATCTCCTATCGCTCGATGGACGATGCACGGCCACGCGAGCGCCTGGTCGACCCCTTGCGCATCACAACAAACGGCGACCAAACGTATCTGATTGCCTGGGATGTCGCGGTCGACGAACAGCGTACCTATCGTATGGATAAAATCGAGAACCTGGTCTTGACCGACGACTCCGTCGTGCGCCACGCACCGGAGCCCGCGACCCTCCATGACTCCCTCGCCCAGGCGGATCGGAGTGCGAAGCTTCTCATGCCGCGCGCCTTGGCAGAGCGCCTAGACTGGCCCGGCATCATGTCGATTGAGCCCAATGGGGCGGACAGCTCAACAGTGAACGTGTGCTACGGCTCCGAGCGCTGGCTGTTAAGCCAGGTAATCGCAGCGGGCGGGGCCATCCGCATCTTGGATGACCCCGCCCTGTCAGAGCGTCTGTGCGATATGGCAAAATCCCTCGTCTGTCCGCTTTAGCGGCGCCGCTCGTGGCGTGCGCGCCACAGCTGTAGATAGTGCCCGATTTGTGCCGATTCGATGCGCTGATAGGAACTCGTGGGCAGCGACGTTAAGAATTTCTTGCCGTAGCCCTTCGTCACCAGGCGCGGGTCGGCCAAGATGAGTACGCCACAATCGGTCGATGAGCGAATGAGGCGGCCGGCGGCCTGCTTGACCTCGAGCACGGCCTCGGGCAGCGAATAGCGCGCCCAAGCGCGGTCTTCGCGCAGATTGCGCTCGCATGAGAGCGGGTCTGTGGGGCTCGAGAACGGCAGCTTGGGGATGATGACGCAGCGCAGCGTCTCGCCGCTGGCGTCAAACCCCTCCCAAAAGGCCTTAAGCGCAAAGAGCGACGAGGTTGGTTCGTTGATAAAGCGATCGCGCAGACGGCGAGGAGACGAGTTGCGCTGCTGACAGTTGAGTTCCAGACCCGCGCGAGCTATCTTGGGCTCGACGCGAGCGTACAGTTCCTCCATGTCACGCCTGTTGGTGAACAGCGTGAGCACCGAGCCGCCCATGGCAAGATGAGCGTCGACCAGTACACGCTCGAGCGCCGAAAGATAGCTCTCACGATCGCGCGGATCGGGAATATCCCCAGCCACGACCACGGCCATATTCGAATCGAAGTCGTAGCTCGAATCCAAGTGCAGCGACGATGATGTCGAGGCACCGATGCGATCGAGGCCGACGGCGTGGTTAAAGTGCTCAAAGCTCTTGGAAACCGTCATGGTCGCCGATGCAAAGATAGCCGTGTGGACCTCGGGCAGCCACTCGGTTGCCAAGGCCTCACCAATATCGATGCGCTCTGCGGTCATCGACTCGCCGCCGGCGCGCAATCTGCGATTGACTTGCAGCGAGTACACGTAGTGTTCGTCGGTACCGTCAATGATGAGCTTGAGGTTCTCGACCAGCTCGTGTAGGCGGCGCGAGATATCACCCAGGTCGACAACAACCTCGGGCTTGTCGGCGGCAACTGCTTGTACCAGCGCGTCGACGCTCTTGTCAGCTTGTCCCAACGCGTCGATGGCAGTGTAGGCCGACTGTAAGAAATCATGCCAGTCGTCAGATTCGCGCAGCTCGGGGCCAATCCATAGGTTCGCGTTGTCATAGCCCCCGCGCGCACGGCGGCCAAGCTCGCGAACGCCGTCAAACACATCGGCAATCGCCATACTCGCACGCACAACCGTCGACGTCGCCTTGGCGGTAAGACCCAGGTAAAGCGTAGAGCCCTCCGAGGTTGCCAAATCGCGGGAAACCTGGCTCAGCGCACCGGTGCTCGAGCCACCCAGGCGCTCAAACAGAACGCGCGATTCATCCGCCGACACCACGCGCGCCCATTGACGGCGCGCCTCGCGCTCGATGGAGTGGGCCTCATCGATCACCCAGTGACGAATCGGAGGCAAGATTCTGCCCTCGGCCGCAACATTGCGGAACAGCAGGGAATGGTTGGTGACCACCACATCGGCATGCGCCGCGCGACGGCGAGCGCCATGGACCAGGCATTTATCGGGGAAAAACGGGCATAGGCGACGGGCGCACTCGCGCGACGCCGTCGTAAAGTCGGGACGGTTGACGCTGCGCCAGCGAATGCCGAGCGAGTCGAGGTCGCCATCGGCCGACTGACACACGTACGCCATGATGACCGCGACTGCCGTAAGCGTGTCAGCAGGATCACGCTTAGTCGTAATTTCGACTTGGCCGCGACTCATACGCTCAAGCTTGCGCAAGCATGGATAGTGGTCATAGCCCTTGAGGGCGCAAAACGATAGGCCTCCGTCCAGCTGCTCGGCAAGTTTGGGCAGCTCATGATACATGAGCTGGTCGGCAAGATTATTCGATTTAGTCGCGATACCAACCGTGATGTTGTTGCGGCGCGCGGCCTCGGCAAAAGGCACCAGGTAAGCCATCGATTTGCCGACGCCCGTGCCCGCCTCAATCACGCGATGCGTTCCCGTAACGAGTGCGTCACGGACCTCGAGCGCCATCGCGATCTGCTCATCGCGCGGCTCATACGTGGGATACATGCGATTAACCAGGCCGCCCGGGGCATAGTCCGCCTCGATTTCCTCGCGACTCGGCATCTTAAGGACCGGCAGCTCGTCCGCATCAACGCGGTCATCGGCCCGATCGGCCTTGAGTACGTCGGCGCGAGCGGCGCTGAGAGAGAAAATGGAACCCGGGTTCTGTCCCGCCAAGAACGAAAAGATGGGACGATAGGACCAGGGCACGTCGGGGTGCATGTCGGCCAGGCGCGCCATTAAGCCCTGAGGCAAGTCGGTGAGTGCCACGAGCAACACGCGCCATACGCCACACAGGGCGTCGACATCGGCGTTGGCGCGGTGCGACACCGAGTCGCAGCCAAACAGGTCGGCCATGAAAGACAGCTTATGCGATGCCAGGCGCGGAAGCGCGATGCGCGACAGCGCCAGCGAATCGATCCAGACGTCGCTGACGTTGACACCGCCCTTGACCGACTCGATAAACGAACGGTCGAAGGTGGCGTTATGCGCAATCACCGGGCAGCCGCCGACAAAATCGGCGAGAGCGGCCACGGCCTCGACGGCCGACGGGGCATCTGCCACATCGGCGTTTGTAATGCTCGTGAGCTCGGTAATCTCGGCGGGAATCAGCTGCTTGGGATGCACGAAGGTATCAAACCGATCGACGATCTCGCGGCCCGAAAGGCGGGCCGCCGATATCTCGATAAGCTCGTTGTCCTGCACCGAAAGACCCGTGGTCTCGGTATCGAGGACGATAACATCTTCCTCGATGAGACCAAACGATTGGGTCTTGGCGCGCTCGGCAAGCGTGGCATAGGAATCGATGACAAACTGCGGCGTTCCCGACGAAACAGCGTCCTCGATTAGCATGCAACGCCCGCTCGACGAAGTCCCATACGAATCAGACTGTCACAGACCTGCGGGAACGTCATGTCATCGGTGTGGCGAATCTCATCCGGATACAGCGACGTATCGGTCATGCCGGGAATCGTGTTGGTCTCGAGGATGACGGGGCCATCCTCGCTCACGATAAAGTCGCTGCGCGAGATACCCAGGCAGCCGAGTGCCTTATGGGCAGCACAGGCGAGCTCCTGAGCACGAGCGTAGTTCTCGGGCGAAATCTGCGCCGGAATGCGATGGATGTCCGTAGGGTCGACATACTTCACGTCCAGATCGTAGAACTCGCAGTCCTCGGGCTTACGGATCTCAACAATCGGCAGGGCGCGCACGTCATCCTCGCCGTATACGCCGACGGTGATCTCGGTACCCTCGATGCACTTCTCGACCAGCACTTTGTCGCCAAACTCAAACGCCTTGGCGATTGCCGCGGGTAGCTCGGAGGGCTCATGGACCAGGGAAATGCCATAGCTGGAACCGTTGACGGCCGGCTTCACAAAGCAGCGCTCGCCACAAACCTCGACGATGTGATCGATATCGACTTCATCGCCCACCTCGAGCGCAAGGCCGGGGGCAACGGGGATGCCCGCCTTGGCGTACAGGAGCTTCGAGACCTCCTTGTCGGCACCGCAGGCGCTGGCAAGCACGCCCGAGGCCGTGTAGGGGATACCCAGGGTCTCCATGGCACCCTGCATGGCACCATCCTCACCGCCGGCGCCGTGCATGGCGATAAACGCCACGTCAAAGCCGCCGGTCGCCATGGTTACCATAAAATCATCGGCAGCCGTGTCGAGCAGCTCCACCGAAGTGTAGCCGGCCTCCTTCAAGGCCACCACGACGTTCTTTCCCGAATTGAGCGAGATCTCGCGCTCAGCGGAATGACCGCCCGCCAAGACCGCTACGTGCATGTTCTCTAGGCTTTTACCCGGCATGGGCAGACTCCTCCTCTATAATTTCTGCAGCTGATACCATATTGTAGCGATACCCTCTACGTTTCCCCAAAATCGAAAGGCTTCCATGAATCCCAGGACTAAATCTCAGGACATTCGCGACTTGAGCCAAAACGATATTCGCGAGCTTGTTGCCGAACTTGGCCAGCCCGCCTTCCGCGCGAAGCAACTCATCGAATGGGTCTTTGAGAAGAACGTTTGTTCGTTTGACGATATGACCAACCTTCCTAAGGCTTTCCGCGAGCAGCTTAAAGAGGCTTTCGCCTTTGACACGCCGACTGAACTCACCAAGCAGGTTTCCAAAGATGGCTCTCGCAAGTATCTGCTCGAGTACCACGACGGCATTTCCGTCGAGACTGTCGGTATGCCCCGTCGTAACAAACTTTCCGTCTGCGTTTCCACCCAGGCAGGCTGTGGCATGGGCTGCGCCTTTTGCGCTACCGGTCTCAACGGCCTCAAGCGCTCTCTGACCGCTCAAGAGGTCGTCGACCAGGTGTTGCACGTCTCGAATGATTTTGGCGAACGTGCAACAAGCGTCGTTTTCATGGGCCAAGGCGAGCCGTTTGCCAACTACGACGAGGTTCTCAAGGCACTGCGCATCCTTAACGACCCCGATGGCATCGGCATCGGCGCCCGTCATCTTACTGTCTCTACCAGCGGCGTTATTCCTGGCATTCGCAAGTTTGCCGACATCCCCGAGCAGTTCACGCTTGCTGTTTCCCTGCATTCCGCCATCCAGTCGACGCGCAATAAGCTCATGCCCGGTGTTAAGAAGTACACGCTGCTCCGCCTTCACGAGGCGCTTCAGCTCTACACCGAAAAGACTGGCCGCCGCCCGACCTATGAGTATGCCATGATTGAAGGCGTCAACGATACGAATCCCGAGATGCAGGCGCTCTGCGACTTCTGCGAGGGAACGCTGTGCCACGTTAACCTAATTCAGCTTAACGACATCGAGGGCAGCCCGCTCAAGCCGTCTCCGATTCATAAGGTCGAGGATCTTCAGCGCCGCCTTGAGTCTCGTGGCATCGAGACCACGATCCGTAATTCTCGCGGCAATGATATTGATGCCGCTTGCGGTCAGTTGAAGCAACGTTTCAAGGTCCAGAAGAACGCATAGGGGAGTCTGCACCCCATTACGTTTCATGTGAAACATCCGACAGCCCTGGTTGTAGATACTGCAACCAGGGCTGTTTCATTTGTTTTCATTCTAGAGGACTTGATTTACGTAACCTTAGTTTTATAGCCATAATAAGGGGTCCTTGTCTCATGAATCAGACAAGGACCCCTTCAAAAAAGGCAAGTAATTATTAGGTACCTAATAACCAACATTTTCCCATTGATGGTTAACCCAGTCTTGGTTAATCTTGGGATTCTTAGTCACCTGAGCAGTGCGCATGGCGACATCTTCGGTCATCACATCCATTTTCTTCTTAGATGTATCGACGATATCCTGAGCTCCGCGCAGCAGTCGACCGCGTAGTTCATCATCAGTCGCAAGCTTATAACCAGCAAAGGCACCAGCGACGACGGTGGTTGCCAACGCAACGACCGCGAGAAACTTATTCTTCATCCTGATCCTCCTGCCCAAATTGAATCATTTCACCAAGGATACGGGAGAGCTCCTCCTCGTCTTTGAACTCGATTTCGATTTTGTTCTTACCACGCGAGCTCTTCACGCGTACATTCGTGTTGAACACTTGACGAAGTACTCGAGCGGCCTTTTTGAATGACTGAGGCGTTGCTGGCCTCGGGGTCCTTGGCGTCTCTCCGGCAGAAAATAACGGAGCAAGATTTTCTGTCGCTCTAACGGAAAGACCTTCTGCGACAACTTTTTCAGCAAGTCGAATCCTGGCATCTTCATAAGGAACTGCAAGAATCGCCCTTGCATGACCTGCAGTAAGCTTGCCCTCGAAAATCATCTGCTGTACGACTTCCGGAAGATCTAACAAACGAAGTGAATTTGTAATTGCAGAACGAGACTTACTGACGGCCTTTGATAACGCCTCCTGCGTCATGCCGCTTGCATCAATCAACTGACGATAACCCTTTGCCTCTTCGACAGGGTTCAAATCAGAACGTTGAAGATTCTCGATAAGTGCAAGAGCGAGCATTTCCTCATCATTAACTTCCTTAATGATGACTGGCAGTTCCTCAAGACCAGCAAGTTTTGAAGCCTGGTAACGACGCTCACCGGCAATAATCTCATAGCCGTTTCCATGCTTGCGAACCAACAGTGGTTGCAATACCCCATGCTCCTGAATCGATTCACTCAACTCGCGAAGTTCAGTTTCATTAAAGTGAATTCGTGGCTGATTAGGGTTGGGAACGATATCCTCAATAGGTAGTTTTGTTTCAGATGTGGCATTTGAAGCCGATGCAGCCGAACCACCGGTCTCGTACTCGGCCTCTGAGACTAATGCATTGAGTCCACGTCCCAATCCGCCACGTTTCTTTGCGCTAGGCACGCTTGATCACCTCTTTTGCAAGGTTCATATACGCTTTTGCACCCTTATTTTGAGGCGCATAGGTAATTACCGGCTCTCCAAAAGACGGAGCCTCAGAGATTTTTACGGTACGAGGAATTAAGGTCTTAAAAGCCTTATCGCCAAAGTACGACTGAACTTCCTCAACAACCTGATTCGACAGAGAAGTACGCGAGTCATACATGGTCATAAGCACACCATAGGTGTCTAAGCCCTTATTCAGACGTGATTTGACCATCTTCATTGACTCAAGCAGCTTCGTAACGCCCTCGAGTGCGTAATACTCGCACTGTATCGGAATCAAAACGCTATCTGCTGCGGTCAAAGCATTGATGGTAAGCAGGCCGAGCGAAGGAGGACAGTCAATGAAAATAAAATCGAACTCGTCTTGAATGGGCTCAAGCAAATCTTTTAGGCGGGTTTCACGAGCAATTGCGCTTACGAGCTCAATTTCGGCGCCTGCAAGCTGAATTGTCGCCGGAATAACGAATACCTTTTTGCAATTGGTATCAAGAACAAGCGATTCTGCCGGCACGTCATTCAGCAATGCATCATAGATGCACTGATCAAGGTCTTCTTTTTCAATTCCAAATCCACTGGTGCTGTTTCCCTGCGGATCAAAATCGACAATCAGCGTCTTGCGTCCCTGTTCACCCAGTGATGCTGCAAGGTTTACTGCCGTCGTTGACTTACCGACGCCGCCTTTTTGATTGATGATTGCAATAATACGCGTATCTTTTGCGCTCTTCGAACGCTTAACGTCGCGAAATCCCACGGTCCCTCCTGGTGTGTATTAAAGCTGTCAAACGGAGGATGTTTCACGTGAAACATTCCGATTCGATATCAACCGCCATGTTTCACGTGAAACACCGCAAGTTGTTAGTATCCATTATGTTTCACGTGAAACATCTAGGCAAGCGGATTCTTCTTTGCCATGCCATTTGCACGAGGCAATGAAACGGATGCTGGATGACTCTTCTTAAGAACAATGAACTCCCTGTGGCCCAAGCCCTCAGGCAAATCGATTGCGTCATTCAGAAGCAAAGTGAAGCCACAGATCTTAGCTGCTGACATGCCGGAAGCAAGCTCCTCATCCGATGGATTGCCCTTCGTGATAACAAATAGCCCTCCATCCTTGAGGTACGGAGCCGCATACTCAACAAGAATCGGTAGAGGGGCGAGTGCGCGGGCAGTTACGACAGAGAACTGCTTCTTATGGCTTCGAGCATATTCTTCAAGGCGATCATGAACTGCATGACCATTTTTCAATCCAAGAGCATGAACAAAAGAATTGACAGCATCAACCTTCTTGCCAACAGAGTCAATATAAGTAGCTTTACGATGCGTGGCTATCGTTAATGGAATACCAGGGAAGCCCGCACCCGTTCCCATATCGAGCATAGATCCCTCAGGAGCCTTATTGATATAAGGGAGCAAAACAAGTGAGTCGAGGATATGAAGTACCGCAGCATCTTCTACGTTAAGAATACGAGTGAGATTGGTTGTCTTATTTGTTTCTAGAACCAAATCCAAATGCTGAATACATTTCCTTAGCTCAGTATCAGTTACGCTCAAAGAATACTCTTTGCAATAGGAAGTTAGACGGCTGAGCATCTCATCAGCCTGCTGATCAGTAAGTACTAACAACGAAAGCTCCTTTCTGACAAAAATCAGCGTATCGAGAACTTTTGACAAAAAAAGGGGACGTGGAAACCACGTCCCCTTAGCATAAACTCGAGTAGATTATCGAGCAACAATCACCACATGGCGATCAGGGTCAGAACCCTCAGAATGAGTATCGACGGCATCATTGCCACGAAGTGCAATGTGAACCAGTCGACGCTCGTAGGCATTCATGGGCGGAAGCGAAACACTCTTATGAGTGCGAATGGCACGCTCGGCAGCAGACTGAGCCATGGAGGCAACCTTGTCCTGACGGCGGCTCTTGTATCCCTCGACGTCCACTACAACCGGATACCTAAAGCCAAGTTTGCGGCTCACCAGTAAAGAGAACATAACCTGAAGGGCATCAAGGGTGCGACCATGACGGCCAATGAGAACAGCAAGGTCGGGAGCCGTTACATCCAAAATCAGCTCACCTTCGTCGCCCTCATACTCATCGATAGGAGAGTTGGCGGCATCGAAGTGCGAAAGGATGGAACGCAGGATGGAAATAGCAACATCGGCAATGGTGTCGAGCTCCTCATCGGTCAGCTCTTCACCAGCCTTGTAGCGCTGTGCAATCTCGGGGTAATCGCCCGCGACCTGCGGGGCAACCTCCTCAAGCATATCCTCGATGATCTCTTCAGACATAACGTACTCCAAAAGTTAGGTACCTAAATAAGATTGATATCCCACTACTTCTTCCTGTGCGGGCGCGGCTTCTTCTCTCGACGAGTGACCTCAACCTGCAGCGGAGCGTTCTTAAGACGCTCCTCCTCATCGGCCTTCGCCTTGTCGATGACCTTCTGCGTCACAAAAATCTGCTGGATAACCTGCCAAGCAGACGAGACGTCGTAGTACAGCAGAACACCAACGGGAAGGCTCCAACCCATCCAAAGCATCATGACCGTCATGACAACGGCCATCATACGCATGCTCTGAGCCTGCTGGCCGGTCTGGTTGCGGGACATATAGAGCTGCGGAATCAGGGTCAGGACGGCGAACAGGATCAGGCAAACCAGCGCAGGCAGTGCAACCATAAAGCCATCGGCAAAGGAAGCACTCGGCGTGGTGGTCAGGTCGGGCAGGATGTTGAAGAACGAGAACGTGCCGTCGTTAAAGTACTGCGGCAGGTTGCGCAGCAATGTAAACAGGGCGAACAGGATAGGCATCTGAATCAGCAGCGGCAGACAGCCAGCCATGGGGTTGAACTTGTTCTCGCTGTAGAACTTCTGCATCTCCTCGGCCTGACGCTGGGGATCGTCGGCATAGCGCTCCTGGATCTCGAGCATCTTGGGCTGCAGCACCTGCATGCGAGCCGTCGACTTGGTCGACTTGAGCATGAGCGGCGTCAGCAGCAGACGGATGATGACCACCAGGATGATGATGGACAGGCCCCAGTCGACCGCAAAGGTCTGGATGAGCTTGAGCAGCTCGAAAAGGATGTTAACGATCCAATCCCACATGTAAGTTTTCCTCCGATAGCGAGTGCCCGCTAGGGCACAGGGTCATAACCGCCGACGTGCAGGGGATTGCAGCGAGCGATGCGCCTCACGGCAAGCCAGCAGCCTCTCAAAACACCGTGCTTCTCAATCGCCTGGATGGCGTATTGCGAGCACGTTGGGTAATAAATGCAGGCGTCAGGCAATAAGGGCGAAATAACCTGTTGATATATGCGAATAGGAGCGATGGCAACACGTCGCAAAACGTGATTGCTCATCGCTCCTCCCCGGCAACGCCGGCGCGCTTCATAAGCGAACGCAACGCCTTGTCCATCTCCTGCGGCGAGGAAACCCTCGTCTTGGGAGTTGCGAACAAGATGATGTCATAACCCGCAACGGGAAATCCGCAGCTGCGGGCGGCCTCGCGCATCACACGCTTGGATCGGTTGCGCACGACGGCACAACCGAGTCGCTTAGCACCAACGAAGGCGACCCTTCCGGAGTCGCCTTCGCCAACCGATTCACATATGGTCATTCGAATCAGAGGGTGATTGAAACGACGCCCCTGACTGAACACATGCTCGAAATCTTGCCGAGACTTAATAGTCTTCATGCGAGATGTGTGTATCGCTGCTAGACAGTGAGACGCTTGCGGCCCTTGGCGCGACGACGGGCGAGCACGGCACGACCACCCTTAGTGGCCATACGGGCACGGAAGCCATGGGTCTTGGCACGCTTACGCTTATTAGGCTGATACGTACGCTTCATCTTAAGTTCCTCCTGCTGCATTTCGAGTGTCCGCGGGGACGCGGACGCAGATATAGACACGTGAGCTTGAAGATTGTAGGGAAATCAATGTTCAAATGTCAAGAAATCAAAGGTAAAAGGTTGCGCAGTTCACACGGTTCCCCCATAAGCCAAGCTCGATTTAGCGGTGCATGGCAACTTTTCACGATATTTCATCGAGTTTTCAACAGGTCATGTTGGCAATGTTGAGAACTTTTCGTCCGTTTTCCAAAGTTTTCAACAGGTTTTGAAAAGTTGTCGAAAGATGAGAAACATTGCACGGTGAGCTACTATTTGTTCGAAACCTTTTGGAAGATTGCGAGCGGCATGTCTGACGACTTTTACACCATGGTCGATTCCGGAGACCCGGCACCCGACAACGAGCACATCACCGGCGTGCGCGAAGAGCGTGACGAAGGTGAACAGACGACAACGCAGGCGCCAAAAGCCATGTACGCCGCGCGCATCGCCGTCTATGACGACATGCTGTCGACACCGCGTGTGATCGTCATTGATCCGCAAGATGTCCGCACGTATTTGGAAGAGACGACCAACACCGTCTACCAGTGCATGAAAGAACAAGGTGGCCACATCTCGCTCATGGTCATCCGCGAGATTGTCGAAAACTTTATCCACGCACACTTTGCCGAGCCCATCATCTCGATTCTGGACGGCGGAGACACCATCCGCTTTGCTGACCAAGGACCCGGCATCGACGACAAGGAACGTGCTTTCGACTTTGGCGTTACCAGCGCAAACAGCAAGATGAAGCGCTATATCCGTGGAACCGGAGCAGGGTTTCCCATGGTGCAGGAGTATTTGGAAAACGCCGGCGGTGCCGTATCCATCGAGGACAACATGGGCAACGGCACCGTGGTTACGGTAAGCCTGAACCCTAAACGCGTGCAGGAAATCGAGCGTGCCGGCGGACGCGGCGCTGCCGTGCGGCCCGAGACGGAGCAGCCCACATATCCCCTGCCGGGAGCTTTTGCGCAGCAGCCCGTGGCAACGCAGCAGATGCAGCCCCCCGTGGGACAGATGCAGCAGCCCGGAATGCTTCCCACACAAGAACCCCAGGCGGCATCTATGTCGATGCCGCCAAACATGCCAGAGGCCATGCCGCTGGCTGATCAGGATGCAGCAGCAATGCAGCAGGCGACGGGGGCGCCGGGTGGCCAGCAAATGGGCTATCAGCCGTACCAACAGGGATATCCATATCAGCAGATGCCGCCACTGGGGTATGGCCAGCAGTTCCCGCAGCAGTACCAGCAGGGATATCAGCAGCCGTACCAGCAGATGCCGCAGCAGCAGTACAACCCTTGGACCCAGCAGATGCCTCCACAGCCTTACCAACAGTGGCCTCAAAGTTTTCAACAGCAAATGCCGCCGATGCAGAGTTCTCAACAACCAGCAGCTCAAATGATGTATCCTAATGCAGCAAATCAGTATGCGCAGCCACAACCGGACGTGTTCGTAAGCGATCGCGGCAACGCCGCGCTGGGCTATCTGGCGCAAAATCAAGCGTGCGGTGCAACCGATCTGGCGAGGACGTTTGGAAACTCGGCCCCCACTTGGTCACGCACGCTCAATGACTTGGCGCAGGCCGGCTTGGTCATCAAGCATGGCCAGAAATACCATCTGACCGAACTCGGCGCCGCTCGCGTGCGAGCTCAGAGCTAAAGAACGGGAGAGACAGTGGACGAGGAAGCAAGCATCATCCTGGGGGATGCCATCGCCTTTTGTCAGCGCGACGGCCAAGATGCACGCCTCATCAACATGCTGGGGCAATCGCGCGCCATAAGCCTGACCGAAGATACGCTCACGATCGAGGCCCCCTCGCGCTTTGCCATCGCGCAGCTCAAAAAGCATCAGCCGACTATTGAGGCCTATCTGGAAGAAATCGCCTTTGCGCCGATTGCGCTCGACATCGTGGCACCGCAAGGCGCCGCGACGGAATCCGCTGCCGCGACGGCGCCCGCCACGGCTCCCGCTGCTTCCCCGGCGGTGCCGGCCTCCGCAGGCGACGTGCCGACAATCGAGCACCAGCACAGCGATGTTTCCCGTGAAACCATGGCGCCGTTGCCGACCGCGGTAGCGACGTCAACGAACGCACCCGTCACGCACATGCCCATCGCTCACGACGCAGCGGCGGGCGCGGATTCGGGCATTGCAATCAAGAACACGCTCTCGGCCGACGATTTTCGTCGCATGATGAACCAGATGAAGGGCGGAGCGCCGACTAAATCCACGCAAGCTGCGACCCCCGCTTCACCCATGCCAGCACCGACCGTGCCGGCCGAGCAGAATACGGATGGAGCCCCGCTCGCCGCGAACTCAAAATTTACCTTTGAGAACTTTGTCTACGGCCCCGAGAACAGCCATGCCTATCGCTCGGCACTCAAGTTTGCCGCCCTCGCGGACGAGCGCGGCACATGCACATCACTGTTTATCTACGGCAAATCGGGCCTGGGCAAGACGCACCTGCTGCTTGCCATCAAAAACGAGCTCGCCGAGAAGTCGCCCGAGATCAAGGTCAAGTATGCCAACTCCCAGGCATATCTGGACGACCTGATGACCGAGTTCGACCGCCAAAAGAAGAGCAACGCCCCCATCATGCAGGCGTACCACGGCGTGGACGTGCTCATCATCGATGACATCCAAAACATCATCGGCAAGCGCGCGAGCGTGGACTACTTTTTCCAGCTCATGGACGAGTTCATCCGCAACAACAAGAAGGTCGTCATCGCGGCAGACCGCGCCCCCAAGGACCTGAGCATGGACGAGCGCCTGACCAGCCGCTTCAACGCCGGCATGCTCTGCCTGGTCGCAGAGCCCAGCTACGAGATGAAATACAAGATCTTGCAGCGCTATTACGAGAACACCATCGTCGCCGCTCCCGAGGCAGGCGACGACTCACTGTTGGCGGCCTACGGGGGCGACGGCGGGCACCTGACCGATGAGCACTTTAAGCACATGGCAGAGGTGTCGGGCACCAACATCCGCGAACTCGAGAGCTTCTGCGAGCGCTGCGCCGGCGAGGCGGGCGACCGCGAGCGCGAGGGCGGGGAGCTCACCTTTGACGATATCGACGCCATCGCCAGCCAGTACTTCGACACATCGGCCAAAAAGATCAACGTGCAAACGGTTCAGTCCGTCATCGAAGAGCAGTACGGCGTGACGCACGAGGAGCTCATCGGCCCGCGTCGCAACGCCAATATCGCCAAAGCACGCCATATCGCTATCTACCTGGCCATCGAAATGTGCGAGATGACGACCACGGCGGTAGGCGCCGAATTTGGCAACCGCAACCACTCGACCGTCAGCACGAGTTACAAAAAGGTCCAGAAGATGATCCAGGAAGACCGCACCGTCACCGAAGACCTCAAGTCGCTGCGCGATAAAATTACACTACGCTCGTAGGGAAATAGAGACACCTGTTGAAAACTTGTCGAAACCACGGGCATAAGGTGTCTAAAACCCAATCCGCGGTGATGAAAAGTTTTGCGCAGGTTTTGAACGTGGAAAACCACCCCTGTTGCACACAGGTTGCTGTCGATTCTCTTTCTGGGTCTGACCTGCGTCTTTGTGAGTAATCAACAGTTTCGTCAGTGCTATTACTATTATTAAGATATTTATATCTATAGAAAGGTATTAAAAGATGAAGTTCACCGTCAGCCAGAGCTCGCTTACACAAGCCATCGGCGTCGTTATGAAGGGTGTCGCTTCGGCATCCACCCTTCCCATCCTGTCGGGCGTGCTCGTCAAGGCGCAAGACGGCATCTTGGAATTCCAGACCTCTAACTACACCATCTCGATCCGTCATCGCATCGCGGCGCATGTCGAAGAAGAGGGCGAGATGGTTATCCCCTGTAAGATGCTCTCCAATATCACCAAGACTCTCCCCGATGCCCCGGTCACCTTTGAGCTGTCCGAGCGCCAGGTGCTGATCAGTTGCGAGAAGAGCTCGTTCCGCCTGAACACGCTCGATGCCAATGACTTCCCTGAGTTTCCGGCCTATGCCATCGAGAGTGCCGTGGAGCTGCCGACCGATATCTTGTCCGAGATGGTCGGCCGCGTGTGGCGCGTCACCTCGACCGACAAGGCTCGCCCCATCCTGGGCGGCGTGCACATGAAGGTCGAGAACAACACCGTGCGCCTGGTGGCGACCGATTCCTTCCGCTTGGCCGTGTGCGATACGCAGGTCGAGACCTCGACCCTCGAGGGCTCCTTTGAGCTCAACGTTCCGGCTGACGCCTTTAACGACGCACTGAACATCATGGCCAGCCAGGCGACCATCATGATCGGGGCTACCGACACCCAGGTCGTCTTTGAGGCCGGCAACACCACCTACGTGTCGCGTCGTATCGAGGGCGTGTACCCCAACTACAAGCAGCTCATCCCCGATTCGTGCGTGACGAGCGTCAAGATTGACGTCGCCGCCTTTAACGCCGCCCTCAAGCGCGTGGCCGTTATCGCGAGCGCCAACCCCGCCGTCAAGTTCGAGATCGATGTCGAGAACGGGCAGATGGGCCTGTCCTCCATTTCCAATGACCAGGACCTTGCGCAGGAGACGATCGATGTCGAGGCCGAGGGCGAGTCGGGCACCATCGCCTTCAACTACCACTACATCTTCGGCTGCCTCAATGCCCTGTCCAAGGAGAAGGAGATCACGCTGGAGCTCAAGAGCTACTCGCAGGCGGGCATCTTCAAGTCCTACGACAAGATCAACTACCTGTACCTGGTCATGCCGGTCCGCATCTAGCGCTGCGCCATGACCATGTTCGCCCGCGATCTTTCCGTCGCGCACTACCGCAGCTTCGATAGCTATCGTCTTGCCCTGGACGAGGGCGTGACGATACTTGCGGGACCAAACGCGGCGGGAAAGACCAATCTCATAGAGGCGCTGCAGCTGCTGACGAGCGGCGCCTCGTTTAGGCATCCGACCGCAGCCGAGCTCGTCCATGACGGCGTGGGCTCGTGCAAGGTCGAGCTGAGGCTCGAGGGCGACGGCCGCGTGCTAGATATGGGATTGAACGCGGAGGACGGTAAGCGCTCGTTTAGCCGCAACGGCAAGAGATGTTCTGCCGCCGGTGTGCGCGGGGTTCTGCCGAGCGTGCTGTTTTGCCCCGACCATCTGGACATGGTTAAGCGAGGCGCCAGTGTGCGCCGCGCCGCCCTCGATGACTTTGGCATGCAACTGAGCGCACGCTATGCCGATCTTGCGAGCACCTATGGGCGCTGCGTGACCCAGCGTAACGCCTTGCTCAAGGAGACCTGGTGCTGCCGCGAGATGCTCGGCGCGTGGAATGATTCGATTGCCCGCGCGGGCTCGGCTCTGCTCGTGCACCGGTTGGCCCTGCTCGACCGGCTGGCGGGCCATGTGCACACTGCCTACGGGCAAGTGGCATCCGGTGAGGCTGCCAACGTGACCTATACGTCCACGCTGGGTGATTTGCCCCAGGTCGAGGATCGCGAAGAGCTGAAGGGCTGGGCGTACGAGCGCATGCTGGCTGCCCTTGATGAGCACGCCGACGAGGAAATTCGCCGCGGCGTGACGTTGGTGGGGCCGCATCGCGATGAGATTGAGTTTGCCGTGGCGGGCCGCTCCGCCCGTTCATTTGCCAGCCAAGGTCAGCAGCGAACGTTGGTGCTGGCCTGGAAGGTGGCGGAGGTGGCCGTGGCTCGCGATGTCCTGGGCACCGCCCCGCTGCTGCTTTTGGACGACGTGATGAGCGAGCTCGACGGCGAGCGTCGCGGTGCTTTCCTGCGGCTGATCGGCGATGATATCCAAACGGTCATAACCACGACCAACCTGGGATACTTTACCGATGACCTGCTTGATCGAGCCAAGGTGGTGAGCATGGGTGAGACGTGCTAATTACGAGCGCGAGAGCGAAACGGTCGCCTTCAGTGGCTTTTTGAACGCAGAGCGCCAGCGCATCCTGGCGGCTGCGACCCCTGAGCGCCGTGCGCAGATGGAGGCCGCCGAGGAGTCGCGCGCGGTCTATCGCGCGTGGAACGCGGTGTGCTCGGGCACGCGCGAGGGGCGGCATGTGACGGGCCTGCGCTACCTGCCCGAGTCCAATGAGCTGCTGGTATATCTCGACTCGCCCTCGTGGACGCAGGAAATGACGTTGTTGCGCGAGATCATCCGCGCGCGCATGGAGCGCGCCGGTGCGCATGTGGACGGCCTGGTGTTCAAAACCACCGCGCCCGGTCACACGCCGCCCGCCGCCAAGGAGCGCCTTCGCCCAGCGACGACCGAGCGCCCGCCGGCCCCACACGCCGACCTCAGCGATGCCGAGCGCACCGAGATTGAGTGCCAAGTGGCGCCCATCGAAGACCAAAAACTGCGCGAGGCCCTCGAGAACGCCATGAGAGCCAGTGCCGAGTGGGCCAAGGGCGTGCAAAGCAAAAAAGAGCCTTAAATCGCATCTGGTGGCCTTGTAGAGCCAAATACCCTCGTTCCCGAGGGTATTTTTTTACGATAAACTAGTAAGGCTGTACACATTTTCTTGACTGAAGGAGGACGTGTGGCAAACGAAAACGATTACGATGGCGGCGAGATTAAGATTCTCGAAGGTCTCGAGGCCGTTCGTAAGCGCCCGGGCATGTATATCGGCTCGACGAGCGCCAGCGGTCTGCATCACCTGGTGTGGGAGATCGTTGACAACTCCGTCGACGAGGCCATGGCCGGTTTCTGCACCGAGATCCAGGTGACGGTCCACGCCGACAACTCCATCACGGTCGTCGACAACGGGCGCGGCATCCCCGTCGACGAGCACCCTGTTAAAAAGATCCCGACGCTCGAGGTCGTCATGACGATTTTGCACGCCGGCGGTAAGTTCGATAATTCGGCCTATAAGGTCTCGGGCGGCCTGCACGGCGTTGGCATCTCCGTCGTCAACGCACTGTCCAAGCGCGTGGTCGTTCAGGTTCGTCGCGACGGCAACACCTACGAGATGGAGTTCTCGCGCGGCAAGACCGTCAAGAAGATGGAGGTCGTGGGCACCTCGGATTCGACGGGCACCACCGTCACCTTCTGGCCCGACGACGAGATCTTCGAGACCTGCATTTACGATTTCGATACGCTGCACAACCGTCTGCAGGAGACGGCGTTCCTCAATAAGAACCTCAAAATCGTGCTGACTGACGAGCGCGAGTCTACTCCCCACGTGGAGGAGTTTTGCTACGAGGGCGGCATCATCGACTTCGTCAAGTTCCTTAACGAGGGCAAGGACGTCCCCGAGGCCTTTAAGGAGCCTATCTACATCGAGGGCAAATCGGACCCGGACGCACCTGTGGCCAAGATGGGCGAGGTTGAGGTTTCCCTGCAGTGGAATAGCGGCTACGGCGAGAACGTCATGTCGTTTGCCAACGACATCTACACCCCCGAGGGCGGCATGCACCTTGAGGGCTTCCGCACCGCGCTCACCCGCGTGATCAACGACTATGCGCGCAAGCAGAACCTGCTCAAGGAAAAAGACGCCAATCTGACCGGCGACGATGTGCGCGAGGGCCTTTCGGCCGTTATCTCGGTCAAGCTGCCCGATCCGCAGTTTGAGGGCCAGACCAAGGCCAAGCTCGGCAGCTCCTATATGCGCGCGCTGACGCTCAAGATCGTGACCGACGGCCTTGTCGATTACCTCGAGGAGCATCCCAAGCCCGCTCGCGAGATCGTCAAGAAGGCGCAACAGGCCTGCAAGGCGCGCAATGCCGCCCGCAAGGCGCGCGAGGCGACCCGCCGCAAGAGCCTGCTCGAGACGGCGTCCCTGCCCGGTAAGCTCGCTGACTGCTCGGTGCGCGATGCCGAGCTGACCGAGCTCTTCATCGTAGAGGGCGACTCGGCAGGCGGTTCGGCCAAGGACGGCCGTCGCCGAGACATCCAGGCGATTCTGCCCCTGCGCGGCAAGATTTTGAACGTCGAACGCGTTGGTGACCATCGCGCGTTCTCGAGTGACACCATTCAGTCGCTGATTACCGCGATCGGCTGCGGCGTCACGACGAGTGCCGGCGACGGCGGCGACTTCGATATCGCCAAGGCGCGCTACCACAAGATCATCATCATGACCGATGCAGACGTCGACGGTGCGCATATCCGCATCCTGCTGTTGACGTTCTTCTACAAGTACATGCGTCCGCTGATCGATGCCGGCTACGTCTATGTTGCCTGCCCGCCCATCTTTGGCATTAAGGTGCGCAACAAGATCCACTACGTGTATCCCAACGGCCGCCAGCCCGAAGACGAGATCCTGCGCGACACCATTCAGAGCCTGGGTTTGAACCCCGACGATAACGACGAGGACGGCAAGGCCAAGGACGGCAAGATCACCAAAAAGCGCAAGGGCTATACCGTCCAGCGCTACAAGGGCCTGGGCGAGATGGACCCCAAGCAGCTTGCCTCGACGACGATGGACCCCAAGACCCGCATCCTGCAGCGTGTGTCGATCGAGGACGCCGTGGTGGCGGACCGCGCCGTGCGCGAGCTGATGGGTTCCGAGGTCGGCTATCGCCGCGAGTACATTGAAAAACATGCGCATGACGCGCGTTTCCTTGATGCTTAAGAGGAGGTAACGTGGCAGACGATATCAACAATAACGAGGGTATGGACGAGGCCGGCGATGCCGGTATGCCCGACGATCTGAAGCGCCTGCTTGCCCGTGCTGAGCAGGGCGAGGACGGCGACCCGGACGCCTATAACCCCGATGCCGATGATGATGAGGAAGAAGACGACGCCGAGCTCGAGGAGAGCTTTGGCGAAGTCGACCGTGGCGCCTCGGCCGGCGAGGATATCAACGGCGGCCAGCTCCAGATTTCGGAGTTTGGCCGCGAGATGAAGCAGTCGTTCATCGAGTATTCGATGTCGGTCATCACGGCGCGCGCCCTGCCGGACGTGCGCGACGGCTTAAAGCCGGTGCACCGCCGCATCCTGTACGCGATGAACGAGAGCGGCATCTACCCCAACCGCCCGCACAAGAAGTCAGCTTGGACGGTCGGCGAAGTTATCGGTAAGTACCACCCGCATGGCGATTCCGCGGTCTACGAGGCCATGGTCCGCCTGGCGCAGTGGTTCTCCATGCGCACGCCGCTCATCGACGGTCACGGTAACTTCGGTAACATCGACGGCGACGGCGCGGCGGCCATGCGTTACACCGAGAGCCGCTTGGCAAAGCCCGCCATGGAACTGCTGCGTGACTTGCAGAAGGATACCGTCGACTGGCAGCCCAACTACGACGAATCACTCGCCGAGCCCGTGGCGCTGCCCGCGCGCTTCCCCAACCTGCTGGTCAACGGCAGTCAGGGCATCGCCGTCGGCATGGCCACCAACATCGCCCCGCATAACCTCACCGAGGCGATCGAGGCCACCTGCTACCTGATCGACAACCCCGACGCCACCGTCGACGAGCTCATGCAGATCATGCCCGGTCCGGACTTCCCCACCGGCGCCATCATCATGGGCAGCGCCGGCATTAAGCAGAGCTACGAGACCGGCCGCGGCTCCATTACCGTGCGTGCCAAGGCACATGTGGAGTCCACCAAGACCGGCCGCAGCCGCCTGGTCTTTACCGAGATTCCCTACATGGTCAACAAGGGCACCCTGCAGGAGAAGATCGCCCAGCTCGTCAACGACAAGCGCATCGAAGGCATCTCGGATATGCGCGATGAGTCCAACCAGAAGGGCATCCGTCTGGTCATCGAGCTCAAGAAGGGCGTCATTCCGCAGGTCGTGCTCAACAACCTGTATAAGTACACCTCGCTGCAGACGACCTTTGGCGCCAACAACCTGGCGCTCGTCAACGGCGTTCCCAAATGCCTGAGCCTGCGCGAGATGCTACAGCACTACATCGATCACCAGGTCGACATCGTCACCCGCCGCACCCGCTTCGACCTTAAGAAGGCCCAGGCGCGTGCCCATATCCTCGAGGGCTACCTGATGGCCCTTGACCATATCGACGAGGTCATTAGCATCATCCGCTCCTCGCAGACCGACTCCGAGGCCAGCAGCCGCCTGATCGAGCGCTTTGGTTTTACGCCCGAGCAGACCACGGCCATCCTCGAGATGAAGCTGCGCCGCCTGACCGGCCTGGAGCGTGACAAGATCCAAGAAGAGTTGGACGGCCTGCGCCGCGCCATCGCCTACTACGAGGACCTGCTGGCGCATGAGGAGAAGATCCTGGGCGTCATCAAGGAGGAGATGCGCGAGATCTCCAAGAAGTTCGGCGATAAGCGCCGCACCGAGATCAGCCAGGTTGAGAAGGACTTGGACGTCGAGGACCTCATTGCCGACGAGGATATGGTCGTGACCATCACCCACACCGGCTACGTTAAGCGTATCCCGGTGGCTGCCTACCGTGCCCAGAAGCGCGGTGGCAAGGGCGTGTCGGGCGTCAACCTCAAAGAGGACGATGTTATCGACGAGATGTTCATCGCGTCCACGCACGAGTATGTGCTGTTCTTCTCGAGCAAGGGCAAGGTCTATCGCCTGAAGGTGCACGAGCTGCCGGTGGGTACGCGCCAGGCGCGCGGTACCGCGATCGTCAACCTGCTGCCCTTCGAGGAGGGCGAGAAGATCGCGAGCGTCATCAGCTGCCGCGAGTTCCCGGCCGACGAGTACCTGATGTTTGCCACTAAGAGCGGCATGGTCAAGAAGACCGTGATGAGCGCATATGACCGCAGCCGTCGCGACGGCCTGATCGCTATCAACCTGCGTGACGACGACGCGCTGCTGAACGTGCGCCGCGTGCGCGAGGGCGACAAGATTATCCTGGCCACCACCGCGGGCAAGGCGATCATGTTCTCCGAGGAGCAGGTGCGCGCCACCGGCCGCGATACCAGCGGCGTTCGCGGTATCGGCATGAAGGACGGCGTGAGCGTTCTGGGCATGGAAGTCACTAACGGCAACGGTGATCTGTTCGTCATCACCGAGCGCGGCTACGGCAAGCGCACGCCGGTCGCGGACTACCCGGAGCAGAATCGCGGCGGTCAGGGCGTCTACACCATCCAAATGACCGAGCGTAAGGGTAACCTTGCGGCCATGAAGACGGTGGGCCCGCAGCACGAGCTGTTCATCGTGACGGAGGGCGCGACGGTCATTCGCGTCAAGACCGACGAGATCAGCCAGACTGGCCGCGCCACCCAGGGCGTCAAGATGATGACCGTCGACGACAACGACCGCATCTGCGCCGTAGCCCGCATGACGGCAGCCAAAGAGAAGCCCGAAGGCGAAGCAACAGAAGACGGCTCTGCCCCCGAGGAAGCCCCAGTCGATCTAGGCGACGGCAACGACATGCCGGAAGATCTCCTCGACGAGTAAGAGGCCCTAACTGTTAGAAAATATCAGACCCCATATATCGGCGGTCGGCGCACTGCGCGCCGACCGCTTTTTTTGAAAACCTTGGGACCCCATGGTCGCTGGGCTGGCGAGATGGTTTTGGTTTGTCGCGAGTTCCGCACGCAAAGAAGGCCACTTAATGAGGCCTTCGTCTTGCGCAGGACTGTCCGAGCAGCAAACCAAAAC
>DBFALE010000042.1:0-57531 GCA_048230835.1 Collinsella sp.
CTTGCCGGCGTTGTAGAGGTCGACTATCTGCCTCTTGAACTCGTCGGTGAAATGCCTCGGGTGCCTGGGGTCCCTCATATACGGCCCTCCCGTCTCCTGCGCCCCTCCCGGAACTGTCCACATCAGTGTAGCCAATCCACCCCGGCCGCGGCGATCGCCCCGGCGAGCGCCTCGTAGCCCGCCGCGTCGGCGGGGAACTGGCGGGACAGGACCTTGCGGCCCCTCCAGTCCAGGACGTACAGCCAGTGCGAGTCGGCGTGGGTGTCGACCCCGCAGAAGACCGGCCCGCGGGCGTCGGGTATCGATTCGTTTTGCATGTCTCGCTCCGTTCTTTCCGTGCTCGCCTGGACCGGGCAGACGGCACACTGACGGGGCGCGATAGAATGCGGTTGTTCGGGTCCGCGGTATCGCTCCATGCTCCTATTAGGTCATGCGGCGGTCTCGGCTCGCCGCGGCCCGCGCGGGACATGTCAGGAAACGAGGGCAGCCCTGTGGGCGCCAGCGGAATGTGGGGTCACCGCGCGGTCCGCATCTGATGGTGTCGACGTCAATGGTATACGGGTGCATCATCGACGTCTTCAATACAGAAAATATCAGTGCGGAATGTTCCGGAGAGAAACCCCGTCACGCCTCCGGATTCCCTGCGTTTACGGCCTTGAGGTCGGCGGACGGAGAAGGACGTGGTCGATAGGGATACGTGTCCCCTTCGCTGTTTCGCGCTTTGCGCGAAAGGCGCGCTACTTTGGGATGGGTGGGGAACGTGGTTGTTGCGGCAACTGATCCCCGCCACAAATTACCCTCGGCATACTTGCGCGAGCGATTGCTCGTGCTACACTTGCAGTTGCTGTTTCAGGGCGGGGTGGAATTCCCCACTGGCGGTAAATTGGGCGGTGCCAAAGGGGTGCCGTGGCGCAGGCGAGGACCTGCGTCGAGCCGATGAGTCCGCGACCCGTGCGTGTGTTGGTTCGCATGCCGGCTGAACTGGTGAGATCCCAGTACCAACGGTTAGAGTCCGGATGAAAGAGGCAGGTGATCTTAATGTCTGAACAGTCGCAGCATATCCATTTTGAGAACACGAATAGGTGGAGCACCAAACAGCTCGTTACCATGGCGTTGATGTGCGCCTTGGGCGCCCTGTTTATGTACGTGCAGCTGCCCATCCTTCCTTCGGCGCCGTTTTTGACGTATGACCCGTCGCTGGTGCCGGCGATGGTGTGCGGGTTTGCGTATGGTCCTGGCGCCGGCACTGCTGTTGCCGCTATGGCTATCGTTATCCATGCGCTCACCACGGGTGACTGGGTCGGCGCGCTTATGAACCTGGTTGCCACGCTGGGCTACATTCTGCCCGCGGCTATCGTCTACCAGAAGATGCACACCTACAAGGGTGCCGTGATTGGCCTGGCACTGGGCGTTATTGCCGCTACGGTGCTTTCTATGGTTGCGAATCTGACCATTGGCGTTTGGTTCTGGTATGGCTCGGTCGATGTGATCGCCCCGCTCATG
Organism: Collinsella sp.; assembly: GCA_048230835.1. GTDB lineage: Bacteria > Actinomycetota > Coriobacteriia > Coriobacteriales > Coriobacteriaceae > Collinsella. Next base: position 1,504 of record DBFALE010000042.1, read on the forward strand.
ATTCCTGCCGTGCTGCCGTTCAACCTTATCAAGACCGTGCTCAACTCAGTGTTGACGCTGGTGGTGTACAAGGCGGTCTCTAATCTCATCACGCCTAAAAAGGACCAGGTCAAAGGCCGCGCATGATTGAGTGTCGGGGCGTTTCCTTTAGCTACGACGGTGCCGCTCAGGCACTTGACGGCATCGATCTGAGCATTAAGGACGGGGAGTTTTTCTGCATCCTCGGTGGCAATGGGTCGGGCAAGTCGACGTTTGCCAAGCATCTGAATGCGCTGCTGCAGCCCGATGCGGGCACGGTGCGCATTAACGGCATGGATGCGTCCGATCCCGAGCTGGTCTACGACATTCGTTCGACCGCGGGCATGGTATTCCAGAATCCCGATGATCAGCTGGTGGCAACGCTTGTCGAAGATGACGTTGCGTTCGGTCCCGAAAACCTTGGCGTGCCATCGGCGCAAATCGCGCAGCGCGTACGCGAGGCGCTGAAGGGTGTGGGCCTGGTGGGCTTTGAGCGCCACGAGACCCACGCGCTTTCGGGTGGCCAAAAGCAGCGCGTGGCGCTTGCCGGCGTGCTCGCCATGGAGCCGCGCGTTCTCATTTTGGATGAGGCTTCCTCGATGCTTGATCCGCGTGGGCGCAAGGGCCTCATGAAGGCTTGCCGCGCGTTGCACGATCGCGGCATGACCATCGTGATGATTACGCACTTTATGGAGGAGGCCGCCGAGGCCGATCGTGTCGCGGTATTTCGGGCGGGGCACGTTGCCATGCTCGGTACGCCCGAGGAAATCTTGACGCGGGCGGATGAGCTTGCGCAGCTCAACCTGGATATGCCGGCGTCGTGCTGCCTAGGTAGGGCACTTCTTGAGAAGGGCGTGCCCGTTTGCGCGCAGGTGCGCGAGGCAGATATGGTCGCCGAGATTGTGCAGGCTTATGCCGAGCGGAGTGGGACGGACATCGCAGGGCAGCCTTCCGTATCCGATTCCCATGTGCTTGACAATGCATTCTCTGCGACTGACGAGGCGGCCGCGTCGGAGCCCGTTATCGAGATTTCGCATCTCTCGCATAGTTACTCGCTGAGTGCCCGCGAGCGCCGTCGATGGCGCAAACGCTCGACCACTGCGGACGCATCGAGCAAACAGGCCCTTTGGGGCAACGATCCAAACAGCCCCTGGGCACTGCGCGATGTTTCGCTGACGGTGCGCCGCAGCGAGTTTCTGGGCCTGGCGGGTCATACCGGCTCGGGCAAATCGACGCTGGTTCAGCATCTCAATGGGTTGATTCGTCCGCAGGAGGGAAGCGTTTGCGCGCTGGGGCTCGACCTATCAAACAAGAAAGACGCCGCTGCTGTTAAAGCCAAGGTCGGCGTGGTGTTTCAGTATCCCGAGCGCCAGCTGTTTGCCGAAACCGTGGCGCAGGACGTGGCGTTTGGTCCGCATAACCTTGGCTTGCCGCAAGATGAAGTCGACCGTCGTGTCGAGTCATCGCTCTCGCGCGTGGGCCTCGACCTTTCCACGGTCGGCGACAAGAGTCCCTTTGAGCTTTCGGGCGGTCAGCAACGGCGTGTGGCATTCGCCGGCGTGCTCGCCATGGAGCCCGAAGTCCTGGTGCTCGATGAACCCATGGCGGGGCTCGATCCGGCGGCGCGCAGTGATTTCCTGGAGCTCATCGATCGACTCCATCGCGAGGGCCTGACCGTTGTCATGGTTTCGCACAGCATGGATGACCTGGCCAATTGCTGCGACCGTATCGTCGTAATGAACGAAGGTGCGGTGTTTGCCGAGGGAACCCCCGCTCAGGTGTTTGCGCATGCGGATGAGCTTAAATCAATCGGCTTGGGTGTTCCCGCTGCCCAGCGCATGGCGCTGGCGCTTGCGAAGGCAGGCGTGCCGCTGCGCTTTGACGGCCTTTATACGGTTGAGTCGCTGGCAGACGAGTTGGTGGACCTGCTAATCGGTCGCTCGGGCGGTCCTTCTAACGTCGCGGACATTGCTAAATCCAAGACGGTCGCGCGAGAGGAGGGCTGCTAATGGAGGCGTTTTCGTTTGGCAGCTACTATCCCGGCGATAGTGCGATCCACCGCCTGGACCCGCGAACTAAGTTGCTCTTGGGCTTTGTGTTTCTGATCACGACGCTGACCGTCGGCGGTTTCCGCGGATTGGCCCCTGTCGCAGTTTTCGTCGCGCTGATCTATACCGTGTCCCGGGTGCCGGCTCGTCGCGCTCTGTCGTCGATGGCGCCGCTGCTGGCAATCGTCATCGTGGTCGCGGTACTCAACCTGTTTTCCGACCAGAGCGGGCGCATCCTGTGGCAGCTTGGCTTTTTGCAGATAAGCGAGGGCTCGCTGCATTCTGCCGCCTTTATGGCGTGCCGCCTGAGCTTGATGATGGCCGGCATGAGCGCCATTACGCTCACCACACCGACACTCGACCTCACCGCGGGCTTTGAGCGCCTGCTCGCGCCGTTTGCGCGTGTGGGACTTCCTGCGCACGAGCTCGGCATGATTATGGGTATCGCGCTGCGCTTTATGCCGCAGTTTGCCACCGAGATGAAGCAGACGGCCGATGCGCAGGCGAGCCGCGGTGCGCGCGTGACGGGAGGCCCGCTCGGCGGCGTGCGTATGCTCGGCAGTGTGGCGATTCCGCTGTTCACGGGCGTGTTCCGTCATGCCGAGACGCTTTCGGCCGCCATGGATGCCCGTTGCTATCATGGCGAGCAGGGCCGCACACGTCTGCATGCGCTCGCATTTGGCCGCAGCGATGCGTTGGCGGTGGTGGTGACGGCGTTGCTGCTCATCTGCGTCATCGTCATCAATCTTCAACTTGTTTAGGCGCGATTCGAGCGCAAGAAAGGGGTCCCTATGACCGACAACGACCGCACGGCTCAGCTTGAGCGCGCCTGTTCGTATCTCAGGCGCATTCCGGCGTGGTATCTGGCCACGACCGATGTGGCCGACGGGCATCAGCCTCGCGTGAGACCGTTTTCGTTTGCCATGGTCGATGACGCCAAGCTGTGGTTTTGCACATCGCGCGACAAGGATGTGTGGGCGGAGCTGAGTGCGAATCCCAAGTTTGAACTCTCGGGCTGGAAGCCGGGGGAGTGCTGGATCGTGTTGACCGGCGAGGCCGCACTTGAGGACGACGCAGTTGCGAGCGACAAGGTGCGTCAAGCGGGTTTTAAGCACATGGTGGGCATTGGCGAGGAACACGAGAGTGCCAACGACGGCCGCCTTGCTTTCTTTTCGGTCCGCAACATTGCCGCGCGCTTCTGTGATATCGACGGCAGCGAGGAGCGCCTGGAGCTCTAGCAAGCACAAACCAGGCTCTCAAACTGGCTAGTACAAGGAGGAAACGTGGACGGATTGAATACGGTGCTGGAGTACCTGACGTCGGTGCCGGCATGGTATTTGGCGACGAGCATGGACGGGCAGCCACATGTGCGTCCGTTCTCGTTTGCACAGATTCAGGACGGTAAACTGTGGTTTGTAACGGCGCGCACCAAAGATGTGTGGCAGGAGCTGCTGCAAAACCAGCGCTTTGAGGTCACGAGTTGGTGGCCGGGCCATGGCTGGCTCATCTTGCGCGGGCGTGCCGGCTTGGATGACCGGGCTTTAGACGAAATGCGCGAAGCCGGGTGGAAGCATCTAGAGCGCCTGGGCGAGCACTATGAGGGGCCTAACGACCCCACGCTCGTCTTCTTTAGCGTCGAGGATCCCGAGGCTTTTATCTGCAATCACGACGAATGGGTGCCGGTCGAGCTCTAGCCAGCTGGCTCATCCCAACAACTTAGTTTCCGCATGGGCGGGCCCCGTGTTGCCCGGCGCCGTAAGGAGTGCCGGTCGATACGGGGCCCGCTCTATTTGTCAATTCCTTCAAGCGAATGTGTCGGGAATGTTTCAATGCATGAACATGCAAGCTATTTACGTATTTATGCATCTTTTGGTGCTAAAGTTTCAACCCACTTCATAACAACCGCTGCGAAATGCGCATCGGTGCATAAATCGCAGACAAGGAGTCTGATATGTCTTTGAAGGTTGGAATCGTCGGCGCGGCTGGATATGCCGGAGCCGAGCTCATTCGCCTCGTGCTCGGTCATCCCGAGTTTGAACTTGTTGCCATTACGTCCAACGCCGATGCCGGCCAGCCGCTGTCCGCGGTGTATCCGAGCTTTGCTGGCGCGAGCGATCTGGTTTTCACCACGCATGACGCGCCCGAGCTCAAGAGCTGCGATGCGGTTTTTCTTGCCGTGCCGCACACCGCCGCCATGGCGCAGGTGCCCGCCCTGCTTGCCGCAGACGTTTCCTGCTTTGATCTTTCGGCCGATTACCGCCTGAGCGATCCGGCCGTGTTTGAGGCATGGTATGCCGCCGAGCACACGAGCCCCGAGCTACTCAAGACACGTGCCTTCGGCCTGCCCGAGCTGTTCTGCCAGGACTTGGAGACCGCTGCTTCCAGCCATGCTGCTGGCAGGCCCGTGCTGGTCGCCTGCGCCGGTTGCTATCCCACCGCAACGAGCCTTGCCGCCGCGCCCGCCGTGCGCGCCGGCTGGGTTGCCCAGAGTGGCCCTGTGATCGTCGATGCCATTAGCGGCGTGACGGGCGCCGGTAAGTCCTGCAACGCCCGCACCCACTTTTGCAGCGCGGACGAGAACCTGGAAGCCTACGGCGTGGGCAAGCATCGCCACACGCCCGAAATCGAGCAAATCCTTGGCCTGACCGATCGCGTCGTCTTCATCCCGCATCTGGCACCGCTCAAGCGCGGCCTGCTCTCCACGGTGACGCTGCCGCTCACGCCGCAGGCCATCGACTCCTTGGCTCTTGAGGATGTCGTCGACTATTACAAGCAGTTCTACGCTGGACGCACCTTTGTGCGCGTGCTCGATGCCGGCCAGCAGCCCAAGACGGCTTCGGTCGTCGGCACCAACGCCGCCCAGATTGGCCTTGCGTTCAACAAGCGCGCGGGCGTGCTGGTGGCGACGGGCGCCATCGACAATCTGTGCAAGGGCGCTGCGGGCCAAGCGGTCCAGTGCGCCAATATCGTCTTTGGCTTTGACGAGCGACGAGGCTTGCCCACAGTGGCGTGCCCGGTGTAGCACATTCGATTGTTAACGATTTGGTAGTCGGGCATCGAGTGGGGCGCCACTCTTAAGCTGGTCTCATGATCACGACTGGCATGGCGCACCAACCGATGTCCGTTTTTTGTTTGACATAAGGAGTCATAAAGACGATGAATACCGAGCTGTTTGATATCAAGATTCGCGCCGTCGAGGGTGGCGTTACGGCTGCGGCTGGTTTTAAAGCTGCGGGCATCCACGCTGGGTTCCGCAAGAACCCCGAGCGTCTGGATTACGCGCTCGTCGTGCCCGATAAACCCTGTCCCGGTGCCGGCGTGTTTACCACCAATCGCTTTTGCGCGGCGCCCGTGCAAGTGAGCCGTGCCAACCTGGGCGGTGCCGACAAGGGTTACGGTATCATCGCCGGCGTTTCGGTCAACTCTGGCAATGCCAACGCCGCCACGGGTGAGACCGGCCTTGCATGCGCGCGCGAGACGTGCAGCATCGCATCGCAGGTCATCGGCTGCGAGCCCCAACAGATTCTGGTTGCCTCCACGGGTGTGATTGGTCAGATTCTGCCGATCGACACGTTTGAGACCGCCATTCCTGCTGCCTACGAGGCGCTCTCCGCCCACGGTGGCGCCGATGCCGCTCGCGCCATCATGACGACCGACACGCACTCCAAGGAGTACGCCGTGTCCTACGTCAGCGAGGCTGCGGGGCACACAGGCAATGCCTATACGGTGGGCGGTATGTGCAAGGGCTCGGGCATGATCATGCCCAACATGGCCACCATGATCGCGGTCATCACTACCGATGCCCCCGTCGAGCCGGCGGCGCTCCACGCCCTGTTGCTCTCCACCGTCAAGCAGACCTTTAACAAGGTAACGGTCGATTCCGACACCTCGACCAACGACACCTGCATCATGCTTGCCTCCGGCGCCGCTGCCGCAGATGCCGAGCCTATCGTCGAGGGCTCCGATGCCTTCGACGAGTTGGCATTTGCCGTGCACGAGGTGTGCGAGAGCCTGGCGCGCAATATCGCCGCCGATGGTGAGGGCGCATCCAAGCTTGTTACGGTCAACGTTACCGGCGCCGTGAACGACGAGGAGGCCGATATCGCCGCTCGCGCCGTTGCCAACTCGCCGCTCGTTAAGACCTGCATCGCCGGCCACGACTGCAACTGGGGCCGCGTCGCCATGGCACTCGGCAAGTGCGGCGTGAAGTTTAATCAGGAAGACGTTTCCATCGACATGATGGGCATGCCTGTCTGTCGCGATGGTCTGACTGTTCCCTTTGACGAGGACGAGGCTCTACGACGTTTCGAGGCGCCCGAGATCGTGATCTCGGCCGACCTGGGCGCAGGCGACGCGGCAACGACCGTGTGGACCTGCGACCTCACGCACGAGTACATCTCCATTAACGGTGACTACCGTTCCTAGATTCCAGGCACGCTGCGCATCTTGCCGCGATTGCGGACAGCGGAGCACGGCGCGATAACGATACGAAAGACGAGGCAGATTATGAAATTCGCACGCGATTGTCGTTCGAGCGAATCCAACGAAGCAACCGCGCAGCTGCTGTTCGAAGCGCTGCCGTGGATTAAGAACCTGACCGGCAAGACGGTTGTTATCAAATATGGCGGAGCCGCCATGGTTGATGAGCAGCTGCGCCGCGACGTGATGAGCGACATCGTTTTGCTCAAGATCATCGGTATGCGCCCCGTCATCGTGCATGGCGGCGGCAAGGCTATCAACGAGGCGCTCAGCCACTACGACATTCCCGTCGAGTTTAAGAACGGCCAGCGCGTGACTACGCCTGCCACCATGGACATCGTGCGCGAGGTACTGGGCGGCAAGGTCAATCAGGAGCTGGTCGCGGCGCTCAACCACCACGGCAACCTGGCCGTGGGCGTGTCCGGCAGCGACGCCGGCACCCTTATCGCCGAGCCACTCGACCCCGAGCTCGGTCGCGTGGGCAAAGTGACGCACGTCAACACCGACTATATCGAGCGTTTACTCGATAGCGAGTACATCCCCGTCATCGCTACCGTCGCGGCGGGGGAGGACGGCGGTTTCTTCAACATCAACGCCGACACCGCCGCCGGTGCCGTTGCCGCGGCGCTCCACGCGCATAAGGCGATCTTTTTGACCGATGTCGATGGCCTGTACAAGGACTTTAGCGACAAGGGCTCGCTTATCTCCAACCTAACGCTCGACGAGGTTAACGAAATGCTCTACGGCGGCGAGGTCGATAAGGGCATGATTCCCAAGCTGCGTGCGGCCGTCGATGCGCTTACCGGCGGCGTATTTCGTGCCCACATCATTAACGGTACTACGCCGCATTCGCTGCTCCTGGAGCTGCTGACCGATGCCGGCGTCGGCACCGTGATCCATTCCACCGAGACGGCTTACGAGTTCGATACGCATCCGCATCCGCTTTCGACGTTTGCTGCGCGTCTGACCGAGAACCTTGACGAGGTCGAGAAGCTTCAGACGGTCTAGCTGACCCTCAGTCGCCCCATTCCTGCACCCATAGCCCCGCGCCGTCTGGCGCCCAACGAAAGGCATCTCATGTCACTTGTAGCTCAGCAATCGCTTGAATCCCATTACGTTATGCATACCTTTGGCCGCTCTCCGGTCGAGTTTGTCGAGGGTCACGGCATGAAGCTCACCGGCGACGATGGCCGTGAGTACCTCGACTTTCTTGCCGGCATCGGCGTGTGCAGCCTAGGTCATGGCGACCCGGCTGTGCTCTCGGCGCTCGAAGCACAGACTAAAAAGCTCATGCATGTCTCCAACTATTTCTACATCGAGCAGCGCGGACAGGTCGCGGCGCTGCTGTCCAAGCTTGCTAACGACGACGTAGATGGTGCGCGCGTGCTTGCCGATGCCATTGCCGCCGGCGATGAGACCACGGCAGCTGCTCTTGGTGCCCCGGCTGCGGATGAGCAGGTTTGGGAGACCTTCTTTGCCAACTCTGGCGCCGAGGCCAACGAGGGCTCGATGAAGCTCGCGCGCCTGTACGCCAAGCGTGCCGGTAATGGCGGCAACACTATCGTGTGCATGCGCGGCGGGTTCCACGGCCGTACGCTCGAGACCATTGCCGCCACCATGCAGGATTGGCTGCAGGACAGCTTCCGCCCGCTGCCGGGTGGCTTTGTGGCCTGCACGCCCAACGATGTGGACGAGCTGCGTGCGATCTTTAAGCAGCTGGGGAGCGAGATTTGTGCCGTGATGCTCGAGCCGATCCAGGGTGAGAGTGGCGTGCACCCCATGACCGAGGAGTTTATGGCGGCAGCGCGTGACCTGGCACACGAAGTGGGCGCCGTGCTTATCGCCGACGAGGTCCAGTGCGGCATCTTCCGCTCCGGCAAGCCGTTTGCGTTCCAAACCTATGGCGTGGAGCCCGACATCATGAGCCTTGCCAAGGGCATTGCCGACGGCGTGCCCATGGGTGCCGTTGTGGCAAAGAAGGAGATTGCCGACGTGTTTAAGCCGGGCGACCACGGCTCGACCTTTGGCGGTAGCTGCTTGGCCATCGCGGCGTGTGCCGCGACGCTCTCCGCGCTTGTGCGTGGCGATTATGCCGAGCATGCTGCCAAGGTGGGCGCCTATATGGAGGCAAAGCTCGCCAAGCTGCCGCACGTGACCGAGGTACGTGGCCGCGGCTTGATGCTCGGCTGTGATTTGGATGATGCCGCGGGCGACGCGCATGATGTTGTTGCCCGCGCGCTGGCCGCCGGTGCCGTGATTAACGCTACGGGTGCCCATACGCTGCGTTTCTTGCCGCCACTTGTCTGCGAAGAAGCCGACGTGGACAGCCTGATCGAGATCCTGTCGGATGTCTTGGGCTAACGCGGCGCAATAACTCAATTTGGACCGGGTTCCGGACTGCGGACGTGCCCTATGCGGCATGATTCAGCGGTCTGGAGCCCGTTTTGCCTTAGATTTGCTAAGACAGGGAGACCTGCTGGTCAAAAAACATCAAATATGAGTACTGTTACCGATTTGGTAGCAGCAATTTTGAACTAATAAGGCCAGATAGCAAGTCGAAATGGCGATGAAAGCATGATTTTGATCTGACTGTTAGTCCTTATAATGGACATATGTTGCGTAACTTAAGCAAATACTATCTTTTTATATGTTGCAAACAAAGCAGCAGTACTCATTTTTGCCATTATTTGGCCACGGCCTTTGTGACAGACGTGCTGGCGGGCTCGAATCCCTCTGCGATGGGCACAAACAAAAACGGTCCCCTTGCGAGGACCGTTTCCAATTCGGTGGTGGGCGATGAGGGATGTCGCGTGCGGCTGACGCCGCCCGCTTTCGCTTCGTCGCTTCGCTCCTCGCGTGCTGCGCTGGAAAACGCTTCGCGTTTCCTCAGCTCCGCACCCTGGCGGGTTCGAATCCCTCTGCGATGGGCCCAAAAAAGAAAGGCTCCCATTGCTGGGAGCCTAACAATTCAGTGGTGGGCGATGAGGGATTCGAACCCCCAGCCTTGTGCGTGTAAAGCACCTGCGCTAACCGTTGCGCCAATCGCCCGTGCGGAGAGAGTATAGCAAAACAATCGCCTCATTCATCTCATATCCATTAAAGGTAACTGGCACGTGTCGCAGCGGAGCTGATTCAGTTGAGATTGCCTGAACATTCCGCCCCTCTTTACGCCCTCGGGTATACTCAAAAGCTACTGATTCGATTTGATGCCCAGCAACAGCAGAGGGGATAGTATATGTGCGGTTTTGTCGGTTTTGTCGGTGGGACGGATAACCAATCCGAGGTGCTCACCAAGATGATGGACCGCATCGTCCATCGCGGTCCCGACATGGGCGGTCAGTTTATCGACGGCCGCGTTGCCCTGGGCTTCCGCCGCCTGTCGATCCTCGACCTGACCGAGGCCGGCGCTCAGCCCATGGCCAATGAGGACGGCAGCGTCGTCATTGTCTTCAACGGCGAGATCTACAACTTCCAAGAACTCCGTTCCGAGCTCGAGGCCAAGGGCTACAAGTTCCACTGCGGCGCCGACACCGAGAGCCTCCTGCACGGCTACGAGGAGTGGGGCGAGGCCGTACTCGATCGTCTGCGCGGTATGTACGCCTTCGTCATCTGGGACAAAAAGAAGAACAAGCTTTTTGGCGCCCGCGACATCTTTGGCATCAAGCCGCTCTACTACTATCCCATGGCCGATGCGGGCGACGGCGCTCCGGGCGTGCTCTTTGGTTCCGAGATCAAGAGCTTCCTGGACTACCCGCACTTCCACAAGGCGGTCAACAAAAAGGCTCTGCGTCCGTACATGACGCTGCAGTATTCGGCGACTGAGGAGACCTTCTTCGAGGGTGTCTACAAGCTGCCGCCGGCGCACTACTTTACCGTCGATATCCCGACCGGCAAGATGAACATCGAGCGTTACTGGGATTGCGATTACTCTGCCGTCGAGAAGCCGTTCGAAGAGTATGTCGATGAGCTGGACGAGGTCGTGCACGAGAGCGTCGAGGCCCATCGCATCGCCGACGTCAAGGTCGCGTCGTTCCTCTCCGGTGGCGTCGACTCCAGCTACATTGCCGCTTGCCTCATGCCCGACAAGACCTTCTCGGTGGGCTTTGACTACAAGAACTTCAACGAGACCAACTACGCCAAGGAGCTTTCCGATAAGCTCGGCGTCGAAAACGTTCGCAAGATGATTACCGCCGACGAGTTCTTCGGTGCGCTCGAGGACATCCAGTATCACATGGACGAGCCGCAGTCCAACCTGTCTTCCGTGCCGCTGTGGTTCTTGGCCGAGATGGCCCGCAAGGACGTCACCGTGGTGCTTTCGGGCGAAGGCGCCGACGAACTCTTTGGCGGCTACGCCTACTACGAGGATACGGTCCCGGTGCGCAAGTACAAAAAGATGGTGCCGCTGCCCGTCCGTCGCGCGCTCGGTAACCTGGCGCTGCATATGCCGTACTTCAAGGGACATAACTTCCTGGTCAAGGGTGCCGAGATCCCCGAGAAGTCGTTCCTGGGACAGGCTCTGGTATGGCCGGAGCGCGAGGTCGACGGCGTGCTCAAGCCCGAGTACAACACCGGCGACGGCGCCTTCGAGCTTGCCGCTCCCATCTATGCGCGCGTGAAGGGTCAGCCCGAGCTGGTCAAGAAGCAGTACCTGGACATGAACATGTGGCTCCCGGGCGACATTCTGCTCAAGGCCGACAAGATGTGCATGGCACACTCACTGGAGCTGCGCGTGCCCTTCCTGGACCGCAAAGTCATGGAGTTCGCCGAGCACATTCCCGACCGCTATCGCATCAACGAGAACGGCAACAAACAGGTACTCCGCCACGCTGCCAACAAGTCGCTGCCCGATGAGTGGGCCACCCGTCCCAAGGTGGGCTTCCCGGTGCCGATTGTCTACTGGCTGCGCGAGCAAAAGTGGTACGACTATGTCAAGGAGTACTTCACCGCGCCGTGGGCAAGCGAGTTCTTCGATACCGACGAACTCATGCACCTGCTCGATCTGCACTTTGCGGGCAAGGGCGATTTCCAGCGCAAGATCTATACGCCGCTCGTGTTCTTGGTGTGGTACAAGCGCTTCTTTATCGACGAGGACCAGCCCGCTGTTCAGGCTGCCTAGCCTCGGCTGACGAACGCCTGCGCGTAACGGCTCCTCCGGGAGCCGTTTTTGCGTGGGTGCGTTTCAGTTACTATAAAACCGTCCCTGCCAAATGGCTGAGAAAGGTGAAAGATGCACCATTCGGATTCCGCGACCGTGACCACGGTCGATACGCTTGCCAAGCTTCTCGATGTGTGCGGCGAGCTGCGCGCATCAGAGCAGGTTGACGAGCGCGCCGTGACCGGCTGCTCGTTTGATTCGCGCGCGGTCTCGGCAGGTGACGTATTCTTTTGCAAAGGTGCTGCCTTTAAGCCCGCGTTTTTGAGCATGGCGCTCGATGCGGGCGCCGTCGCATTTGTGTGCGAGGAGTCGCTGGTCGAGTCTCTGGAGCCGCTGGCGCAGGAGAGCGGTGCTGCGATGCTGGTTGTTGATAGTGTTCGCACGGCCATGGCCCTGTTGCCGCCGGAGGTCTACGACCGTCCCGACCACGACGTCAAGATCGTGGGCATCACCGGCACCAAGGGAAAGACCACGGCCGCTTTTATGCTCCAGTCCATCATCAAGGCGGCGGGCGAGTCCTGCGGCATGATCGGCTCGGTGAGTACCGACGATGGTATCGAGTGCTACGAGAGCACCAACACCACGCCCGAGGCCCCCGAGGTTTGGCGCCATATCGCCAACTGCCGCACGTCCGGTCGCCAGTCCATGGTCATGGAGGTCTCGAGCCAGGCGCTCAAGTACCAACGCGTCGAGAATCTGCCGTTTGACGTGGCGTGCTTCCTCAACATCGGCCGCGACCACATCTCGCCGATCGAACACCCCACGTTTGAGGATTATTTTGAGAGCAAGCTTAGGATCTTTGACCAGGCAAAGACCGCCGTGGTGAATCTGGGCACCGATGAGGTTGACCGTGTGCTAGAGGCAGCGTCGACGGCCGAGCGCTTGGTGACCGTTGGCGTCGAGCATCCCGAGGCAAGCCTGTGGGCGAGCGATGTCCGCATGCTCGGCTTTAACATCGAGTTCAACTTGCACGGCATGAGCGCCGACGAGCCCGAGGCGGGGGAGAAGGTCCTGCTGGGTATCGCGGGCGACTTTAACGTGGAAAACGCGCTGGTCGCTATCGCCGCTGCGCGCGAGATCGGCATCGGTATCGAGGCTATCAAGAAGGGCCTCTCCAAACTGCGTGTGCCGGGCCGTATGGAGGTCGTGGAGTCGAAGGACGGCCGCGTGATCTGCGTCGTCGACTATGCGCACAACCAGCTTTCGTTCCGTTCGCTTTTCTCGTCGGTGAAGCGCGCGTTTCCCGCTAGCCCCGTCATTGCGCTGTTTGGCGCTGCCGGCGGCAAGGCGCAGGAGCGCCGCGAGCAGCTTCCGCGCGAGGCCGCACCGTATTCCGACCTGATGATCTTTGCCAACGAGGATCCAGCTCACGAGGACCCGATGAAGGTCTGTCGCGAGCTTGCCGAGCATGTTCCCGACGATACGCCGAACAAGATCATCCTCGACCGCGAAGCCGCTGTGCATGCGGCGTTCAAGGCGGCGCGCGAGGAGTACGTCAACCCCGATGCTCCCACCATTGTCTTGCTGCTGGCAAAGGGTGACGAGGAGCTCATGCACGTGGGCGACGAGTTCGTGCCCATCGAGAGCGACCTTTCGCTGGCCAATCGCCTGATCGATGTTACCCAGTTTGACTAATGAACCATGATGGCGGCGGCGCCCTGAGTGCGCTGTCGCCATAAGCGTGTTCCCTCAATCAAAACATGCCGTCCAAGTCCAAACCCTTCTACGTAAACGGAGTAACCATGTCCCACAATACCCTGCCGACCGTCGCTGAGCTTTCGGGCGAGATGCGCGAGCGCTTGGCCAAGGTCAAGTACGTCTTTACCGACCTGGATGCCACGATGCTTGCACCCGGCTCGTGCGTGCTGCGCGACAACGACGGCAACCCCTCGACCAAACTCGTCGAGGCCGTCGTGGCGCTCGCTCGCGCTGGTATTCAGGTGGTTCCCACCTCGGGCCGCAACCGCACCATGATCCACGAGGACGCGCGCGTGCTCGGCCTCAACTCCTACATTGGTGAGATGGGCGGCCTGGTTATGTACGACCTCAAAGCCAACGACTGGGAGTATCTGACCGGCGACATGCCTTACGACCCCGTCTGCGGCCTTACTCCGCACCAGGTGATCGAGCAGACCGGCGTGTGCGAGAAGATCCTTGCCCGCTGGCCGCACAAGATCGAGTATCACAACGACATGTCGACCGGCTACAAGTACCGCGAGGTCACCGTCGGCATGCGCGGCGATGTGCCCGACAATGAGGTCCAGGCCATCCTGGACGAGGCCGGCTGCGGCCTGGTGTGGGCCTGTAACGGTCACCTGACGCATCTGTCCAAGCCGACGACGCTCGAGCTCGATCGCGTCGAGGACGGTCGCGCATTCAACATCAACCCCGCGGGCCTCAACAAAGGCGTCGCCATTGCGCACTTCTGCGAGCACCTGGGGATCGAGCGCGAGGAGACGTTGGCGCTCGGCGATTCCGAGTCCGACTTCTACATGGCCGATCACGTGGGCACGTTCTGCCTGGTCGAGAATGGCCTGACGAGCGCCGGCGCGCCCGAGTTCCTGGCTGCTTGCGAGAACGCTTTCGTTACGCGTGGCAAAATTGTCGACGGTTGGGCGGCGACGGCAGAGCTGCTGGTCGCGGCGCGTTCGTAGCGCGCCGCCGCCGCACTTGGACATGTCTTTTCGAGAGAGACTGGTGAGGTAATGTCCGATATCGAGAATCCGGCAGGCGACACGCGCCCGATTGGCGTGTTCGATTCTGGTTTGGGCGGTCTGACGGTTGCGCGCGCCATCGCGACGGCGCTGCCGCACGAGTCCGTCTACTACTTTGGCGACACCAAACGCTGCCCCTACGGCACGCGCACCGAGGATGAAGTGCGCTCGTTTGCGTTGCAGGCGGGTCGTTGGCTTTCGAAGCACGACGTCAAGATTATGGTCATCGCCTGCAACACGGCGACCGCTGCGGCCTTGCGTCTGGCCCAGCAGGTGCTCGACGTTCCCGTGATCGGTGTGATCGCGCCGGGTGCCCGTGCGGCAATCAACAGCACGCGTACGCGTCGCGTGGGCGTGCTCGCCACCAACCTCACTATTCGCTCGGGCGCCTATACGCGCGCCATTCAGGACCTGGATGCCGGCGTCGATGTATACGGCTGTCCAGCCTCGAGCTTTGTCGAGGTTGTCGAACACGAGCTCGCCTCGGGTGCACATCTGCAGGAACAGTGGCTTGAGAACGAGGACATCTTCGATACGCCTGCCGTGCGTGCGCTGGTGGGTGCCACGGTTGAGCCGCTGCGCGACCACGGCATCGATACCGTGGTGCTCGGCTGTACGCATTTTCCGCTGTTGGTGGGACCTATCCGCCATGCGCTGGGGCCTGGGGTGCGCGTCGTGAGTTCCGCCGAGGAGACCACGCGCGAGCTGACCGATATCCTCACGCGCCGCGAGCAGCTGGCGGGCGACGCCGCCGAGCCGCAGCATCGTTTTGCCACGACGGCCGATAACATTGCCGAGTTTGCGGTGGCGGGCAGCTTTATCTTTGGTCAGCCGCTCAAGAGCATCGAACATATCGATATCGATGAGCTGAAATAGATGTAAGGCAGCCGTCAAGGCCTTCGCCACATCTTTTGCCGAAAGGATATTTCTATGGAGTACATGCAGGTCAACCGCGCTAACGGTCGCGCCGCCAACGAGTTGCGCCCCGTTAAGCTCACCCGTAGCGTCATGAAGCACGCCCACGGCTCGTGTTTGGCCGAGTTCGGCGACACGCGCGTGCTGTGCGCCGCCACTATCGAGGAGGGCGTGCCGGGCTGGCGAAAGGGAGCTAAGGCCGGCTGGGTGACCGCGGAATACGCCATGCTGCCGGCGTCGACCGGCAAGCGCTGCAAGCGCGAGCACGCCAACCGCAAGGGTCGCTCCATGGAGATCGAGCGCCTCATTGGCCGCAGCCTGCGTACCGTCGTCAACATGAAGGCGCTCGGCGAGTACACCGTCACCGTCGACTGCGATGTGATTCAGGCCGATGGCGGCACGCGTACAGCGAGCATCACCGGCGCCTGGGTGGCGCTGCACGACGCCCTCGCCATGTGGGTCGAGGCGGGCAAGATCGAGCGCATCCCGCTTATCGGCCAGGTGGCTGCCATCTCCATGGGCGTTGTCGACGGCAATACGCTGCTTGACCTCGATTATTCCGAGGACAGCCATGCCGAGGTCGACATGAACCTCGTCGCCACCGACACCGGTGAGATGATCGAGCTCCAGGGTACCGGCGAGCAGGTGCCCTTCGACCGCAAACGCCTCAACGCTCTGCTCGACCTGGGCGACAAGGGTATCGCCGAGCTCATCGAGCTTCAGCGCCAAGCCCTCGCCTAACCTGCCAAAAAGGGACAGGTTTATTTTGGTAGGTTTTATTTGCGGAGACGTCTAGACACAAGACTGCCGTTGATTGAGAGGGGAGAGGCGGAGGCCCTCGTTGCCCTCGGCGCGGCATTGTTATAGAGACAAGGAGGCCACTCATGGCACTTGAGAAGATCGACATTGACACTCTCGACCCGGCGGCGACCATCGTCGTGGCAACGGGCAACGCCCATAAGCTCACCGAGATCGAGGCCATTTTGGGCAAGGTCATGCCCGAGGTGCGCTTTGTGGCGCTCGGCCAGCTGGGCGATTTTGAGGACCCCGAGGAAAACGGCACGACGTTTTTGGAGAACGCCATCATCAAGGCGCAGGCTGCGGTTGAGGAGACGGGCCTTATGGCCATTGCCGACGACTCTGGCTTGGTCGTCGACGCCCTGGACGGTGAGCCGGGCGTGTATAGCGCGCGCTATGCGGGCGTGCATGGCGACGATGCCGCCAACAACGCCAAGCTCCTCGTTAACCTGGAAGGCGTGGCAGACGAGGATCGCACCGCGCGCTTTATGAGCGTCGTTGCGCTCATCGACACGGATGGTCTGGTTACCTATGGCGAGGGCGCCTGCGAGGGCGTTATCGCGCACGAGGGCCGCGGCGACCATGGTTTTGGCTACGACCCGCTGTTCCTGCCGGTCGACACGCCGGGCAAGACCATGGCCGAGCTGACGGCGGACGAGAAGAACGCCATCAGCCATCGTTTCCACGCGCTCGAGCATCTGTCCGCCAAGCTGACGGGCGAGGAGTAGACCGTGCGTGCGGTGGTGCAGCGCGTGCTCAACGCCGGCGTGACGGTCGACGGCGAGTGCGTGGGCCGCATTGGACGCGGCTACCTGGTGCTGCTGGGTGTGGGCCATGGCGATACGCGTGCCGAGGCCGACAAGCTGTGGGCCAAGCTCCGCGGGCTGCGTATCAACGAGGACGAGAACGGCAAGACCAACTTGGCGCTTGCCGATGTCGACGGCGAGGTGCTCGTGGTGTCGCAGTTCACGCTGTTCGCCGACTGCCGCCACGGTCGCCGTCCGTCGTTTACGGATGCCGGCGCACCCGATGTTGCCAACGAGCTCTACGAGTACTTCCTGACGCTCGTTCGTCAAGATGTCGAACACGTGGCGCACGGCATTTTTGGCGCCGATATGAAAGTCGACTTGGTCAACGACGGCCCATTCACCATCGTCTTGGACACCGACAACCTTTAGGTTACGCGGTTTTACCAAACCGCGTAACAACTGGTCATGCGAGGTTGTCGTCTGGTACGTATTCGAGACCGGGCTTTTTTAGCTACTTGCGTTTGGCGGCAGCAGGGTGCTATAGTATTAGAGTTTTGTCTATCTTAGGGGTATTATCCCCTTTTTGAATTGCACCTTCTGGAGGCCCTGTTCATGGAAGAGATGGAAGTCAATCACGTCGATGACATCCACGAGAAGCTGACCGATATGGTGGGCGATCGCGTCAAGGTTAAGGCCAACATGGGCCGCACCCGCGTCGTCGAGCGCATGGGCACCATCAAGAGCGTCCACCCCGCCGTCTTTATCGTCGAGGTTGACGAGCGCCGCGGCCGCAAGTCGCGTCAGTCCTACCAGTATATCGATGTCCTCACCGGTCAGGTCGAGCTGTTCGACCCTGAGAGCGGCGAGCATATCTTTACCCCGCTCGGCAATCAGCTCGAGGAGCACTAACGGTGACCGATCGGTCCCTGACTCTTTCCGCGCCGGCAAAGATTAACTTCTACCTGGGGGTTCATACCGAGCGCGATGACCGCGGCTACCACAGGGTCGATTCCCTGATGGCAGCCGTCGGTCTTTCCGATACCGTGACGGTCACGCCGGCGCAGGCGCTGACTGTCCAGACGGTTCCGGCATCAGATTTTCCCATGCAAAAGAATACGGCGTATCGGGCTGCGGTTGCTATGGCCGAGCATTATGGTCGCGAGGCAAACATCTGCGTGACGATTGAGAAGCGCATTCCATTGTGCGCCGGCTTGGGCGGCCCCTCGACGGATGCGGCCGCGGTCATTGTCGCCTTGGCGGAGCTCTGGGGCATTGATCGCACCGACCCAGCGCTCGACGATATTGCGCGGGGCATTGGTGCTGACGTCCCGTTCTTTTTGCACGCGAGTCCTGCGTTCTACGTAGGTGGGGGAGACGTGCTGGCAACTGAGTACCCCGCGCTGCCCGCGACGCCTGTCGTACTGGTTAAGCCGCGGGAGGCGAGCGTTTCGACAATTGAAGCCTATCGACGTTTTGACGAGGCCCCGGTGCCTGCGGACAAGCTCGGCGCGATAGCTTCTGCCTTGCGTGCTGGTGATGCCGAGACGGCATATGCGCTCATCCATAACAACCTGGGTATCATTTCCGCACAGATGGAGCCGCAGATTCAAACGGTTCTCGATTGGCTGCGTAAACAGGACGGCACCGTTGCTGTAGATGTGTGCGGATCGGGTGCCTGCTCGTTTGCCATTTGCGACACCGCCGCCACGGCCGAAAGGCTTGCCGACGCTGTCCAGCAAAATGGCTGGTGGGCCTGCGCGACTGAGCTCATTCCCAACACGGTTCAAATCGACGCGCCAAAGAAATAAAAATTTCTCTAGCACGCGGCGAAAATCTTTGTTACTATAGTCGAGCTAACGGGTTGTGGCTCAGTTTGGTAGAGCACTGCGTTCGGGACGCAGGGGTCGCTGGTTCAAATCCAGTCAACCCGACCAGAGCATGAGGAGGGACCGCTTCTTGCGGTCCCTTTTTTTAGCTAGTGTTGTGATACCGCGATACCCGCGGTATACTCATTCGAGCTTGTCTCGCTGTATTGTGGAGGTCTACATGTTTGGACTGAGGGCTCCTGAGCTCATCATTATTCTCGTCGTTGTCCTGATTATCTTCGGGCCCAAGAACCTGCCGAAGCTCGGCAAGTCCCTCGGCTCTACCGTCAAGAATATCCGCGAGGGTATGGAGGGCGACGATAAGGCCGAGACCAAGCAGGCCGAGGAGGTCGTGGTCGAGCAGTCCGAGGAGGACAAGGAGATCGCTGAGCTCGAGGCCAAGCTCGCTGCTGCCAAGAAGAAGCAGGCAGAGGACAGCGACGCGGACGCAGAGTAGTCCCATCCCTTTGGGGTGAGCACCTGACCGGCTTGCCCGCAGGCTAGCCGGTCTTTTTCGTTTTGTTGACAGTTGATTGTTTGATCAGAGTTGGGGAGATATCCGTATGGACGCAAGCCAGATCGTACTGACCGCTGAGGGCCGCCAGAAGCTCGTCGAGGAGCTCGCTTGGCGTGAGGGCGATTACGCCAAGGAGATCGTCGAGGACATCAAGGAAGCCCGCGCGTTCGGCGACCTTTCGGAGAACTCCGAGTACGACGCCGCTAAGGACAAGCAGGCCCAGAACGCCGCTCGTATTGCCGAGATCCAGGCCATCCTCGCCAACGCTCAGGTTGCTGCCACCACGGGCGACCTGACCGTCTCCATCGGTTCCACCGTTTCGCTGATTGATCCCAACGGCGAGGTCATGGAAGTCACGCTCGTCGGTACCACCGAGACCAACTCGCTCGAGCACAAGATTTCCAACGAGTCTCCGGTCGGTCACGCCATCATTGGTCACGGCGAGGGCGACTCCGTCGAGGTCGTTACGCCTTCCGGCAAGACTCGCGTCTACACCATCGCCAAGATCGCACGCTAGACCACGGTCCCGCGTAAAGGTATGTTTTCGCTCCCTGGGACCGAATCCTGGGGAGCGTTTTAGTTTGAGGAGCTAACTTATGGCAGAGAACCAGAACGCCGCCGATCAGGCATCGACGCTCAACGACGAGCGCGCCACCCGCCTGGCCAAGCGCGCCGCCCTGTTCGAGGCGGGCCAGAACCCCTATCCTGAGCACTCTGAGCTTGAGGACTACGTCGCCGATATCGAGGCTAAGTACGCCGAGCTTGCCGATGGCGAGGACACCGAGGACGTCGTGAAGATCGCTGGCCGTGTGGTCGCCAAGCGCGGTCAGGGCAAGATCATGTTCATCGTCGTGCGCGATGCGACTGCCGAGATTCAGCTGTTCTGCCGCATCAACGACATGGACGAGGCTGCCTGGAGTACGCTCAAGGCCCTCGACCTGGGCGACATCCTGGGCGTGACCGGCGTGGTCGTGCGCACCCAGCGTGGCCAGCTTTCCGTTGCCCCTAAGAGCGCGACTCTGCTTGCCAAGGCCGTTCGTCCGCTGCCCGAGAAGTTCCACGGTCTTTCCGATAAGGAGACCCGCTATCGCCAGCGCTATGTCGACCTGATCGCCAACGACGACGTTCGCGAGACCTTCCGTAAGCGTTCGCAGATTCTCTCCACCTTCCGTCGCTTTATGGAGTCCGACGGCTACATGGAGGTCGAGACCCCCATCCTGCAGACCATCCAAGGCGGCGCTACTGCCAAGCCGTTCATTACCCACTTCAACGCGCTCGATCAGGAGTGCTACCTGCGTATTGCCACCGAGCTGCACCTCAAGCGCTGCATCGTCGGTGGTTTTGAGCGCGTGTTCGAGATCGGCCGCATCTTCCGTAACGAGGGCATGGACCTTACCCACAACCCCGAGTTCACCACGATGGAGGCCTACCGTGCCTTCTCCGACCTCGAGGGCATGAAGGCACTCGCCCAAGGTGTCATCAAGGCTGCCAACAAGGCCATCGGCAACCCCGAGGTCATCGAGTACCAGGGCCAGACCATCGACCTTTCTGGTGAGTGGGCCAGCCGTCCCATGACCGACATCGTCTCCGACGTGCTCGGCAAGCAGGTCACCATCGACACGCCGGTCGAGGAGCTTGCTGCCGCCGCGCGCGAGAAGGGCCTGGAGATCAAGCCCGAGTGGACTGCCGGCAAGATCATCGCCGAGATTTACGATGAGCTGGGCGAGGACACCATCGTCAACCCCACGTTCGTGTGCGATTACCCCATTGAGGTCAGCCCGCTCGCCAAGCGTTTTGAGGACGACCCGCGTTTGACCCACCGCTTTGAGCTGGTCATCGCCGGCCACGAGTACGCCAACGCATTCTCCGAGCTCAACGACCCGGTCGACCAGGCTGAGCGCTTTGCTGCCCAGATGGCCGAGAAGGCCGGCGGCGACGATGAGGCTATGGAGTATGACGAGGACTACGTGCGCGCCCTCGAGTACGGTATGCCTCCCGCGGGCGGCATTGGCATTGGTATCGACCGCGTGGTCATGCTGCTTACTAACCAGGCTTCTATCCGCGACGTCCTGCTGTTCCCGCACATGAAGCCCGAGAAGGGTTTCCAGTCCGGTGCCGCTGCCGCCAAGGCTGCCGAGGCCGGCAACGCCGCGAGCCCATTCGTTACGTCGCTTAAGCCCACGCTCGATTACTCCAAGATCGCCGTTGAGCCGCTGTTTGAGGAGTTCGTCGACTTTGATACCTTCTCCAAGAGCGATTTCCGCGCTGTGAAGGTCAAGGCATGCGAGGCCGTCAAGAAGTCCAAGAAGCTGCTGAACTTTACGCTCGACGACGGTACCGGTACCGACCGCACTATCCTCTCCGGTATTCACGCTTATTACGAGCCCGAGGACCTGGTCGGCAAGACCTTGCTCGCCATCACCAACCTGCCTCCGCGCAAGATGATGGGTATTCCCAGCTGCGGCATGCTGATCAGCGCTGTCCACGAGGAGGAGGGCGAGGAGCGTCTCAACCTGATCCAGCTCGACGCCTCCATCCCCGCCGGCGCAAAGATGTACTAATTAGTTACGCGGTTCTACGAACCGCGTAACCAGTTGACGCTGCAAACCCGCCAGAGCGGCAATCTGCCTTTCAACTTCGGCGGCATGATCAAAAGATCAATGCCGCCTTGTTTCAAGGCACCTTGCTCGCTCTGACGGGTTTTCGCTGTCGTCGCCAAAACATCGGCGTTGCCTTGGCCGGCAATAGTCATTGGGGCGTTCTTGTTTTATGCCTTGCCTTTTTCATGCCAACTTGTTCGCTCTGGACGTCGCTCGCTGTCCGTCCTCTATCTGCGGTGTTGCCCTGGTTGGCACTTAGGGACGTTCCTCTTGTGCCGGCACTTGGGTACAGTCCAGTCATTGGGGACGTTCTTAAACGACTAGCCGTTTAAGAACGTCCCCAATGACTACTTAATGGCTATTGCGCACATGGCTCGCATGACAGTCGTCTCTTTTATGTTTCCTTTAGCCGTTGCTGCCTAGGATGGGGGTTAGTCGGTAGGAAGGGAGCCCCTGTATGGACGATGTGAGCGAGCGTGCAATCGAAGAGGACATGCTCGATCAGTTCAATTACTTTGATGATGAGGATGAGGAGCTAATCGATCGTCGCGAGCCGGCATCGCTTGACTCATTTGATCTGGTCGATGAAGAGCCCGACGAGGACGAGGGTGAATCAGTGGAGCCCCCACAGTCTTCGCGCCTTAACTCGCTGCTTTCGAGAGCCCCCATGCACCACGGCGTTCGTGCCGGCGCGCTCCATATGAAAACTGACTGGCAGCAGATCGTGACGGTAGGCGATGAGCTTGCCGTCGATGCTCCGCTTACCGATAAGTCATCCATCATCTGCCGCACCGGCATGCTTATGCTGGCAAGCGGAACGGGTGCCTGGCGCGTGCGCGATACCATGAATCGTGTTGCTGCCGTACTGGGCGTCACGATTCACGTCGACCTGAGTCTTCTGTCGTTTGAGTGCACCTGCATCGAAGATGGCCACTGCTTTAACGAGGTTGTCAGCCTGCCCACAACGGGAGTCAATACCCATCGCATTTGGATGATGGAGAGTTTCCTCAAGGAAATCGAGACCTATGGTCGTCGCTTCACGGTACACGAGTATCACGAGATGCTCAGGACCGTTGAGAGCTCAAAGCCCGATTACGCTCCCTGGCAACAGGGCCTTGCGGCAGCCTGTGCTTGCGGCGCCTTCGTCTTTTTGCTCGGCGGCGGCCCTATCGAGATGGCCTGCGCATTCGTAGGCGCTGGTGTCGGTAACTTTGCTCGCTCCCATATTCTCAAGCAGGGTCTTGGCCAGTTTAGCGCGCTGACGACGGGCGTTGCGCTCGCTTGCGTTTCGTATCTGCTGGCATTGCTCGGCCTTGGCCAGGTCGTACCGGGGGCAATGTCGCACCAAGAAGGCTATATCGGCGCCATGCTCTTCGTGATTCCCGGCTTTCCCCTCATTACGGCAGGCCTCGACATCGCTAAGCTCGATATGCGAAGCGGCATTGAGCGTCTTTCGTATGCCGTGTCGATTATTGTGATGGCGACCCTTGTGGGCTGGATGGTTGCCGAGTGTGTGGGGCTGGCACCGGATGATTTTGCCCCGCTCGGCCTTTCGCCGCTTGCCCTTACGCTCTTGCGCGTGGTGATGAGCTTCGTTGGCGTATTCGGCTTCTCGGTGATGTTCAACAGCCCGGTAAAGATGGCCGCGGCAGCTGGGTTGATCGGCGCCGTTTCCAATACCCTGCGCCTTACGCTCGTCGATGCGCCGACGATGATTCCCTTCCTGGGCCTCAGCACGGGAATGCCTCCCGAGGCAGCAGCGTTTATCGGCGCGCTGGTATCGGGTCTGCTGGCAAGCTTGGCCGAAGTCAAGCTCACCTACCCGCGTATCGCTCTCACGGTGCCTTCGATTGTCATTATGGTGCCGGGTTTGTATCTGTATCGCTCGATGTATTACATGTGCACCTTCGACACAGTCAATATGCTCGGTTGGTTTGTGCGTGCAGTGCTCATCGTGGCGTTTTTGCCCGTTGGTCTGGGTGTGGCACGTACACTCACCGACCCTCGCTGGCGCCACACCAGCTAATTGGTGCAAAGGGGACAGGTTACTTTGCACCCCCAATGAGTTGCGGTGAAATAGGGACTGAATTGCTGCTTAAAGGGTCAAAACAGTCCGTATTCCACCGCAACTTATGGGGTCGGGGGTTTTGGTGCCCTGCATCTCCACAAACTCAACGCTTACGAAGCGCGCGCCGTTCGTGCTAGGCTGGTTCCACCACATAAGTAGTCGCAGACGCGCGTACCACGGGCGGGCGAGATGAAGTTCCAACAGCTCCATCTTGCCCGCCCGTTTTTGTTGCGTGGCGCCGCGGCACAACACAGAGAGGAATCTGCCCTTTATGCCTATCAACAAACGAGAGAGCCTGCTGTTCACCTTTATCATGTGCTTTTGCATGGTGCTCTGGATGAGCATCTACAACGTTGCCCTGCAGCACGGGGCCATCAACGGCGAGGTCGTTGCCGCTGCGTGGCTCGGCTTCCCCGTTGCCTACATTTTTGCCATGTGCTGCGACTGGTTCGTCGCCAGCCCGCTCGCCAAGGGTTTCGCCTTTAAGTACTTGGTCACGCCGGGCAAGAGCTCGCCACTTGCCATGACGCTCGCCGTCAGCTCCTGCATGGTCGTTCCCATGGTCATCATCATGTCGCTGTACGGTGCCTGCGAGGGTCTGACGCACATGCCCGGCGGCATCCTTGCGAACCTGTATTCCGTGCCCGCGATCTGGATGATCAACATCCCGCATAATTTTGTGATGGCGCTGCCGTGGAACCTTTTGGTAGCCGGTCCGATTTCCCACTTCGTCTTCCGTCGCGCCTTCCCTGTGGGGACGGTTTTCGAGGAGGAGCATGCCGAGCTCTTGGAGCAGGCTATGGCTCCTGAGTGCGAGTAGCTCGCTTAGGGATCTGCTGAGCGCGGGCGACTTGCTTGGTTGGAGCCCTAAGCGTGGATAGCTCTCTCGGCGACATCGCGGGCGTGAGCGGTGCGCATGACCGGAGGGCCCGTGCTGCTCCGTTGCCCGACGTGCTAGCGCGCAGAACAATCTGTTGGTGCATTCGGCGGCTGCTGAAGCGTTTCGGCAGCCGCTTTTTATACGGAGTTTAAATACAACAGTCTGTTGTATTACGTAGAGTGGTATATCTCTAGCAGGAAAAATGCGAGAGACGGAGCATTATGGCGTTGCTAGTAGGACTGGACGTAGGGTCGACGACGACCAAAGTTTACGCGATGCACGAGGATATGACCGAGGCGTGGTGGGGATATCGCCGCCACGGGGCGTGTCAGACAGCGAGCGTGCGCGCCATGCTCGGCGAGCTCGCCGAGCGCTTTCCCCATGAGTCGCTGCGCGTTGCGGTGACCGGCTCGGGTGCGCGCGATATCGCGACCGCGCTGGGCGCCTCGTACGTTCAGGAGGTGGTCGCCAACGCGCTCGCGATCAGCAGGTTCTATCCGCAGACGCGCTGCGCCATCGAGCTGGGCGGCCAAGACGCCAAGATGATCTTCTTCTGCACCAACGATAAGGGAGACATCGAGGTTGCCGACATGCGCATGAACGGCTCGTGCGCAGGCGGTACCGGTGCATTTATCGACGAGATGGCAAAGCTCATGGGGGTCGGCACCGAATCGGGCGAGTTCGAGCAGCTCGCAAGCCGGGGAACGACCGTCCACGAGGTCTCGGGCCGCTGCGGCGTGTACGCAAAGACCGATATCCAGCCGCTGCTCAACGAGGGCATTCCTACCACCGACCTGGCGCTTTCGGCGCTTCACGCGGTCGCCCGCCAAACGATCGGCGGTCTGGCCCAGGGTATCGACATCGAGCCGCCGGTAATCTTCGAGGGCGGTACGCTCGCCTACAACCCCACACTGGTCCGCGTGTTCCGGGAGCAACTGAATCTATCGGACGATCAGGTTATCGTCCCGCGCGATCCGCAGATCATGGTCGCGCGCGGTGCCGCCCTGTCGCTGACCGACATGTTCGCATCGTCCCAACCGATCGACCTTCCCGACGCTTTTGTCCGGCTGGATAAGCTCGAGACGGTCGCGCCCGCAAGCGGGGAGGGACGTCTTGCCCAGCCCTTTTTTGCCACACCTGCCGAGCAGGCGGATTTTACGGCACGCCATGGCAAAGAGACGCCGGCAAAGGGTCCGGATGCGTATGCGCCCGGAGAGACGGTGCGTGTGGCGCTCGGTATCGATTCGGGGAGCACGACGACCAAGTTCGCCCTGGTCGATGAGGCGGGTGAGCTTGTCGATTCGTTCTACGCGTCTAATAACGGCAGACCGCTCGACGTCGCCCAACAGGGTCTTGTCAGCTTGAAGAACCGCTGGGAGACAGCGGGAGTCACGCTTGCGATCGATGCCGTGGGCACCACGGGATACGGCGAGGAGCTTTTCGCGCGCGCGTTCCACGCCGACTACCATACGGTCGAGACGGTCGCGCACGCCCGCGCCGCGTGCGCATGCGTTCCCGATGCGACCTTCGTGCTCGACATCGGCGGACAGGATATGAAGGCCATCTGGCTCAACCACGGCGTGCTGACCGATATCGTCGTCAACGAGGCGTGCTCTGCGGGCTGCGGCTCGTTCCTCGAGGGTTTTGCCAAAAACCTCGGAATAGCCGTTGAGGATATCGCGACCGAGGCATTTTCGTCCAAAGCCCCCGCCGTTCTCGGCAGCCGCTGCACGGTGTTCATGAACAGCAGCGTCGTTTCCGAGCAGCGGCGCGGTAAGGGTCCGGGCGACATCATGGCCGGTCTCTGCCGTTCGATTATCGAGAACGTGTTCACCAAGGTCATTCGCGTTTCAAATCTCAACCGTCTGGGCGACAAAGTCGTCGTCCAGGGCGGCACGTTCCGAAACGACGCGGTGCTGCGCGCATTCGAGCAGTATCTGGGCAAACCCGTCACGCGTGCGCCCCACCCGGGGCTGATGGGCGCTATCGGTATCGCCCTGCTCGCGCGCGAGGAATGCCGCAAGGGCGACGCCGGCACGTCGTTTATCGGGCTCGATGCCGTGGAGCGCTTCGAGCATCGCGAGTTCGGCGGCGTTACCTGCCGTCGGTGCAACAACCGCTGCCAGCGCGCGGTCGTGGCATTTGGCGACGGCTCGCTTTACGTCACGGGCAATCGCTGCCCGCGCGGCGGCGCCATCTCATGGGATGAGCTCGTGCGCGAGGTTCCCGCGGCGGAGGAGCTGCGTCCGCAGGGTGCTTGCGAGGCACAGGCACCCGGCACGGGGCGCGACCGGACCGCGGCTGCCCCCAATCTCTTTGTCGACCGCGAGAAGCTGCTGTTCGAGTCGTACCCCACGGTTCCCGTCAGCGGGGGGCGCGATGTCACGATCGGCATTCCCCGTGTGCTCGAGTTCTGGGACACCATGCCGTTCTGGTCGACGTTCTTCAGCACGCTCGGCTTTAAGGTGCGCGTCTCGGGACGCAGCACCAAGGCGATGTACGAGCGCGGTCTGGCGCACGTCACATCCGACACCGTGTGCTTCCCGGCCAAGCTCGTCCACGGGCACATCCGCAATCTCGTCGACGCCGGCGTCGACCGCATCTTCATGCCCATCATCACGACGGTGCCCACCGAAAACACCGCCTCTACCAGCGAGTGGATGTGCGCCGTCGTAAAGGGATACCCCTACGTGATGCGCAATTCCGATAACCCGGAGGAGCGTTTCGGCGTTCCGTTCGATACGCCGCTGTTCCACTGGTACGACGAGGGCGACCGAAACCGCCAGCTCAAGGCGTGGTGCAAGGAGACCTTCGATATCGATGCCGACCTGGTTGCCAAGGCGACCGAGCAGGCGGACCGCGCGCAGGAGACGTTTGAGAACCAGCTGCAGCTGCGCGGCAGGCAGGTGCTCGAGAACGTGCACGAGGACGGCGGCTACGCGGTGGTGATCGCTTCGCGCCCGTACCACAACGACCCGCTGGTCAACCACGGGCTGCCCAAGCTCTTCTCTGAGCGCGGCATCCCCGTGCTGACGCCCGATGCGGTGCCGGGGGTCTGCAACGTCGATCTTTCCAACAGCCGCATCGACATCGTGAACAACTACCATGCGCGCATGCTGTCGTGCGCGGTCATCGTCGCATCGACGCCCGAGCTCGAGCTCGTGCAGATGGGCAGCTTCGGCTGCGGCCACGATGCGTATCTCACCGACGAGATCGCGCGCATGATGGGCGAGATGGGCTCCAAGGTTCCGATGATGATCAAGCTCGATGAGAGCGACGTCGCCGGTCCCATGGGCATTCGCGTGCGTTCGTTTATCGAGTCGGTCAACCGTCGTCGCGCGGAGGAGCGTGCCGAGGGCGCCCGGGTGCACGCGGTCCATCCGCTCGACGACCCGTATAAGGTCAAGTACACCAAGCGCGACCGGCACGACAAGATCGCGCTGGTCCCCAACACCTCCCATGCGTTCTGCAGGCTCATGACCGCGGCGATGCGCAATCAGGGCGTGCGCGCCGAGGCCCTTGATATCGGGCGCGAGGATGCCATCCGCCTGGGCAAACGCTATGTGCACAACGACATCTGCTTCCCCGCGCAAATCGTGATCGGCGAGGCGCTCGCGGCACTCGAGAGCGGTAAGTACGACCCGCACGACGTCGCCGTGGTGACTGGCAAGTATATCGGCGACTGCCGCCTGACGCACTACATGCCCCTGCTGCGCCGCGCGCTCGACGACGCGGGATACGACTATGTCCCGGTGCTCACCAACGACGACGTCGATGCCCACAATGCGCATCCGGGCTTCAAGCTCGGCCTTGGCCCGAGCATCCAGATCGCCTACGGTCTTCCCATGATCGATGCCCTCGAGGCCATGCTTAGGCGCATCCGTCCCTACGAGCTCGAGAAGGGCGCGGCGGACGCTGCGTTCGACCGCGCGCTCGATGAGGTTATCGAGGGCATGGAGCGCTCCGGGCTGAGAGGCCAGGCGACGGGCTTCAAACGCGCGCTTGCGATCATGGACGCCGTTCCGTACGACCGCTCGAACCCGCATCCGACCGTTCTCATCGTGGGCGAGTACCTGCTCAATTTCCATCTCGGCGCCAACCACGAGATCGAGCGCTACCTCGAGGACAACGGGCTCGAGGTCATCGAGGCGCGCATGACCGACGTGATCCGCAAGACCTATTTCTACAAGCATGCGCAGTCGCGCGAGTTCCACGTCGACCTGTCGCTGCCCGAAAAGGCCTGGTACGCCACGGCGGACAACCTGTTCGAGCTCGCGCACGACCGTTGCGACCGCCTGGGCGCGGCGAGCCCGCTCTACGAGCCGCCGACGCGCATGCCCGAGCTCGTGCGCGCGAGCGATAAGATCCTGCACCATACGTTCGATGCGGGCGAGGGCGTGCTGATTCCGGCGGAGATCCTCGAGCACGCCAAGCGCGGCTGCCGCAACTTCGTGATCCTGCAGCCGTTCGGGTGTCTGCCCAACCATGTCGTGGGGCGCGGGCTCATCCATGCGCTCAAGGAGCAGTATCCCACGGCGCAGTTCCTGCCGCTCGACTACGATCCCGACGTGAGCTTCGCCAACGTGGAGAACCGTCTTCAGATGCTCATCATGAACGCCAGGGCGCAGGGGTGCGGTGAGGCGCATGGCGAGACCGCGTAAGGACGCCGATGCGCCCGATGCGCGCACCCGTATCATCGAGGCGTTTTGGGAGCTCATCGAGAACAACAGCATCTTCGAGCTGTCGGTTGGCGAGGTGACCCGCGCCGCCCAGTGCAATCGCGGAACGTTTTACTACTATTTTCACGATTTCGATGAACTCGTCGCCATCGCCATGACCCAGCTGCTGCAGGATAACGAGCTTATCACCGATGCCCTCTGGCATTTTTCGAGCGAGGGCGACCTTTCGGCGTTCGACCGGCGCGACGTCCGCTGCCTGCTGCGGCGCATCGTCATCACCATGAGGGCGGGTGCCGCCGAGCAGGTCGTGCAGGGCATCCATACGATCATCATCGACCGCGTGAGAGAGATCGTCCACCCCGACGGAGAAGAGCTCAAGGCAGATTCGAGCTTTGCGGTGGGCTTTCTGGTCTCGGGCATCATGGGCTTTGTGATGGCGGTCGGCTTTGCCCGGGAGGGCGGCGAGGAGATAGACCTCGAGCAGCTGGGGGACAGCGCGTGCGCGTACCTGAGGGCGGTCGCCATGCAGACGGTGGAAACGGTCGCGCAAGTCGAGGGCGTCGATACATCCGAGCTGCTCGAACGCGTCTCCAAGGAGGCCGATGCCTATCGCGCATCGCGTGCGACGAGTCCCGACGTGGTGAAAGACGCCTAGGGTTTCTCTTGCGGGGCGCCTGTCGCGCATCGCGCGGTGAGTCCCGCGATGCGGTCATAACCTGCATTCATGTGAGCCGGGTTTATAGATATTCCTCCAGCTGTTAACATAGACAACCTGTGGGTAAAGAGACAAAAGCGCCGCCGACGGGCGGGCGTTTTGATTTCGATGAACTCATGTAAGGAAACGAGCATGTTAGATAGATTTACCGATCGAGCGCGCAAGGTCATGTCGATGGCCAAACAGGAGGCGCTCGATCTGCACTCAAATAAGGTGGGCACCGAGCACCTGCTGCTCGCACTCGCCAAGGAGGACGAGGGCATCGCTGCCGAGGCGCTGCGCTCGCTTGATATCTCCTACGACGACATCATGGACACCCTCAAGGAGGTCCAGACCACGGTTCCCGAGCCCAGCGAGGAGACCGAGGCTGCCAAGCTTGCCTTTACGCCGCTCGTCATTAGCGTGATGGAGCGCTCCTTCCGCGTGGCACGTGAGAACAACCAGACCTACGTGTCGACCGAGCACTTGCTGATCGGCATCGTCGAAGAGGGTAACGGCATGGCCATGGACATCCTCATGCGCCTGGGTGTGTCGTCCGCCTCCATCAAAAAGGCTATCGAGAAACTTACCGCCAAGGACCAGGACAAGAAGCGTCCGCTCGCCGGCGCCGGTGCCGGGCGTCCCGGTGCGGGCCTGCCGTTCTTTAGCGGCTCGGACGCGTCGCAGCAAAAGGGGAGCGGCACCGATACGCTTAAGCAGTTCGCCACCAACCTTACGCAGAAGGCGCGCGACGGCGAGCTCGACCCTGTAATTGGTCGCGAAAAGGAAGTCCAGCGTATGATGGAGATCCTTTCGCGTCGCACCAAGAACAATCCGCTTATCTTGGGCGACCCCGGCGTGGGCAAGACGGCCATCGTCGAGGGTCTGGCTCAGCAGATTGCAGCTGGCAACGTGCCCGAGAACCTTATGAACCAGAACATCTGGACGCTCGACCTGCCGGGCCTCGTTGCGGGCGCCAAGTATCGCGGTGAGTTTGAGGAGCGCCTCAAGAACGTGATCCAGGAGGCCACCGAAGCTGACGACGTCATCCTGTTTATTGACGAGATGCACACCATCATCGGTGCCGGCTCTGCCGAGGGCTCCATCGACGCGAGCTCCATGCTCAAGCCCGTTCTCGCACGCGGTGCCTTCCAGATTATCGGCGCCACCACGGCCGAGGAGTTCCGCAAGTACCTCACCAAGGACCCGGCCTTCGAGCGTCGCTTCCAGACCATCGATGTCGAGGAGCCGAGCGTCGAGGACACGGTCAAGATCCTGACCGCGCTCAAGCCGCGCTACGAGGAGCACCACCATGTGCGCTATACGCAGGGTGCTATCGAGGCCGCCGCGAACCTCTCCAACCGCTACATCCAGGATCGCTTCCTGCCCGATAAGGCCATCGACCTCATTGACGAGGCCGGCGCCCGCGCCCGCATCGCCGCCAACCGCGCGCC
The DNA here is from genome assembly GCA_048230835.1 of Collinsella sp. Lineage (GTDB taxonomy): Bacteria > Actinomycetota > Coriobacteriia > Coriobacteriales > Coriobacteriaceae > Collinsella. The sequence goes on from DBFALE010000042.1 coordinate 33,137, forward strand.
CGAGCCGGTGCGCGAGGCCGAGCATCGCATAGAGGAGCTCAAGGCCGCCGCGCAGGAGGCCACCGAGAGCGACGACATGAACAAGGCCGCCGAGATCACCGAGCAGCAGAAGGCCGCCGAGATTGAGCTCGCCGAGGCCAAGGCCGCCTGGACCGCCGAGCTCGACGCCAGCCCGCTCACCATCGACGTCGCCCAGATTGCCGACATCGTGTCCGTGACCTCTGGCGTGCCGGTTTCCTCGCTCACCGAGAGCGAGAGCCGGCGCCTGCTGCAGACCGAAAGCATGCTCAAGACCCGCATCATCGGCCAGGACGAGGCTGTCGAGGCCGTCGCCAAGGCCGTGCGCCGCAGCCGCTCGCCGCTCAAGGATCCGCGTCGCCCCGGCGGCAGCTTTATCTTCCTGGGTCCCACCGGCACGGGCAAGACCGAGCTCGCCAAGACGCTCGCCGAGTACCTCTTTGGCAGCAAGGACGCGCTCATCAGCTTCGACATGTCCGAGTTCGGTAGCGAGTTTGAGGTCTCCAAGCTCATCGGTAGCCCTCCGGGTTACGTGGGCCACGACGAGGGCGGTCAGCTTACCAAGGCCGTTCGTCGTCACCCGTACTCGGTCGTGCTGTTCGACGAGATCGAGAAGGCGCACCCCGACATCTTCAACATTTTGTTGCAGGTGCTGGAGGAGGGTCGCCTGACTGATAGCCAGGGCAAGACGGTCGACTTCCGCAATACCGTGATTATCATGACGTCCAACGTGGGCGCCCGCGAGATCGCGCAGGATGCGAGCGTCGGTTTTGGCACCACCGGTGAGCAGGGCCTTACCTCGAGCGAGATTAAGGGCCGTGCGATGGGCGAACTTAAGCGCCTGTTCCGCCCCGAGCTGCTCAACCGTATCGACGACATCGTGGTGTTCCAGAAGCTTTCGGGCGAGAATCTGACCAAGATCGCGCACCTGCTGGTGGACGACCTGCGTCAACGCCTGATTGCCAACGGCATGAACATCAAGCTCACCGATGCGGCCTACGACAAGATTGTGGCCGAGGGCACCGACCTCACCAATGGCGCGCGTCCGCTGCGCCGTGCCATCCAAAAGCTCATTGAGGACCCGCTGTCCGAGGAACTGCTGGCCGGTGAGTGGGGCGAGGGCGATACCGTTCAGTGCGATGTGGCCGACGGCAAGTTTGTCTTTAGTCACGGCACGGGCGAGATTCCGGCACCGCGTCCGGCGGGCACGCTCGGTGGCGATACCGCCCCGGCGGCTCCGCACACCGGCAACGTCGCGCCCGTGAGCGGCGGCGTGACCTCGGGCCCCGGCGGCATGATGCAAGCCGGTTCCGGCGCGCTGTAGGGCGTGGCGACAATTTGATACGCGCAATCGAGGCGCTCCGGAAAGGGCGCCTCGATTTGTAGAGCTGCGGAAGTTGTGACCGTTACGCTATACGGTCCACCGTTAGCCGATGATGCGAGGGCGCTCGGCGTTTTCGACTGGTTTATGCACGCAAAGTCTGGGAATATACAAGTCGCATGTCTTACTGTCTAACCAGTTGCGCCAAGGAGGCACCATGGACTACAAGATTACCGGCTACGAGCCCGCCCAGCTGTTCCATTTCTTTGAGGAGGTCAGCGCGATCCCCCGTGGGTCTGGCAACGAGAAGGGCATCAGCGATTTCCTGGTCGCGTTTGCCAAGGAGCGCGGTCTCGATGTGTATCAGGACGAGGTCTACAACGTCATCATTCGCAAGCCCGCATCTGCCGGCGCCGAGAATGCCCCGACCGTGATGCTGCAGGGCCACATCGATATGGTGTGCGACAAGTTGGGCTCCGTTGAGCACGACTTTACGACCGATGGTATCGACCTGGTCGTCAAGGACGGCGTCCTTACCGCCAACGGCACCACCCTGGGCGCCGACAATGGTATCGCCGTCGCGCTTATGCTTACTGTGCTCAACGACGATTCGATTGCCCATCCGGCCCTCGAGTGCGTGTTCACCACCGACGAGGAGACCGGCCTGGTTGGCGCCGAGACGCTCGACAAGTCCCAGATCAGCGCCCGCACCATGATCAACCTTGACTCCGAGGAAGAGGGCGTTGCCACCGTCAGCTGTGCCGGCGGCGTCGTCGTTACCTACACCTGCCCGATCGCGCGCGAGCACAAGACCGGTAGCACCCTCACGCTCGACATCTCCGGCCTGCTGGGCGGCCACTCCGGCAGCGATATCAACCTGGAGCGCGGCAACGGCAACCTCATCATGGCCCGCATCATCGACCGCCTGATGGTTGCCGGCGAGCCCGCCATCGTCAGCTTTAACGGCGGCACCAAGGACAACGCCATCAACCGTGAGTGCAAGGCTGTTCTGGTCTACGCCGACCACGCTGCCGCCGAGGCCGCGGCCCAGATCGCAAAGGGCATCATCGCCGACGTCACTGCCGAGCTCGAGGTCTTCGACCCCGGCTTTACTTGCACCGTCGAGATTGCCGACGACGCCGAGGTTGAGGCCATGGACCAGAAGTCCGCGCTTGCCCTCATCCGCGCCCTGCGCCTTGCCCCTAACGGCGTGATTCGCCGTAACGTCGCCACCGACGGCTCCGTCGAGGTTTCCTCCAACATCGGCGTGGTCGCCACCTCCGATGACGAGGTCAAGATTATGCTGTCCCCGCGCTCTTCGATCACCTCGCTGCAGAACGAGTTCAAGGACCGTCTGCAGACGCTGGCCGATGTCCTGGGCTTTGACGCCAAGTTTGAGTTTGAGTATCCCGGCTGGAGCTATGCCGAGCATTCGCCGGTCCGCGAAGTCTTTGTCGAGAGCTATCGAGAGCTCTTTGGCTCCGAGCTGCGCATCGAGTCCATTCACGCCGGCCTTGAGTGCGGCCTGTTTGCCGAGGCTCTGCACGGCCTGGACGCCATCGCCGTGGGCCCGACGCTCTCCGATGTCCATACCCCGGACGAGAGCATGGAGCTCGCTTCTGCCGAGCGCTTCTACGAGCTGCTCATCGACGTCCTCAAGCGCCTCGCTGCGTAAAGGTTGCGCTAGCAGCAGTCCGAGTCACGTGCTAGCGGATTGCAAATGACATTACGAGAGGGGGCGCCCGGTCTTTTGCGATGGGTGCCCCCTCTCTTCTTTTGGGAAATGGGAAATTGCGGCCACCTAGCCCATATCCGCCTTGATGAGGTCGAGGGTGCGCTGGCAGTTTTCGCGGACGGGGCCGAGCATGTGCTCGCGCAGGTCCGCCATGCCGGGCAGGTCGGCGTATTCGTCCATGACCTCTTCCATGCAAATGGGCACCTCGTAGGCGAGGTCCATCATGGTCGCAAAGCAAAACTTCTCGGATAGCCCGGCATCGGTGAGTGCCGCCTCCAGCGCGGGGTCTCCCATACCGTGGTATCGGCGGATAGCGCCTGGACCGATGCGCCCCACACGATTTTCGCCGCCAACGCTCATGGTAAGGCGCGCTTTTCGCCGCATACGTTCGTATGCCAGCACCGATGCAACGTCATACATACGGGCCATCATAGCTGTGCCGCCGTTTCCAAGGAGCAGGGAATAGTTTTTCGCGTGCGCATCCGGTGCGCCGATAATGGCGTTGAAGAACAGTATCTGCGTAAACAGATACAGGTTAAGTTGATGGTGGCTCGTATTTACGAGGAGCTCTTGAATGTCGCGTGTGGTCGGGCCGCCGTCTGCCGTGTACTTTTGGGCGGGCATCACCCCAAGTGCCTGACAGAGGTCTTCTTGATGTAGGCGCCTGATCGTTCCGTCTTTGACTTTCACGCGGTCATAGCGCTCAACAATGAGGGCAGGTTCGTCCTCAAACATACGATATTCGACGTTTGCCGTTGCGATACCGGCGCGCTGGGCGCTTTTCATGCAGACAAACTCATTAAGAGCCTCAAGTTTAAATCCGATGACGCCATTTTTGAAAATATGCGTCGTGGGCGAGGAGCCCATGCATTCGCACCAGCGGCCGTTTATGAACGCGAGCGCGAACTTGCCCTGGTTGCCTCCAAGTGACCAACTTTCATCTAGACCCATCCACGATGCATCGCGGTCATCTCTGATCGACTTGAGACGGAGAGCAATTTCGTGGTCGTCTATAGGGCGGTAGTCGCCAGCGCGATGCAGGACGGCGTCGGCATCTTCTTCGGCACAAAACTGCACTCCGCCCGGACAGTCGAGTCCGATATGGCTGAGCAACGCAACGGGATTGTTGGGCCTAACGTTGAATTCGGCGGCAATCGCTTTTCGTTGGTCCTCGCTGTCGGGTAGGAGGCCAAACAAGTACGGATTCATGACCTGTTGGCCGTATGTGCGATTTGATACGGGTATGTTGGTCGATAGGGCTGGCCCGTCATAGTCATGATCGTAGGTAAAGCTGATAAGACCGTTCTCATCTTGCGTGAGCGTTCCCGCAGGTACGCCGCAAATAATGGTCCGAAGTGATGTTCTGGCCATTGGCTATTTCCCTTCGGGCTTGGTTTGGTTAGATGCGTTTGCGGCAATCGAGACTCCGAGATTGGACATGGCGAAATCGGCGAAGGCCCTGTCGTAGAGCTCGGACGTAAGGGGGGTATCTGCAAGAGCCGGAATGGTTGTGCTGCGACGGTTGCGATGATGAAGACGTTGGGCGTGATGGCGTCTGGAGGTGCTGCAAGGTTGATCAGCATGCGGGGCGTCGACTGGGTGCTCATTTTTCGTTTTGCTTATATCTCCTTGTGCTGCGAGCGCCAGTCCAAGAGCGTCGAAAATCACCAGCAACTTGTCGAGTCGAATGCCGATGGCGTCTCCTAGCTCGAGCGATGCGAGCAGACGCTCCGAAACACCGGCCTTTTTGGCGAGGGCGGCACGGGTGAGACCCTGAGTCTCGCGTGCCTGGCGCACGTAGATGCCAGCTTGGCGCGGTGTGGTGATGGGAAGGGTATCCACGGCGATCTCCTAACGTGCAGACTTTTGCATATCAGTATGACATGCAAAAGTCTGCACGAATAGGCATTATGCAAAACTCTGCATGAGACTCCTACATTGACGTTGGCTTATGAGAGGCATTTTTTATATCGCGAGGATCCCGAGGTGCTCAAGCAAGATCTTAAGCCCGATGAGGGTGAGCATGACGCCGCCCACGATGGTGGCGGGTTTTTCGTAGCGCGCGCCAAAGGTGTGGCCGATCGCTACGCCGGCGACGGAGAAGATAAACGTTGTGACGCCTATAAGCGATACAGCGGGCACGATGTCAACCGAGAGCGCGGCAAACGAGATGCCCACGGCCAGGGCGTCGATTGAGGTGGCGATGGCGAGGATCAGGTACTCGCCCAGTTCAATCTTCTCGGCATCCTTGCCGTCGTCTTCATCCTCGTCTTCGGTAAAGGCTTCCCACAGCATTTTGCTGCCGATGAAGGCCAAAAGGATAAAGGCGATCCAGTGGTCGATGGGGCCGATGATGCTCATGAATTGACTGCCAAGCGCCCATCCGATCACGGGCATGCCTGCCTGGAAGCCGCCAAAGAACAGGCCGAGCACCATGGCGACCTTAAGGTTGATCTTCTTCATGCCAAGGCCCTTGCAGATGGATACGGCAAAGGCGTCCATCGAAAGGCCGATGGCGAGCAGCGCAAGCTCTGCGAATCCCATAGTTCGGCTCCCTCCTTGCGGGCGAACCCGCGTGTACTTCTGGCGGGGGAGTAACAAAAAAGACCCGTGGCGTACGCGTTGCGCGCACAGCCACGAGTCTCGTTCATTAAGGCAAGCCAGGCCGCATCGGCCAGTGTGTTGACTTGCCGCGCCACCGGAGGCGAACCCGATCACGCGACTACTCCCTCATTTATGCGAATCCCGATGCTACCACATGAACAGCTGATTTGGGTTGGGCTCTCAGCTGTGTTCGCTCATTCTGTAAGCATCGGATTTCGCAAGCGCCGCAGGGACAAACCGTGAGAAACTATTTAGCGTTTATGGAGCGTATACGATGGGAGCGATGCCTTGGATAAGAACGAGCTGCAAAAGCGTATGGAACAGGCCATTCGCCTGACGGCACCTGGTCAGCCGATCCGCACCGCCCTCGACATGATCATTGCTGGTCACCTGGGCGCCCTTATCTGCGTCGGCGACACCGAAAACGTGCTCGCTGCCGGTAACGACGGCTTCCCGCTCAACATTTCGTTTACCTCGAACCGCCTGTTCGAGCTTTCCAAGATGGACGGCGCCATCGTTATCGATGGCGACCTCACCCAGATCCTGCGCGCCAACTTCCACCTCAATCCCGATCCCTCGCTTGCCACGAGTGAGACGGGCATGCGTCACCGTACTGCCGCTCGCATGTCGGTGCTCACCGATGCCATCGTGATCTCGGTCTCGGCCCGTCGCGCCGTCGTTAACGTGTACGTTCACGGCAAGAGCTACGAGATCCAGCCCGTCACCACCATCATGAGCTCGGTCAACCAGCTCGTCGCCACGCTCCAGACCACCCGTCAGTCGCTCGACCGCTCCTTGCTGCGCCTGACGGCCCTTGAGCTCGACGACTACGTTACGCTCGCCGACATCACCGGCATCTTCTCGAGTTTCGAGATCATGCAACAGGCAAAGACCGAGCTTAAGGATTGCATCGTCAAGCTGGGTAACCAGGGCAAGCTCGTGCAGATGCAGCTCGAGCAGCTCGCGGGCTCCAGCATGGATACCGAATACGACTTGATGATCCGCGACTACGCAAGCGATTCCTCTGAGGCCAACGCCGAGAAGATCCGCGCTGAGCTTGCCCGTATGACGCCTAAGGACCTATCCGACCCGCAGCACGTGGCGGCAGTTCTGGGCTATGACGACCTGGACGAGGACTCCGTCATGACGCCGCTGGGCCTGCGCACGCTTTCGCGCGTGTCCGTCGTGCGTGACGGCGTGGCCGAGAAGATCGTCGACGAGTACGGCTCGCTGCAGGAGCTCATGGACGACATCAGCGAGGATCCGGAGCGCCTGGGCGACTTCGGCGTTAACAACCCTGCCATTCTTGCGGACTCCCTGTACCGCATGAAGGGCACCAAACAGGGGAACGCATAATGGCGCCCGTATGCGCCGTGGTCGTTGCCGGTGGCAGCGGCCAGCGCTTTGGAAATCCCGGCGGCAAGCAGCTCGTTAACGTGGCGGGCCGTCCGCTCATGAGCTGGTCCATCCGTGCGTTCGATCGTAGCGACAAGGTCGGCCACATCGTCGTGGTTTGCCCTGCCGAGCGCCGTGCCGAGATGCGCCGCCTTGCCATCGACCCGTTTGACTATGACACGCCCATCAGCTTTGCCGATGCCGGCGATACCCGCCAGGATTCCACCCGTGCCGGCGTGCATGCGGTTCCGGCGGGCTTTGAATACGTTGCCATTCACGATGGTGCTCGTCCGCTCATTACGACCGAGGCCATCGACCACGCGATCGACGTGCTTGTGGGCGACCGCGCCCTCGACGGTGTCGTGTGCGGTCAGCCCGCGATCGACACGCTCAAGATCGTCGATGGCGACAACATCGTCGAGACGCCGCCGCGCGAGCTGTACTGGGCCGCGCAGACGCCGCAGATCTTTAGCGTCGATGCTATGAAGCGCGCCCATGCCGCGGCGATTGCCGAGGGCTTTATCGGTACTGACGATTCATCGCTGGTCGAGCGCATGGGCGGGCGCGTCCGCTGTGTCCAGAGCCCGCGCGATAACCTTAAGGTGACGGTGCCCGAGGACCTGCGTCCCGTAACCGCGATTCTGCTTGGCCGCATGGCCGAGGGAGAGGACCTTCCCCATGTTCAGTAACCTGCGCATTGGCCATGGCTACGACGTCCACCGTCTGGTGGAGGGGCGTCGATGTATCATCGGCGGTGTCGACATTCCCTACGAGCGCGGCCTGCTGGGCCACTCGGATGCCGATGTGCTCGCGCACGCCTTGGCCGACGCTATTCTGGGCGCCTGCCGCGGGGGAGACATCGGCAAGCTATTCCCCGATACCGACCCCGCCTATGAGGGTGCCGATTCGATGGTGCTGCTCGCTCGCGTGATGGACTATGCGCGCGAGCTGGGCTTCGAGTTTGTCGATGCCGATTGCACCATTGCCTGCCAGCAACCCAAGATCACCCCGCACCGCGATGCCATGCGCGCCAACCTTGCCCATGCCCTGGGCGTTGACGTCGAAAACGTGGGCGTCGCCGCCACTACGACCGAAAAGCTCGGTTGGGAAGGCCAGGGCGAGGGAATCGGCGCCTGGGCCGTCTGCCTGCTACAGAAAACCGTTAAGGAGTAACGAATGCGTATCTACAACAGCGCTACCCATAAAAAGGAAGAGTTCCAGCCCATCGAGTCCGGCAAGGTCCGCATGTACGTGTGCGGCCCCACGGTCTACGACAACATCCACATCGGCAACGCCCGCACGTTCATCAGCTTTGACGTGATTCGCCGCTGGCTCATCGCGAGCGGCTACGAGGTCACGTTCGCCCAGAACCTCACCGATGTCGACGACAAGATCATCAAGCGCGCCAACGAGCAGGGCCGTACGGCCGCCGAGGTCGCGACGGAGTTCTCCGACAAGTTCATCGGCGTCATGCGCGCCGCCAACGTGCTCGATCCCGATGTGCGCCCCCGCGCCACCAAGGAGATCGGCCCCATGATCGCCATGATCAAGACGCTTATCGAGCAGGGCCACGCTTACGCAGCCGATAACGGCGATGTGTACTTTGCCGTGCGCAGCGATCCCAACTATGGTCAGGTCTCGGGCCGCAACATCGACGACCTTATGGTTGGCGCACGCATTGAGGAGAACGAGGACAAGAACGACCCGCTCGACTTTGCCCTGTGGAAGGCCGCCAAGCCCGGCGAGCCCAGCTGGCCGAGCCCCTGGGGCGAGGGCCGTCCCGGTTGGCACACCGAGTGCGCCGCCATGGTGCATCGCTACCTGGGCACTCCGATCGACATCCACGGCGGCGGCTCCGACCTTGCCTTCCCGCATCACGAGAACGAGTGCGCTCAGGCCACCTGCGCCTGGCACCAGGGCTTCTCCAACACCTGGATGCACACGGGCATGCTGCTGGTAGACGGCGAGAAGATGTCCAAGTCGCTCGGCAACTTCTTTACGCTGGCCGAGGTCCTCGAGCAGCACTCCGCTGCCGCCCTGCGCCTGCTGATGCTGCAGACGAGCTATCGCTCGCCGCTCGACTTTTCTTGGGAGCGCCTGGAGGGTGCCGAGAACTCGCTCACGCGTATCGCCGGTACGGTCGAGAACCTGCGCTGGGCCGCGAACCATGCGACGGCCGATGCCGATGAGGCAGCATCCGAGGCGTTTGCCGCCAAGGCCGCCGAGACCCGTGCCACCTTTAAGGAGTGCATGGACGACGACTTTAACACCGCCGGTGCCATGGGTGCTGTCTTTGGCTTTGTGACCGAGTGCAACCAGTACCTGGAGCAGGCGGGCGATGCTGCCGACAAGGCCGCAGTCCTGGCTGCCGCCGATACGCTGGCCGAGCTGCTCGATACGTTTGGCGTTGAGCTTCCCGAGCCCAAGGTCGAGTTGCCGCTGGGCCTGCTGGGCGTTGCCGCCGGTTTGGTTGCCTACACGGGCGACGACGTGGACGAGGCCGCTGCCAAGATTCTCGAGGCCCGTGCCGAGGCCCGTGCCGCCAAGAACTGGGATCTGGCCGACGCCATCCGCGACCAGCTCAAGGACCTGGGCCTGACGATTGAAGATACCGCCGCCGGCACTCGTATCAAATCTCTCTAATCCCCGCGGGTTTCCCAAGCACCCGACCTTGCCGTTCAAACCGTCGCTCGCGTACTCAAGTACGCGTCGCTCCTCTTTCACGGCAATCTCGGGCACTTGGAAAACCCGTACCGACCGCCCGAATTAATATTCATGGGCGGTCGTTTATTTTGTTTCGTTTGATAGTTGTATTTAGGAGGTCACTTTATGGCCGACAATCGCAAGCGTGCGCCTCGTGGCGGCAAGCAGGCTGCTTCTGGCTCGCGTCCGATTCGCCGCAACGACCGCGCTGCCGCTCCCAAGGGCCAGCGCGAGCGCTCCCAAGCCCAGGCTGCACGTCCGCAGCGAGATCGCAACCGCGACAACGTTCAGGCTCTCAAGGGCGAGTTTATCGAAGGTCGCCGTGCTGCCGCCGAGGCGCTACGCACTGGTTTTCCCATCAAGTGTGCGCTCATTGCCGAGGGCGGGGAGCGCGATGCCGCCTTGTCGCGCCTGATCGATGACCTCAATGCCGCGGGCGTCCGCATTAAGTATGTGCCGCGCGCGCAGCTCGATGCGCTGTCGAGCCATGGCGCTCACCAGGGTATTGCGCTCGAGGTTGGCAACTTCCCCTATGCCGACGTCGCCGACATCCTCGGCCGCGCGGGTGACGGACCGGCGCTCGTCGTCGTGCTCGATCATGTGACCGACGACGGTAACTTTGGTGCCATTGTGCGCTCTGCCGAGGTCGTGGGCGCGGCGGGCGTCATCATTGCCAACAAGCGCGCCGCCGGCGTGACCGTTGGCAGCTACAAGACTTCTGCCGGTGCTGTCATGCACCTGCCTATCGCACAGGTTCCCAATATCGCCCGTGCGCTCGATGACCTCAAGGCCGCTGGCTTTTGGGTGGGCGGTGCCTCCGAGCACGCCGAGGGCAGCTGCTGGGATGCTCCCTTCGAGGGCCGCGTGGCGCTCGTCATGGGCTCCGAGGGCGACGGCATCTCGCGCCTGGTGCTTGAGAAATGCGACTTTTTGACCAAGCTTCCCCAGCGCGGCATGACCGAGAGCCTCAATGTTGCCCAGGCGACAACGGCGCTGTGCTTTGAGTGGCTGCGCCGCAATGCCGGCGAGCTCATGGGGGAGGAGTAGCGCATGTCCAAGAAGAACCGCGCCAAGTCCAAGGCCAAGCGCTTTGGCGAGGGCTCGGCCAAGCCGATTGTTTCGGCTGCGACCTATGGCGTGGGCGGCAATGCGTTTGCGCAGGCTATCGCCGACCCAGTCTCGACGGTGCACTCCAACAAGCCCGAGCTGCTGGTGGTCGACGGTTACAACGTGATCCACTGCACGCCGCGCTACGAAAAGCTCGTGTACGACCATTCCGACGATCCGTATTCCAGCGACGTTCACGATATGGCGCGCACTGCCCTCATCAACGACGTTGCCGCGTTTGCCCAAGGCCGCTACGAGGCCGTAATCGTGTTTGACGGCGCGGGCAATATCTCCAGCGAGCGCCCCAATCTGCCGGCCCGTGGCGTGCGCATCGAGTTTTCGCCGACGGGCGTCTCTGCCGATACCGTGGTGCAGAAGCTCTGTATCGAGGCACGCGAGGAAGGCCGCGCGTGCTCCGTGGTATCGAGTGACGGCACGATCCAGGCCGTCGTCATGGGCAAGGGCGTTACGCGCATCTCGAGCCGTATGCTGGTGGACGAGATCAAACAGATCGATAACGACGTTCACGAGGCAGAGGAAGCTCCGCAGATCAAGATGACCCTGGGCAGCCGCCTGAGCCCCGATGCCCTGGCCAAGCTCAAGGCCCTGCGCGGGAGGTAGGGAAGTTGGCGGGGCAATGCTGCCTCGCTAACTCCATTCAGCGATGTCGATCATTCTTTCGAGGCGCCATGTAAGCGCCTCTTTTAGATATGGCAGCCTTGCCGTGAGCGCGTCGTTTCTGGACAGAATCTCGATTGCCTCGTCAACGAAGCCTTCGAGTTTGTCGCCGTCAAACCAGCCCATGTCCTCGACGAGCAACATTTGTTTGGCGGGGCTTGAATGAAATTGTGCGCTGGTAAAACTGTGCTCTCCCGCCCTAAGCTCTTCTAGTGATATGTTGCACCAGAGTGATGAGCCCGAATCGAAGATGGGGGCTGGTCTGCAGGCTAGCGTGTTTACGTTTCGCACAAGGCCAAAGTTACGCCAATGGCGGTCATAGTTGGCGATGATGTCGTCGCACACGATCATGCGGTCAAGGGCGTCTTTTATATCTGTCGCTCCAAGCTCTTCGCAGTTTGCTACATACCGTTCGTAATCGGTTAGTCGCTCGTCTGCATTTGCATGCTGGTTTACATAGAACGCAGGGACATATTCTTCTTCGTCAGTTAAGAAGACATTGCATGTGCTCAAGGCGGAAGTACCCGCGCCTTCGAGCGAGTAAGGCACATAATCGCAGGCGTTTAGGATGCGACGGTGGAGTGCGGTCGCCACCATCTCGTTATAGGGTTCCTGGTTTAGATGCGCACCTGCCTTGTGGAGGATTCGACGGTCACCCTCGCATGTCCAGTACTTTTGAAGATTGCCGTCCGAGGTGTTGTCGGGCTTGGCAGCAGCTGCCTTGCCCTCTGGGGCGAAGGGTGCAATGGTTAGCGAGACGTCATCAAAAGCATTATTGAAGAAATTGATATCTTTCCACGCGAGACCGGAGTCTTGGGGCCTAATCCAATACTGGTCGGATAAGGAGAGGCCAAGATTTCGCTGTACGAGTTCATCGGGAACATCAACTGCGGCTTCTGCAAGCAGGGAGGCTAGCCCAATGCGTGCGAGCGGGATACCGCGGCCGCGCCACCAGATGCGGAAGGAGTCGAGCGATATGGGACTATTAGGGCCAAATACTCCAATAGGGGCGTGGGCACGATCGACGTCGGCGCCGATGTGGGTAAAGTCTTTTCGCGATGTGCTGTAGACCAGCTGAGCGACTTCGTGTGTGCGATTCATGAGGGTGAATGTGATCTCGCTCTTACCGTGGCCGCGGCGGGGACGTCCCCCCGTTTTGGTCACGGAACGGAGTCGCGTGTCGACGCTGTCTTTGTCGATGAGCCATACACCAGAAGCCTTGCGGGCCTCAAGTGCTCCGTTTTTTATGAGCTCCTGCACCCTGCGCGGGGTGATGTCGAGTAGTTCGGCTGCTTCCTTCGTGGTCAACATCGCGGAACCCTTCGCCAGAACGAATAGTTTTATATATTCCATTGTAATTAAAACTATACGTTCTGACGAATAGTTTTAAGATTGAGGGCGCACTGACAGAAATGAACGGGCCTGGTACGCGTTGTTGCTGGATTTTGCATATTTGTATAACGCCGTGCGGCCTGTTGCGCCCCGTCCGCAATTCCTTTATTCTTAACTCGCTTCGCGTGAAAGCGCCAAGTGTGCCAGTGTGGCGCAACGGTAGCGCAACTGATTTGTAATCAGTGGGTTGCAGGTTCGATTCCTGTCACTGGCTCCATGAAAGAAAAAGCAGGTCAGAGTGTGTTTTTCTCTGGCCTGCTTTCTTTTATATGGCTGCCGTGTGCAATGGGCTGTGCAACGATGTGTGCAATAAAACGGGTTTTGGATCCTATATCGAATTATCAAAATTCATAGTTTCGCCATTATTATTGGTCGTGCCCGTCCATTTTCCGGGCGATTTTATCCATCTGATCGTTGCTGATCTTTTTATCATTTTTGCGTCGAATACGCTGTTCGTGCGCTTTGCAGCAATAGCCATTTTTGTCACGAGCGTTGTTTCGCTCTTTGGACCGGTCTTCGTTCGCTTCTTCTTGCTTGACGTAGGCCCTCATTCTCTGCTGGCGGATTTTGTACGGTCGTCCGCATTCGCGGCAAGTGTTCCAGGAGAAATGGCTTTCAAGGGTTTCTAGTAGTTGTATCGCCCAAGCTCTTGTTAGGCTTCCGTAAATCGGGTTTTGGCCGTTTAAATTCCGGTTGACCATTCGACGTAAAGTTTGCTCTTGAATGAAGGTATGGGGTTCTGGCTGAGGGTTAATAGCGAGGTCGATGAATGTTGCCAGGGCAACTTCTATTGTCTTGAATTGATTGCTCACCCATATCTTGGTTCCTTCGTCCATTTCAAATGTTCCGGGTTTCGCTACTGCTAACTGGGGCTCGGACGCATCGACCATCTGGAGCGACATACGTAGCTGCGAAAATCTGTTTTCAATAATCTCCTTGTTTTGGGAGATGCATACTTGATGCAGAACATAGTCGTATGCACGGTCACCGTAAGCTGCTTTGCCTGTGAATAGAAGCGTGGCTAATTGCATGAATGCCATCGTTGTAACGAGATCGTCCAACAGTATGACCTGTTCCTTCTTGTATCTAATATCTTCGATTAAGTTTGCGACTTCTGTTCCCTGAGAGCGCCCCCTATCTTTGAAGTTATTAAACAAGGCGCATTCGGGGTTTAGGCTGATTTCAGAGCACCTTTCTGATGCATTCAATGCGTCGTACCAAATGTCTAGACCATCTTGTTCCGGTTTATCGGAGAAGACGTCGTTTGAAGTGAAACGCTTTTCAACACGCTCTGATTGCCCCGCGTATGGGGTGACGGGAAGTCCGTACCGCTCGACAAATTGAATGATTTTCTTTGGATCCGTCAGATCTACGTCTAAAAGGGTCCCGGTGGAGAAGCCCGAGGGGATGCCGTGGGCCGTCGAATGGGGCTTGCAAATGAGCGCGGTGCGTTCCTTCCCGAAGACTTCGATATTTTTTTCGCGACAGGACGGAAGCGTCCAAGGTCTGATTTCTGGTGCCATAGCTGCTGGTACTTTGATTGCGGGTTGGTTCATAACTGTCTCCTTACTAGCCGCAAACGATTCAATTTCGTTCTATTCACATCTTATATATGACATCCGTCGAGGTAAAGCATAGTTTGAATATTGCAAACAGCACAAACGAAAGGAGCTTATATGAACGACGTGAATGTGAACCAAATGGGTGTGGTGAGGCGTAAGGAGTGGTGTCGTGCACTAGGCAAGATTCCGCACGCCTATGTCACTGCTCGCGACATTGCAGCGCTTCTCCATGTTTGTAAGACGACATCAATTGAAGTCCTCAAGGCTGCTGGCGGGGTCAAGATCGGTCGAGCCTGGCGTGTTGATAAGGCCGATCTGATGGAGTACCTGGCGTCGCTGGAGGGAGACAGCCATGCTCGATAAGCCGGTCACCGCATACTTCGACGCCGCGCTGTCCGTTGGCGGTACGCGCGGCGTCGCCGCGCACGTCGCCGACGCGTGTGGCGCTGCCGAGCGTACCGCCAACGGTCCTGCGCTTGTCGATAATGCTGGCTCAGCGTACAAGATGGACTCCATGGATGGTGCCAATGCCCCCACCCCCATCATCCATATCAAGACGACTGTCACCCCTGAAGAGTGGTTGTTGCTCTGCAAGAAAGAGGGCTCGAGGAATGAGGGACGGGGTGTGGGGGTGAGGAATACTCCGAAACTGATTGAAGAGGAGAGCTCTAAAAGACTTGAGAAGATAGCGAGGAACCAAGAAGCAATTGTTGACGATTGGTTCGTGAAGGGGAAATGGCTCTGGGTTACCGGCAAGGATCAAGATGAAGCTGCAGTTGAAGCGACGTTGAAGGCGATTGCAACGGGATCTGAGTTCGAGTTCGCTTCGGCGAAACAAATGGTGTCAGCCTGGAATAGCGCTGATTTGTACGGCTCGAACAACAAAGACAGGACTTTGGATAAGTATCGCTCGGTTCAGAACCTGCTAGTGTCGTATCTGGGTTATTCGAGGGACAAGACAGAAGTCAGCATGCTGTACGAGCTTCTCGACGAGCGTCGTCTAAATAAACTTGCGACCATTCTGTCGTCGATTTATTCAGGAAAGGAGCTGCGTAGCTACTATCTGCGTCTCGGCGCTAAAGCGGAAGAAGTCGACAAGCTGTTTGACTGTTTAAAGAAAACGGTTTGCACGACTGCGTAATGATCATCATCGACATTCGAATATAGTTGAGCCCGGCTATGCCGGGCTTTTTGATGAGAGGTTGCTAATACTGTATTTCTCTTCGCCGATTCGCCTTCAAATGAGCATTAACCGATAAATGACTTTATCTAAAATGGTGACATCTGAGCTGCAACAAAGGAGTCGCTATATGAAGACCGTCTACGATGCCCTTGATCCTATTGTCAACGGGTCGGCAACGACCAAGGAGAAGGGCGACAAGTACGAGGCGGCATGCGTCTACTATCTCAAGAACGATCCCTTCTACGAGCTGTTCTTCTCCCGTGTCGGGACGATAGCCCAGGCGCTCGAATGGGACGATTGCCCCGTCCACGACACCCAAGACAACGGAATCGACCTCATGGCCCAGACCGCCGAGGCGGGGGAATGGTGGGCGATTCAATGCAAGTGCTATGACGGCGAGAAGGACCTTCCCAAGGGCATCTGCGACTCGTTCTTCGCCCATGCGGCATTTATCGACGGCGTCGACTCCCTGATGGTCATGACGACGGCGAAGGGCCCGGGAAAGAACCTCCAGAAGCAAATCGACGCCAGCGGATCCATGTACATCGATACCGCCAAGATGGCGGCATCCAATATCGACTGGACCCCGTTTATCGAAGGTGTTCCCGCCGGCGAGCGGGTGACCTACGACCTCCGCTCTCATCAGGAGCGCGCGGTCGCGGCAATCGAGGAGAAGTGGGCGGAGTTTGACCGCTGCAAGGCGATCATGGCGTGCGGCACGGGAAAGACCCTCATGTCCCTTCGCCTCGTCGAGGACTGGATCGGCCCCGCCGCCGGCACAATCCTCTTCTGCGCGCCGTCGATCTCCCTCGTCGGACAGTCCATGCGCGAGTGGATGGGCCAGAGCCGCGTGCCCATGTCCTCGCTCGTCGTCTGCTCGGACTCGAAGGCGTCGCGTAAGGACGACGTCATCCCGATGACGCTCGATTCATTCGAATATCCCGCGACGACGAATCCCGAGAGCCTGTACCGCTCGTTCAAGCGCTGCAGACGCTCGAACCCCGATGGGTTGGTTGTCATCTTCTCGACCTACCAATCCATCGGTGTCATCCATGACGCGCAGACGCTCGGCATGTCCGAGTTCGATGTCGTCGTGTGCGATGAGGCCCACCGCACGACCGGCAACGCCCTTCCCGGCGTCTCCAAGACGGAGGCTTCGGCCTTCATGAAGATCCACTTCAACGAGAACGTTGCCGCCAAGAAACGCCTGTACATGACGGCGACCCCGCGCATCTACGGCGAGACCGCAAAGCGCAAGGGTGCCGAGGAGGACTACACCATCGCCTCCATGGACGACGAGTCCATCTACGGCCCCACCGCCTACCAGATCAAGTTCGGCGAGGCCGTGGAACAGAAGCTGCTCACCGACTACAAGGTCGTCGTACTCACCGTCCAGGAGGATGCCATCGGGGACCGCCTGCCCTCCCTGGAGAGCGACCAGGGAGTCAACGCAATGAGCCTCGAGCCCTCGGACATCGGCAAGATTATCGGCTGCTGGAAGGGCCTCGTCGATCACGGCGAGGGCGCGCCCGACGACGCGACCGGCCTCGGTGGCATGCTCGTCGTCGATGACGTCGAGACCATGGTGACCGACTGCAAGCCGCTGCACCGCGCCGTCGGCTTCTGCTCGACCATCAACGCATCGAAGACCATCACGGAGGCCTTCTCGCAAATTGTCGAGAAGTTTGCCGAAGACGAGCACGAGGAGCTCCCGCTCAAGTGCGAGCTGCGCCATGTCGACGGCAACATGCCGTCCGACCAGCGCACGAGAAACATCACCTGGCTCGGAGGGGACGTCGCCGAGGACGAGTGCCGCATCCTCACCAACGCGCGTTGCCTCGCCGAGGGCATCGACGTACCCAACCTCGACGCCGTCATCTTCTTCAATGCCAAGAACTCGACCGTTGACGTCGTTCAGGCCGTCGGCCGCGTCATGAGGCGCGCCGAGGGCAAGGACTTCGGCTATATCATCCTGCCCATTTTCGTCCCCGCCGGCATGACGCCGGAGGAGGCACTCGACGACAGCAAGGTGTTCGCGAACGTCTGGAGCATCCTCCAGGCCCTCCGCTCGCACGACGAGAGAATCGAGGCGAAGGTCAACGCGCTCGCCCTCCAGCAGGAGGCCGAGAAGAACAGGGTCGCAGGATCTGCCAACCAGAAGGGATGGGACGCCGGCGACCTCAAACTCAAGCAGGAGGAGGAGAGCCAGAAAGCGGCGGAGATCACGCAGGGCGTGCAGATGAGGCTCACGTTCTTCCCGGTCGAGCGCTGGGAGAAGGCCGTCAAGACCACGCTGGTCAAGAAGTGCGGCACGCGCATCTACTGGGACGAGTGGGCCGAGGACGTGGCGAAGATCGCCCAGCGCCACATCGAGCGCATCGGCAAGCTCGTCCGCGAGAACGACGAGGTGTCCGGCAGCTTCAAGACGTTCCTGCACGGCCTTCAGGACTCGCTAAATCCCAGCATCACCGAGCAGGACGCGGTCGAGATGATCGCCCAACACATCATCACCGTCCCGGTGTTCGACGCCCTATTCGGAGACTTTGAGTTTGCGAAGTCGAACCCCGTGTCCGTCGCCATCGAACGTTTCCTTGGTGTACTCGAAGAGCATAAGATCGAGGAGGCGTCGGATTCCGAGGTCCTCGACGACGTGTATGCGAGCGTGCGCCGCCGCGCGGCCGCCATCCAGTCGGATGCGGCGCGCCAGCAGCTCATCCGCGACCTCTACGAGAAGTTCTTCAAGGTCGCGTTCAAGGCGACCTCGGACAAGATGGGTGTCGTCTACACCCCGACCGAGATCATCGACTACATCCTTCGCGAGACCGACCGCGTTCTCAAGCGCGAGTTCGGCCAGTCGCTTGCCGACGACCGCGTGCATATCCTGGACCCCTTCGCGGGCACGGGCTCGTTCATGGCGCACCTCATCGAGAGCGATCTCATTCCCGACGAGAAGCTCAAGCGCAAGTACACCCGCGAGATCCACTCCAATGAGATCCTGCTGCTCGCGTACTACATCATGACGGTGAATATTGAGTACGCCTACCATGCGCGCATGGGTGGCGACTATCAGCCGTTCGAAGGCGCGGTGCTCACCGACACGTTCCAGATGACCGAGGAATCGAACACGCTCGATGACGAGGTGTTCTACGACAACACGGACCGCGTCCGTATCCAGAATGCGCTCCCGATCCGGGTGATCGTGGGCAACCCACCCTACTCGGTGGGCCAGACGAGCGCCAACGACAACAACCAGAACGAGAAGTATCCGACGCTCGACAGTCGTATCGCGCAGACGTACGTCGCGAAAACGACCGCGACAAACAAGAACTCGCTTTATGACTCGTACTTCCGTGCTTTCAGGTGGGCGAGCGATCGAATCGAAGAGAGGGGCATTGTCTGCTTCGTGAGTAACGGCGGATGGGTTGACGGCTCCTCTTCCAACGGGTTCCGCCGCTCGCTCGTGGAGGAGTTCAACAGCATCTACGTTTTCAACCTTAAGGGAAACCAGAACACTTCAGATTGGAAGCGCGAGGGCGGCAAGGTGTTTGATGCCGGCGCGAAAATCGGTGTCGCTATAACCATGCTGGTCAAGAATCCGGATTCTAAAGAGCATGGGACTGTACACTATCATGATATCGGTGACTATTTGAGTCGTGAGGACAAGCTCAGACTGATCCGAGAATTTGCAATCAATGGCGATATTGATTGGCAAACGGTAAAACCCGATAAATATGGCGACTGGCTGAACCAGCGCGATGATTCGTTCTATGAATTCGCGCCGCTGGGAATAACGAAGAGGAAGCCCCCCTACGGTCTATTTACCATCTGGTCTGCGGGCCTTAAAACACAGCGCGACCCTTGGGCGTGGGGATTTTCTCGTTTGAGAGTGCAGGAACAAATGGAGCGCCTGCTATCGAACATGGACGCTGAGATTCAAGCCGCAAAGGGCGAAGGACGCGCAATTGAATATGATCCGACCCGCTTCAGCTGGACGCGGCGTATGGAGGATGCTGCTAGGAAGGGAGAGCGACTAGTCTATAACTGTGACGAGGTCGTAATGGGGTCGTATAGGCCGTTCTGTAAGCAATGGGTTTACTACGACCGTGTGATGAACGAAAGGACCTACCAGCAGCCCCGCCTTTTCCCTCTCGCGGTAAGCGGGAGGGAAAAGGCCGAAAGGACCTACCAGCAGCCCAATATCCTCTCAAAGATAACGGGAAAAGGCGGGGCCGAAATGACCTACCAGCAGGGTTCTCTCCGTTGCCTTGAAAACCTATGTATCGTGTATACCGGCGGTTCGGCCATGAGCGCCATGGTGACCAGAAATCTGCCCGACCTACATTTCGTCGGAGATTCTTAGTGCTTTCCTCTCTACTGGTACGAGGAGCAACAGACAGGCACGACCCTCTTTGATGAAAACGACTATGTGACTCCCGGCAAACAGGCATCGCTGTTCGGCGACGGCACGACCCGTACCGAGAGGAGTTATTCGCGTCATGATGCCATCACGGATGAGGCTCTTAGAGTCTTCCGCGAAGTCTATCCGCATGCGTTCCCGAAGCGCTATAAGAAGGATGGCGGCGTCGAGCTCAACAAGACCGATATCTTTTATTACGTCTACGGTATCCTGCATTCTCCTGAGTATCGCAAACGCTTCGAGTCAAATCTCAAGAAAGAGCTGCCGCGCATCCCGCTCGCTGCGGACTTTGCCAGGTTTTCGGAGGCGGGACGAAAACTCGCCCATCTTCATCTCGATTACGAGGAAATTGACCCATGGGCATCGATCGTCGAGGACGGTGACTCGGTGAACCCCGGCCGTACGGTCAAGATGACATTCGGCAAGTGCAAGAAGGACGAGGAGCATCCCAAGGGCCAGGACATGACCGTCCTCAAGGTCGCCGAGAACATGACACTGCGCGGTATCCCGCTTGAGGCATACGAGTACGTCGTTAATGGGCGCTCGGCCATCGGCTGGCTCATGGATCGCTATCAGGTCCGCAAGGACAAGGCGTCAGGCATTGTCAACGACCCCAACGATTATAGCGACGACCCGCGCTATATCGTCGATCTTGTCGAGCGCGTCGTGACCGTGTCGATGGAAACGATCGCTATCGTTAACGAGCTGCCCGCCTTGAACGAGAAGGCCCAGCCTGCCGACTGGCCCGCCGCATGGAAGGTGAAGTAACAGCTGAAGGGGATTCATGATTCGTGGATAGCGACGTTGCATATTGGGGTTGATGAACATCGCCCGATAGCGTGTCGCCGCGGGACGGATGGTTATCACAACTGCCCGGTTCTCGAAGGAGGCACGACGCTGTGCAGAAGGTTTACTCGGCCAGACGGTCGTGCTCGTCGACGGCCCAGCGCTCGCTGGTCTCATGATCGACTACGGTGTCGGCGTAAGCACAAGGCAGGTTTACGAAATCAAGGCCGTGGACACGGACTTCTTCGAAGAATAGCGAGCAAGCGGCTACCTCGCGCCCTTCCGCCCGTTGCACTTCGAGCAGAGCACCTGCAGATTAGACGGCACGGTCTTGCCGCCCTTCGCGACCGGCACGATATGGTCGACGTGCAGGCCCACGCCGTCCGGCATGTATTTCCCGCATATCTGGCAGGTGTAGTTGTCCCTTCGCGCTATCTGCTCGCGCAGCCGTTTAGTCATCAGCTTCCGCTGGTTGCGAGCATGGTAATCCCTGAGCGTCGCCTCGTCGTTAATGGCGGCGAGGCGGTTTCGCCTGTTCACAACCCAGTCCCAGCTCACGGCCATCACGCTATCGTCCACGGACACCTTGTAGGACGTCTTCACGTAGTTCCTCTGCCTGTAGCGTGTCTGCTCACGGCACGTGACAAACTGGAACGCGTGCGCGTCGTCGAGTGTCTCGGCGTATTGCCGCTCCCGGCGCTTCCGCAGGCTGCAGGTCTTCAGGTATTCCTCCTGCTGTGCCTTCCACTCCTGGATGTAGGAGCGCTCCGCGACTATCTTTTCCCAGTTGGCGGGCTCGAGCATAAAGCGATCTATCAGGTCGTCGATCTTCACGTTGCGTCTGCCGGAGACATCGAACCGCTCGACGAAGTATGGGTAGTGAAAGGGATTCGCCAGGACTCTTCGCACCAGAGAGACGACGCAGCAGATGAGAACAATCGAGACAACGGCCGCAACGATGTAGGGAAGCAGATCGACGCCGACGAGATTTCCCCATTTATCGACATGATAGTAAGTAAACAAGATGGCTCCCATTCGCTCGTATTGGCATCAGATGATAGACCAACGCGAGCACTCGCCCTTTTACCACCCCGCCCAGACACAACCACGCAACCCCCACACCATGTTCGCTTTACAAAACCAAACGTTCGTTCGATACTGGTAGAAGCAAAACACGAACACATGTACTGGGGTAGGGCATATGATCATGAAGAAGCACTCCCTCGCGGGCACCTGCGGCATCCCCACGGAGGACCGCCGCATCTACATCGCGGTGGACGTCAACGGGACCGACGACCCCGACCGCGGCCCGTCCGACCCGGTCACCATCCACTGGCCCGACGGCCGCTCCTGGCAGGTCGAGTCCATCTACTTCCGCTCCGAGTTCGGCCGCGCCCTCTTCGGCAATCTCTGCGTGCGCTACGACGTCTGCATCGCAAAGCAGCGCAAGACGGTCTGGTGGGAGCACGGCGACTGGTTCGTCGAGCGTGGCAGCGGCATGGCGGTGACGCCCGCGTGACAGATCACACCAAGGACTTCGGCGGCGGCATCACGGTGCGCGCCCGCGGCGACAGGCCCGGCCGGCGCGTCCACAAGCAGTACGTCGACGTCTACGCCCGCGCAAACGCCGACGGGACCATGGTCCCCATCCGCGTCTGCTGGCCGGACGGGCGCTGCTTCACCATCGATCAGATCCTCGAGATCGAGCCCTTCGGGGCTATCGTGCAGAACGCCCAGACGGCCACCTACACCGTTCGCTTCGGCCAGTGGCGCACCCAGCTCATGCTCGAGCACTACCACGAGGAGGACGACATCCACGGGGCCGAGGACCACCTGCGCTGGTGGGTCTGGGCGTTCGACAACACCCTCACCAAGAACGACGTGGGGGTGTAGGCCCGTCGCCGGAACGTAAACGTCGTACGTCAAAAAGCCTCTGTCCTCCGAATGTCCCGTTCAAAAAAGTGACGAGCGCTCGTCAGGGTCAAAATGCTGCATATCAAAATCGCTCAAGCAATCGGCTACAATGCGAAGTGACGGGCAACGCATACGCGGTGCCCTTTCGCTTTAAGACCTCTTTGCGTGCTTTCCGGGCTACTTGGGGGTCTTTTATCATGTCACAGAGCAACCGCCAAACGTCAAAAACGTCCGCTAGGCGTAAGGCCATCAAGGCGCTCGTCGGAGTCGAAAGGTTTTCCTGTAATGCACGACACGAGATCGTCGGCAAAGCGCTCGACTTGGGCTGCGACGTACTCGACGATCCTCTCCGGATCCTGGAGGTCGCCGCGGGATGCCGCGAGGAGCGTCGCCGCGAGCCCGCGCATCTCGTAGCTGATATCGAAGATCTGGTTCTGCTCGGCTTCTGTCATGGATGCCCCTTTCCGGAAACGATGCGTAATCCATATTCTCCCCTTCGGGCCCGCCGCCGGCGGGCCCTTTTGCTGCCGCCGGTATCCGGCATGCGCCGCCGTATGGCCACGGCTTCGCGGCCGGGTGGCACCTCCGCTACGCCGCGTCAAGGGGGCCCATGAGACCCCGCACAAACCTCCGCTCCGCTCCGGTTGGTGGAGGTCGTCATGGACCTCCCTTGACCCGCCTTCGCTCCGGTGCGGCTTTGCAGGGAGCAAAGCCGACGACGACGCGCGGCGTCGCCATTCGGCTTTGCCCGCAGGGGCGAGATGTTGAGGGCAGGGTGCCCGGAACGGAGGAAGAGATGCAGCAGCTGATGACGAGGGAAATCGCCAAGACGGCTCCAAGGCTCTACGAGCAGGACGGAGCAGAGGACCCCACGGTCTACGCCCACTACTTCTCGTGCATGAACGGATGGGACTGGTGGCTGCTCGAGTTCGACGGCACGGACGAGGCGTTCGGCCTCGTCGAGGGCTACGACGACGAGCTCGGCTACTTCAGCATCAAGGAGATGGAGGAGCTGAACCGCCAGATGGGGTTCGCCGCCGTCGAGCGCGACGAGTACTTCTCCCCGAAGCCGCTCAGCGCCGTCAGGAGGAGGTAGCCGCATGGTCACGGTCGAGTTCGACTCCATGGGCGAGGCGGTCCGCCTCGCCCTCGTGGCCGGGGAGTACGCGGGCGGCGGCCTGGCCGTCCTCCTCCTCGACGCCACGGACCCGCGCTCCGACGGCTACATGGCCGAGTGGGGCGTGCTCACGGCGAACGTGCCGGCTGCGGCCGAGTGGTGCCGCGGGCACGGCAACATCGCCATCGACGCCGCGGTCCCCGCGGCACTCCTCAAGGCACTCGTGGCCGCCGGCATACTCCGGATGGCCGGCCGCTCGGCTGCGTCCGGGATGGCCCGCTACCCGCTGGCCACGGTCGCCGGGCACGCCCTCGACGGCATGGGCGGTGGATTGGCAACACCTATTTGGACGATTCCGGGAGGGACAGCCCCGCCTCCCTGAACTCGACCGGAGACATGTAGCCCAGCGTCGAGTGGATCCTGAAGTTGTTGTACCAGTGCACGTAGTCCGAGAGCTTGGCCC
>DBFALE010000043.1:0-14143 GCA_048230835.1 Collinsella sp.
TCTCAAAACAAGGCAGGCACCCCGGCCCCGCCGGCAAATAGCGGACACTCCGCATGCAATCTATGCAAACAAACAAGTACGCTTAGCTACATTCGGTAAGATCGAGCACGCTGCCCTTCACGATAAGCGCCGGCTCCAGAACGACTTCTTCGGCACGTCTACCGCCCCTACCGGCAAGGCGCTTGGACATGCAGCCAAAAGCATGCTCCGCGAGGATACCAGGATCCTGCTCAATCGCGGTCAGCGCCGGCTCAAAGAGAACGTCGGCGGCCGAGTTGTCGTAACTCACCACCGAAATGTCGCCCGGAATGCTCTTCCCCATCTCGTGTAAGCGCTTGAGCAGACCAAGGGCAATGTTGTCCGAACTTGCGAACACAGCGGTGGCATCAGTTGCGAGCACCGCCTCCGAGGCCTCGTATGCACTCGGAATGTAGTACTCGCTCTCAAACTCCAAACGTGCGTCGATAGGCAGGCCAACCTCGCGCAGCGCGCGCTCATAGCCGGCAAGTCGCTTACGCCCCGTATTGGAACGGCGCGCGTTAACCAAGCAGGCAATGCGACGGTGGCCCAGCTCGATCAGATAGCGGGTGGCCATGTAGCCGCCCATCTCGTGATCGAACATCACCTTGTCGCACTCGAGTCCCTCAATGGCACGGTCGACCATTACGGCCGGGATGGGCAGGTGGCTGACTTCTTCGCGCAGGGCGCGGTCGTCGGAGAACTCGTCGCCCACGACCAGGAAGACGCCATCGACGCCGCGCGTCACCAGCTGGCGCAGCAGCTCCAGATCGTCATCGGCGCTTCCGCCCGAGCTGGTAATGAAGAGCGCATAGCCGTCCTCGCGGCAGCGCTTTTCCAGGCTACCGGCGAGCGAGGCAAAAAAGCGGCTCTCGATGTTAGGGACGATAAGGCCCAGCGTGCGCGACTCGCGCATGACCAGACTACGCGCAATCTGATTAGGAACATAGTGGTTGCGCGCCGCAACCTCCTTGATGAGCTTGCGGTTTTCTTCCGAGATGCGACAGGGCCGATTATTGAGAACAAGCGAGACCGACGAGGGGGAAAGCCCCACCTCCTGGGCAATCTGCTTGAGGGTGACTTTGTTGGCCATCTCGCTCCTTCCAGGTTTACGCGCAATCTCTTGAAAGTATAGCGACCGCCCCTCTACCTCGGTGATAAACACTTTACCAATCCGGTAGACGGCTGTTTTATCGCCGCCAGCGCACCAAATCCGTCCGGGTGGGGTATATTGCAATCGATTGATGACAACGACCACCAAAAGGCGGATATTCGTATGCACGAGAACGACTTTTTTAACGAGGACCTGCTGTGCGCGCTCGCTGGCGTTGCCGGCGAGGACAACGTGTTGATGAGCGAGCCCATGCGCGAGCACACCACGTTTAAGATCGGCGGCCCGGCCGACGTCTTTGTCACGCCCGATACTGAGCAGGGCCTCGTCGCCACGCTCGATACCTGCTATCGCTGCGACCTGCCGCTTACCATCGTGGGCAACGGCTCCGACCTGCTCGTCGGCGACAAGGGCATCCGTGGCGTCGTCGTGGCGCTGGGCGAAGGCCTCTCCGACATTACGGTCGACGGCACGCACGTCACGGCGGCGGCCGGCGCCTTGCTTTCCGATGTCGCCGCGGCGGCAGCCGAGGCCGGTCTCACCGGCATGGAGCCCATCTCGGGCATCCCCGGATCGGTCGGCGGCGCCTGCTACATGAACGCCGGTGCCTACGGTGCCTGCATGGCCGATGTGCTGGAGTCCGTGCGCGTCTACAAACCCGCTCGCCAGCTCGACGACGGCACCCGCGGCAGCGGCAATATCATCGAGTTCGATGTCGACGAGCTCAACCTGGGTTATCGAAAGAGCCGCATCGCCGATGACGGCTTTATCGTGCTTTCGGCCACCTTCAATCTCGCCCCGGGCAACGCCGCGATGATCAAGGCCGACATGGACGACTACCGCCAGCGCCGCGAGGACAAGCAGCCGCTCGACATGCCGAGTGCCGGCTCCACTTTCAAGCGCCCCGAGGGTTACTTTGCCGGCAAACTCATCATGGATGCCGGCCTGCGAGGACACGCCGTTGGCGGCGCGCAGGTGAGCGAGAAGCACTGCGGCTTCATCGTCAACGCCGACCACGCCACCGCCGCCGATGTCGACGAACTCATCCGCCACATCCAGACAACCGTCAAAGACCAATTCAACGTAGACCTAGAACCCGAAGTCCACCGAGTCGGCGAATTTTTATAAAAAAGAAGGCCCCGAAAGGGTCCTTCGCCATATTTATTCAGATAACCCAGTCCGGTGCGTCGCGCCCCGAACCCGAGAGGGCCGCGTGCCCGCCCGCAATATATTTGATTGATCGCGAGTTCCGCACGCAAAGAAGGCCACTTAATGTGGCCTTCGTCTTGCGCAGGACTGCCCGAGCAGGCAATCAAATATATTGCGGGCGGGCACGCGGCCCAGTCGGCTTTACGACAGTGCAATACCGCCAAGCCAGCCCCAACGCACGCCAGAGCCAGTGCCATAGAAGCTAATAAACGAATCAAGCGACTTCGATGTAATGGCACCCTCGTTGCTCATAACGATGCCGCCGCCAACGTAGATACCCACATGACCGTAGATAAGGCCCGGAGCACCCGTGCCGCTGTGCGAGGAATCGGCCACGATCATGCCCACCTGCAGCGCCGAGCGGTCGGAGCTATAGCACCAGGCGTTAAACATGTCGCACGCATTGCCTCCAAAGTAGCCAACGCCGGCGTTACGGAAGACATTGGTGACCCACGCCGCGCACCAGTTCTGACCCGGCGAAGGCGTGGAGTAGCACGCGTTGACGACAGCCTGCTGCTTGCCCGAGCCGGCATTCTGCTGCGGGGTTCCGGGCGCGTACGATCCACCACCCGAGCTCGAACCACCCGAGTAGGAATTGTTCTTGTTCGCGGCAGCCGCGGCAGCGGCAGCCTTCCTAGCGGCCTCCTCAGCCTGGGCGGCAGCGAGGATCTCGGAATCGCGCTGAGCCATGAGCTCCTTGACGTCGTCGGAAAGACCGTTCAGCACGGTCTGGACTTCTTGCTGCTTGGCCTGCATGTCCTGCATCTGGGCAGTCTGCTGGTCCTTGAGCTTCTCTAAGTCGGCCTTCTGCGACTCGAGCTCGGTCTTTTGCGCATCGAGCTCTTCCTGGATGGTCTGAATGTCCTCGATGGCGTCGCGGTCGCTCTTGTTGATCTTCTCAACGTAATGCGCGTTGGCGACGAGTTCCTCAAACGAGCCAGAGGCCAGCAGCAGCGACAGGATGTTCGTGCCGCCGGACTTGTAGCTGGCGGCCACGCGATCGGAAAGGTCGTTGCGCTTCTTCTTGAGCTCGGCCTTCTTTTCATCGATCTGGGCCTGCGTGTCGTCAATCTTGCCCTGGACATTCTCGATGTCGTTGAGGGTCTGGGCATTCTTGTTGGCCAGCGCCGCATACTCATTTGCGATGCTGTCGAGCTGGGCCTGAACCTCGTCGAGCTGGGCCTGGGCGGCATTCAGTTTATCGGTGGTTTCTTTGGAAGCCTCCGCCGCATGGGCGCGAGCGGGCAGGCCAAAAAGAACTGCCGCAGAAGCGGCGCCGAACAGGGCCTTGAGGGCAGTGCGGCGCGAGGGCTCCTGGGAAAGGATGGAATCGCTGTTTGGTGACATATGTACTCCGTTACATGCTTATTTATATGTCGCTCAACTCATACATATTAGCGTACATATGGCGCGTCCCAACGATTTCCACGAACGGCAGGAAACTGCAAGGTCGGCGGCTCGTAAGCAAATACCAAAGATCAGGTTATGCGTACGCAAGCTCTGTTATGAGTACGTTAACATAATCCTCTGCTTTTCCTACAGCGCACGATTTGGGCGTCCCCGCCTGCGCTATACTCCCCTCTAGAAGTGTTCCTGATTCGATAGGAGACTACATGTCCAAAGCACTCGACCCCAAAGACACCTGCGTCCTCGTTACCGGTGGTGCCGGCTTTATCGGCTCGCACACCGTCGTTCAGCTGCTCGAGGGTGGCTACCAGGTCGTCATCGTCGATGATCTCTCCAACTCCAGCGCCGTCGCCGTCGACCGCGTCAAGACCATCGTGGGCGACGAGGCCGCCAAGAACCTCACCTTCTACGAGGCCAACGTGCTCGACCGCGAGGCCATGAACAAGATCTTCGACACCCATCAGATCGACCGCGTCATCCACTTCGCCGGCTTTAAGGCCGTCGGCGAGTCGGTGAGCAAGCCCGTCGAGTACTATCACAACAACATCGAGAACACCCTGGTGCTCGTCGACGTCATGCGCAACCATGGCTGCAAGTCCATCATCTTCTCGAGCTCCTCGACCGTCTACGGCGATCCGGACAACCCGCCCGTCACCGAGGAAGACCCCAAGAAGCCCGCAACCAACCCCTATGGCTGGACCAAGTGGATGATTGAGCAGATCCTTATGGACGTTCACACCGCAGACCCCGAGTGGGACGTTGTGCTGCTCCGCTACTTCAATCCCATCGGCGCCCATCCGTCGGGCCTGATCGGCGAGGACCCCAAGGGTATCCCCAACAACCTGGTGCCCTATGTCGCGCAGGTTGCCGTGGGTAAGCTCGAGGCCGTTCAGGTCTTTGGCAATGACTACCCCACCCCCGACGGTACCGGCGTGCGCGACTATATCCACGTTTGTGACCTGGCCTCGGGCCACGTTGCCGCCCTCAACTGGATGAACGGCAAGACCGGCGTCGAGATCTTTAACCTGGGCACCGGCACCGGCACCTCGGTGCTCGAGGTCGTCGCCGCCTTCTCCAAGGCCTGCGGCAAGGAGCTGCCCTACGTGATTCGCGAGCGCCGTGCCGGCGACATCGCTGCCAACTGGTGCGATGCCTCCAAGGCCGAGCGCATGATGGGCTGGAAAGCCCAGTACGACATCGCGGACATGTGCCGCGATAGCTGGAACTGGCAGAGCCACAACCCCAACGGCTTCGCCGACGCCGAGTAGCAAAAACCTACATACCGTTCTTGCCCCGATCTCACGTTGTGAGGTCGGGGCTTTTTTCATGGCATGTAGCCATTCGCCGAAAATCGACCAACTTTTTTATCTTGCCTGTACATGTTTAAACAACATGTTTTACAATAGGCGTGTCGAATCAGAACATCGGAGGCGGACTGCACACCCATCGGCAGGCCGACCCCACAACAAGAAGGTTGGTGAGCGCATTCATGGAGCGTGCAAGCGGCGTCCTCATGCCCGTCTCATCTCTGCCCGGACCATACGGAATCGGCGGCTTTGGCTGGAATGCCTACGACTTCGTCGATTTTCTCGCCTCGTGCAAACAACATTACTGGCAGATTCTGCCCCTTACGACGACCAGCTATGGCGATTCGCCCTATCAGTCGTTCTCGGCCCGCGCAGGCAACCCCAACTTTATCGACTTTGCCGAGCTTATCGAGGCAGGGTATCTGGAGCAGCGCGATATCGATGGCGTGTATCTGGGATCCGACCCCAGCAATGTCGACTACGGCGCTATCTTTGGCGGTCGCCGTCAGATTCTCGACCGCGCCGCTGAGCGCTTTGCTGCCGACAAGCCGGCCGATTTTGATAACTTTATCCAGGCCAACGAGGACTGGCTCATCCCCTACTGTGAGTTCATGACCGTCAAAGAGGAGTGCGGTCTCAAGGCGTTTTGGGAGTGGCCCGCGGAGCTCCGCCGCCGCGGCGAGGCTTCCGCCAAGGTCTGCGCCGACCATCCGGCGCGTATGCTCTACCACCAGATGACGCAGTACTTCTTCGATCGCCAGTGGAGCCGCCTCAAGGCCTATGCCAATGAGCGCGACATCCTGATCATCGGGGATTTGCCCATCTATGTCTCGCGTGACTCCGTCGAGATGTGGGCGACACCTGAGCTCTTTAAGATCGACGCCGCCGGCAATCCCGTGAGCGTTGCCGGCACGCCGCCCGACCAGTTCTCGGCCACCGGCCAGTACTGGGGCAATCCCATCTACGACTGGGACGCCATGGAAGCAGACAGCTTCTCCTGGTGGGAGGGCCGCATTCGCGCCGCCCTCGACATGTACGACGTCATCCGCCTGGATCACTTCCGTGGCTTCGAGGCATTTTGGGAGGTGCCGTTCTCCTCGCCCGATTCGTCCTACGGTTCGTGGACGCAGGGGCCCGGCCTCAAGTTCTTCAAGACGCTCGCGGAAAAGCTCGGCACGCTGCCCATCATCGCCGAGGACCTGGGCTTCCTCACCCCCGGCGTCATCGATATGCGCGACAACTCGGGCTTCCCCGGCATGAAGATCCTGCAGTTTGCCTTTGAGGGCGCCAACTCGTACTACCTGCCGCACAACTACATTGCCAACACCGTCGCCTACGTGGGCACCCACGACAACGAGACGGCACGCGGCTGGTTTGAAGGAACGGCTACCCCGCGTCAGCGCGAGCAGGCAGCCCTGTACACCCATCAGCAGGCCGGCGAGTCCATGGCCGACGCACTCAATCGCACCATCGCCGCCAGCGTGAGCGACACGTGCATCTACACCATGCAGGACCTGCTCAACTTGGGCAACGAGGCACGCATCAACACCCCTGCCACGTTGGGCGGCAACTGGACCTGGCGCATGCTCGACGGCGCCATCACCCGCGAGCTCGAGCACAAACTCACCGACTGGACCGAGACCTACTTCCGCATCCCGTCGGAAGCCGAAATCGAGCTTCCTCAATAGGAGCTACCGCGCCCGACCCGACCCCACCCCACCGTGCGGACGCGACCGCTTTTCCCGCGCGAGGCCACCCCAATCCCCTCGCGCGGGCTTCTTTTGAATTTCTGACATGTCGTCAACTCACCACAGGAGGAAACATGCCCCGTATCGATCTTGCGGATCTTGCCGAGCAATCCTTTGGAACTTCGCTCGAGCAACTCGATGACCGCCGCATTTACAAACTGCTGGTCAAGCTCGTACAGGAGCGCTCCGCCGCCTGCCCGCTCAACAATGGCAAGAAAAAGCTCTATTACATCTCTGCTGAGTTTTTGATTGGCAAGCTGCTCATCAACAACATGATCGACCTCGGCATCTACGACAAGGTTAAGGACCAGCTCACCGCCGCAGGCCACGACCTCAACAAGATCGAGGAGTTTGAGGTCGAGCCCTCGCTGGGCAACGGCGGCCTGGGCCGTCTGGCCGCGTGCTTCCTGGATTCCATTGCCACGCTGGGCCTTACCGGTGACGGTGTGGGTCTCAATTACCATTACGGCCTGTTCCGCCAGCGCTTTGCCGACAACCAGCAAAAGGCCGTCCCCGACGAGTGGCTTGGCGAGCAGGACATCCTGATCGATGACGACCGCTCCTACACCGTCGAGTTTGGCGATTTTGCCGTCACCTCCAAGCTCGTCAACATCGATGTGCCCGGTTACGGCCAGCCCACCAAGAACCGCCTGCGTCTGTTTGACCTGGCAAGTGTCGACGACGGCCTGGTCCCCGGCAGCTCCATCGACTTCGACAAGACCGAGATCGCCAAGAACCTCACCTTGTTCCTCTATCCGGATGATTCCGATGAGCAGGGCCGCCTGCTTCGCATCTTCCAGGAGTACTTCATGGTGAGCAACGCCGCCCAGCTCCTGATCGACGAGGCCGTCGAGCGCGGCAGTAACCTGCACGACCTGGCCGACTACGCCGTGGTCCAGATCAACGACACGCACCCCACCATGGTCATTCCCGAGCTCATCCGCCTGCTCACCACCGAGCACGACATCGAGTTTGACGAGGCCGTTACCATCGTGCGCTCCATGGTCGCCTACACCAACCACACGATCCTTGCCGAGGCGCTCGAGAAGTGGCCGCTCGCCAGCCTGCAGAAGGTCTCGCCCGCCATCGCCGACATCATCGTCAAGCTCGACGAGGTTGCCAAGGCCGAGCACGACGACCCACGCGTCGCCATCATCGACGAGCACGACACCGTCCACATGGCCCATATGGACATTCACTTTGGCTTCTCCATCAATGGCGTCGCCGCACTCCACACCAAGATTCTGGAGGACACCGAGCTTCACCCGTTCTACGAGATCTATCCCGAGAAGTTCTCCAACAAAACCAACGGCATCACCTTCCGCCGTTGGATCCATGGCGCCAACCCCGCGCTTGCCAGCTTGCTCGACGATGTGATCGGCACCGACTGGCGCAGTACCGGCGACCTAAGCAAGCTCGCCGAATTCGCTAATGACAAGGATGTACTTGAACGCCTGGCCGCCACCAAGGCCGAGGCCAAGGCTATCATGCGCCAGTTCATGGCGCTCGAGCAGGGTGTGACCATTCCCTCCAACGCCATCATCGATGTTCAGGTCAAGCGTATCCACGAGTACAAGCGCCAGCAGATGCTCGCGCTCTACATCATCTGGAAGTATCTCGACATCAAGAACGGCAATAAACCCGAGCACCCCGTCACCATCATCTTTGGCGGCAAGGCGGCACCTGCCTACACCATCGCCCAGGACATCATCCATTTGATCCTGACACTGTCGCAGTGGATTGCAAATGATCCCGATGTGGCCCCCTACCTGCAGGTTGTCATGATCAAGAACTACAACGTCACTGCTGCTGAGCGCGTGATCCCCGCCGCCGACATCTCCGAGCAGATCAGCCTGGCCTCCAAGGAGGCGAGCGGCACCTCCAACATGAAATTCATGCTCAACGGCGCCTTGACCCTGTGCACGCTTGACGGCGCCAATGTCGAGATCGCCGAGCTCGTGGGCGACGAGAACATCTACACCTTTGGTGCCTCTTCCAAGCAGGTCGAGCAGCTCTACGCCGACGGCAGCTATAACGCCGGCGCACTCTACCGCAAACCCGGTATCAAGCTGCTGGTGGACTTTATCACCAACCCCGCCTTTATGGCGACCGGCAACGCCGAGCGTCTACAGCGCCTGCACGACGACATCAAGGGCAAGGACTGGTTTATGGCCCTGCTCGACATTGAGGAGTACATCCAGACCAAGGAGCGCGTGCTGGCAGACTACGAGGACCAGGACGCCTGGATGCGCAAGGCGCTCATCAACATCGCCAACGCCGGCACCTTCTCGTCCGACCGCACCATCTCCCAGTACAACGACGAGATCTGGCACCTGAGCTAATTTCGTTTCCTTTACCCATCCTCTTGAAAGCGGAGTCGCGGCAACGCGGCTCCGCTTTTTGTGCCGATACGCCGGCCCGCGATTTGTCTCGACCAAACAATCTCGATCTGTAACACCTAGCCGGCAAAACTGGGTCTACCTGTTACAGAATGAGACAGACGGGCAAGGCGGCTAAAACAATCTCGATCTGTAACAGGTAACTGCCGAAATCAGTCCTTCGTGTTACAGATCGAGATGAAAGGACAGGCAGCTCGACGCCGTCTCACTCTGTAACATCTAGACCCAATTTTGCCCTCCTCCTGTTACAGATCAAGACAACCTAACGGACGGGTAGCCCCAGCACAAAGAAAGGCTCCCCTCTCGCCCAGCGGACGGGAGGGGAGCCTTATATGTGACCACGGCAAAAGGATGGCAAAGCCGCAGTCGCCCAAAAGGAGGGCCTGATTGGATCGGGCCTAAATAAGGTTCTTGCCAGAGACCTTATCGAAGAGATGGGTCGCGTTCTTCTCGAACTTGAACCAGATGGGGTCGCCCGCCTTGAGCGCACCCTTGGCCTCAAGGTCGACAACGGGAATGATCAGGACAAACTGGCCGTCGGGGGACGTCACATGAACGTGCTCGGTCGAACCCATGAGCTCGGTGACCTCAATGGTGCCCTGGAGCGCACCCTCCTCGCCCTTGTCGGCAAGCAGAATCTGCTCGGGACGCACGCCGGCCGTGATCTCCTTCACGTCGCCGCCGTCCCAATTAAGGGCGAGCTGAGCGCAGGTCTCGGGGGCCAACGCGACATTCATATCGTCGGTCTTGACGGTAAAGGCGTCGCCCGAGCGCACCAGCTGGGCATCGAAGAAGTTCATCTGCGGCACGCCGATGAAGCCGGCGACGAAGATGTTCGCGGGATGGTTGAAGACCTCCTGCGGCGTGGCGATCTGCTGGACAACGCCGTCCTTCATGACCACGATACGGTCGCCGAGGGTCATAGCCTCGGTCTGGTCGTGGGTAACATAGATGAACGTACCCTTGATCTCGTGGCGCAGCTTAATGAGCTCGGCACGCATCTGGTTACGAAGCTTGGCATCCAAGTTGGACAGCGGCTCGTCCATCAGGAAGACCTTGGGGTCACGCACGATGGCGCGGCCGATGGCGACGCGCTGGCGCTGACCGCCCGAAAGCGCCTTAGGCTTACGGTCGAGGTACTCGGTGATACCCAAGATCTCGGCAGCGGAGCGAACCTTGCGGTCGATCTCGTCTTTGGGGACCTTCTTGAGCTCAAGCGTAAACGCCATGTTCTCGTACACCGTCATGTTGGGGTACAGAGCGTAGCTCTGGAACACCATGGCGATGTCACGATCCTTGGGCGCCACGTCGTTGACGCGCTTGCCGTCGATGAGCACGTCGCCCGAGGTAATGTCCTCCAGGCCGGCGACCATGCGCATCGTCGTGGACTTACCGCAGCCAGACGGGCCAACGAGGACGATGAACTCCTGGTCGTGAACGGTGAGGTTGAAGTCCTCAACAGCGAGCACGCCGTCCTCGGTAACCTTGAGGTTGTGCTTCTTCTCCTCGGTCTTCTTCTTTTTGCCGAAGAAGCCCTTCTTTTTGGACTCGGTGTTGGGATACACCTTCTGAACATGCTTGAGAACGATCTCGGCCATGTCTTTACCTTTCGATATACGGCGCCATGTTGAGGGCGCCGCAGAAACTTGCAAAACAGTTACGGCATCAGCCCTTGACGGCACCTGCCACCACGCCGTCGATGATGTACTTCTGGCAGAGGATGTACATGATGACGATGGGGATAACAACCATCATGATGCAGGCCATCATGGGACCGAGCTCGACGTGGCCGTAGCCGCCGCGGAAGTACTGGATCAAGATAGGAATGGTCTTGTACTTGGTGGAGTCGAGGGTGAGGTAGGGCAGCAGATAGTCGTTCCAGACCCACATGGTCTCGAGGATGCCGACCGAAAGATAGGTGGGCTTCATGATGGGAAGGACGATCTTAAAGAACACCTGGACCGGGTTGCAGCCGTCAATCATGGCCGCCTCCTCAATCTCGAGCGGAATGTTCTTTACAAAGCCGGCGAACATAAAGACCGCCAGGCCCGCACCAAAGCCCAGATAGATGAAGCAGATGTTGAACGGCGTGTTGAAGCCGATGCGGTCCGCCAAATTGGACAGCGTGAACATGAGCATCTGGAACGGTACAACCATCGAGAACACGAACAGGTAATAGAAGAAGTTCGAGATCTTGCTGTTGACACGAACCACGTACCAAGCGCACATGGAGCAGCACACCAAGATCAGCACGACCGACGTGACCGTGATGATGAGCGAGTACATAAATGCCGAGGCAAAGCCCTGCTCATTAAGGGCGTGCATGTAGTTTGCGAGGCCGTTGAACGTCTCGGGCGTGAGCAGATCGAATGCCGTGGTGGTGCTGATTGCGGTCGCTTTCTTAAAGGAATTGAGCGCAATCATGAACACGGGGTAGATCCATGCGAGCGACAGGATCGTAAAGAAAATCGAGAGCGCGCGGTTGATAGCCTTATCGCGTTTCATTACTGCTGCACCTCCTTGGACCTCGTGGCTTTAAGCTGAATCATGGAAATAGCGACGACCAGGATGCAGAAGATAACCGCCTTGGCCTGGCCAATGCCCTGCCATGCGATACCGGCACGCGAATAGAACGTGTTGTAGATGTTCAGGGCGAGCATCTCGGTGGAGTGCGCGGGGGCGCCGCCGGTAAGGGCGAGGTTCTGGTCAAACAGCTTAAAGCCGTTGGTGATGGACAGGAACAGGCAGATAGTGATCGTCGGCATCAGGTTAGGGATCTTAACCTTCCAAAACGTCTGCCATGCCGTAGCGCCGTCGACCTTGGCGGCCTCGATGTAGTCGGACGGAATGGACTGCAGACCGGCGATGTAGATGATCATCATGTAGCCGACCTGTTGCCATAGCGTCAGGATGATAAGGCCCCAGAAGCCGGCAGCAGAGTTAAGCGCGATGAGCTGGGCACCCACGTTGGAGAGCAGGCAGTTGATCAGAATCTGCCAAATGTAGCCCAGCACGATGCCGCCGATCAGGTTAGGCATAAAGAAGATCGTACGGAAGATGTTGGTGCCCTTGAGCGCCTTGCGGGTGAGCGCCTGCGCGATGGCGAGGGCGATCACGTTGATAAGCACCGTCGACAGGAAGGCAAACGCCACCGTAAAGAAGAACGACGTGGCAAACTGCGGATCGGACAATGCGCGCACGTAGTTCTCGATACCGACGAAGTGCGTGTTGTTGATGGTAATAAACTGGCAGAACGAGAGATAGAAGCCCTGGATAAAAGGGATCACGAACCCGATCATAAACGCCAGGCACGTGGGCAGCATAAAGAGCGGCCACCAGCGCTTGAGTGCTTTGCCCATAGAAGGGTCCTTTCAATATGCAGGGGGCGGGCAAACCAACGTCTGCCCGCCCCCTGTCGCTAATCAGATAGCTTGGGCAGCAACTGCTTACTCGGAAGCGGCCTTCTCGGTCTTCCAGCCATCCACGAAAGCGTTCTTGACGCCGTCCCACTTGCTGTTATCGGCAGCGTAGGCAATCAGAGCCTGCTTGAGGTTCTTCTTCCACTCCTCGGAGGGGATGTAAACGAAGTCCCAAGCGACGGTCTTCTTGCCGTCCTTGGCCATGGCGACGGCCTGCTGCGAGAAGACGTTGGTGGTTTCCTTGGCGCTCTTGAACGGGGCGGTCAGACCCATCTTGTCAGCGATGATGCTGGTGGCGGTGTCAGAAGTGACGCACCAATACATGAAGTCCTCGGTGGCCTTCTGGGCATCCTCGGAAGCCTGGGAGCTAACGCACCAGTAGTTCTCGCCGCCGGAGCACAGGCCCTGGTTCTCCTCGCCGTCGACACCGATGTAGATGGGCATCATGCCAATCTGATCGTCGGTCATGCCGGCCTTGATGAGGTCAGAGTAGGCCCAAGAGCCGTTCTGATAGAAGACGGCCTTGCCGGTTGCGAACTCGTTGGTGGCGTCGTCGCCGGTCTTGGAAGCAAGCTGCGAAGGATCGCAGGTGGAGTCGGTGATGTACAGGTCGAAGATCTGCTTGTAGTTGTCGAGGAACTCGCCCTTGATCTCGTCGTCCTCCTGGTTGTGCTCCTTCTCGAACTCGTAGTAGAGCGGCATGTTGGCGAGGTGGGTGGTGTAGCGCCAGCTGGAGGAGTCGTCCATGCCGGCGGAAGTGAAGGCACCCTCGACACCAAGCTCGTCCTTACGGGCCTGGATGTCGTCGGCACAAGCCTTCAGCTTGTCGAAGGAGTTGATGTCCTCGGCCTTGTAGCCAGCCTTCTCGAGCAGCTGCTTGTTGTAGATGATGCCGAAGCTCTCCTGAACCCAGTCGATGCACACATCCTTGCCGTCGGACTGCAGAGCCAGGGAGTCGTCAATGAGCTCACCGCGGACCTTGGTATCGGACAGGTCGGCGCAGTAATCCTTCCAGTTCTTAAGACCAGTGGGGCCGTTGACCTGGAACAGCGTCGGAGCGGAGCTCTTGGACATCTCGGACTTGAGCTTCTCCTCGTAGGTGTTGGAGGCAGCGGTCACGATCTTGACCTCGACGCCCTTCTCCTCCTTGTACGCCTTGGCGATCTCCTTCCACTCCTTGTCGACCTCGGGCTTGAACTGAAGGAAGTAGACCTCGGCAGCGTCACCAGAAGCAGAGGAGCCGGAGCCGGCGGAGCCACCGCAGCCCACGAGTCCCAGACCAAGAACCGCAGCCGCGGAACCAGCAAAGCCCAGGAACTGCCTTCTGCTCATTTCGTTCTTCATTACAATCCACCCTTTCACACCGTGGCGGCACCCTTTGCCGCCGCCTTCGGAGATTGGCTCGGGGACTTTGCCCCTTTTGCTGATTTGAACGATACGCTATTTGGCTAGTTGTTTGAACAAGTATTACTAGAGCGGTAGAAAAACTCCGGTGAACGGTAATTTCAACTTGATACTTGACAAG
>DBFALE010000044.1:0-27450 GCA_048230835.1 Collinsella sp.
GGCCTGGACGACGACTTCCGCGTCATCGTGTCGCCGTGGATCCTGTCCGTGCTGACCACCGACCGCCTCGCGCGCAACTACGAGCTGGTCACCAAGCACAACCTCAAGTACCGCCGCTACTACCACCAGTTCGACTACTAAGAGCTGGTCACGGGTCCGATATCTTGGCTGGTTGATATCTCGACCCTGCACAAGGGCGTCCGCAATTGCGCGGGCGCCCTTTTTGCGTTGTGACAAGAGACTGCTGCTAACCGCTTGCCCTATGTTTCCAAATGAATACGGTGTGAGCCGAGGAGGACGATTCTCCCCGCAAACACTCTAGTATGCTAAAGTACCCAGAAGACCGGCGGAGCTATGCCGGTCTTCTGTTCTAAATGAAACGCAGCATGAGGAGGCTCACCAGATGACGGCCACACCGTGGGGATTCCGGGACATATTGCCCGAGGAGGCTCAGGCGCGCGAGGAGATTGCGCTGACGGTGAAGGGCTGCTTCAGGGGGCATCATTACCTTCCGGTCGAGACGCCGCTGCTCGAGGACAAGGGTTCGCTCGAGGAAGGCGGCCGCATTGCGGACACGCCGTTTAAGCTCTTTGACGATGACGGCCGCCTGCTGGTGGTCCGTTCCGACAACACATTGCCGATCGTGCGTCTGGTTTCGACCCGCATGCGCGCGGCCGACCTGCCCCTACGCCTTCGCTACGAGGCGCCGGTGGTTCGCGAGTGTCAGCGCAATGCCGGTGGCTCGCGCCAGTTTACACAGCTAGGCTTTGAGCTTATCGGTGTGGGCGATACCGCGGGCGATGTCGAGATCGTCTCGCTCGTGGCCGAGGCGGTGCGCAAGCTGGCACTTCCCGATGCGCACATTATCGCGGGTAGCGTGCGTCCGTTTAAGGAGCTGCTCGCGGCGTGTGAGGATCGCGAGCTGGCCGCTGAGGCCCTGCGCTGCGTGCACGCCAACGACTTTGTGGGCCTCGATGCCCGCGTGGCGGCAAGCACCGAGTCCGATGCCGTCAAGGCCGCCATTAGCGAGCTGCCGCGTTTGCACGGCGGTGCCGAGGTGCTCGACCGCGTGGACGCGCTGCTGGAGGCCGCCGGTATTGTCGCGCCGCTGACGCGCGAGCTGCGTGCCCTGGTCGAGGGCCTGGCACCCGAGGACGCCCAGGTGCTGTCATTCGACTTCTCCATCATGAACTCTTTCGATTACTACACGGGCCTGGTCTTTAAGGCCTATGCCGGCGGCCTGCCCGATCCGGTGGGCTCGGGCGGTCGCTACGACTCCATCTTTACCGGCGCATTTGGCGACGGTATCGAGGTGCCGGCGGCGGGCTTCGCCTTTTCGCTCGAGCGCCTGGAGGCCGCGCGCACCTCGGCCGAGGATGCCGCTTCCGATGGCGACCACGCCGTGGGCCGTGGCGCCGAGGGCCCGCTGCGCATTGCCGTGCCCAAGGGCTCGCTTAAGGCCGACACGCTCGACGTGCTTGAGATCGCGGGCCTGGACGTCTCCGAGCTGCGTGACCCCGGCCGTCACCTGATCGTGCGCGGCCGCGACACGCGTGCCGGCGAGGGCGCGGTCGGCGATATCGAGTTTGTCATCGTGCGTCCCAGCGATGCGCCTGCCTTTGTGGGCTGCGGTGGTGCCGATTGCGGCATCTGCGGTTGGGACTCGCTCATCGAGGCAGACCTCAACCTGCTGCAGCTGGTCGACCTGGGCTATGGCCTGTGCACCTTTATCGAGGCGGAGCCCGCATGGCGCGCCGGTCAGGCCGAGCGCAACTATACTCGCCGCGGGTCGCTTCGCGTGGCCACCAAGTATCCGCGCATCGCGGGTGCATGGTATGCCGAGCGCGGCGTGAACGCCGACATCGTTTCGCTGCACGGCAACATCGAGTTGGGCCCCATCGTCGGCATGACTGATCGCATCGTGGATATTACTGCCACGGGCGCCACGCTGCGCGACAACGACCTGGTCATCACCGGTCGCATTATGGACTGTACGGCCCGCTTCTTCGTCAACCCGGGTGCTGCGCGCCTGGATCCGCGCGTGCGTAATCTGGCAGATCGCTTGGCAGCGGCCGTGAAGGACAAGCATTTTGAGCCCGTTGCGGGCTCGGCACAATAGCGCGAGCACGCACGGGCGTCCCAACGTCTGGGCTGCGGGCCGATTGGCGCCGCCGCCCGGCCTCTCGTTTTTCGAACTCAACCTCGACCGATAGGGGATTCCGATATGAAGACCATCAAGCTTGCTCCCGGTGAGCGCCTCGTTACCAACCAGCTCAACCGCAAGGGTGTGCTGCCGCAAAGCATCGTCGACGCCGCCCGCGATATCGTGGCTAACGTGCGCGCCAACGGCGATGCCGCGGTGCGCGATTACTGTCAGCGTTTTGACGGTGTCGAGCTGCAGAGCTTCCGTCTGCCGCAAGAGCAGGTCGATGCCGCGCTCGAAGGCCTCGATCCGGCCTTTGTCGCCGCGCTCGAGAAGGCCGCGCGCCAGATTCGTGAGTTCCACCAGCGCGAGGTCGAGCAGAGCTGGTTTACCACGCGCCCGGACGGCACGATGCTCGGCGTTAAAGTGACCCCGCTCGCGGCGGCCGGCATCTACGTGCCGGGCGGTCGCGCACAGTATCCCTCCACGGTGCTTATGAATGCCATTCCCGCCAAGGTCGCCGGCGTTAAGCGCGTGGTCATGGTGACCCCGCCGCAAAAAGACGGCCTGATCAGCCCCTACACGCTCGCCGCGGCAAAGCTCGGCGGCGTGGACGAAATATATATGGTGGGCGGCGCCCAGGCCGTGGCCGCGCTGGCATACGGTACCGAGACCATTCCGCGCGTCGACAAAATCACCGGCCCGGGTAACGCCTTTGTTGCGGCGGCCAAGCAGATTGTCTCGGGCGATGTGGGAATCGACATGGTCGCCGGCCCGTCCGAGGTCTGCGTGCTGG
This sequence comes from Collinsella sp., assembly GCA_048230835.1. GTDB lineage: Bacteria > Actinomycetota > Coriobacteriia > Coriobacteriales > Coriobacteriaceae > Collinsella. Next base: position 2,940 of record DBFALE010000044.1, read on the forward strand.
CCGATGCTACGGCCAAGCCCATGGTGGTCGCGGCAGACCTGATGGCTCAGGCCGAGCACGATCCGCTGGCAGCCTGCTATTTGGTGACCTGCGACGAGCAGTTTGCGCGCGAGGTCGAGGCGGGTATCGATATTCTGGTGGCGCAGTCCCCGCGTGCCGAGATCACGCGCGCCTCGCTCGATAACGAGGGCACCATCGTGGTGGCCGCCGATATGGCTGCCGCTGTCGAGGCGGTGAACACCGTGGCGCCCGAGCACCTTGAGCTGCACTGTAAGGATGCGATGGGCCTGCTCGGCGGCATTCGCAACGCCGGCGCCATCTTTGTGGGCGCGTGGAGCTCCGAGCCGCTCGGCGATTACGTTGCCGGCCCGAACCACACGCTGCCGACCGGCGGTACGGCCATGTTCTCCAACCCGCTTTCGGTCGAAGAGTTCGTTAAGCGCTCGAGTGTCATTTGTTATACACCCGAGGGCCTGCTCTCGGACGCTCCCGCGACGCAACGCCTGGCCGAGGCCGAGGGCCTGTGGGCGCACGCGCTTTCCGCCGCTTTGCGTCGCCGCGTGTTGGAGCAGGGCGAGGATGCCGTGAGCGCTGCGTCGCTGGCTGCGGCCGACCTGACCAAGGTCGCCTGGCCGGGTGATACGACCGCGACGGTCGCCGAGGGCGTGGACCTGGCGGCTGCAGGCTCGGATGGCGCTGGCGCGACCGGCGAGGAGGCCTAACATGGCCGAACTCACGCCGCGCATGAAGGAACTCGTCCAGCCCTACCTGGCCGGCATCGAGCCCTATGATCCCAACTTTACGCCCACGCGCATCAACCTTTCGGCCAACGAGAACACCTATCCCGTGCCGGCCGGTGTGCGCGAGGCGATCGATGCGGCGCTCGCCGCTACGCCGCTCAACCGCTATCCCGATCCCATGTCTAACGACCTGCGCGACGAGCTGGCCGCTTGGCATGGCGTGACGCGCGAGAACATCTGCGTGGGCAACGGCGGCGACGAGCTGCTCTATAACTACCTGCTGGCGTTTGGCGGCGCGGGACGGACCCTGCTCAACTGCCCGCCGTGCTTTAGCGAGTATGCGTTCTTTGCATCGCTCTGTCAGACCGAGGTGCGCGACGTGTGGCGCGACGCGGCGACCCTTGAGCTCGACCAGGCAGCGGTGCTTGCGGCGGCTCCCGAGTGCGATCTGGCGATCGTGACCTCGCCCAACAATCCCACGGGTGACGTGGCGCCGCTCGACTTTGTCGCGGCCCTGTGCGATGCGTGCCCCGGCATGGTCATGGTCGACGAGGCCTACGTTGAGTTTGCGGACGACTCGTTTGGCGCGGCTACCACGGCGCAGGGGCTTATCGCCGAGCATCCCAACCTGGTGATTCTGCATACGCTGTCCAAGGCGTTTGGCGCCGCCGGCACGCGTCTGGGCTACGTGATCGCGGCGCCCGAGGTCATCGATGTGTTTGCGGCGATTCGCCAGATCTACTCGGTTAACGTGCTGAGCCAGGCCGCCGCGCTTGCCTGCGTGCGTGCCCGCGATGCGTACGCGCCCGTGGTGGCACAGGTTGCATCCGAGCGCGAACGCGAACTGTGCGCCCTACGCGCGATGGCTGCCGAGGGTCTGCCCGTGGAGGCGTGGCCGAGCGCGGCGAATTTTGTGCTCGTGCGTACGCCGCATTCCACGCGCGTGCGCGAGCGCCTGCGCGACGAGTACTCGATTTTGGTGCGCGACTTTAGCTACGCGCCGGGGCTCGCGGACTGCCTGCGCATTACCGTGGGTACCCCGCAGGAAAACGACGAGGTGCTGGCCGCGTTTGCCACGCTGGTGAAGGAGGAGATGTAGATGGGCCGTTATGCCGAGGTGACCCGCAAGACGGGCGAGACCGACATTGTCGTAAAGCTCGACCTAGACGGAAGCGGCGCGTGCGATATCTCGACCGGCGTGCCGTTTTTCGACCACATGCTCAACGCCTTTGGCCGCCATGGCCTGTTCGATCTGACGGTGCACGCGGTGGGCGACGTGGAGGTCGATGCGCACCACACCGTCGAGGATACGGGTATCGTGCTGGGCGAGGCATTTTGCCAGGCGCTGGGCGACAAGGCGGGCATTACGCGCTTTGCCGACGCGGCGATCGCCATGGACGAGACGCTTGTGATGGCTGCTGTTGATATTTCGGGCCGCGGGCAGGCCTACTGCGAGCTGCCCGTGCCGACCGAGCGCGTGGGCAGCTTCGATACCGAGCTGGCCGTCGAGTTCTTCTACGCCTTTGCGCGCGACGCCAAGCTCACGCTGCACGTGCGTGAGCTGGCGGGCGGCAATTCGCACCACATTATCGAGGCCGCCTTTAAGGCCGTGGGCCGCACGATGCGCCACGCCTGCGAGCTCGATCCCCGCGTGCAGGGCATCCCCAGCACCAAGGGCTCACTGTAACCTGCCAAAAAGGGACAGGTTTATTTTGGCAGGTTTTATCTGCGGGAATGCTGTCTCATGTGGTGGGTGAACGTTTAACCGACCAAAATAAACCTGTCCCTTTTTGGCAGGTTTTGAATGGGAAAAGGGAGGGTCGCGTGGGCGAACCGAAGATCGTGGTAGTTGACTACCACAAGGGCAACTTGTCGAGCGTCGTGCGCGGGCTTGCGCGCGCCGGTGCCGCCGCCTGCACATCGGACGATCCGGAGCAGATCCGCCGCGTCGACGGCCTGGTCATTCCGGGCGTGGGCGCGTTCTATGACGCGATCGCCTTTATGCGCCAGAGTGGCGAGGCGGACGCGGTGCTCGATGCTGTCGCCACCGGAACTCCGCTGCTCGGCATTTGCCTGGGCCTTCAGCTATTTTTTGAGCGTGGCAACGAGGGCGTGCCTGCGGACGAGGGCGCGGTTGCCGATGGCAACACCCCCGAGCAGGCTGGCGGTCCCTGGGTCGATGGCCTGGGTATTATGTGCGGCTCGTGCACGCGCTTGGAGTCGAGCCGACTGAAGGTCCCGCACGTGGGCTGGGATCAGGTGCACATGACGCCTGCCGGCGCGGCCGATCCGCTGCTCGCCGGTTTTGCCGAGGGCGCCAATATGTACTTCACCCACAGCTACGCGGTGGCCGACGACGTCGATGCCACCGATGTGTTGGCGCGCACGCACTATACACGGAGTTTCCCGTGCATCGTGCGCCATGGCAACGTGTGGGGCTGCCAGTTCCATCCCGAGAAATCCTCCGCGCTGGGTCAGCGCATCCTTGAGAACTTCGTCAACATCGTCGAGGAGGTCGGCCGATGATCCTGTTTCCCGCAATCGATCTGATCGGCGGCAAGGTTGTACGCCTGGAGCGCGGCGACCGCAGCCGCTGCAAGGTATATTCCGACGACCCCGTGGCCGTTGCCCGCTCGTTTGCCGAGCAGGGCGCAAGCTGGGTGCACGTCGTCGACCTGTCTGCTGCCTTTGGCGAGGATGAGGACACGTGCGCTGCCAACTCGGCGGCGATTAAGGGCATCTGCGGCATCGACGGTCTGTCTGTGGACGTGGGCGGCGGCGTTCGCTCGCTTGCACGCATCGACGAGCTGGCCGGCTACGGCGCGCGTCGCATCGCACTGGGCACGGTGCTCGTGACCGAGCCGGGTTTTGCCGAGGTGGCGGCCCAAGGCTTTGGTGAGTTGCTGGTGGCAGACATCGCCGCGCGCGACGGTCAGGTCAAGGTGAACGGCTGGCGCGACGGCGCGGGCGTGGTGCTCGACGATGCCGTGGCGCAGCTTACCGAGCTGGGCTTTAAGCATCTGGTGTATACCGACATCGCGCGCGATGGCATGCAGACGGGCATCGATGTGGCGGCGTATCGCCATGTGGCCGAGGTCGCGGGCTTTCCCGTCGTGGCTTCGGGCGGTATCTCGACGCTCGACGACATCCGCGCGCTGGCTGCGGTGAGTGAGGGCGCGATTGAAGGTGCTATTACCGGTCGCGCGCTCTACGAGGGCAACTTTACGCTGGTACAGGCGCTGGCCGCCGCCCGAGGGGAGGAGTAGCCCATGCTTACCAAACGTGTGATTCCCTGCCTGGACGTCAAGGACGGCCGTGTGGTCAAGGGCGTCAACTTTGTGAGCTTGCGCGATGCGGGCGATCCGGTGGAGCTGGCGCGCGCCTACGACCGCGAAGGTGCGGACGAGGTTGTCTTCCTGGACATTACCGCCACGAGCGACAACCGCGCGACGACCATCGAGATGGCGGCGCATGCGGCCGAGGAGCTCGCTATTCCCTATACCGTGGGCGGCGGCTTTCGCGACCTGGCGGGCATGCGCACCATGGTTGCAGCCGGCGCCGACAAGGTGTCGCTTAACTCTGCCGCCGTGCGCGATCCGTCGTTGATTAGCCAGGCTGCCGCGGCGTTTGGCAGCCAGGCCGTGGTCGTGGCGATCGATGCCAAGCGTGTGGGCCTGCCCGGCGAGCCGGGTGCCGATAGGTGGGAGGTCTTCACGGCGGGCGGTCGCAACGCCACGGGTATCGATGCGGTGGCGTGGGCCGAGGAAGCGGCTCGTCGCGGCGCCGGCGAAATCCTACTGACCAGTATGGATCGCGACGGCACCAAGGCTGGCTTTGACCTGGCGCTCACCCGCGCCGTGGCGCGCGCGGTGCCGATTCCCGTCATCGCGAGCGGCGGCGTGGGTACGCTCGAGCATTTTGCCGAGGGTGTGATCGAGGGCGAAGCCGACGCCGTGCTGGCGGCCAGCGTCTTTCACTTTGGAACCTTCAGCATCCGCGAAGTCAAAGAGTATATGGCCTCTCAAGGTATTCCTGTGAGGTTGGACTTCTAATGCTGCGGCTTGCCCAGGCACCCGACCTTCCGGCTCCAACCCTCCTCGCGTACTTAAGTACGCGTCGTCGGGCTTGTCGCTCGGAATCTCGGGCACCTGGACAACCCTCGCCGACCTGTGGGGTTTCGTTTATGACTTGGGAGAAATGATGACTGAGGTAGTAGAAGCGGCGGATCTTACGTACGACGCCCGCGGGCTGATTCCTTGTGTGGTTCAGCAGTACGACACCGGCGAGGTGCTTATGGTTGCCTGGATGAACGAGGAATCGGTGGGGCTGACGCTCAAGACCGGCACCACGTGGTTTTGGAGCCGCAGTCGCCAGGAGCTCTGGAACAAGGGCGCGACGAGCGGCAATATGCAGGAGGTCAAGGAGCTCTGGGCCGACTGCGATAGCGATACGCTGCTGGTCAAGGTCGACTCGCCGGGTCCGGCCTGCCATACCGGCAACCGTACCTGCTTCTTTAGGAAACTCGCGTAGGGCGGGCGCTCGACCAGGCGCTTGGCCAATCAGAAAGGATTGAACTATGGGTGTGCGCACCGCAAACGTTCAGGATGGAAATATCGGTGAGACGCTGACGGGGCTCGCCGAGGTGATTCACGGCCGTCGCGACGCATCGCCGCAGGAGAGCTACACCGCTCGTCTGTTGACCGACGTCGAGGACGAGCTGCTCAAGAAGCTTGCCGAGGAGTCGAGCGAGGTCATCATGGCCTGCAAGGATAACGACCACGATCACATTCGCTACGAGGCCGGCGACCTGGTCTACCACCTGCTCGTGACGCTCGAGCGCTACGGTATCACCCTCGACGAGCTAGCCGGCGAACTCAACGCCCGCCGCCACTAGTCTTAGGCGAGGGGTGTGGATTCCCATTCGCCGGTGGCGTGGGGGATGCCGAAGGTTCGGTAGCCGCAGTCGTAGGCGTGTGCCTGGGCTTCACGGATGTTCCAGCAGATGTCGCAGGCGCGGTGTGCGTCCGAGCCAAAAGTGATCGGCACCTCGGCGTGGGCAAAGCAACGCAGCAATCCGGTCGCGGGATAGTAGTCGTCGAGGCCCTTGCGCGGTGCGGCGGTCGAGACCTCAACGCGGCGGCCCGTATCGTGCGCGCACTCTGCCATCTGCCCCCAGAACGGCGCGGGGTCAAAGTCGGGCGCAAAGCCTTCCTTCGAAAAGCGCATGACCAGGTCGGGGTGGGCCATTACATCAAAGTTGAGTGAGCTTTCGCAAGCACGGCACCAGTCATCGACATAGCGTTCCCATACACCGCGCACGCCTAAGTTTTCCCAAACATGCAAGTTGGTGTCGTCATCGATCCAGCCGCAGCGTGAATCGGGCGTATCGGGGCGTGCGACACCCTCTGCCCCTGCCGTGGCCGCAGCGCCGGCCATGATATCGCCTGGGTTGCCAATCCAATGCACGCTGCCCAGGCGTACGACGGCGCCCTGGGACCAGCGCTCAACCAAAGGCTCGCAGCCCTCGTACCAATCGCATTCAAAGCCATAGATAAGCTCGAGCTCCGACGCAATCTGCGCGGCAAGCTTGCGAGCATCCTCAAAAGCCAGACGATGTGCCGGCAGGTCGCCCTCAGTAACCTGCACCTCGCAGTTGGCATCCATGCTGGCTGGTAAGGTGAGGTGGTCGGTCGAGACCATGACCCGGCAGCCAGCGGCCGCGGCAGCGCGGACGTTTTCCTCAAACGAGGCATGCCCGTCCGAAAACGAGGTGTGGGTGTGGCAATCGACCAGCGGGCACATGGGCATAGCGGCTCCTTTGCGTCAAGCGAATCCGCTCCATTGTAATGGCGCAGCTCTCAACACGCCGGGCACGCCGGGGGTCGAAATCGATTGGAAAGGCTGTGCGGCGCGCGGTGCGGCCTCGCTTGCGCTCTCAAAACATGCACATCAGCCTCCAAAACCGACAAAAAATGACATGTTTGGAGGCTGACGTACACGTTTGAGTGGAGCGGGCCGGCGTTGGAGCGCGCCAGCACTTGCGCCCAGCAAAAGTCGCACCTATCCCATGACGCCGCCCCCACGCCGCCCGCGATGTGCTAGCGTTTGGATGAACAAAACGAGCCCGTGCGGAAAGGAGCCGGACCGTATGCCATGCGATAGCAAATCTCCGCTGTCTCGCGAGACCGATGCGCCCGAGACCATCGTCAAGCTGGAATGCGACATCGACGATGCGTCGCCCGAGGTGCTCGCCTACGCCGCCGACCGCCTGCGCGAGGCCGGTGCGCGCGAGGTGCACTGGCTGCCCGTTTATTGCAAGAAAGGCCGTCCCGGCTGGCAGCTGCAGGTGATCTGCTCGCATGAGGATATCGAACGTCTACAGACGATTATCTTTTTGGAAACTACGACCAATGGCATCCGCCGCCAGGTCATGGAGCGCGTCTGCCTGCCGCGCCACTTTGAACAAGTGGCGACGCCTTGGGGCGAGGTGGCCGTAAAGGTGGCAGCCCTGCCCGATGGCAGCGAGCGTGCAGCGCCCGAGTACGAGGACTGCGCCCGTCTCGCTCGCGAGCATAATGTGCCGCTCCAGCGCGTGATGCAGACGGCCCAGAGCGCGGCACTGCGATTTGAATAACGCGGCTGGTGGCGACATCCTGCGCCTAGCCATATCAACCCCATTCGAAAGGATCTCCCCATGAAATACCTCATCGCCTCCGATATCCACGGCTCGGCATATTGGACCGAGCGCCTCTGCGCCGCCATCGAGTCCGAGCAGCCTGACCGCATCGTGCTGCTGGGCGACCTGCTCTACCACGGTCCGCGCAACGACCTGCCGCGCGATTACGCCCCCAAGCGCGTAATCCCGCTGCTCAACGCCCTGGCCGACCGCATCATCGCGGTGCGCGGCAACTGCGACGCCGAGGTCGACCAGATGGTGCTCGACTTCCCCGTCATGGCCGACTATGCCACGCTGTTCGACGAGACCGGCCGCGAGCTGTTCCTGACGCACGGCCATGTCTTTGGCGCCGGCATGCACAACAGCGTCGACCACGCGCCCGCGTTGCCCGAGGGCTCCGCGCTCGTCTACGGCCATACGCACATCAAGGTCAACGAGGAAAGCGCCGCGCACCTGGGCCTGTGGCTCTTCAACCCCGGCAGCGTGAGCATCCCCAAGGACGGCACGCACAGCTACGGCATCTACGAGGGCGGCGCGTTCCGCCACGTGGTCATGGAGGAGGAGTAGCCATGGCGCAGCACATGGCTCAGCAAAATGCCGAGGGCTCGCGCGATCTGTCCACGCTGGTAGACGCGTCGACCGAGCTGCAGCATCTGGTGCAGACCATCTGGCGTCTGCGTCAGCCCGATGGCTGCCCGTGGGACCGTGAGCAGACGCACCGCAGCATTGGCAAGAACATGATCGAGGAGGCCTACGAGGCGCTCGACTGCATCGAGGTGGACGACGCGGTTCACCTACGCGAGGAGCTGGGCGACGTGCTCATGCAGGTAGTGCTGCATGCGCAGATTGCGGCCGACGCCGGCGAGTTTACACTGGCCGACGTGGCGCGCGATATCGACGCCAAGCTCATTCGTCGCCACCCGCACGTGTTTGGCGATGCGGATGCCGACAGCTCCGACGAGGTGCTCAAGATTTGGGACGAGGTCAAGCTTGCCGAGAAAGCCGCCAAGGACAAGGCCGTGGCGGCGGGTGAGGCCACGCCCGAGGGCCTGCTCGACGGCGTGCCCACGCATCTGCCGGCGCTGATGCAGGCTCAGAAGGTCTCGCGCAAGGCAGCTGCCGTGGGCTTTGAGTGGGAGACGGTCCAGGATGTGTGGGACGAGGTTGCCGAGGAGCGCGCTGAGTTTGAGGCCGAGGCTCCCGGCTCGCCCGAGCGCGAGATGGAGTTTGGCGACCTGCTCTTTGCCCTAGTCAACGTGGCACGCAAAGAGGGTATCGACGCCGAGAGCGCCCTGCGCGCCAGTACGGCAAAGTTCCGTCGCCGTTGGGCTGCAATGGAGCGGATGGCGGCTGACGCCCACGTGGATCTTGCCGGGCTTTCGACCCACGGCCTCAACGACCTGTGGGATGCCGCAAAGGCGGAGGAGTAAGACTGCGGGAACGACGGGCTGACACGCCTCATCGTTCCCGCTAAATTTTTCGAAAATCAAGTGTATCCCTCGGCTAACTTAGGGCATAATGCAAAAAGTGCGACATGGCTAACTTACGGAGGCGCACCGACGGTGCACGGTCAGCCGGTCGCTTGCATCCACTACGTTTCCAAGTGAGAGGGAGACAACATGAGCGATATTTTGGACGTCTACGGTCGCGAGGTGCTCGACAGCCGCGGCAATCCCACCGTCGAGGTCGAGGTCGTGCTCGAGGACGGCAGCTTTGGCCGCGCAATGGTGCCTTCGGGTGCTTCGACCGGCGCCTTTGAGGCCTGCGAGCTACGCGATGGCGACAAGGGCCGCTACCTGGGCAAGGGCGTTTCGCAGGCCGTCGAGCACGTCAACAACGAGTGCGCTAACGCCGTCGTGGGCCTCGATGCCTTCGACCAGCGCGCCGTCGATGCCGCGCTGATTGCCGCGGACGGTACCCCCAACAAGACCAAGCTCGGTGCCAACGCCATCCTGGGTGTGTCGCTGGCCGTTGCCCGCGCCGCCGCCGAGTCGGCGGGCCTGTCGCTGTACCAGTACCTGGGCGGCGTCAACGCTCATCTGCTGCCCACACCTATGATGAACATCCTCAACGGCGGCGTGCATGCCGACAATAACGTTGACTTCCAGGAGTTCATGATCATGCCGGTGGGCGCCCCGAGCTTTGCCGAGGGCCTGCGTTGGTGCGCCGAGGTCTACCATACCCTCAAGGGCGTGCTGCACGAGGCCGGCCTGGGCGGCGGCGTGGGCGACGAGGGCGGCTTTGCGCCCAACCTCAAGACCAATGCCGAGCCGTTCGAGTACATCACCAAGGCCGTGGAGAAGGCCGGCTTTAAGCCCGGCGTCGACTTCATGTACGCCATGGACCCGGCCTCGACCGAGTTCTACAACGCCGAGACCGGCATGTACGAGCTCAAGGGCGAGGGCGTTGAGTATACGAGCGCTCAGATGGTCGATTACTGGGAGAAGCTCGTCGACACCTATCCCATCATCTCCATCGAGGACGGCATGGCCGAGGAGGACTGGGACGGCTGGGTCGAGCTTACCCGCCGCATTGGCAACAAGGTGCAGCTCGTAGGCGACGATCTGTTCGTCACTAACACCGAGCGCCTCAAGAAGGGCATCGAGCTGGGTGCCGCCAACGCGATCCTGGTCAAGGTCAACCAGATCGGCACGCTCACCGAGTCACTCGAGGCCATCGAGACCGCCAAGGAGGCCGGTTACGCCTGCATCGTGAGCCACCGCTCCGGCGAGACCGAGGACTCCACGATCGCCGACCTGGTCGTGGGCGTCAACGCCGGCCAGATCAAGTCGGGCGCCCCGTGCCGCAGCGACCGCATCGCCAAGTACAACCAGCTCATCCGCATCGAGGACGAGCTCGAGGGCAGCGCGCGCTACGCCGGCAAGGCCGCGTTCTACAACATTCGCTAAACGGGCGAATTTGGCGAGGGGGAGGCTGACTCGGTTCCGCCTCGCCTTGGCAGGATACCGCAAAGCGCTATGGGCGCTGGGCCATACGGCTCAGCGCCTTTTTTATGTCGAGCAAAGGCTGGCGAAGGCGGTGCGGGCGCTCGTGCTATAACTAGAATACTTAGCGCAAACAAACCTCAACCGCACAAGGCGCACATGGATCAGATTTACGACAACAGGTACTATTCCGCCGGTTCGCGTGAGCCGTCGCCTCGCCGTGCGCGCACGGTGCAGCTCGGTGGGTCCGCCTACGCCGGCGCCGACCGCTCCATGCAGCGCCCGACAAGTACCTCGCGCCCCAATGCTCAAGTGAATACTTCGACAGATGGACCAGTGCGCCCGGCACGTTCGTCGCATGCTCAGCGCTCGTCGGCTCAAACGCACGATAGGTCGAGCAGGCCCTCGAACCGTTTTTCGGGCTCGGACTTTATGCACTACGCCAACGACAACGCGGTGGTCAAGGCGATCTACGACTTTACCCACGGTCCTCAGCGAGGGCTATTCATCGGCATCGTCGTTGCCCTGGTGCTCGTGAGCCTGTATTTCCCCGTGCGCGACCTGTACGTGGCAAAGCGTTCGAGCGATATCTTGACCAAGCAGGTCGAGATTCGCCAGCAATACAATGATGAGATGAAAAAAGACACTGATAAGTGGTTCTCGGAAGAGGGCATTAAGGATTCGGCACGGGGCCTGGGCATGGCGATGCCCGGCGAGAAGAGGATTGAAGTGCTGGGCCTGGACGATGATTCGGATTCGTCGTCGAGCAAAAAGTCCTCAAACGCCAAGAATGCCAGCGAAGTGGCCAAAGAGATCGAAGAGGTCGGCAAGGACGCACCGTGGTACATCAAGACGCTCGATATGCTGTTTGGATTTAACGGCGTCGAGGGCCAGACGGTCGCGTCCAGCGGCGAGTAGGCGAGTAGCGCCCGGAGGGGAGCCCGCAATGGCAGATTGCAAACGATATAAGGTGGCCGCGATCGACCTGGGAACGGTGTCGTCGCGACTGGTGCTGGCGCAGGTCGAGGGCGGGGCGATCGTGGAATCGTCCAAGCATACCGAGATTACCGATCTGGGCGAGGGCGTCGACGCGACGGGCCGCTTTTGCGAGGCGGCTGTCGAGCGTGTGCTCGCTGCGTGCCGCATGTTTGTGGACGAAGCCCGTGCCTTTGGGGCCGCGTGCGTCTGCACCACCTGCACGAGTGCCGCGCGCGATGCGTCCAACGCCGCGCTGCTGCTGGACGGCCTGCGCGGGCTGGGGCTCGAACCGCAGGTGATTCCGGGCGAGGTTGAGGCACGCCTGACGTTTTTTGGCGTGGCACACGACTTTGCCGGCGAGCGCATCATTGTTGCCGATTCGGGTGGTGGCTCCACGGAGCTCGTGACGGGCGTATACGCTCCGGAGCGCGGGGTCTTCGCGCTGGAGGGAACGCGCTCGCTGGACATCGGTTGCCGTCGCGTGACGGAGCGGTTTTTCTCGGCGCTGCCGCCTGCGGACGGCGAGCTTGCTGCCGCTGCCGCGTGGGCAGGTGAGCAGTTCGCCGCCTATTTTGAAGGCCTGCCCAGCGACTTTGAGCGCGCCGAACGCCTGGTCGCCGTGGGCGGCACCGTCACCACGCTCGTGGCGCTCGTTCATAAGCTGGAACCGTACGATTCGAGCTTTGTGCACCTGCGCGAGCTTTCGATGGAGCAGATTTCGGCCGCTATCGAGCGCATGTCTGCGTTGGATGTTGCAGGCATCGCCGCTCTACCGGGTGTACAGCCCAAACGCGCGGGCGTGATCTTGGCGGGCGCCGTGGTGATCCGCGAGCTCATGCGAGCCGGCGGCTACAAGACGCTCACTGTAAGCGAGAACAGCCTACTCGCCGGCATGGCCGCTACCATCAACGAGGTTCTCGACGGTGCGACCCCCACCATCGCCTGGACCCCCGCTCTCAGCGCCCTTTAACCATCCCCTCATAAGTTGCGGTGAAATACGGACTAAAATCGCCCTTTCGGGCACCAAACAGTCCCTATTCCACCGCAACTCAACAGCCGGCACCTGGGGACGTTCCTTTTCTGCCGGCACCTGGGGACAGTCCTTGCGGGGCGTCCCCACAGCGCCTATGTCAGCTTGTTGATCTGCCCAATCTCCCAAAGCGGAATATTGACGAGCATGCCCTCGTCTCTATATGCCGCCAGGGAGCTCCTCACGCAACGCTCGAGTTTGAATTTTTCGCAGGCTATTTTCAGACTCTTCGCTTTAAGGTTCTCTGCCGCCTTGACCTCAAGCGGAAGCACGGTTCCCGCATGGTCGATGGCAAAGTCGGTTTCGGCATTGCCGGAGGTAGAGGACCAATACGCGGGAGTTTTGTCCTGGAGCAAAAGCTCCTGCGCGACGTATTGTTCGGTCAGCGAACCTTTGAACTCGGTAAAAACAGCGGATCCGTTAAGAACGATGGCCGGAGAGAGACCGGAGAGCGCTCCGAGGATGCCGGTGTCGATGCAGAACAGTTTGAAGCCCGAGAGGTCTTCGTAGCTCGAGAGCGGCGCCTTTAGAGCGGAAACACGTGGCACCTTATGAACGATTCCGTAGTCCGTGAGCCACTGGAGGCTTTCCTCGAAATCGCGTGCGCGCGCTCCGGGACGAAGGGCGCCATAGACAAACTTCTTGTTCTCCTTTGCAAGCTGGCCGGGAAGGGATTTCCAAACCAACCTCATGCGCTCGACGATGCGGGCGGGTGCATGTTTGCCAAAATCGGATTCGTAAGCCTCGATGATTTGCTGTTGAAGCCTTCGGGCTTCGATGAAGTCGCGTGTCTCGGCGAAAGTGGAGACAACTTCGGGCATACCGCCGACAACAAGGTATTCCTTGAGCAAGTGCTCGAGCTTTTCGGTAACGTTTGCTAGAAGGTTCATGTCTGCGGTAAGGATGGCATCGGCGAGCGGGTTGCCGTCGACGGCACGAACAAACTCGGCAAACCCCATGGGACGCATGGTGAGCTGGTCGATTTTACCGACGGGAAATGACTCATTTTCGCGTCGGAGCGCGAGGCCCATATAGGAACCGGCTGCCACGATGTGGTATTCGGGTGCAAGTTCGTTGAAGTACTTGAGCGAGGTGATCCCGCGTGGCGCCTCTTGGATCTCGTCGAAGATGATGAGCGTGTCTGCCGGCGTTACGGTTTGGCCACGTAGGAGTTCTATCTGTGAGATGATGCGCTTGGGGTCGAGGTCCCCATCGAACAGCGAGCGTGTGCTCGGCTCGAGCATAAAGTCAAAACGAATGACGTTTCGATACTGCTGGCTTGCGAATTCGTTAAGAAGCCAAGTCTTTCCTGTCTGGCGGGCTCCCTTAAGCAAGAGAGGTTTGCGATTCGCCCTTGATTTCCAAGCGATAAGTTCACTCATAAGCTGTCGCTGCATATTGCCTCCCAACCCTCTCGGCTAGTATAAGGCCATTTGGTCGTTTCCATCGGAAAATGTGCGAGACAACCACGTTTTTCCATCGGAAAATGTGCGAGACAGCCACGTTTTTCCATCGGAAAATGTGTAAATACCAACCTAAGTTGCGGTGGAATAGTTCCTAAATGGGCTGATAAACTGCCAAAACAGGAACTATTCCACCGCAACTTAGAGCCCCGCCGGCGTGTAAAAGAAACGAGCCCGCATCCCTTGGGGACACGGGCTCGAAAGCTCCATATGGTAGGGGCGGTGGGACTCGAACCCACAATCCTTGCGGCGAGAGATTTTAAGTCTCCTGCGTATGCCAATTCCGCCACGCCCCCGTGAGACTAGAAGTCTAGCACAAGCCGTCCGTTACGCGTTGACGGCCATCGAGTGTTGGCCCGACTTCTCCAGGAACTCCTGGAACTTGGCTTCGTCGCCCTTGTTCTGGTACTGCAGGGCCAGCAGGTACTCCAAGCGGCAGCGCTTGACCGGGTCGTCGCCGACATCCTCGAGCATGCGCTCCAGCTCGGGAATGTCGTTGTGGCGCTTGAGGATCATCGTGTCGTACATCAGCTGACACTCGTGTGCAACCGCCTCGGCCTGACCGCCCTCAAAGCCCTTGATCTCGTGCAACAGCTCTTTGGACTTTTTGCGGTCCTCCTGGCCAACGTAGTAGTTAAAAGCTTTGATCACCAGGTCGACGCGCTGCATTTTGGGCAGATTGAGCCCCAGCAGCAGGTCGAACATCTCGCTGGCGTGCTCGTGGTCCTCGCGCAGCAGATAGGAGTTCAGACGCAGGTAGTCGCGGTTGTAGCGCGGGTACAGCATGCTGGTGAGTTTGCCGTCGAGCAAACGATCGAACTCATCCCACTGCTTGGCGGCCATCAATTGCTGCAGGCGTTTAAACGTGGTGCGTTTTTTGACGCTAAAGAACACCGACACGGCGATGCAGATGATAACGACGGCGGTCCAGAGGGTGCGGGAATCGGGCATATTAGGGTCCTTAGTCGCTCATAAAGCGAGCGGTATGACAACACGTACTAGATGTATTATACGCAGCGCGCAAGCAAACTGGCATAAAAGCTCATCGAGGCCGAGTGCCATCGCTCGCTGCGGTACACTTACCTAAAGTAAACCATGAAGGGAGACATTACCTATGAAGAAGATCGTTTTGGCTTGCGGTGCTGGCGCTGCTACTTCCACGCTCGTTGCCCAGAAGGTCGCTACCCTGCTCGACGCCAACGGTTATGCCGACAAGTACGAGATCGTGCAGTGCGCCATCTCCGAGGCCAAGGATTACTGCGACGAGGGCGCTGACCTGCTGATCGCCACCACCGTTGCCCCCGAGGGCCTCACCTGCCCGTACGTGAGTGGCGTGCCCTTCATGACCGGCATGAACCGCGTTGCTGCCGAGAAGGCCGTTCTCGACGTTATGGCTCAGTAGGCGCTGCTTGTATGAATGAGCAGAACGCCAATCCGGTCGAACTCTTTGGCATGCGCGTTGCCCATGTGGGCATTAACGCCACCGACCCGGCAGATGCCTTGGAGATCGCGGAGCTGTTCTCGACGATGATGGGCCTGCCCGCTATTGAGACCCCGGTTTCGTACTTTAACGATTCGCTGGTCGAGATCATGAAGCAGAACGGTCGTGGCGCCAAGGGCCACATTGGCTTTGCCGTCAACGACATCGATGCGGCCGAGAAGTGGTTTGCCGAGCGCGGGCTCGAGGTCAACGAGGAGTCGCGCGTGCTGTTGCCCGATGGCGGCACCAAGCTCGTGTACTTTAAGCGCGAGTTCGCCGGTTTCGCCGTGCACCTGTGCCGCGAGTAGCGCACAAGCTGCCATAGCTAGCAAAAAGGGATAGGGCCGCGTGGCCCTATCCCTTTATTTATGCCGAGGGACTTCCTACCGCGGCAGGCGAATCGTAAAGCGGCTGCCGACGCCCTCGACTGAGGTCACGCCAATGACACCGCCATGGCTATCGACGATCCACTTGGCAATGGCAAGTCCCAGACCCGAGCCCTGCGCGCCGGCATCGCGTACGTTGTCGGCGCGGTAGAAC
Organism: Collinsella sp.; assembly: GCA_048230835.1. Taxonomy (GTDB): domain Bacteria; phylum Actinomycetota; class Coriobacteriia; order Coriobacteriales; family Coriobacteriaceae; genus Collinsella. Next base: position 18,792 of record DBFALE010000044.1, read on the forward strand.
CGTTCAAACGCGTGAGCTGCGGATTCCTGGTTCATGCCGATGCCCTCGTCCTCAACACTTATGTCGATCGTGCCCATGCCCGCATCGGGCGTTATGCCGAATGTGACGGTCGTTCCCGCATCCGAGTATTTGGCGGCGTTTTGCACGATCACGCGCAGAGCCTGCTTCACGAGCGCCACGTCGACGGGCGCGTCGCAGCGCGGGTCGCTGGCAAGCGCAGCGTCAAAGGCTAGCCGATACGTGTGCTCGGTATCGATCATCTGCGATTCCTCGCACACCTCGCCGACCAGTGCTGCCAGGTTGGTATGCGCGCGCCGCAGGACCGTGCGCCCGGCATCGCCGCGTGCCAAAAACAGCAGCTGCTCCACGAGCTCCTGCATGTGCTCGCTTTCGGCTTTGAGCGAGGCGATGGACTCCGCCAGCACGTCCGGATCGTCTTTGCCCCAGCGGTCGAGCATGTTTACGTAGCCCTGAATCACCGCGATGGGCGTGCGTAGCTCGTGGCTTGCATCGTTGACAAAGCGCATCTGCTGCAGCTTGGCCTCTTGCATCTGGCGCAGCAGGCGGTTGAGCGCGACCTCGATGCTTGCCAGGTCGGCGTCGCCGGTGGTGACGCTCGGCGAGTCGACGCTTGCGCGTTCGATGGCCTGCTCCAGTGTTTCCATCTTGCCGCCGGAGAGCTGCATGCGGCCGAGCTCATCCACGCGCAAGGCAAGGTCGTTGAGCGGTGCCATGGTGCGGCGCACGCGCCTCGCGCCGCCGAGCATGTTGAGCACGCTGATGACCTGCCAACCCACAACGACAAGGTAGAGAGGCCATAGCGCGACGAGGTCCTGCGCGAGGGGGAAGGTCTTGGTGGTACGCGCAAGCTCGACGGTATAGGTGAGCGTTGTCAGGTCCCAGCCGCGCGCAGGCGCCAGTGACATGCCGTGAACGGCGGCGCCGGGGATCCATCCTGCGGTAAACGCGCCGTCAGGTAGCGTTTGGTTGTATCCATAGACGAGGATCGCCGCCGCAATAACCAACAGCAACAGATCGAGCCAGACATAGCTCATCAGACGGCGCCACATATAGCTCCAGTTGATGGCGCGGGCGATGGAGGTGACGCGCTTGGCCTCGGCGTTACGCACGGCAGACATAGCCCACCCCGCGCACGGTCTGGATGATGCGGGCGCCGCCGGCGTCCTCGATCTTGGCGCGCAGGTGCGCGATGTGCACGTCGACGTTGTTGGTGTCGCCCACGTATTCGTAGCCCAGCGCCTCGTGCGCGATGCGCTCGCGCGTGAGCACGGTCTCGGCGTGCGCCATAAGCAGGGCGAGGACGTCGAACTCGCGGGCCGTGAGCGCGATGGGCGAGCCGCCGACCGTGACTTCGCGGCGGTCGGGGTCGAGCACAACTGATCCCACGGCGAGCATGGCGGGGGAGGGCAAGGCGGAAGCTCGAGTCGAGTCGCTGACCGGGGGTATTGCAGCGGCGTCTCCGCCCGCGCCGGCCGCCATGCCCGTCTCGGCGCCGGCGCCGGAAGCCGCCCGCACGGCCTCCGAGCGCTTCAGCGCCACGCGGATCCGTGCGAACAGCTCCTCAATCGCAAACGGCTTGGTCAGGTAATCGTCAGCACCGGCGTCGAGCCCGGCCACCTTGTCCATCACGGCGTCGCGCGCGGTGACCATGATCACCGGCACATCCTTGTGCTTGCGGATGCGCCGCAGCACCTCCATGCCGTTGAGCTGCGGCAACAGCACATCGAGCAGAATCAGATCGTAGTCGCGCTCCAGCGCCAGGTCCACGGCGGTGCGGCCGTCGGCGGCGTGCTCCACCTGGTAGCCCTCGTGCTCCAGCTCGAGCGTCACAAAGCGGGCGATTTTCTCCTCGTCCTCTACGATCAGGATCCGTGCCATGCGTGCCCCCGTCTGCGATTACTTGTCGTCGTTGAGATTTTGCTTGATGTCGTCCGCGGCATCGGCAGCGTGATTCATAAGGTTGTTGATGCTGCCGGGTACGTCGCCGTCGCTATCGATGCGGTAACGCATGCCAAAGAACAGGCCAATCAGCATCAGCCATATCGTGGCGCCCCAGGCAAACAGCGCGACGATGGGGATCAGGATGGGGATGTTGAGGATGATCGCATCGCGGCGCGTGGCGATAAACTTGGTGTCCAGGCTCAGGCGGAAGAGCTTTTTGAGGTACTCCCACACACTGTCCATCTTCTTGGAGAAGTCGGTCTTTTCGCTCGACTTTTCGTAGGCTGCCTGCGCGGCGACCATCTCGGCCGAGGGCTCATCGGCTGGCGCGGACTCGGTGGCGGCGTGCGCCGACGTGGTCTGGGTCTTGCCCTGCGACTCGAGCCAAATGATGGCGTCCAAAACGTTGCCGTCGGCGGCGTCGAGCGCGGCCTTGGCATCGGTGTAGCTCACATTGCACTTGGTGCGGATGGTTTCAACTTTTTCGAGGTCGTCCATGACCTGTCCTTTCGTTCGATGGGCGCGACGCTGGGCGATTTGCCCGGGCGCGAGCGTTGCGTTCGGCGGCCTGCGTGGCGCCGCCTCGCCCTTGGTCGAACTCTATAGTGCAGGTTATAGATTAAGCGATTCTTGAGCCAAGATTAATGTTGGATGAGTTTTTGGGTGGCGGTGGGAAAAGTATTAGACCTACGATAGCGGGGGATGGGGTGCCGATGACAAGCCGGCGGCAGAAATGGGATAAGCAAGGCGAACGGATCATATGGATCAAAATCGCGTTGCAAAAGTATGAGTTTCACATATGGATGTTATTGGGTGCGTGGGCCGCTGCACGGCAGCCATGGAAGGACCTTAATATTACTTAGGCATGCGGCATTTGACGCCAGTCCCAATTGAAAGGCCAAGGGTAAATGGCTCCATGGACAAGTGATTCTGTTTGCTAATGACCGAAAGGGCCAATCCATCATGTTGATTAAGGTTTCTGTTTGCTTGCATGGTTCGCTAACTGCTAAAAGGTTGGCCGATTGACTGTTTATGGCATCGTTAGTCGTCGGTGTTTTATAACATTAAAATAGCTGCAGTGGCTGAATGAATATAGAGAAAGGACTATCAATGGAGTGCAACTGGATTTACTTCCCATTAAACGGTCGTCCGCCGCAGCCGTTAATGGACGTTGTAAAAGCTGTAAATAAAAATATTGAGCAGATTCGTTCTGATAAAAACAGTGAGCACAGCGATAGCGTGCTCCGAATTTTGGCGTTCGATTTGGAGCAATTTGGTTTCAATGTTGAGGTGGGGAAAAAGAAAAACGAGAAACTATCGATGCCAGTGTTGTATGGGGAGAAAGGCTTAATTGATAAAGCTTTTGAGGTCGATGCCGTCCATAGGGACACTAACACGATAGTGGAGATTGAGGCCGGGCGCGCTGTCGCGAACAACCAGTTTCTGAAGGATTTTTTTGAAGCGTGCATGATACAGGATGCAGCGTATCTTTGTGTAGTCGTTCGTAATGTGTACAAGAGTGGTGACAACTCAAGCAGAGACTACGAAAAGGTCGTAACTTTTTTCAAAACATTGTATGCAAGCGGGCGCATGCCTGTTCCGTTAAAAGGCATTATGGTTATCGGGTACTAACTGCGGTGGTTCTTTCGGTTTTGGAATAGTTCCGCGTGTAACTATTTGTGTGCGGGCACATGGTGACTTGGGCAGCGGCTCGGACCCAGCGGATGCGAACAGCATGTATGCGGCAAGGTTTTCAAATTGTTTTAGAGGAAAATCTCTGCTGTTCAGTCAGCATTCGGCACCCTTCCCAACGCACGTATGATTAGCTTTTGAGACTGCTTTTGTTCTCTGATGGCGGCCGCAAGAGTCCTTCGACGTTCGATTTTGGCTTGCAGCTCATCAACCTCTGTAGCGGGTACATAGTCACTTTTGACCTTGTCGCCGACTCGATAGTTGAGATAGCAGTATTCGTGGCCCTTTATGTTTCGCATGCGGATGCTGCCCTTTGGAAGGAGACTGATTTCCTGCTCCATGAGGCCCAAGAGGCGGCTCGAGCGTACATATTCCTCTTCTAGGACATCTTCTAAGACGGGCATGGCACTTCCCCTGAGTAGTTACCCTACATTCTATCAAATTCAATAATTTGTAGGGTAACTCAAACGTGTCCGCACGGCATGTGACACTTACCCTGCCGCCATGCTCCGCCGCGGCGGCATGCATCTGAACAACGGCCCTCTAAGGAGTTCGATATCGATGAGTGATAGCACCAAGCATCTCGCAAAGAAGTGCGTCAAGAACGCGGGGCCATGCCTCGCGCTGTGCCTTGCCGGCGCAGCGGTCGCGCTGCTGGCTGTTCTGGGGCCATTCGACGTGCTCCGAAGTGCCAGTTCCCTGCACGTTTGCATGGCCCTTGCCGGCGCCATGATGACCGGCGGCGTGCTCGATCTGGTTTTTTGGGTGCTTGACCCGTTTGGATGGAAGAACGAAGGGTAAGCCCTAAGGGATGGAAGGGCTGGAACGGTTGGCTTAGTGATCGTGCAGAATGTGGGCTAGCGACTTACAGGGAAGTGGTAATCCGATGACGGTCTATGTAACAGGCGATATTCATGGCGGCGCTGACATGCAAAAGCTCCGCGATTGGGAGCTTGGGGATAGCCTGGCGAGCGACGACTATCTCATCATCGCGGGCGACTTTGGCTTTCCCTGGGACTTTTCTACCGAGGAATGTGCCGATATTGCTTGGCTGGAGTCGCGCCCCTACACCGTGCTGTTTGTCGACGGCAACCACGAGCGTTTCGATCACTGGGCGGAACGCCCCATGGAGTTGTGGCACGGTGGGCTGACGCAGCGCCTGTCGGATACCTCTCCCATACGGCGCCTGACGCGCGGCGAGGTTTTTGAGCTCGACGGCTCAACGATTTTTACCATGGGCGGCGCCACGAGCGTGGACAAAGAATACCGCATTCCCTATTCCAGCTGGTGGCCGCAGGAGCTGCCGGATGAGCGCAACTTTGAGGGGGCGCGGGCAAAGCTCGACAGCGTGGGTTGGAAGGTCGACTACGTGATCACCCACACCTGCTCCACGCGCATGCTTTCGCCCACGCTCTATCCGGCACCCGGCTGGAATTGCCCCGACGTTGATCGGCTTACGGCGTTTTTTGATGAGCTGGAAGACCGCTTGGATTACAAGCGCTGGTATTACGGGCATTTTCATCGCGACGCCAACCCGGCCGAGCGCCACACCGTGCTCTACGACTGCATCGTTCGCTTGGGCGACGAACTCCAGCCCTGGGATGTTGCGTAGAGGCGGGGTGGCTGGCTACTCGACCGTTACAGTGATGTTCTCCCGATGCGCGCGGATGACGTCCCAGCTAAAGTGCTCGACCAGCTGCTCGGCGGTACGCGGCGTGGTGTCCGGCGCGATGCCTGTTTGCCCGGCGAGCCATCCCAACAGTGCCTCGGGTGTGCCAAAGCGGGTGCGGAGCTCGCCCAGGTCCAGATCGCGATCGCGCTTGGAAAGGCGGCGGCCGTCCGGTGACATGAGCAGCGGAATGTGCGCGTAGTGCGGCGTGGGCAGTCCCAGCAGATGTTGCAGATAGATCTGGCGCGGCGTGGAACCAAGCAGGTCGCATCCGCGTACGATCTCGGTGACGCCCATGGCAGCGTCGTCGACCACCACGGCCAGCTGATAGGCAAACACGCCGTCGCTGCGGCGCACCAAAAAGTCACCGCACTCGGTGGCGAGTGCTTCGCATTGGGCTCCGTACGTGCGGTCCACGAATTCGATCACGTCGCTGGCGAGGTCGTCGACGGTGGGCACGCGCAGGCGCGTGGCCGGAGCACGCAGGGCACTGCGGCGGGTGATTTCATCAGCAGAAAGACCTCTGCAGGCGCCGCGGTAGATGGGCGTGCCGTCGCTGGCGTGCGGCGCGCTCGCGGCGTGGAGTTCGGCACGCGTGCAAAAACAGGGATAGGTGAGGCCGGCGTCTTGCAGCTGGCGCAGGGCGTCCTCGTACAGATCCAGGCGATCGTGCTGGTAGTAGGGGCCTTCGTCCCACTCGAGCCCCAGCCAGGTCAGATCGTCAATCAGTTGAGCGGCAAGTTCCGGGCGCTTGCAGCGATCGTCCAGGTCCTCGATACGCAACACGATGCTGCCGCCCTGGCTGCGGGCCGAAAGCCACGCGCACAGGCAACTGAACACGTTGCCCAGGTGCATACGGCCCGAGGGCGACGGGGCAAAGCGGCCCACAACAGGCGCAGGAGCGGAGGCGGGCAGCGTCGTTGGCGCGTCCGCGGCGGGCGTTGCTATGTTGCGTGCTTTGATATCCATGTGGACGAGTATAGCGCGGGGCGCGATGGGGAGGCGTCACTGTGGTCCGCAAGTTGTCGAGGCCGCGTGTTGTGCGCGGCGGGCACCGGCTCAACATCTCGATTACCGCTCGCAAGCTAGCCCCTTCAACCCCTCAAACGACAGAAACCCCGGCAGCTCTTCGCAACTGCCGGGGTTTCCGCGGAAAAGGGGGACATGATCCTCGAGCGAACGGCAAAGGGGCAAACCGTTTTCGCTCAACTGCTTTATGCCCCTTGCTCGCGGACTCAATCAGTGCGCGCCGCAGCAACACAAAGCCGCTACACCTGTGTCGGAGCTGTGAAGTGGTATCTATTGTTGGTGCGGGCCATGCCAAGGGTGTCCCTAATGACTGGTCATTTAAGAACGTCCCCAATGACTGGCTGTTGGGGTGCGGGTGTGACTTTCATCCCGTTTGGCGCTCCGGTCGCCTAGATGTTCGTCATGCGTACCCGCAAACGTGGGACAATGGCGCTGTTGGTTTTACAGACAAAGGATGTGCCTATGAACACCCTCGCCGCCAAAGTCAGCCGGCAGCGCCACCTGTTTGCGCGATTCGCTTCCGTCTGCGTGCTCGTCGCGCTTGCGTTGTTGCTGCTGCCTGTCGCCGCGCACGCCGACGGTTATTCCATGACCCAAACCTACATCAGTGCCACGGTCGAGGCCGATGGATCGCTGACCGTTGTCGAGGGACGCCAGTTTGATTTCGACGACGACATCAACGGCGTGTTTTGGGAGATCAATACGGGCTCCAACCAGCAGGGCGGCACGGCGGGCGTCGACGTGCTGAGTGTCGAGGAAGAGGACACCGCGTTTAACAAAGTCGATAGCGCGAACAAGGGCGACTCTGGCGTCTACACGGTCGAGCAGACCGGTGACGGCGTAAGGATTAAGGTGTTCAGCCCTCACGAGAGCGGCGACAGCGCAATCTACTACGTGAGCTACACCATGACCGGTGCGGTTATGAACTGGGCCGATACCGCCGAGCTCTACTGGAAGTTCGTAGGTGACGGCTGGTCTGCGGATTCCGATGACGTCGAGATGGAAGTGTGCTTCGCGAATGCCGCTGCCGGGACGGCGGCCGTCAAGGGCGATAACTTCCGCGCATGGGGCCATGGTCCGCTGACGGGCGACGTGTCGCTCGATGCGGACGAACCCATGGTCACCTATACCATTCCCTGCGTGCACCAGGGCGAATTCGCCGAGGCACGCATCGCCTTCCCTAGCGACTGGGTGCCGCAGCTTGCCACTTCGGGCGAAGAGCGCATGTCAACGATCCTGAGCGAAGAGAAGGAATGGGCCGACGAAGCTAACGCCCGCCGCGCTCACGCTCGCATGATTGCCAATGCACTTGCCGTGCTAAGTGTTGTTGCGGCGGTGGCCTTTACCGGCACAATCGTTGTGCTTAAGCTGCGCCGCCGTAAGCCCAAGCCGCTTTTCCAGGACGAATATTTCCGCGATGTGCCTTCGGCCGACCATCCCGCCGTGCTTTCGGCCCTCATGAGCTGGAACGAGGTGCCCGATCAGGCATATATCGCCACGCTCATGAAGCTCACTGACGACCGTGTGATCAAGCTGGAGCAGGCGACCGTGACCAAGGCCAAGAAGGGTCTGTTGGGGCGTGAAAAAGAAGAACAGACGTATCGCGTGACGGTGAGTGATGCGGGCTGGAAGTCGGCCAAGGGCATTGACCACATGGTGCTCAAGGTCTTCTTTGCCGGTACTAAGCCTGACGAGAACGGCGATCGCTCGCGCACGTTCGACGAGCTGCAGCACTACGTCAAGCAGCACGCTACACCCGTGGGCGACAAGCACGAGGACTATCAGAACACCGTTAAGGGCAAGCTGGCCGATAGCGAGTACGTTGCCTCAGACGGCATTGTTGCAATGGTGTTTTGCCTGGTTCTTGGTATCCTGATTGCCTTTGTTCCCGTGGGATCCATCTTCTTTACCGATGGCGCACAGGCGAACATTACCGCCGCGGTTATCTCGGTGCCGATTGTGCTGGTGGGTATCGGCGTGGGCCTTACGTTCCGCCGCTTTACGCCGGAGGGCGCCGAGGTGGCGGCTCGCTGCAAGGCGCTCAAGCATTGGCTCGAGGATTTCACACGCCTAAAGGAAGCCGTCCCGGGCGATTTGGTGCTGTGGAACAAGCTGCTGGTGATGGGCGTTGCCCTGGGCGTTTCGAAAGAAGTGCTGCGACAGCTGGCCGAGGCCGTGCCTGAGGACCTGCGCAACAGCGACGATTTCTACGACAACTACCCCTGCTACTGGTGGTATTACCATCACTACGGCAACGAGTCTCCGCTCGATTCGTTCAACGATGTGTATCACGAGACCATCCGCGAG
>DBFALE010000045.1:0-170404 GCA_048230835.1 Collinsella sp.
CTGACCTGCGATTTTCCTGGTGCCCCCGGGCGGATTCGAACCGTCGACACCCGCTTTAGGAGAGCGGTGCTCTATCCCCTGAGCTACGGAGGCATGTTGTACTAGTGTAGCAGATTTGCTGCATCGCAATACGTCGTATGACCAGACTTCGAAGTTGCGGTGGAATAGTTCCTGCCTAAAGCATCTAAAGCCGCATTTAGGAACTATTCCACCGCAACTTATGAGGAGCTAGTTGCCTTTGTGAAAGAGGTTCTTGATGACACCGGGGATGCTCTTGGCGCCCTTGGCGGTCACATCGATAAAGTCGGGCGAACGCACGAGCTTATCCTCGTCGACGTACTTGCGGACCGCACGAAGCGTCTCTTTGTCGTCGCGCGTCGAAAACGTAAAGTGACCGTTGTCCTTGGTGAAGATGGCAAAACGCGTGATCTTCTTGGTGCCGCGCAAAACCTCGGCGGCAATATAGTCGACCTCGTCCCACGGGATTTGAATATAATCCTCGGGATTGCGCTCGTTATAGTACTCAAACGCCTTATTGCCCACCATTACGTTACCGTGACTGGTAAGCCCCATCAGGCAGGTTGCCGGCGTTGCCAGATCGACCGTGCTGTTCTGAGATTGCGCCATACGCGCCTCGCCCTCCAATAAAAAACAATCGGACCGCATCCAGTGTACCCACCGGGTGCGGTCCGTTTCAATGGCTCAAAAGCCCTTGCCTAGCAACTCTCGGTCTTAAGCCGAAGCGTGCTTACATGAAGCCGCAGACGCGACCGATGATGCCGACGGCGAAGAGAGCCAGGATGATGACGATCGGGCTGACCTTCTTCTTGAGGAGCTTGCAGACCAGCAGGGTCAGGCACACAGCGGCAAGGCCGGGGATGAGCTGATCGAGGTTAGCCTGAAGCGTGGTGACCTTAACCTGATCAAGGGCGGTAGCACCGATGGAGTTGTACATCGTCAGCGCTTCCTTGACGCCCTCGGAGCCGGAGGGCAGGCTAGCCCAGTCGATAAAGGCGCCAGCAGACTGCGTGACCTTGGAGACGACCGGGGTGAAGGAGATGGACACCCAGCGCTCGACCAGGGCGCCGATGATGAACATACCCAGGATGGAAGCACCCTCGGTGACCTTGCCCATCAGACCGCCGGAGAGGTCCTTGGCGATGGAGGAGCCGACCTTGTAGCCAAACTCCTGCGTGTACCACAGGAAGGCGTAACGGATGATGTTCCACGCGAAGAAGAACAGCAGCGGACCGGCGATGCTGCCGGACAGGGCCATGGAAGCGCCCAGAGCGCCCAGAATCGGGCGAAGGGTGAACCAGAAGGCAGGGTCGCCGACGCCGGCGAGCGGGCCCATCATACCGACCTTGACGCCCTGGATGGCGACGTCGTCGATCGGAGCACCGTTGGCGCGCTCCTCCTCGAGGGCGAGGGTAACGCCAATGACGGGGGCGGAAACATAGGGGTGGGTGTTATAGAACTCCAGGTGGCGCTTAAGAGCGGCAATCTGGTCATCCTTGCTGGTGTAGAGCTTCTTGATCGCAGGGATCATTGCGAAGCACCAGCCGCCGTTCTGCATACGCTCGTAGTTCCACGAGCCCTGAAGGAACTGATGACGGAAGCAAACCTTCTTGCGGTCAGCCTTGGTGAGCTGAATCTTGTTCTCTGCCATATGTATCACTCCCCTCCTACTCGTAATCGTTCAGAATATCGCCGAGCGGGTCGCCGGAGCCACCGCCCATGCCGCCACCCTGCTTGGCCAGATCCTTAAGGCCAAGGTAGATGAGGGCAAGGGAGATGCCGATGAGGCCAAGGGCGATCAGCGTGAGCTGAGGGATGGCAGCAAGGACAAAGCCGAGGATGAAGAACGGCCAGGTCTCCTTGGTGGCCATCATGTTAATGACCATGGCGTAACCAACGGAAGCGACCATGCCGCCGCCGACAGCCATGCCGCCGGACAGCCAGTCGGGCATAGCGTTAAGCGCGTTGGTAACTGCCTCGGCCGGGATGATGCACAGAAGCACTGCCGGGATGGCGATACGAAGGCCCTGCATAAGGATGGCAATGTACTGCCAACGCTCGATGCCGGCGAAGTCGCCCTTCTCGGCGCAACCGTCCATGGCGTGAGCGATAGCGGTAGCCAGGGTACGGCAGATCATGGTCAGGAACAGACCAGCGACCGACAGCGGGACAGCGACGGCGATAGCGGCGGTAACGGCCTTCGACGGATCGGTAGCGCCGCCGTTGAGGGCGAGCACCATGATGATCGAAGAGGCGACCGAGGCCAGAGCGGCGTCAGGCGCGACGGCGGCGCCGACGTTAGCCCAGCCAAGGGCCATCATCTGGAGCGAACCGCCCAGGAGGATGCCCTCCTGAAGGTGACCGGTTACGAGACCGATAAGCGTGCATGCCACGAGCGGCTGATGGAACTGGAACTCATCCAGAACGCCTTCCATACCGGCAAGCAACGCGACAATCGCAACAAGCAGAATAGTGATTGCAGACATGTATCGGACCCTCCTTTACTATGCTTGAGCGGCCAGTTCGGCCTTAGCTTTCTTCAACATGGCGTCGAGATCCTCGGAGGAATCCGAAGGAACCTTGCGGACCTCGAACTTGACGCCCTTGGCCTTGAGGGCCTCGAGAGTCTTGACGTCGTCATCGCCCATAGCGACGGCGTTGGTGACGACGACCTTGCCCTTGGAGTGAGCCATGGAACCGATGTTGACTTCCTTGATGTCGACGCCGGCCTCGATGGCCTTGAGCAGATCCTGCGGGTTCTCAAAGAGCAGCATGGCCTTGGTGTCACCAAAGCGCGTGTCCTTGACGACCTCGGCCATCTTCTTGATGGGCACGACGTTGGCATGGACTCCCGGAGGGGCAGCCTGCTCGATCATGGTCTTGCGGAGCTCGTCGTGAGCAACGCCGTCGGAAACCACGATGATGCGGTTGGGGTTGATCTGCTTGGTCCACGTGGTGGCCACCTGACCATGCAGCAGACGGGTGTCGATACGGACGTGGGCAATCTTGATGTGCCCGTCGCCGATGACCGTTCCCGGAGGGATGGCGCCTGCAGGAGCAGCGGCGGCCGCAGCCGGCTTCTTCTCCTCGGGCTCCAGAGACTCGGGCTTGACGCGCACGCCAGCCTTAGCCTCAGTCACGAGATGTTTTGCGATCGCATGTGCAGTGTTCTTTGCGTCAAAGCGCTGCGAATATGCCTCGATGAGCATAGGCAGGTTGACACCGGTGACGATAGCCCAGGAATCGTGGCCCTCGATGAGCCCGCTGATCTGGTTGAACGGCGTGCCGCCCCACAGATCAACGAGGAAGAGCACCTGCTCCTGGTCCTCGAAGGAAGCGATTGCTTCCTCGACCTTGGCACGGAAGTCGTCGGGGCCCATGCTCGGCTCGAGCGAGACCACGGCAACAGACGGCTGATCGCCAAAGACCATCGAGCCCGTCTGCTTGATTCCAGCTGCCAAGTCCCCGTGGCTAGCAAGAACAATACTTACCATCACATAACCTCCTTTTTTTCTACGTATTTCCTACACGACATGAAACAAGTATACCTGTTTGGTTTGTGGAATTATAGCTAAATTCGCAAAAGGTTGGATTATTTGTTTAGACGTCTAAGTTTGTTACAAATTGATTACGTTGCCGGTTTACAGCTTATTGCCTGCTAAAACGTGATTTGCTGATTGCTTTCAAAGACATATAAAGGTGCACTGTTCGTTAAGACCGCTTTTAGGTGGATCCCAATGCGTCTGCGTGCCACCATTTTGTTTAAACAGACATGACTTGACTAACCGAAGCAAATATGTTTAGAACTCTAGCCCATGTAGTCATTGGATGTTAGGCGATGTGGAGAGGGTTGGCGGCGTCGACGGCATCGGGGGCGTCGGAAGGACCGTCGGGGACAGCGTCTGCCGGATCCTCGTCGGGGGTCTCGATCTGTTTGATCATTACCTCTTGGCCCTGCAGCAAATAGGTCTCGCCGCTACCGCACTGGGGACAGGTCTTGCCGTGCTCGACCGTCGCGTAGTCGCAGCCGCACGCCTCGCAATGTGTCACGGCCTCGACGGGCTCCACGATAAGCTCCGCGCCCTGCGCGATAGGCTTTTTATCTGCCGCCCAGCGCCAAGCGTCGAGCAGCAAGTCGGGAACGACGCCCGAGACCTCGCCCAGTAGCAACGTCACGCTCGAAACGCGACGCACGCCATGAGCGCGCGCCACATTCTCGACATCGCGAATGATGTGATAGACGATTCCGAGCTCGTGCACTTTTAATTCCTTCCGCCGTTCTAACGAACGGCGGTCGGCTTGACGCTGCGCGAGTCCCAGACGGGCGATCTGCCTTTCAATCGTCGGGCATGGGCAAAAGCCCTATGCCCTCCTCTTTCAAGGCACCTCGCCACGCCTGGGACCCGCTCGCTGTCCAACCGCCCTCTGCGCCGTTCACTTACTTGTTAGGTCTCTTACTTCTTCCCAAATTTGATCTTAATTGCACGCTTCAATGCGTACTTGCCCAGGCTTGGGAGCTTTTGCTCGTATTTGACCATCGTGGAGCACTCGGGGCGGTCGCGATCCAGATGGATGGCGTCGAACGCGCACTTGGTGGTGCACAGGCCGCAGCCGATGCACTTGTTGGGGTCGACGATCGAGGCGCCGCAGCCCAGGCAGCGGGCGGTCTCGGCGCGCACCTGCTCCTCGGTAAAGGTCTCAACATACTCGCTAAACGGTGCAGCCTTCTCGCGCTCGCGGTCCACGTGGGCAACCTCGCGGCTCGCGTTGTCGTAGCTTTCGATCACGACATCGTCGCGGTCGAGCGAGGTGTAGCGGCGCTGGTTGCGGCCGATGGTGAGCGTGGAGCCCGGCTGCACAAAGCGATGGATGGACACCGCGGCCTCGTGGCCGGCGGCGATGGCGTCGATGGCAAAGCTGGGGCCGGTGTAGACGTCGCCGCCCACAAAGATGTCTGGCTCGGCGGTCTGGTAGGTCTGGGGATCGGCAAGGGCACCCTGGCCGCGGCCGAGCTCCACTTTGGAGCCAGCCAGCAGGTCGCCCCACACAATGGACTGGCCAATCGACATGACGACACGGTCGGCATCGACACGGCGCAGGTCGTTCTCGTCGTACTCAGGCGCAAAACGGCCCTCGTCGTCAAAGACACGCGTGCAGCGCTTGAAGGTGATACCGCAGACACGACCGGCCTCGTCCAAGTGAATCTCCTTGGGGCCCCAGCCGCAGCTGATGTGCGCGCCGTCCTCAACGGCCTCGCGACGTTCTTCCTCGCTGGCGGGCATCTGGGCCTCGCTCTCCAGGCAGAACATCTCAACGTGCTCAGAACCCAAACGGCAGGCGTTGCGGGCAACGTCGATGGCCACGTTGCCGCCGCCCACCACAATGGTGCGGCCGGACAGGGTATCAATCTTGCCGCTGTTAACCTCGCGAAGGAAGTCGACGGCCACGGTCACGCCCTCGGCATCCTCACCCGGAATGCCGGCAAGGCGGCCGCCCTGGCAGCCAATGGCAACGTAGAAGGCCTTGAAGCCCTGCACGCGCAGCTCGTCGAGCGTCACGTCTCGACCGACCTCCACGCCATAGCGGAACTCGGCGCCCATCAGGCGAATGATCTCGACCTCGGCCTCGATAACGTCCTTCTCCAGCTTAAAGCTGGGAATACCGTAGGTGAGCATGCCGCCCGGGCGATCGTTCTTCTCGAATACGACGGGCTTGTAGCCCTTCTCGGCCAGGTAGAAAGCGCAGGACAGGCCGGCTGGGCCGGCACCGATAATGGCGATCTTCTGGTCGAAGCCGCCGGCACGCGTCGGGGTCACCACGGGCGGGACATAGCGGGTCGCGGCATCCAGATCGCGCTGGGCGATGAACTTCTTGACCTCGTCGATAGCCACGGCGGCGTCCACACGGCCGCGAGTGCAGGCATCCTCACAGCGGCGGTTGCACACACGGCCGCAGATAGCGGGCAGCGGGTTCTCGCGCTTGATGAGTGCCAGCGCCTCGTCATAGCGACCCTGCGCCGCGAGCTTCAAATAGCCCTGAACGGCGACATGCGCGGGGCAGGCCGTCTTGCAGGGAGCGGTGCCGGACTCGTGCGTCTCGATACGGTTATCGTTGCGGTAGTTGGGCGACCACTTGGTGTGGTCCCACTTGGTGGCATCGGGCAGCTCCTGGCGCGGATACTCGGGCGCCTGTCCGCCGGCCTTTTTGCTGCAGAGCTTCTGGCCGAGCTTGGCGGCACCGGCAGGGCACACCTCAACGCAGCGACCGCAGGCCACGCACTTGTCCTTCTCGACCTTGGCGACATAGGCCGAGCGCGACAGGTTGGGCGTGTTGAACAGCTGCGAGGTGCGCAGGGCATAGCACACGTTGACGTTGCAGTTGCAGATGGCGAAGATCTTGTTCTCGCCATCGATATTGGTGATCTGGTGCACAAAGCCGTTGTCCTCGGCCTGGCGCAGGATGTCGTAAACCTCGTCGCGGGTCACGTAATGGCCACGATCGGTCTCGACCACGTAGTCGGCCATATCGCCCACGGCGATGCACCAATCGGCCGGGTCGTCGGCGCAGCCCTCGCCCATCACGCGACGGCTCGCGCGGCAGCTGCAGGTGCTGGCAGCATACTTACCCTCGTATTTGTCGAGCCAGTGCTCGATATGCTCAATAGGCACCGAGGTGCTCGCGGCGTCAATGGCCTTCTCGACCGGAATGACGTGCATGCCGATACCGGCGCCTCCGGGCGGCACCATCGGCGTAGCCTTGGACAGCGGGCCTTTGGATGCCTGCTCAAAGAACTTGGCATAGACCGGATGCTCCTCGAGCTGGCTCACGCGCATGTTGAGGAACTCGGCGGAACCCGGCACCAGCATGGGCAGCACCCATTGCTTGGCGCGCTCGGGGTTTTCCCAGTTGTACTCGAGCAGGCCCGTGTAGCTCATATCGTCGAGCATTTTTTCGATCTGGGCCTCGGGCATGCCGGTGAGCTTGACCATCTCGAGCAGCGTATAGGGACGGCGCATCTTCATCTTGCAGAGCACCTCGGCCTGCTCGTCGGTCGCGGCCTCGGCAAACGACCAGTACTCGTAGCCCAGCAGCTCGTCGCGATGCAGCAGTCGGTTGGTGCAATGCTCGCACAGTCTGACAATGGCCTCGCGCGGATGCTCCGGCAGCGGCGGCACGAACTCCGAACCGATATCGGGCTCGGTGTAGCTAATCCCCGGTCCGTTGAGAATCATAGTCGTCCCTTCTCTTGCCGCAGCCTGGCAGGCACGCAGCGCCCCTCTTTTTACGGGCTCGACATGCCCCCACGCCGTTCACCCGTTATTGTTGACATTGTGTCAAAAACAGTATTGACGAACCGTCAACAATATTCAAGACTGTTAGGCGAACGGTCAGGCTCAAACGGATGAAAGGCGGCAAGCGCATGAGCAGTAACGCAGCGAACACCTCTGTGGCCGACGCCGTCCCCGCGCCCGACAGCACGGCAAAGCGCTTGACGGGCGACGAACGCCGTCGAGAGATTCTCGCCGCCGTGCGCGCCGTGAGCTCCGAGCTGGGCGTGTCGCATCTTTCGGTATCGGCCGTGACCAAGCGAGCCGGCTGCACGCGCTCGCTGTTCTACCACTACTTCGCCGATATGGACGCCGCCGTCACCGCCGTGATGGACGAAGCGATCGACGGTTTTATCGCCGAGCTCGAGCAGTGGAACGCCAGCCGCACGGTTGGCGACATCGAAGGCGCACTCGACACCGTCGCCCCGCTCTTTAAGCACCTGGTCGTGAGCGGCCACGAGCTTCCAAGCACGCTCACTTCGAGCAGCGGCGCGCTCTACGGCGGCTTTTTGCACAACGTGGTCCAGCGCGTGGCGCAGTATATCTGCGACACCACCGTGGTGGATTTTGTCGCCCATCATGAGCTACGCATCGACCATGTCTACGAGACGTTCTACACCCTCATCATGGGTCTTTTGATGTATATCCGCACGCACCCCGATGTGCCCGACGAAACGGTCAAGGAAATCATCGCCTCGACACTCCACATCGAGGGCTATACCGCCAAGTATCCGGAGCGCAAGCCCCAGAACTGACGACATTTGGCCAAACTGCCCGCGATCAGAAGAGGGGCCGCGGGCGTGTGAAAGGAGAGCAGCATGCTGTTCGATGTTTGGGGTAGCGATACCCTTATCCACTGGGCCGGCTGGGCCATGGTCTTTATTGGCCTGATCGTGCTCAACGAGGTCGGCCGCCGCACTAAGCTGGGCGCGGCAATCATCTTTGGCGTGGCTCCGCTGGCCATGACCATCTACTGCGTCGCCATCGCCATCGGCGTTTCGCAGGGTGCCGAGTGGGCGCTCACCAACCCCACCCATGTGTACCAGAACAGCTGGTTCCACTACGCCAAGGTATACGCTGCGCTGGCCGGTTGCTGGGGCTTCATTGCCATTAAGTACCAGTGGGGAAAGATCGGCAAGGCGCATTGGTTCCGTGCGTGGCCGTTTGTGATCGTCGCCATCAACATCATGATTGCCGTCGTGTCCGACTTCGAGAGCGCCTACCACTTCTTTGTCCTGGGCGAGTCCACCTGGGTCACCTCCGAAGGTGCTACGCAGCTGGCCGGCTGGAACAACGTGTTCAACGGCATCGCCGGTATCATCAACATCTTCTGCATGACCGGTTGGTGGAGCGTCTACGCCTCCGAGGATCAAACCGACATGCTGTGGCCCGACATGACCTGGGTCTACATCATCGCCTACGACATCTGGAACTTCTGCTACACCTACAACTGCCTGCCCACCCATTCCTGGTTCTGCGGCTTTGCGCTGCTGTTGGCGCCCACCGTCGCCGCCTTTATCTGGAACAAGGGCGGCTGGATCCAGAACCGCGCCTTTACGCTGGCCATTTGGTGCATGTTTGCCCAGGTGTTCCCGTACTTCCAGGAGGAGTCCGTCTTTGTGACCCACTCCACGCTCGACCCCGGCGCCGCTACCGCGGTCTCGATCACCGCACTGATCGCCAACGTCGCCGCGATCATCTACATCGCCTACCGCGCCAAAAAGCTCGGCCGCAATCCCTACAAGCAGGATGTCTTTGAGGGCACCAGCGATTGGGAGAAGGCTACCGCTCGCCGCGCCAAGGTGGATTACGCACACGCCGAGTAACATGTTGGTCGCTGTTGGCACCTGGGCATAGGCCCGCCTGCCAGATTTTCAATCCAATGTCTCGCAGAGCCCCCGGAAAGCGTTTCACTCGCTTTCCGGGGGCTTTTGTCGTTGCGTCTCTAATCATCATCTATTCAAAAACACGCGCACATATAAAATCGGATTTCAAATCATACGGCGGCTCTATGGGGTCCCGTTTTTGGGTACAGTGTTGTCCCGATATTGAGCTTGGGGGATATATGAAAGATGAGACGATGGGCCAAGAGGATGCGGCCCAAGATGCAGAAGCGTGTGCCGAAGCCCTGGAGAGCCTAGACCGGATTTCACTTGATGAGATTGCGTTTGACGATTCGGGCGTTGATGTGCAGGATGAGTCGGAAGCCGAGGCGCAGTCCGATGATCAGGATGCAGACGACGTTGAGCCTGCCGAAGATGAGGCAGATCACGAAGACACCGAATGCGAGGCCGACGACCAGCCCGAATCCGACACGAGCGAGGAAACCATCTTGCTCGACAACTTGCCGGCCGAAGATTCGCTGACCCGCGAGCTCCCTGGCTTAGGCTCTGCGCCTGCCGTGGACGAGACCATCGCCATGGGCGATATTCCCCTGCCGTCCGTTCCCTCGGCACGCGAGGCCGAGGTTCGCCATCGCAAAATGTCGCCCAAGCGCCGCAATCTGATGGTTGCCGGCGTCGTAGCCGTCGCGCTTGTTGCCGGCGGCGCAGGCTATGCTGCCTGGAACGGATATCAACAAGAGCAGGCTGCCGTGCTTGCCGCAAACGCCCATACCATGATGTCGGTGCAGATTGGCGTGCATGCCGCGGGCCTCGACTGCTCAACTGGCTCCAAGATTCCCGTGCAGGTGAGCGGACAAGATTCCGACGGTTCTTCCGTGAGCGAAACGCTCTACGTTGACGAGCACGGCCGCGGCATCAAACTGCTGCCCGGCGATTACACGCTCTCCATCGCTGCCTCCCCCATCGCGGCCGACGGCACCATCTATACCGTCCCGACCACCAAGACGCAGGTCACCGTTAAGAGCGATGGACAGGATTTAAGTGCCCAGGCCACCTTTAAGCTCAAGGTGCCTTCGGCCGACACGGTGACTGACGACCAGATCGATGCCGCCGCCAAGTATGCCGAGGAGGGCGGTGCGAGCTCCGCCGCGGCTGCCAAAGTGCTCCAGCAGGCAGCAACCGCGCGGCGCGACGCCGCCGTCAATGCCGTGAGCGCGAGCGAAGCGCAGGCCGCGCGCGATGCCGATGCTCGGCATAAGGCAACGGACCTGTATCAGCTCGATATTCCGGTTGAGTGGTATGGCAAGGTCGCAACCTGGCAAAACGGCAACACGCTGTGCATTTATCTGGACGGCGACAGCGATACGCCGATCGTGACGCTCGTCGCGGTGCGCGAGGGCGAGAGCTTTACGCCCGATGAGGGCGATACGGTTTTGGGTGCGGCCAATCTGGGCAACGGTTATACCGTCTATGCCAGCGGCCCCGTCTATCCGTACGTGGTGCCCCAGACTATCAACGGGCGCACCCAGGATCCAGTGTCGACCTACCCCATGGACGCGGCCATTGAGCTTGTCGAGCTGACGACCGGCAACCGCTATACCTATAGCCAGATCAAGAACGTGCTGGTCGGCAAAGACGGCAAGGCCGACGCCGCCGCCAAACTCGAGACCGACTACCTCGCCCAGATTCTGATGCCGAGTATCAAAGCCCAGGACTAGCCTGGCGCAGCAAGGTGCTCCCCAACCGTGATGAGGGAGCCAGGAGGTCCTGACCCCACAGGTCCATAGATGATTAGGCAAGGAGCCACTTCCATGCGGGCACAACGTGGACCACACCGTGCTCGCATGAAATATCGGTCTGTTCATCCATGGTAACGATTGCCGACTCGCCAAGATCGAACTGGGCCATCGAGGCATCAAGCGCGGCAATTTCGCGCTCGCGCGTTTTCTCACGTGCCATATCCGCACTCACCTGAATCAGGCTATAAGCCCGCATGAGAAGCGCGTCCCCAGCCACAAAGTCCACCTCATGGCTTTTGCTCTTCTCTTTGATCAGCAGGCGGCAGACCGAGCCGGTCCTCACCGCGGGAGTCTTTCTTCTTAGCGCATTGAACACTGCGGTCTCGAGCCTCTGGCCCTGGTCCAATGCTGATGCGGGAGAGAATGCTCCAAACATCGCAGGGTCGACAGCGTAGACCTTAGACGCAGACCGCATGTTATTTGCCAGTGAACGCGTGAACTCCGGCACAGAAAATAACAGGTAGGCGTCCTCATAATACTCAAGTAAATCGCTAAGCGAATTACGACTGACGGGTATCTGTCTGCTCTTGAACTCGTTGTACACTTTGTTCACTGACAGCTCTCGTCCCGAAGATGCCATACACCGCGTCAAGAACAGCGATGCCAGGCGAGGGTTCTTGACGTCGTAACGTTCAACGACGTCCATGGCGACCGTTCGCGAAGCATATTCCTGTAGCAGCTGAATCGCGTCTGCAGGCGTCTGCTCAAGTGTCGCGATGAATCCCCCTTGTTCAAGATACCCGATCAGATGATGTCGAAGCAGCGCTGCATCGCTCGGGGAAAAGGTCGCATCTGGCTCGGGGACGCTCCCCGTCTTATATCGAACGTATTCCGAAAAACTCAACGGAAAAAGCTCTCGCACAAGAGAACGACCCCTGAACTCGCTCTTAAGTTCTGAGGACAGCATCTTGGAAGAAGATCCCGTCACATAGACGGTCGCTTTCTCCGTATCGACTACACGCCGCAGAAACGCACCCCATTCGGGAATTTCCTGGATCTCGTCAAAGAAAATGTAAGCGCCCTCGGTTCGAGCAACAGGATACAGTGCATAGAACGTGTCGAGCACGTCCGCCAGCAGCGATGGCTCATACGGGCGCAAGCGCTCATCCTCAAAATTGAAGTAAAGCATCCGGTCAAGCTCGACGCCCCGGCTCTGAAGCCGCCGCATCTCCTGATACAGGCGATACGTCTTTCCACAACGGCGGGCCCCCACAATCACATTTACGATGTTGTCGCGCTTTGGCTCCTGTGGGTTTCCTAGATCAAGGTCTCGCTCAAAGACCTGCGGAACCCCCTGCTGTTCAAAGTCCTTTATTTTCTGGGCGATCAAGTCGTTGAATGCCATGATTCTCCAATCTTGCTCTCTAGCTAATCAAAATTATACTGATTCTTGATTAATTAGAGAGCAAGATTGTGTGTAGCTTGATTAACACTTAAGCAAGTTTTTTCACTGTTATTGCTCCGAAGGATATCGAGTGGCTGAGAGGACAACCGAGCTCGAATGCGACTCCCTGGACAGTCGATTTGGGACGGGACTTTTTTGACTACCCCGTCCCAGAAAATCATCGCCAAATTAGCTACTTGATGCAATTAGCGCCACGGGTCAGCTTCGAACATCGGCTCACGCTCGGGGCGTCGGTCGCTGTAGGGGTCGTAACCGTCATCGTCCTCGTTCTCGGCACGAATGTAGGGGTCGCACGGCTTGGGCGCCGGTTTCGGTGCGGGCTTTGGTGCGGCGGACGCGGCGTTAGTCGCCGGCGTGTTCGTCTTGATCTCGACGTTCATCTGCATATCTCCTTGCCATGTACTCATGCTCAACATCATCGATTGTCGCACGAAAAAGGGCGGCGGACCCAATTGGATCCGCCGCCCTTGGCGTTTAGAGACTGCTGGCAGATTTTAAGGCATGTCCCATAAATCTACTCGGCGTCGGGAACCTCGTAGGTGGCCGCCGGCGTGTTGTCGCACACGACGGTAAAGCCGCCGTCCTTGTCGGCATCGACCGTCACCTGATCGCCCTCGCGCACCGTGCCGTCGATGATGGCGGCGGCGATGGCATCCACGACCTCGCGCTGGACCAGACGCTTGAGCGGACGGGCACCGAACACGGGGTCCAGGCCGCCCACGGCGAGCATCTGCTTGGCCGCCGGGGTGATGGCAAGCGTCATGCGCTCCTTGGCCAGGCGTGCGCGGACGTCGGCAAGCTGGATGTCGACGATCTTCTCGATCTGCGCCATGCCGAGCGGATGGAACACCACGATATCGTCGATACGGTTGAGGAACTCGGGGCGGAAGGTCTGAGCCATGGCAGCGTCGACCTGATGGCGCATCTCCTCCTCGTCCTTACCGGACAAATCGGCGATGGCTTTGGAGCCCACGTTGGACGTCATGATGATAATCGTGTTCTTGAAGGACACCTGGCGACCCTGGCCATCGGTCAGACGGCCGTCGTCGAGCACCTGCAACAGCACGTTAAAGACATCCGGATGGGCCTTCTCCATCTCGTCGAGCAAGATCACGGAGTAGGGACGACGGCGCACGGCCTCGGTGAGCTGGCCGCCCTCGTCGTAACCCACGTATCCCGGGGGCGCACCGATCAGACGCTGGACGCTGAACTTCTCCATGTACTCGGACATGTCGATACGCACGAGTGCGCGCTCGTCGTCGAACAGGCACTCGGCAAGCGCCTTGGCGAGCTCGGTCTTACCCACGCCGGTGGGGCCCAGGAAGAAGAAGCTGCCGATGGGCTTGTCCGGATCGGAGAGACCCGCACGGCTGCGGCGCACGGCCGCGGCAACGGCGGAGACGGCCTCGTCCTGACCGATGACGCGCTTATGCAGCTCGCCCTCCAGGCCCTTCAACTTGTCGAGCTCGCCCTGCATCATCTTGGACACAGGCACGCCGGTCCAGGCGCTCACGACCTCGGCGATCTCATCGGAGGTCACCTGTTCGTTGAGGCCCTCGCCGTCCTGCTGCTTTTGTGCCTCGAGCGCGGCCTCGGAATCCTGAATCTGCTGCTGCAGGCCCGGAATCACGGAGAAGCGCAGCTCGGACGCACGGCCCAGGTCGCCGTTGCGCGTCGCGCGCTCCTCTTCGCTCTTGGCCTCGTCGAGCCGGCCCTTGAGCTCCTGCACGTGGTCGATGGCGTTCTTTTGGTTGAGCCAGCCGGCCTTTTGCACGTTGAGCTTTTCCTGGACCTCGGCGATCTCCTGACGTAGGGCCTCCAGACGCTCCTTGGAGGCGTCATCGGTCTCCTTCATGAGTGCCTGCTCCTCGATCTGCAGCTGGGTGAGCTGACGCGTGGTGGCGTCGATCTCGACCGGCATGCTGTCGAGCTCCATGCGCAGGCGGCTTGCGGCCTCATCGACCAGGTCGATGGCCTTGTCGGGCAGGAAACGGTCGGCGATGTAGCGATCGGAGAGGTCGGCAGCCGCCACGAGCGCGCTATCGGTGATATGCACGCCGTGGAAGATCTCGTACTTCTCCTTGAGGCCACGCAGGATCGAGATGGTGTCCTCGACGGTAGGCTCGCTCACCATAACGGTCTGGAAACGACGCGCGAGCGCCGCGTCCTTCTCGATGTACTTGCGGTACTCGTCAAGCGTGGTCGCGCCGATCGCGTGCAGGTCGCCACGGGCGAGCGCCGGCTTGAGGATGTTGCCGGCGTCCATGGAGCCCTCGGTGGCACCCGCGCCCACGATGGTGTGGAGCTCATCGATGAACAGGATGACCTTGCCTTCGGACTTTTGGACTTCCTTGAGCACGGCCTTCAAGCGGTCCTCGAACTCGCCGCGGTACTTGGCGCCGGCGACCAGCGCGCTCATGTCGAGCTCGATGAGGTCGCGATCGCGCAGCGTGCTCGGCACGTCGCCGGCTACGATACGCTGGGCGATGCCCTCGACGATGGCCGTCTTGCCGACGCCCGGCTCACCGATGAGCACGGGGTTGTTCTTGGTGCGACGGGACAGGACCTGGATGGTACGACGGATCTCGTCGGTACGGCCAATGACCGGGTCGAGCTTGCCGGCGCGGGCAAGGTCGCAGATATTGCGGCCGTACTGTTCCAGCGCCTCAAACTGGGTCTTGTCCTCGGCGGACGTCACGCGGTCATCGCCACGCAGCTCCTCGTAGACCTGCTCGATACGCTCCTTGGTAACACCGGCGTCGCGCAGCACGCGGCCCGCCTCGCCCTTGTCCTCGGCAAGCGCCATCAGCAGATGCTCGGTCACCACAAAGCTGTCGCCCATCTTGGTGGCCTTCTTCTCGGCCTTCTCGATGACGCGGACGAGCTCGTTGGACAGGCCCATCTGCTGGCCCTCGCCCGAAACCTTGGGCGCGTGGTCGATGGCATCCTGTGTGGAGCGTGCAAGCTGAGCCGGGTCGGCACCGATGCGCTCAATGATCACGGAGATATTGCGCTCGCCGGCACCGAGCAGGGCGGACAGCAGGTGGATCGGCTCCACCGCGCCGGCCTGCGCATCGGCAGCCGTGCTCATGGCGGTCTGCAGCGCCTCGCGCGACGTCATTGCTAGCTTATCGATTCTCATGGAATCACCTCTCTTGGGGTGGCCGCCCTACGGGGCGGCTTCACGTTGTTCGAGAAGTATTGTTGCCAGCTTTGTACGATCTTATACACAAATCTAAGTCTCTATATATAAGATTTTCTGAGTGATTGAGAGATAGGGGTAAAGATGTCGGCCCGCCGCCGCACAGGTGCGCTACCGTCTCAATCTGTAACATCTATCGACCGTTTCTGGCTCCAGATGTTACAGATCGAGACGAATTGTTCAGCGGCACCCGTTTGTCTCAATCTGTAACATCTACTCGGCAAATAGAGCTCTATCTGTTACAAATCGAGACGAACAGAAGACACCCGAATCGAAAATCTAAATCTGTAACACCAGGCCCACTTTTAGCGGCCAAGATGTTATAAGTCGAGACAAACCGAGAACCACCACAAAGGTGCCTGTCCCCTTTGTGGTAATCCAGAGAAGAATCAGCCCCGATTAAAAGAGGCGGCATCAAGCCCAGTCTACGTTTGGCGATCCCAAAACCCAACGAAAACGCAGCGATGGAATCGAGAACCGACAATAGCCCGTTCGCACAGATAGAGGCAGAGATTCAAGGTCATAGTCCGGCTTAAACGGCTTAGCTATCGCACGTCACATTGTTCTCGTCGTCCCCCTATCATATTTATAGTGCTTATAGTGAAAATAGTGAGTTTAGTGAGAAGAGTATCGCTCAAAACTCGTGGACTCAATTATTGACCTCACGCCCAGAATGAGTGGGGCAAATATTTCTATTAGAGGTCAAATCGAAGCCCAATAGGGCCTTTTCACCCCGTCATTTCGGTCGATCGCTTTCTTTTGAAGATTGTCGTAAGCTGGTATCACTTATCTTAATGAATGCATACTATTTGCGAGGTACCCGCCGTGAAACGCTCCACCTATATCGGCCTGCTCGTCTTAGCGTTTGCGATTACCGCAGTCGGCGTAGGAATTATCTATCTCGCATTTCTCCCCGCCTCTGCGACGCAGGCGGCGGTTGAGACCGTAAGCTATCCCATCGAGGTCCTCACCGATATCGTCAAACCCGATTCGGTCACCGTCGATTTTGACGGTACGCCCGCAGCGCTTGGTGTCAGCAACTATCCCCGCATCGAACTTGGGGCCAGACGCTACACCAAAGATGAGCAGCTTATCGGCAAGGCAACCAGTTTACTCAAAGGCAAGACGTTTAAGCGGTGGTACGGCGCCGCAATATATCGAGCCAAGAATGGCCAAATGGTTGGCGGATATTATTCGACCCTTGAGCTCGATGCGGCAAACGGGAGCAAATTGTGCAACGTCTCATACGACCCCGGCTGCGTGGACAATGAAGGACCGGGGGTCTATATCTCGGATGGCGACGTAATCTACGTCATGGAGGGCGACCAGACGGCAGTCGTCGATTTTATGGATCGGTGTACCGAGGATGCCTACGAACAAACCTGCGGGCCCGATCCGCAGACAGCGCGCAACAGTGGCTCGGCACGCACTTGGCTATTTGACGATGAAATAACCTGGACCCCATCGAAATAAGGACCCGCCGGGCAGGCAACTTTGTGATGGTCCCGGTCAATTATTAGCGCCTCTCAAGACCCAACGAGAACGTCGCGGTAGCCCCGGCCACACCTTTCCCTCGGGCGACCCTCGCGAAGCGCGTGAGCACGAGGGAAAGGTGTGGCCGGGGCGTACAGCAGAGTTACTCGGCAGCGGCCTTGAACTTGTTGTAGTTGATCAGGCAGCCGACCTTGACGATGGCACGCTCCTCTGCCGTCATATCGGCAATATAGAGCTCAATCTGCTCAACCGTGCCGTCGGCGCGCACAACGTAGGCGGCGATGCCCCTCAGATCGCCGTCGAGCGCGGCGCGGATACCCGGCACAAAGACGTAGTCGCCCACCTCAAAGTTGGGCTCGGCCTCCATCTGGAAGGGCACCATGCCCCAGTTCATCACGTTGGAGCGATAGCGCTTGGTGGCGTACTCGTGGACGATGTTTGCCAGGCCGCCGATGACGCGCTGGCAGCTCGCGGCCTGCTCGCGGGCAGAACCGTCGCCGGGCTTCTTGGCATAGAGCATGGAGCCGTACTCGGTCGCCTTGGCATCGGCCGCGACGCCGGCGCCGGCCAGTGCCTCAAACACGCCGGCAAGCTCGGCATCGAGCGCCGCCAAGTCGCCTGCTGCCTCGCCGGCAACGCGGCGCTTTTCCACCGCGTCGACCTCCTTGGAACGACCCACGTAGGCCGGATCGCGGCGGCTGAGAGTAAACTCGGCCAGGCCCAGCGGGTTGGAGCGGAAGGAGCTCGTCTCGCCCGAGGGAATGAGCTCGTCAGTCGTGGTGACCGGGTCCATGATCTTGGAGCACACCTTGAGCAGGATATCGTCGCCGAGAGGCTCCATCGCGGGCCACGGCTTGATGTTGGGACCCTCGACCAGCTCGTCGGCAGGCTCCGCCTTGCCAAAGCCCCAGTACACGCGCTTTTTGTACGGCGCGTCGTCAAAGGTGTACTCGCAGGCCTCGTCCCAAGTCTCCTCGGGCAGGTCGGTCGCCGGCGTCAGGACGCCGCCGTTGGCAGCCGTCGCCGCAATGGAGCGGGCGTCCATCAGGGCCACGGCGCTTAGCTGGCCATTACCCGGCTTGGAACCCTCGCGGTTGGGGAAATTGCGCGTGGTGTGGCGAATCGAAAGGCCGTTGTTGGCAGGCGTGTCGCCGGCGCCGAAGCACGGGCCGCAGAATGCCGTGCGCACAATCGCGCCGGCCTCCATAAGGTCGTAGATGTAGCCGCGGCGTGTAAGCTCGAGTGCCACGGGCTGGCTCGTGGGGTAGACCGACAGCGAGAACTCGCCGCAGCCGGTGTTGGCGCCCTTGAGCACGCGGGCAGCCTGGACCACGGAGTCGTAGTTGCCGCCCGAGCAGCCGGCGATAACGCCCTGCTGCACGTGCAGCTTGCCGTCGACGATCTTGTCGAGCAGGCTAAAGTGCGTCTTGCCCTCGCCGATCTTGGCGGCCTCGAGCTCCACCTCGTGCAGGATGTCCTCGAGGTTCTCGTTGAGCTCGTCGATCTCAAAGCCGTTGGAAGGATGGAACGGCAGCGCGATCATGGGCTTGATGCTCGACAGATCGACCTCGACGCAGCCGTCGTAGTAGGCAACATCGGCGGGCTTGAGCTCGCGGTAGTCGTCGCCGCGGCCGTGCATGGTCAGGAATGCGCGCGTGTCCTCGTCGGTGGCCCAAATGCTCGACAGGCAGGTAGTCTCGGTGGTCATGACGTCGACGCCGTTGCGGTAGTCGGTCGTCATGCTCGCGATGCCGGGGCCTACGAACTCCATGACCCTGTTCTTAACGTAACCCTTGGCAAAGACGGCGCGGATGATGGCGAGCGCCACATCGTGTGGGCCAACGCCGGGGCGCGGGGCGCCCGTGAGGTAGATGGCAACGACGCCGGGATAGGCAACGTCGTAGGTGTCGCGCAGCAGCTGCTTTGCCAGCTCGCCACCGCCCTCGCCCACGGCCATGGTGCCCAGAGCGCCGTAGCGGGTGTGCGAGTCGGAGCCCAGGATCATCTTGCCACAGCCGGCGAAGTTCTCACGCATAAAGGAGTGGATGACGGCGATGTGCGGCGGGACGAAGATGCCGCCGTACTTCTTGGCAGCCGAGAGACCGAAGACGTGGTCGTCCTCGTTGATAGTGCCGCCCACGGCGCACAGCGAGTTGTGGCAGTTAGTGAGTACGTAGGGCAGCGGGAACTGCTCCATGCCCGAGGCGCGCGCCGTCTGGATGATGCCAACGAAGGTGATGTCGTGGCTCGCCATGGCGTCAAAGCGAATCTTGAGTGCCTCGGGGTCACCCGACGTGTTATGTGCCTGGAGGATCGAATACGCGATGGTGCCGCGCTTGGCATCCTCGGGCGTCTGCGTAATACCGCGCTCGGCAGCCTCGACCGCAGGCACAACCTCGCTGCCGCCGCGCAGGTAGATGCCGTCCTCGTACAGCTTGACCATACTGTCTCCCACTCTGCCCAAAAGATTTGGGCGCATAGCATACATTCGTTCAATATCGTGCCATAGAACGGTTGCGAGTGGGTTACGAATCTACACGTTCACTTTATCTCAGTAAAGTAAAGGACGAGCACCTTGCATCACTCTTCTGACAAGGAGTGTCCCAAAGTGCCGGCACAAAAGGAACGTCCCCAACTGCCAAGTGCCGCAAGAATGTCCCCTTTGACCAGTCATTTAAGAACGTCCCCAATGACTACCGCATCCGGAGCAAGGCAACGCCGCAGGTAGAGGACGGACAGCGAGCGACGTCCAGAGCGAACAAGTTGGCATGAAAAAGGCAAGGCATAGACTTTCTGGTCATGCCTTGCCTTTTGAATGACAAATTGTCGCTCTGGGTGGCGCGCAGCGTCGGCCCGTTACGCGGGTTGGTAAACCCGCGTAACTACAAATCCCCGCCGGCACCCAGCAGCTTGCGCATGACCTGTTCGGGGTTAACCGAGCCGTCGCGCGGGGCCAGGGCGGTGATCTTCTTCTGCATCTTGTACTCGTGCAGCTCGTCCTCGAGCTGGCGCACGCGGGCGCGGAGCTTTTCGTTCTCGCGCTCGCGCTCCTCGGCACGCTCCTTCATATCGAGGATGCGCACCACGCCGGCAAGGTTGATGCCCTCGTCGGTCAGCTGGTTGATGAGCTCCAGGCGCTCGATATCGGCACGCGAATACAGACGCGTGTTGCCGCCCGAGCGCTGGGGGTTCACCAGGCCCTTGGACTCGTAGACGCGCAGAGTCTGCGGATGCATACCGGTCAGCTCGGCCGCCACGCTAATCATGTACAGCGGTTTGTTCCTATTGTCCTCGGCCATGCTACCTGACCCCTTTCCGTCTCGTTATCGTCCATCATAAGCCCGCGGGCGTGGGCGTGCGCCGCGACCGCCCTAGTACGTCGCCTTGTAACGGTTGACCTTCTCGCGGTAGTCGCGCGTGTCGGCCTCGCGCAGCTTGGTCATGGCATCGCGCTCGTCATCAGACAGGTTCGTGGGAACCTGCACCTTGATCTCGACAAGCAGCGCACCGGTGCGCCCGCGATGCTTAACGTCGGGCGCGCCCATCTCCTTAAAGCGGAACTTCTTGCCCGTCTGGGTACCCGCGGGCACCTTCAGACGAACCGTCGCACCACCGGGCGTCGGCACGTCCACCGTGCAGCCGAGCGCCGCCTCGTAGACCGAGACCGGTACCTCCATGGTCACGTCGGCACCTTTGCGCTTAAACAGCGGGTGCTCCTCCACATGCGTGGTCACGACCAGGTCGCCGCGCTCGCCACCCGCAACGCCGTACTCGCCGCGACGCTTGTAGCGTAGCTTGCCGCCGTCGACCGCGCCCGCGGGCACCGAGACCGTAATGGTCTGCTGCTCGCCTGTCGAGGGAATGCGATAGGTGACCTTGTGCGTCACGCCGCGGAACGCGTCCTCAGCCGTCACATCGACGGTCAGCGACAGGTCGCCGCCCTTGCGAGCGCGGCTGCGACCCGCGCCGGCACCGGCAGCGCCCGCAGCCCCGGCAAAGCCCGAGCCCCAATCGCTGCCCCAGGCGCCGTTGCCGCTAAAGATGCTGTCGAAGATGTCGCCCCAGCCGCTGGCGCCCGCGCCGGCACCGTAGCCGCCGCCATACGCGCCGCCTGCGCCCGGCATGCCGCCAAACATGAGCATCTGGTCGTACTCTTTGCGCTTCTTCTCGTCCGAAAGCGTTTCGTAGGCCTCGCTGATCTCCTTAAACTTGGCCTCGTCGCCGCCGGCATCGGGGTGATATTTTTGCGCGAGCTTGCGAAACGCGCTCTTGATCTCTTTATCGGAGGCGCTCTTGGATACGCCCAGGATGTCATAGAAGGTTTTGCCTGCAGCCATCGTAGCTCCTCTCCTGTTTCATCCGCCGCCCAGCGGGCGGCGGCTCATGCTTTCATATGGCACTAGGCCAGAAAGGGCCCCGGGTGTTGCC
Source organism: Collinsella sp. (assembly GCA_048230835.1). Lineage (GTDB taxonomy): Bacteria > Actinomycetota > Coriobacteriia > Coriobacteriales > Coriobacteriaceae > Collinsella. The sequence goes on from DBFALE010000045.1 coordinate 21,519, forward strand.
CCGGGGCCCTTCTCAATTACTCCTCGGTGCTCTCGGCCGTATCGGCCGCAGCATCCTCGGGCGCCGCTTCGGGCTCCGGTGCGGGGCGCTTCTCGCCACCGTAGGTCACCGTCACCATCGCAGAACGCAGGATGCGATCCGCCATGCGGTAGCCCTTCTGGTACACGTCATTGACGGTCTCATCGTACTGCGATGCGTCCTCGACGCGGCCCACAGCCTGGTGCTCGAGCGGATCGAACGCCTCGCCCTTGGGGTCGATGGGCTCAACGCCCTCGTGCGCAAACACATCGAGCAGCTTGGCATGCACCGCGTCGACACCGTCGACGAACTGCTTAAAGTCGTCGGCAAGCTCCTGGCTGCGGGCATGGTCGATCGCACGCTCGATATCGTCGACCACCGGCAGCAGCGCGGTGACGAGCTTCTCGGTCGCGCGCTCGCGCTCGGCGATACGCTCATTGGCGGTGCGGCGACGGAAGTTCTCCCAGTCGGCCTGCAGACGGGCGGTGCGCTCGGTGGCGTCCTTTGCCTTGTCCTCGGAGGCCTTCTGAGCCTCTGCCGCAGCATCGAGCTCGTTGCGCACGTCGGCAAGCTCTTTCTGAGCCTGCTCGAACTTGAGCTTAAAGTCGTTGTCGGCGGCTTCCTCACCGGCGCGGATAGCGGCTTCCACCATCTCGTCCTCGGTCATCGTCGCCTCCTTGTTGGAATCCTCTACTTGGTTCTCGGCAGCCTCGGCGGCCGGGGCCTCGTTGGCCTCGGTAACGTCTGCGGCCTCTACGGGAATCTTCACGTCCTTCTCCTCAGAGTCAACGGGGGCGGCACCAACGGCGGCCGCCTCCGTGCGAGCTTTACGAGCGGACATGATTACTTGTCCTCGTCGTCCACAACCTCGTAGTCGGCGTCGACAACATCATCGTCGGCAGGCTGGGCGCCTGCGGCACCGTCGGTCTGCTGCTGAGCGTCGGCGTAGACAACCTGAGCCAGCTCGTAGGCCACGGACTGCAGGGACTCGCCAGCGGCCTTGATGGCCTCGACGTCAGAGCCCTCGAGCGCCTTCTTGGCGTCGGCGATAGCGGCCTCGGCCTTGGACTTCACGTCGGCGGAAACCTTGTCACCGAGCTCGTTGAGGGTCTGCTCGGTGGAGTAGCACAGGCTGTCGGTCTGGTTGCGAACCTCGACCTCTTCCTTCTGCTTCTTGTCCTCCTCGGCATGAGCCTCGGCGTCCTTGACCATGCGATCGACTTCGTCGTCGGAAAGCGCGGTGGAGCCGGAGATGGTGATCTGCTGCTCCTTGCCGGTGCCCTTGTCCTTAGCGGAGACCTTGACGATGCCGTTGGCGTCGATGTCGAAGGTAACCTCGATCTGCGGCACGCCGCGGCGGGCAGCCGGGATGCCGGTCAGCTGGAACTTACCGAGCGACTTGTTGTCGCGGGCAAGCTCGCGCTCGCCCTGGAGCACGTTGATCTCGACGCTGGTCTGGTTGTCGGCAGCGGTGGAGTAGACCTCGGTCTTGGAGGTCGGGATCGTGGTGTTGCGGTCGATCATCTTGGTCATGATGCCGCCCATGGTCTCGACACCCAGCGACAGCGGGGTAACGTCGAGCAGCAGGATGCCCTCGACGTCGCCGGTGAGCACGCCGCCCTGGACGGCAGCGCCGTCGGCAACGACCTCGTCGGGGTTCACGGACATGTTGGGCTGCTTGCCGGTCATGGTCTTGACGAGCTCCTGGACAGCGGGCATACGGGTGGAGCCGCCGACGAGGATGACCTCGGTCAGATCGGAGAGCTTAAGCTTGGCGTCGCGCAGGGCGTTGGTGACAGGCTGCTTGCAGCGCTCGAGCAGGTCGCGGGTGATCTTCTCGAACTCGGCGCGGGTCAGCGTGTAGTTGAGGTGCAGCGGGCCGGACTGGTTCATGGTAATGAACGGCAGGTTGATGGTGGTCTGCTGGGCGGCGGAGAGCTCCTTCTTGGCGTTCTCGGCGGCCTCCTTCAGACGCTGCAGGGCCATGGGGTCCTGACGCAGGTCGACACCGTTCTCCTGCTGGAACTTATCGGCCATCCAATCGATGACGCGCTGATCCCAGTCATCGCCGCCCAGGTGGTTGTCGCCCGAGGTGGACAGAACCTCAAACACGCCGTCGGCGAGGTCGAGGATGGAGACGTCGAAGGTGCCGCCGCCCAGGTCGAAGACCAGGATGCGCTGGTCGGTGCCCTGCTTGTCCAGGCCATAGGCAAGAGCAGCAGCGGTCGGCTCGTTGACGATACGCTTGACGTTGAGGCCGGCGATCTTACCGGCATCCTTAGTGGCCTGACGCTGGGCGTCGTTGAAGTAGGCCGGGACGGTGATGACGGCGTCGGTGACGGTCTCGCCCAGATACTTCTCGGCGTCGGCCTTCATCTTTGCGAGCGTCATGGCGCTCACCTGCTCGGCGGTGTAATCCTTGCCCTCGATGTCGACGACGGCACGGCCACCCTGGCCCTCCTTGACCTCGTACGGCACGGTCTTGATCTCGGAGGTGCACTCGGAGTACTTGCGGCCCATGAAGCGCTTGATGGAGAACACGGTGTTCTTGGGGTTGGTGACAGCTTGGTTCTTAGCGGCCTTACCCACGACGCGGTCGCCGTCGGCACGGAAGCCCACGACAGACGGGGTGGTGCGGTCGCCCTCGGCGTTCACGATGATGGTCGGAGAACCGCCCTCGAGGACGGCCATAGCGGAGTTGGTAGTACCAAGGTCGATACCAAGAATCTTGCCCATTAGAAATTCCCTCTCTCTTGTGCGTTTGCACCGACTCGGCGGTCTGCCGAGCGGTGTTTCGGCTTGTCTTTCAGGATGTAGTGTATCCCCTTATGGGCCGGAATATACAAAATCTAAGTCAATTCATATAAGATTTCTTATTGCTGAGAGTTTAGGTTCTTAAATGCGCAGGTAGATGCGCTGATTGAGTTCTCGGCAAATCTATCGAGATCTATGTAGAGATGGCTGAGGTTTGGGTCCGGGGGCGCCTGGGGCTGCCTTGTGGAAAGCTCGTCCCGGTTTGAGCGTGGATTCCGGGTCGCAGTTTCCGTCTGAAGACTCAACCGGAAACCGTATCCCGTTTTGAGAGCTGATACCGGCTCGCATTTTCCGCTAGCGGGCCTAACCGGAAACTGCAACCCGGTTTTCGGCCAAATAACGGGATGCCCTTTCCGCAGGCGCGCTCAATAGCTCAATATTTCAAGTCACCTTTAGCTAACATTTGCGCAGCTCAACGGCCCCACCTGCGCATTTTTTAGTAAACCTTGGCATACTCGGCGAACGGTATGAAGATGCCGGTCAGAGGGTATTGCAAACGGTCGCTCCCGTGGTATGTTTTTGCCCGAATCAAACCGGCGCGCATCGCCTGTAGCGTCGGTCAACAGAGAGGAAACTACCATGGCTCATCCCGTAATTGATGCCGACGAGTGCATCGCTTGTGGCGTTTGCGTCGACTCCTGCCCCGCTGGCGTTCTGGAGCTCCAGGACGTCGCTACCGTCGCTGACGAGGACTCCTGCGTCGCCTGTGGCGCTTGCCAGGACGCTTGCCCCGCTGGCGCGATCACCGAGATCGTCGAGGAGTAACAACTCCCCCACTTGCACACTCAAAAGTACACCGTGCACAAAAAAGGAGGCCTCCGCATCGCCGCGGAGGCCTCCTTTTGCATTCGTCGTTACTAGGACAGATCGTCTTCGTAGGGCATTAGGTCCGCCAAGTAGCCTTTCTCCTTGAGCATCGCCTCGATCTCGTCGAGGGTCTGTTCGTCCTCCGCCGCAATGCGATGGAAGTGGTAGCCGCTGGTCACCGTCAGCAGCGGAAAGCTCTTGCCGCTCTCGATATCGCGCAGATAGCGCTCGACATCGCGACGATTGCGGATGTCCAGGTCGGCCGTGATCTTGCCGTACACACGATGGTTGACGATCACGTTGAGCACGGCGCCACCCGCGTCGACGATACTCGTGAGCTCATCGCCTGCCTGCTCCACGCTGTGGCGAACCTTGACCAAGCGCGTAGGCACGGCGGGGCTGCTGGGCGCCTCCTGCAGCACGTAGCCGCGGTTGGTCGCCACGATATCGTGCCCATCGGCGCGCAGCAGGGCGATGTCCTGCACCACGATCTGGCGGCTCACACCCACCTCGCGGGCAAGCGCGCTGCCCGATACGGGCCCCTTGGCCCCCTCGAGCACGGCCATGATGGCACGACGACGCTCGCGGGCGTTCATTATTTACCGTCCAGCAGACGCAGGTGCTTAAGCGAGAGGTCGAGGATCGGCGCGGAGTGCGTCAGGGCGCCCGAGCTAATGTAGTCGACACCCAGGTCGGCCAGGGCGCGAATGTTGTTGGCGTCCACGTTGCCCGAGCACTCGGTCTTGGCGCGACCGGCGATAAGCTCGATGGCGGCGGCCATGTCGTCATGGGTCATGTTGTCGAACATGATAATGTCGGCACCGGCCTCCACGGCTTCGCGTACCATGTCCAGGTTCTCGCACTCGATCTCGACCGTCGTGGTAAACGATGCATGGGCGCGCGCCATCTCGATCGCACGCGTCACGCCACCGGCGGCATCGATGTGGTTGTCCTTGAGCATGACGGCCGTCGACAGGTTGTAACGGTGGTTGCTGCCGCCGCCGATCTCGACCGCGGCCTTCTCGAAGACGCGCATGCCCGGCGTGGTCTTGCGTGTGTCGACAAGCACGGTCTTGGTGCCCTCGAGCGCCGCGGCCATCTGGTGCGTATAGGTAGCGATGCCGCTCATGCGCTGCAGGTAGTTGAGCGCCACGCGCTCGCCCGAAAGCAGCACGCGCGCATCGCCACGCACCTGGCCCACGTGGTCACCGGCGTGCACCTCGTCACCATCGGCAACATCAAGCAGCACCGAACTCTGCGAATCCAGCAGCTCAAAGGTGCGAGCGAATACATCCAGGCCCGCGATGATGCCATCGGCCTTGGCGATAAGCTCCACCGTGGCGGGACGCGCCGTGGGACACACGCTCGCCGTGCTCACGTCCTCAAAGGTAATGTCCTCGCGCAGAGCCTGCAGTATCAGATCATCGACGACGAGCTTCATGGTAATGGGATTCATGGTCTACTCCTCCACGGCCTGCGTGCCGGCGGCACGGGCCAAATCATCGATTGCCAGGGTATCGGCGCTCAGGGCGCGATGACGGCCATCGAGCGCGGGATCGCCCGCCTGCTCCACGGCCAGCGACTCGCCGGTACGCATATACCACGCGGCGCGACGACCCCAGACCAACGCCTCGAGCAGGCTGTTTGATGCAAGGCGGTTCTTGCCGTGAACACCGTTGCAAGCCGTCTCGCCCGCGGCGTAGAGCTCGGGCATCGAGGTGCGGCCGTCCTTGTCGACCCACACGCCGCCCATAAAGTAGTGCTGCGTGGGCGTAACGGGGATGGGCTCGTCCAAGATGTCGCGGCCGTCCTCCAGGCAACGTGCGCGAATGTTGGCAAAGTGCCCGGTCACCACATCGCGCTCGACGGGGGCAAAGCTCAGCCACTCGTGCTCGGTGCCGTCCTGCTTCATCTGCTCGCGAATGGCGGCGGCGACCACATCGCGCGGCTGAAGCTCGTCGGTAAAGCGCTCGCCAGCGGCGTTGAGCAAAATCGCGCCCTCGCCGCGGCAGCTCTCGCTGATCAGGAAGGTGCGGCCCGGCTGCGGCGAGAACAGCCCCGTGGGGTGAATCTGCACGTAGTCCAGGTGCTCCATCTTAATGCCATGCTCCTGAGCAATGTAGCAGGCATCGCCCGTGAGCTGCGGGTAGTTGGTCGAATGGTCGTATACGCCTCCGATACCGCCCGTCGCCCACAGCGTGTGGCGGGCATGAATCTTAAACGGCTCGCTGGCATGCACGCCCTCGGCGGCGTTTGCCAGCTCGTCGGCGGGACGAACCGAGTTGTCCTCATCCACGGGAACGGCAACGACGCCGGTGCACACCGTAACGCCATCACGCTCGCCCGTCAGGATGTCGGTCATGGCCACGTGCTCCAAAATCTGCACGTTATCCAGCTTGCGAACGGCTTGGAGCAGCTTGGTCGTGATCTCCTTGCCCGTAATGTCGGCATGGAAGGCAATGCGCGGACGGCTGTGCGCGCCCTCGCGGGTAAAGTCGAGGCTGCCGTCGGCCTTGCGCTCAAAATCCACGCCCATGGCCAGCAGGTCGTTGATGACCGAGCGGCTCGAGCGGATCATAATGTCGACGCTCTCGCGACGGTTCTCATAGTGGCCGGCGTGCATGGTGTCCTCAAAGAAGGCATCGTAGTCCGAGCCCTCGGGCAGCACGCAGATTCCGCCCTGCGCGAGCATCGAATCGCACTCGTCGACAGCGCCCTTGGAGAGCATGATCACTCGCGTGCTTGTCGGCAGATTGAGGGCCGCGTACAGACCCGCCACGCCGCAGCCGGCAATGACAACGTCGCATTCCATATCGGGGTATTGTTTGGTTTCCACAGGAATCCTCTCCCTTGTAATGTGGCATAAGGGACTGCCCCTCATGTCACATTGTTCTAGCGCGCTGCGTACTCGAGCATACGGTCGAGCGTGAGCTTGGCCTGGTCTGCCGCCTCGTCCGAGACGCCGATCTGCACCTCGCCCCCGCCCGTCTCCAGGCAGCGCACGAGCTTTTCGAGCGTGATGAGGTCCATGTTGACGCAGGTGGGCTGCACCGCGGGGAAGTAGAACTTCTTGCCGGTGCCCTGGCAGCGGCGCTCGAGCTCGTAGAGCACGCCGCGAACCGTCACGATAATGAACTCGCTCGCGTCGGACTCCTCGGCATACTTGATGATACCGGCGGTGGAGCCGATGTAGTCGGCCTCGGCCAGAACGTCGGCCTTGCACTCGGGGTGCGCCAGCACGAGCGCGTCGGGGTGGGCCTCCGTCGCGTCGACGATCTGCTCGACGGTGATGATGTGGTGACGCGGGCAGTAGCCCTTGTTGAGAATGACGTGCTTCTGCGGCACTTGCTCGGCCACGAAACGGCCCAGATTCTGGTCGGGAATGAACAGAATGTGCTGCTGCGGCAGCTCGGACACGATCTTGACAGCGTTGGAGCTGGTAACGCACACGTCACTCCAGCTTTTGATCTCGACCGTCGAGTTGACGTAGCACACCACGGCCAGGTCATCGCCATACTCGGCACGGGCGGCATCGACCGTCTCGCGCTTGACCATGTGCGCCATGGGGCAGTCCGCGCCCGGCTCGGGCAGCAGCACGGTCTTAGTGGGATTGAGCAGTTTGGCGCTCTCGCCCATAAACTCCACGCCGCACAGCACGATAGTCTGCTGCGGCAGGCTCTTGGCGAGCTTTGCCAGGTAGAAGCTGTCGCCGACGTAATCAGCCACGGCCTGCACCTCGGGCGCCACGTAATAGTGCGCCAGGATCACCGCGTCACGTTGGGTTTTTAGCTGCTGAATGGCCTCGACGAGCTCTGCGGGCACCAGTGCCGCGCGCTCCGTTGCCGTCGTTGCCGATGCTAGGCCGGCCGCGATATCGCGTGCAAGCTCCGACGCATCCATGTTCGCGCTCTGTGCCATCAAGGCCCCTCTCTTTTGGCGAATCTTGGGGCTTTAGTATGACACCTAGGTTTACAGCTGACAAGACAGCTGTAAACCTAGGTGTAAAGTTGAAATAAAGATTCAATCTTGGGTCGGGTCCATTTTCGAACTGGCAAGCTGAGGATAGCTGAGCTCTCGATGGCGCAGGAGGCATCTTTCGCCACCGCAACACCGCTTGGCGCGAGCTGCACGCCGTGGGGCGCAAACGGTCCGCACCCCCGCAAGCGGCGCGTGCCCGATGTGGCAAAATCGAACTACTTAAGGGGGCCGAATGCTCAAGATTATTGCCTGCGACGATGATGTCGCTTTTCTAGATAGACTGCACCGGATGATCGACCGTTGGTCGACCGAGACGGGCACGGCGGTCGATGTTGCGCTCGTCACGCGCGGCGAGGACCTGCTGGCCCGCCATGCCGCATCGCGCGCCGACATCATTCTGCTCGACATGATCATGCCGCTCGTCAACGGCATGGACACCGCACGCGAACTACGCCAGGCCGACACCGCCGTGCGCCTGGTGTTCCTCACCTCGTCGCCCGAGTTCGCGCTGGAATCCTACGAGGTCCGCGCCTTCGACTATCTGCTCAAGCCCGTGACTTACGAACGCCTGGCGCAGTTACTTAACGAGCTTTCGAGCATGCGCCCGGCGGCAACCGACGAGCTCGTGATCAAAACTTCCTTTGGCTACCACGCCCTGCGCCTGTCCGACATCGAATATGCCGAGGCGCGCAACAAGCACGTGGTCTTCCACCTGCGCGACGGACGCGACATCGAGGCACTCGAGTCGTTCCGCAGCGTCGAGGACCGCTTGGAGCAAAACGCGGTCTTCTTTAAATGCCACCGCAGCTACCAGGTCAACCTGCGCAATATCGATCACTTTGACCGCACGGACATCGTCATGCGCTCGGGCGCGTGCATCCCGCTTTCGCGCAGCTGCAAGCAGGGATTCCAAGACGCCTACTTTGCGGCGCGCTTTGAGGGTGGGAGACACTGATGGTCTCCTCGGTCGAAATGGTCCTTTGGGCAATCCACCACGCCACGACGCTACTCTTTGGCGTCTTTGCCTCGGCGGCGCTGTGCGGTATCGAGATCAACCGGCGTCATGCGCTTGAACTGGTGCTGGTCGGTGCCGTAACCGGATGCGCATTTGGCCTCGCCAATGCCGTCGGCGGCGAGCTTTTTGCCCGCCAGGTATATCCGCTCGTCGTGCATCTGCCGCTCGTCATCTATTTGTGTGCGCGCTACCGCCTGAGCCCGCTGCTTGCCGTGCTCGGCATTACGAGTGCCTATCTGAGCTGCCAGTTCAGCAATTGGATGGGCATCGCCGCATTTGCCGCAACCGATTCTCAGATCGCCTACTATCTGGCGCGCATCGCGACCACACTCGCCGTCTTTGCCGTCCTGTTGCATTGGGCCGGCGACATCGGTCCGCGCTTGGCGATTAAAAGCACCACCGAACTGGGCATCCTTTTAATCCTGCCGCTCGTCTATTACGTCTTTGACTATGCCACCAACGTCTACACCACGCTGTTCCACTCGGGCTCGGTGGTAACGGTTGAGTTTTTGGCATTTGCGCTCTGTGCCTTCTATCTTATGTTTCTTGCCGTTTACCTGCGCGAATACGAAGAAAAGGAAACCGCCGAGCGAGAGCGCTGGATGCTCGAAACCCGCGACAGCGCCGCCATCAAAGAGCTCGAGGCTTGGCGTCAATCTGGGCGCGAGCTGTCGATTCTTCGCCACGACATGCGCCACTTCCTACGCGGCCTGGCCGCTTTAATCGAAGAGGGCCACACCGACGAGGCGCTCGATCGCATCGACGAACTCTGCGAAGCCGGCGACCGCACCGCCGTACGCCGCTTCTGCGCCAACGAGACCGTAAACATCGCGCTTTCGTCATTTAACTCGGATATCAATAGAAACGGCATTACCGCCAACCTGCGCGCCGCCGTACCCGAAACCATCCACGTAGGTGACGCCGACCTGTTTAGCGTGCTCTCAAATGCCTTGGAAAACGCTATCACCGCCGCAAGCACCGCACCCCAAGGAAAGCGATTCGTCAACTTTGACCTGCGATTAGAGGACGGCCAGCTGCTGCTGTTAGTTTCCAACACGTTTGACCGCGCGCCGCGCATGGTCGACGGCATGCCCGTGACCCGGCATGCGGGCCACGGCTTTGGCACCAGGAGCATCAAACTTGCCGTGGAGCGCATGAACGGCAACTGCCAGTTCCGCATTAACGGCGATCGGTTTGAGCTGCGCGCTGTGATGTAGGGGCTGCCGTCAGCCTCGCTACAGCGGAGCGGCTGCCGGGGTCAGCTGCTTGATGTATGCCCACATGCGCTGCTTGGCGGCTTTGTCAGTGAGTGCCGCCTCAAAGCCGTCGAGCGCGAGCACGCGGCGGCCCTGCACATGGGCGACCAAGCCGGGCTTGAGCATAGCGGTATCGAAGTCGTCGATTGCCACAAGCATGTCGGCATAGGTCTCGCGCATGGTATCGGCCGCGCGATCGTCCAGCAGCAAGACCGCCTCGGGGTCCAAGGCCTCGAGCGCCTCGCGGAACAGCTCGCGCGGTAGGCCCTCGCCTGTCGCGACCGCCCCGTCACCCACGCCGGCGACGCTTGCCAGCACGCAAAAATCCTCGGGCGCGTAGCCGATGGCCCCAAGCGCCTTGCGCAACGCCGCGCCATCCGGGCCGGCGGCAAGCTCGCCACCCGAACGCTCGGCCTCGTCCAAGTCGCCTTTGACTAGTACGATCGGCGAGCACGCGTTGCCCGCGATACGCACGCCGCGACCCGCGAGCGATGCGAGCTCCTGCTCGGCCGCCTGGGCGATGGCTTCTTTTTTCTGGCTTTGTGACGTGGACATGCGCTCTCCAATCGTTTGCGTGCCCACCATTATATAAAAGAGCTGCCCGCGAGTGGTTGCTTTGCGGGCGGCTGGGTATAAGCACGGTCGTACTGAGTTTTACGCGGCCGAGCCGCGTCGCATTATGGAGGTCACCATGGCTGACATTAATCAGATTACCCCCGAGAACTTCGATTCCATCGTTAACGACAGTCTGCCCGTGCTGGTCGATTTTTGGGCACCGTGGTGCGGGCCCTGTCGATCCCTCTCGCCCATCGTTGACGAGGTTGCCGATGAGCTGGCGGGCAAGCTTGCCGTTGCCAAATGCAACGTCGACGACAACCAGGACCTGGCCATGAAGTATGGCGTCATGAGCATCCCCACGCTGGTTGTGTTTAAGAACGGCGAGGAGATTGACCGCTCGGTTGGCGCTCTGCCCAAGGCGAGGCTGCAGGCGCTGCTGGAGAAGCATCTGTAATACGCTTGTTACATGTTGCCGTCTGCCTGCCGTCCATGAGCGCTTTTGCACCGCTCGCCGGACTTCTGGATGCACCGAGTGCAACCACGGATAGTATGGTAGTCACAAACAGCCCCCAGTGAACGGGTGCGGGTCGCACAGACTCGCACCCGTTTTCTTATGCAGCTGCGCACAGAGCGGGCGTAGTAAAATCTGAACCACTGAACTGCCCCATACAAAAGGAGATTTTCCATGCATGATGTTGGAATGAACATGAGCCAGCTTGCCATGAGCGTCAAGCAGGTCGACGACACCATCGAGCTCGCTCACGAATGGAGCCATCAGTTGCTGCATGCGACCGAGAATTTTGACATGGAGCGCATCGGCGCCAAGCTCGAGGCCGCCATGGCTGCGCTGCACGAGGCCCACGACGCACTCGAGGGCTACGAAGAGGCCATCGAGGCCGACCACAACTCCGTCGGCTCCGTGAAGCTGGTGTAAGGTGGCCGAACACGAGCACTGCTGCGGGTACGAGCACGAGCATCCGCACGGGGCGGACGGTGACGCGGGCTGCCGCTGTAGTGGCTCCGGCTCCGAGCTGGTCCGTTTTTCGGTTACCGCACCCGACGACCTGCTGCGCCGTTTTGACGAGCAGATCGCACGCCGCGGCGACGTGGCCAACCGATCCGAGGCCGTGCGCGACCTGATTCGCGCCTCGATCGCCAAGGAGCAGATGCGCACGCCCGATGAGCACGTTATCGGGTCGCTCACCATGATCTACGACCACCATACCGGTGACCTGACGCGCCGTCTGGACGAAGTGCAGCACGACTACACCGACGAGATCGTATCGACCATGCACGTGCATCTGGATCACCACAACTGTTTGGAGATTCTGGCGCTCAAGGGTCGCGGCGAGCGCGTCTACGAACTAGCCGACCGCCTGCTGGGCCTGCGCGGCGTTAAGCACGGCGAGCTCACCTGCGCCGCCACCAAGCAGAGCCTGGGGCTGTAACAGCACACATTTCAACGAAGGAGGGTCGCATGCGACATGCGCATATCCATGTAACGGGCATTGTGCAGGGCGTTGGCATGCGACCGTTTGTGTATCGCGAGGCCATGGCACATGGCATTTGTGGATGGGTGCTCAATGCGGGCGACGGCGTGCATATCGAGGCGCACGCTTTGGCCGATGCGCTCGATGCTTTTGTTGCCGCGCTTTCTGAGCATGCGCCTGCGGCAGCTCGCGTAGAGTATGTCGAGGTTGTGGACTTGGCAGCCAACGGTTGGGATGCCGCCAATGAACAGGGTTTTCACATCGTAGCATCGCAGGACCAGACCGCGCACACGACGCTCGTCTCGCCCGATATCGCCACCTGCAACGATTGCTTGCGCGAATTGTTCGATCCCGCCGACCGACGCTATCACTACCCCTTTATCAACTGCACTAACTGCGGGCCACGCTTTACCATCATCCGATCGTTGCCTTATGACCGAGCGGCCACGTCGATGGATTGTTTTCCCATGTGTCCCAGGTGTGCCGCGGAGTATGCCGACCCACTCGACCGGCGTTTTCACGCGCAACCCGATGCCTGCTTTGATTGCGGGCCGCATATTACGTGGCGCGAGGCTGTAAACGGCGATGCGTGCGGGAATTCGTCCGCGACACCGGCCGTCGGCACCACACGCGAGGCCAGCGACGCTATCATCGAGCGCTGCGTTGAGCTGCTGGCCAGCGGTGGCATCGTCGCCATCAAGGGCCTGGGCGGATTCCATCTAGCCTGTGATGCTGCCAACGAGCAGGCGGTGGCCGAGTTGCGCCATCGCAAACGCCGCAGTAACAAACCACTTGCCGTCATGGTGCGCAGTCTTGCCGATGCCGGGCACCTGTGCCATATCGACGACGCTGAGCGCGAGCTTCTCGCCGGCAGTATCCGTCCCATTGTGCTGCTGCGCCGACGCACTGTTGGCGAGGGCAACGGCGATTCTCCCGACGCCCTCGTACTCGCACCGTCCGTCGCGCACGACCTGCCCGAGCTTGGCGTTATGCTCCCCTACACCCCGCTTCAGCATCTTCTGCTTGCAGCTGCCGCGTCGCACGGCATGCACGCGCTCGTCATGACCAGCGGAAACCTGAGCGAAGAACCCATCGAGACCGACGACGACCTTGCCTGGGAACACCTCGTTGCCGCCGGCATCGCCGACGCGTTGCTCGGTAACGACCGCGCAATCCTCTCGCGCTACGACGACTCCGTAGTACGCGCGGCGAACGGCGCCGTTATGCCCGTTCGCCGCGCTCGTGGATATGCACCCCAGCCGCTGCCGTTGCCGGCGCTCGACGGCGCTCCGTCCTGCGTACTCGCCTGCGGGCCGCAACAAAAGGCCACGATTGCGCTCACGCGTGAAGGGACGAACGGCGAGGCGACCTGTTTTGTGTCGCAGCATATCGGCGATGTTGAAAACGGCGGGACCTTCGATGCCTGGAACGCCGCGCGCACGCGCTTGGAAGATCTCTTTGATTTGGCGCCCGCCGCCTTGGCCTGCGATGTACACCCCAGCTATCTATCGGGCCAGTGGGCGCGCGAGCAGGCGCGAAAATGCAATCTGCCACTCGTCGAGGTGCAGCACCATCATGCGCATATCGCGAGCGTAATGGCCGAGGCCATCGCCGCGGGCCAGCTTACAACCGACGCGCGTGTCCTTGGCATCGCCTTTGACGGCACCGGCGCCGGCACCGATGGGACCATTTGGGGCGGCGAGTTTCTTGTTGCCAGCCTTGGCGGCTTTGAACGCGCCGCGCATTTGCGCACCTGGGCGCTCCCCGGCGGGGCGGCCTCCGTGCGCGACGCCCGCCGCAACGCCTTTGCCCTGCTCAGTGAGCTCGGTCTGCTCGAGCACCCAGGTGCCGCTCGGCTTTTGGACAGCCTCGACGAGCAAACGCGCAGCGTGACAGCCACCATGATCGAACGCGGCATCAACAGCCCGCGTACCAGCAGCATGGGGCGTCTCTTTGATGCCGCGGCAGCAATTCTGGGCATCTGCGACAAGGCAACCTACGAGGGCGAACCCGCCATCGAGCTTGAGGCTGCCGCCTGGCGCGCGCTCGACAACGAAATCGCCCATTTTCCCGACAACAACGCCGGCTATTTCGCATCTGGCCCATCGTGGCTGGACGGCCCCTATGTTCTGGACCAGAAAGCACTCTTTGAGGCACTTTTGGGAGGAATTGAAGCCGGAGCGCCCGCCGACAGGCTCGCACTCGATTTCCATGTCTCCGTCGCGCGCTCCTCGGCGCGCATCGCCAGCGATATCTGCGTGCACGAGGGCATCGACACCGTCGCGCTCTCGGGCGGCGTGTTCATGAACCGACTTTTGCTCCAGCTCCTCACCCGCGAGCTCAAAAGCATGGGTCTCACTGTCTTGATTCCCCAAACCGTGCCCGTTAACGACGGCTGCATCGCCTACGGTCAGGCGGCAGTCGCAAGCGCTCGTCTTGCGCAGGTTGCATCGCAGTAGGCTGTTCGGCCAGCCCGCAAGCCGCCGTCTCACAGGTGTAGCGCGTTTGCCCGCAGCGCCCGCGAGCGCTACCATCAACTGATGGATTATTGAGCGCCCGTCCAGCGCAAAGCGTATAAAAGGGGAACAATATGTGCCTTGCCGTTCCCGGTAAAGTAGTCAAACGCGACGACGACCTCAAGGCCACCGTCGACATGATGGGCATCGAGCGCCCCGTGTCGCTGCGACTCGTGCCGACGGCGCAGGTTGGCGACTATATTCTCGTACACGCCGGCTTTGGCATCCAGATTGTCGACGAGCAGGAAGCACAGGAAACGCTCGAGCTTGTTAATGCCATGTCCGAGCTGGTCGAAGAAGACCAGCTGACCACCAACCCGGCGGAGGCTTACTAGTGGCGCCCGAGCAGCCGGCGCGCTCCGGTATCGATTTCTCGGCATTCCGCAATCCCAAGCTGGCTCGCGAGCTCATCGAGCGCATTCATGAGCTTGTCGGCGACCGCACCATCAACCTTATGGAAGTCTGCGGCACGCATACCGTGAGCATCGGGCGCTATGGCTTTCGCTCCATTATGCCGGCCGGGCTCAAGCTGCTGAGCGGCCCGGGCTGCCCCGTCTGCGTCACCGCCAACCGCGACATCGACCACGCAATCGCGCTCGCCAACATAGACGGCGCCATCATCACCACCTTTGGCGACATGATGCGCGTGCCCGGATCATCCACCTCGCTCGCTGCGCAAAAGGCGGCGGGGCGCGATATCCGCATCGTCTATTCCCCGCTCGACGCGCTCGACATTGCCGAGCAAAACCCTGATCGCCCGGTCATTTTTATGGGCGTGGGCTTTGAGACTACGACGCCCACCATCGCCGCCGCCATCTTGGAGGCCGAGGCGCGCGGGCTTTTGAACTTCTCGGTCTATTGCGCCCACAAGGCCACGCCGCCGGCGTTGCGCGCCATCGCCAACGACCCCGAGACCACCATCGACGGCTTTATCCTGCCGGGCCACGTCGCCACCATCACGGGCTTGGCGCCCTTTAGCTTTTTGGTCGACGAATTCAATACCCCGGGCGTGGTCACGGGATTTGAACCGGTCGATATCCTGCAGGGCATCTGCATGCTGGTCCAGATGGTTGTTGAGGGTCAGCCCGCGATCGACAACGCCTACCGTCGCGGCGTCAATGCCGACGGCAATCCCGTGGCGCGCCAGCTGGTCGAGCAGGTGTTTGAGCCGTGCGATACCACATGGCGCGGATTGGGGCTGATTGCCAACTCGGGCCTTTCCATCCGCCCCGAGTTCTCGCGCTTTGATGCCCACACTCGCTTTGACGTGCCCGTTGAGGCGACAGTCGAGCCGCGCGGGTGCCGCTGCGGCGACGTGCTGCGCGGGGCCATTACGCCGAGCAGCTGCCCGCTCTTTGGCCGCACCTGCACGCCCGAACACCCCGTCGGCCCGTGCATGGTGAGCTCCGAGGGCAGCTGCGCAGCGTACTACCGCTACCGCGACTAGCCCGGGCACACCCGCACACCGGCACCACCCACGATTGGAGTTTTCGATATGTCCCATAGCGTTACCGATAGCACCGTCCTGCTGGGCCACGGCTCCGGCGGCCAGATGATGAAACGCATCATCGATGAGGTCTTTTTGGATGCCTTTGGGTCGCCCGAGCTGCTCGAAGGCAACGATGCCGGCGTCGCCGCGCTGCCCGCGAGCGGGCGCATCGCCATGTCGACCGACAGCTTTGTAGTCTCGCCGCAGTTCTTCCCCGGTGGCAACATCGGCCGCCTCGCCGTGTGCGGAACCGTCAACGACGTCGCGACCTCGGGCGCCAACGTGCGCTACCTGTCGTGCGGCTTTATCCTCGAAGAGGGCTATCCCATGGATAGGCTCCGCCAGATTGTGCAGACGATGGCCGAGACGGCGCACGAGGCGGGCGTGTCCATAATCACGGGCGACACCAAGGTGGTCGAGCGGTGCGGGGCCGACGGCGTCTATATCAATACCGCCGGCGTGGGCGAGGTGCCTGCGGGCGTGGCGCTCAGCGGCGCAAACTGCCAGCCCGGCGATGTCATCCTGGTCTCGGGTACACTGGGCGACCACGGCATCGCTATCATGAGCCAACGCGAGGGTCTGGCGTTTTCGAGCACCATCGAAAGCGACGCCGCGCCGCTCAACCACCTGATTGCCGATGTGCTTTCCGCAGCACCCGACACACGCTGCTTCCGCGACCCCACGCGCGGTGGCCTGGCCTCGACGCTCAACGAGTTTGCGCAGGCCAGCGGCGTTGCCATGGAGATCGACGAGGACGATGTGCCCGTGCGCCCCGACGTGCAGGCAGCCTGCGAGATGCTCGGCTACGATGTGCTGCAGGTGGCAAACGAGGGCAAGATGGTTGCCGTCGTGCCGGCCGAGCAAGCCGATGCGGCTCTAGCCGCCATGCGTGCCGCCCGCTACGGAGAGAACGCCGCGATTATCGGCCGCGTGCTGCCGCTTGGATCGGACGCTCGACCCGCCGTGCGCGTGCGCACCGGCTGGGGCTCGACCCGCATCCTCGACATGCTCGTAGGAGAGCAGCTGCCGAGGATTTGCTAACGACAAAGGCTCAGGGCTATTAAAGATATTCAGATTCCAAACATGCCCGGCACGCATGCCCAGTATCATGGGGTGCGTTTTACAACTCAAGCGGCAGGAGCACCCATGGCAGCAGCTTTTTCCCATGTGATCTTTGACCTGGACGGCACCATCCTCAACACGCTCGAGGACCTGGCGGCCGCCGGCAACCATACCTGCGAGGCGCACGGCTGGCCCACGTTTGCCGTTGACGAGTACCGCTACAAGGTGGGAAACGGCATGCTCAAGCTGGTTGAGCGCTTTATGCCTGCCGAGTATGCGGGCGACAGCCGTATGTTTGAGCAAACGCTTGCCGAGTTTAGGGCTTACTACGGCGAGCACAAGGAGGACCACACCGCCCCCTATGCCGGTACGATCGAGATGCTCGACCGCCTGCGCGCCGCGGGCGTGCAGCTTGCCGTGCTCACTAACAAGGACCACGTCTCGGCGGCTCCGCTTATCGAGAAGTATTTTGGTTCCGAGCGCTTTGCGCTGGTGCAGGGCCGCATCGATGCGTTTCCCCCCAAGCCCGAGGCGCCTGTTACGCTGCATGTGATGGAAGAGCTAGGCGCCGATCCGGCGACCACGCTCTATGTGGGCGATTCCAATGTCGGCGTTCTGACCGGTCACAACGCCGGCCTTAAGAGCGCGGGCGTCAGCTGGGGCTTCCGCGGCCGTGCAGAGCTGGAGGCCGCCGGCGCCGACTACGTGGTGGACACCCAGGCAGAGCTCGCGGCGCTGGTGCTGGGCGAGTAACGAGCGACACTGCTTAACGCAGCTGCGGCAATTCTTCCGCGCGGAAAGCGCATCCCGTTTTGGAGCTCCGGAATGGGATGCGCTTTCCGTTTGAGGCGCATCAGGGAAACCGCATCCCGTTTCAGAGTAATATTCCGGGTCGCACTTTCCGCAACCCACCCCATCCGGAAAATGCGACCCACTATTCGGCCAAAAACCGGGTCGCGGTTTCCCAAGCACTCGATGCAACGCTGGCACAAGGAGTGTCCCCAACTGCCGCCTGGTCATTTAAGAACGTCCCCAATGACTACAAGTGCCGCACCATGGCAACGACGCAGGTAGAGGATGGGCGGCGCGCAGCGTCAACTGGTTACGCGGTTCGTAGAACCGCGTAACCCCCTAGCTCAGCATTGCATCCATCATCTCGGAGTTGACGGAGTCGTCGGCAGACCACTCGCCGTCGTCGTTGCAGGTGTACTTGAAGATAACCGTGGTCTTCCTGGGCTCGGCGGCCTTGGTCACATCGACCATAACCTGACCGGCCATCTTATACAGCTCGTCATCGGAAGGAACCGTATCAAGCGCGGCGACCTTCTCCTGATACTGGGTGGAGAAGTCCTCGACGATCTTGTTCATGGACTTGCAGGTGATGGAGACCTCGGCGGTCGCGACACCCTTGTCCTCGTCGACCGTCACGTCGCCGATCTTGTAGTCAAAGCCCTCGAGATAGGTCTTGGCATACTCCTTGGGATCGATACCCAGCTGCTCGAACTCGTCGCCCGAAGCCTCCTCCAGGCCAGAGAGGAAGTCGTCGCCACCGTTCTTGACCTCGTCAAACTGCGTCGTAAGATCCTCGGTGATGAGTTCCTCAACCGAAGGGCCTCCGCAACCGGAAAGCACGACCACACATGCAACCAAGACGGCCATGAGGGGCGCAAGCAGCAGCTTCTTTTTCATGTTGTTCCTCCCAATGAGCGGCACCGCGCTTCCCGGACGCGGCACACGTTGTAATAAGTAAGCCCATACTATCCACTTATGAACACCCTCGGCAACGCGAAGGCGCGGTCGGTTCGTTTTAGCGTCCGAACGGTTTGCAAGCCCGCCCAACGTGCAATAAAACGCTTCCCCGCGATGCAATAAAAAAGGTGGCCGGAAAACCCGACCACCCTTGCACATCCTTTGGATGCCACAGTTTACTTGCGGACGACCTTGACGATGGCGTCACCGGCGGCGACGGCAGACTCGGCCTCGACGGCGAGCTCGACGTCAGCAAACTCGGCGGTGTTGGACACGGCCACGACGACGCAGTCCTTGTAACCGGCGGCAGCGATCTTGGCGCGGTCGATCTTGAGTATGGGCTGGCCGGCCTTCACGACGTCGTCAGCCTTGACGAAGCCCTCGAAGCCGTCACCGTTCATGTTGACGGTATCGACACCAACGTGCACCAGAACCTCGATGCCGCTATCGGACTGCAGGCCCACGGCGTGACCCATGGTGACGGTCACCTTACCGTCGCAGGGAGCGTAGACCAGATCATCCTCGGGCCACACGGCACAGCCCTTGCCCAGAACCTCGCCACCAAAGACGGGATCGGGCACGTCGGCCATCTTGATGACCTTGCCCTTGACGGGCGAGCACAGCACGTCGGCGCCAGCAGAAGCAGAGATGGAGGCCGGAACAGCGGCAGCCGCGGGCTCAGCCTTCTTCTTGAACATGTCAAACAGACCCATACGTTTTCTCCTCTTGATTAAGCGCAACGTTGTGCGCATGCCTACGGTAATTATAGTGCCAAATGGTTCAAATGCTAAGGTGGGGACTCGAATCGCAAGCCCTTCTCGGTAGTGCTCGTGGGATGAGCATCTCCTTTGCATCGCGGTTCGATAAGCCGAGTATCGCCCACGCGCGGGACGGGCAGAAGCGGGCACGCCAAACCCGATACTTCTTTTCGCTCTCGAGTCCTGCCGCCGCCCCGTCCCTAACACTTCCTGACACCGACCGAAGCGTGCCAAAATAAACCTGTCCTTTTTGGCAGGTTTGGCGAGTGTGGATTTTTGGACGCTTAACTAGCGAACGTGGATAATCTCCCACTTTGAGGCCGTCACCGAGCCAAAAACGGGAGATTATCCGCTCTCATTTTTGACAACCCCCCCCCTGTACCAAGCCGAGCTCCATGGTCAAGTAATAACGACTTCTCATCATTAGATTGTTTACATCAATTCTAATAACTATTTAATCCTTAAACTCGTTATTAGAATTGATATGATTGGCCTAATAACGAGTTTCCGGCACTAAAGATATGGAGGGCGCGATGCAAATCGAGGAGAACGGCCAGGGAACGCTCCGCAATAATCTATCGGGGAAATTGGCTTACTATTCGTTTTTTCCAACGCCCTTGCAATCATTGAGGCAGCTAAACCTCACCGAGGAAACCTATCGCACGCTTTCCGCATGCTCACGAATGCTTGGAGAGCTTGAAGGCATGCTCTACTTTGTTCCCAACGCCGACATGTATCTGACAATGTACGTGCGCAAAGAAGCACTCCTTTCTTCGCAAATTGAGGGAACCCAGTGCACGTTTGACGACCTACTTAGTCCATCGCAAACACAACTCCATCATAAAGATGTCGCAGACGTCGTGAATTACGTCCGTGCTGTCGACCGCGGCGTAGAACTGCTCAAAAAGATGCCCTTGTGCACGAGACTTCTTAGGCAAGTTCATGCGGTCCTGCTGGACGGAGTGCGCGGAACGGAGAAGAATCCAGGCGAGCTGCGCTCCTCACAAAACTGGATTGGCCCCTCAGGCTGCACCATTGCAACCGCATCGTTTGTCCCTCCAAACATTGAAGATTTGAGCAACACGCTCCAGGACCTCGAACGCTTTATCAATGAGCCTCAAGTCGAAATGGATCCGATTGTGCGGGCGGCGCTCGTCCATTACCAATTTGAAACTGCCCATCCATTCCTAGACGGAAACGGTCGCCTGGGCAGGCTTCTCATTACACTTATGCTCATCAATGATGGCGTTCTTCATTCTTGCTTGTTCTATCCATCGTTCCAGTTCAAGAAAAATCGAAGCGAGTACTACCGGCAACTCACATCCGTAAGGGAGAGAGGCACTTACGAGGAATGGATAGAGTTTTTCTGCAACAGTCTTCTCGAGAGTGCGAAGGACTCGGTAGGGTCTTTAAAAAACCTTGTTGACCTCCATAACCGTTCCACAGCAACCATTACCGAAAATCTCGGAAGGACTGCTGCAAACGGGCAAAGGCTGTTGGGCATTCTTGAAGAGCGCCCCATCGTCGACACCGCATTCATCGCTGCCCAACTCGATATCGGCAGGAGTACCGCGAGCTCGCTCGTCAAATCATTTGAAGAATTGGGTATCCTCCGTCCTCTCGACGAGTCAAGACAGAGATACCGGCAGTACGGGTATGAAGAGTATCTTTCGATTCTCAGGGAAGACGCCGAGCCGATTAGATAGGCATCGCAGCCCAGGCAAATTAAAGCGAGCGCGGATAATCTCCCACTTTGAGCCCGCACACAGGCCAAAACTGGGAGATTATCCACGCTCATTTCTGACTAGTCATTTAAGAACGTCCCCAATGACTACTCTAAGAACGTCCCCAATGCCCACCAATTCGGAGCAAAACAACGCCGCAAGTAGAGGACGGACAGCGAGCGCCGTCCAGAGCGAACAAGTTGGCATGAAAAAGGCGAGGCATTGACCTTCTGGTCATGCCTCGCCTTTTGAATGACAAATTGTCGCTCTGGGCGGCGCGCAGCGTCGACCGGTTACGGCGTTTGGTAAAACGCCGTAACTACTCCTGAGCTCCGTACTGCTCGTAGTAGGCGTCGATGGCGGTCTTGAGCTCGTCATCGATGACAACCTTGCCGTCGATCTCGTGGTTGTAGAGGGTCTCGACGACCTCGGCCATGGAGACGATGCTCGCGACGGGGAAACCGTACTTGGCCTCGATCTCCTTCTGCGCGGTGGTCACACCGCCCTTGCCGACCTCCATGCGGTTGAGGGACACGATCAGGCCCTTGATCTCGACATCGGCAGCAGCCTTGACCTTGGGATAGGTCTCGTCGATGGACTTGCCGCTGGTGGTGACGTCCTCGACCATGACCACACGGTCGCCGTCCTTGGGCTCATAACCCAGCAGGTTGCCCTTATCGGCACCGTGGTCCTTGGCCTCCTTGCGGTCGCAGCAGTACTTGACCTCCTTGCCGTACAGCTCGTGGTAGGCAATTGCGGTCACGACGGCCAGCGGAATACCCTTGTAGGCCGGTCCAAACAGCACATCAAAGTCGTCGCCAAAGTTATCGTGGATGGCCTGGGCGTAATACTCGCCCAGCTTCTTGAGCTGATAGCCCGTCACGTAAGCGCCGGCGTTCATAAAGAACGGGGACTGACGGCCGCTCTTGAGCGTAAAGCTGCCGAACTTAAGGACGTCGGACTCGACCATAAACTTGATGAACTCTTGCTTGTAAGCCTCCATGCGGGCTCCTCTCGTAATCGCGTACGTGCCTTCCAGTTTAGCGCAGGCGAAGCGTCGATGCGGGCGCGCTTTGGGGCCACGGCATTCTGTAAAGGCTTTGTCAGGGGGAATGGTTTTCCGAACAATGGGGTTGACATGTCAAACCCCCTCATCAAGAATACGGGCGGATTAAAAAGGGGTACGAGATACCCAAAGCGCGCTGCGCTCAGCCTTTAGGAGGTGTGCCATGGAAGGCAGTCCTAGTCGAAAAACCTGCATGTCGCCCTCGGCACGCCGCGAGGACTCCGCACACGCATAAACGCCACCGGCAGATCGCCAAAACCACCGCAAAGGCGCGCTGCACCCTTTGTGGGCTCAAGAGCTTGACGTGAGCGACATCTAGGTTTTTTGAAGCAAATACGACACGTACGCTAACTCCCCTCAACAAGGAGGACCCTATGCTGATGCTCAAAACCGTCACGGTACTCGAAGCCATCTCCAAGCGCCGCCGCACGGCGCGCCCTGCCACTCATACCGGCCTGTCCAAGAACACCATATTCGCCGCCACCCATAGTGCCGAGGACGCCCTCGTACTGCTTGACGCCACGGCAAACGGCCTCACCGTCGAGCAGGCAACTGAGCGCCTGAACGCCGTCGGCCCCAACACCATCGAGGCAACGACCAAAACGCTCGCCCGCCGCATCGCCGACGCGTTCATCGATCCCTTCGCCGGCATCCTCGCCGCGCTCGCACTGGTCTCGCTCTACATCGACGTGCTCGCCGTGCCCGAACCGCAGCGCGACCCCTCCACGGCCATCGTCATCGGCACTATGCTGCTGGTATCGGGCGGCATGAAGTTTATCCAGGAAGCCCGCAGCGGCAATGCGGCCGAGGCCCTCAAGGACCTGGTCTCCAACACTTGCACCGCCCTGCGCGACGGCGAGCGCATCGAGATCCCCTTCGACGAGCTCGTCCCCGGCGATGTAATCCGTCTCTCTGCCGGCGATATGGTGCCGGCAGATGCCCGCATCATCACCGCGCGCGACCTGTTTGTGATCGAGTCCGCACTCACCGGCGAGAGCGAGGCCGTCGAGAAGACCACCGCCGTCACCGTCGTCGAGGGCGCCGACGGCTCCGCACTGCCACTCTCTGCCTGCAAGAACATCGTCTTTACCGGCACCTCCGTGCAAAACGGCGCCGCCATGGCGCTTGTCGTTGCCACCGGCTCGGACACCTACCTGGGCGGCATCGCCAAGATGCTCAACGGGCGCGGCGAAAAGAGCGCGTTTGACCGCGGCGTCTCGAGCGTCTCCATGCTGCTGGTGCGCCTGATGCTCGTTATGGCGCCGGCCGTCTTTGCCATCAACGCCGCCACCAAGGGCAACGTCATCGACGCGCTGCTGTTCGCCACGAGCGTGGCCGTGGGCATCACGCCGCAGATGCTTCCCGTCATCGTGACCACGAGCCTGTCGCAGGGCGCCAAGGACCTCGCCCGTCGCCAGGTTATCGTCAAGGAGCTGCCGGCGATTCAAAACCTCGGAGCGATGGACGTCCTGTGCTGCGACAAGACCGGCACCCTCACCGAAGACCGCATCGTGCTCGAGCGCTACCTCAACACCGATGGCAACGAGGACGCGCGCGTGCTGCGCCATGCGTTTTTGAACAGCTTCTTCCAGACCGGCCTCAAAAATCTTATCGACCTGGCCGTAATCGACCGTGCCGATGTGACACCCTCGACCGTCGCACCCGATTCCATGCTGGGCCAGAGCCTGCGCGACCGCTACACCAAGGTCGACGAGGTTCCCTTCGATTTCTCGCGCCGTCGTCTGAGCGTAGTTGTCGCCGACGCCCAAGGCAAAACCCAGATGGTTACCAAGGGCGCCGCCGAGGAAATGCTTGAGATCTGCTCCTTTGTCGAGATCGATGGCATCGCTCAGCCGCTCACCGACGAGAAGCTCGCCCAGATTCGCAAGCAGGTCGCCGGACTTAACGCCGAGGGCCTGCGCGTAATTGCCGTGGCGCAGAAGACCAATCCGCGCTGCGTGGGCGAGTTTGGCATCGCCGACGAGTGCGACATGGTGCTGATGGGCTTTTTGGCCTTCCTCGATCCGCCCAAAGCAAGTGCCGCGGGCGCCGTCGCCACCCTCGAGGCCAAGGGCGTGGCGGTCAAGGTCCTAACCGGCGACAACGACCGCGTCGCCGCCACCGTCTGCGAGCAGATTGGTATCGATGCGAGCAACGTCTTGCTCGGCTCCGAGATCGATGCGCTCGATGACGCCGAACTTGCCGAGCGCGCCGAGAAAACCCACCTCTTCGCCAAGCTCTCGCCGCTGCAGAAGGCGCGCCTGGTACGTGTCATGCGCGAGATGCTCGGCCACACCGTGGGCTTTATGGGCGACGGCATCAACGACGCCGCCGCCATGCGTGCGAGCGATTGCGGCATCTCGGTCGATTCGGCCGTCGATATTGCCAAGGAATCCGCCGATATCATCTTGCTTCAGAAGGACCTGGGCGTGCTCGAGCGCGGCATCATCGAAGGCCGCCGCACTTACGGCAACCTGCTCAAGTACCTCAAGACCACGGTGAGCTCCAACTTTGGCAATGTGCTGTCCGTGACCGTCGCGAGCCTGTTCTTGCCGTTTTTGCCCATGAGCGCCCTGCAGCTGGTACTGCTGTCGCTGGTCTACGAGATCGTGTGCATCGCACTGCCGTGGGACACCGTCGATGACGCCTGGACTGCCCGCCCGCGTACCTGGGACGCCGCATCCATCAAGGGCTTTATGCTCGAGCTGGGCCCCGTGAGCTCGCTGTTTGACATCGTGACCTTCGCCGCGCTCTTCTTTGTCGTGTGCCCCGCCGCCGTGGACGCAAGCTGGTCCGAGCTTGCCGCCGCGGGCGACGTCGCGGGTATGGCGACCTTTGCTGCGCTCTTCCAGAGCGGCTGGTTTGTCGAGTCCATGTGGTCGCAGACACTCGTGGTCCACATGCTGCGCTCCCCGCATCTGCCGAGCCCGCGCGACCACGCCGCGCCCGCACTGTGCGTTCTTACCGTGCTGGGCCTGGCGCTCGTCACATGGCTGCCGGCAAGCCCCATCGCCGATGCGCTCGGCCTCATGGCACTGCCCGCGAGCTTTTTCGCGCTGCTCGTCGGCATCGTCACCGCCTACATCGCGCTCACTCAGCTGGCAAAGCGCCGCTACATTGCACGCCACGGCGAGCTGCTGTAGCAAGCAGACGGAAAACACCCTGCCAGTTGCCGTTGCCACTACCACAGCTGCCAACGCCGCTGCCGTTGCCTCTGCCGCCGCCGCAGTCTATCCCCCCAGCAGTTGCGGTGAAATAGTTCCTGTTTAAAGCCCCGTGACTTTAATTTAGGGACTATTCCACCGCAACGTATTGGGAGATTAGCTAGTCCTTGGGTGTCCAGGACCAGAAGAAGTTGATGAGGGCCACGCGCGAGGCGGTGCCGGTCTTTTTGTTGATCGAGGAAATGTGACGATAGAGCGTGGAGCGCGAAAGGAAAAGCGTTGTGGCGATGTCCTGAACGCTCTGGTCCGAAACGACCAAGACCTCAAGAATATCGCGCTCGCGCCTTGTAAGCCCAAAGGTGACGACGAAGGCATCGAGGCGTTCATCGGACGTGGGCTCCGCTGCCTCCACGGGCTCGGGGTCGGAGCATGTGGGCGCAAGATCCCCACCAAGATCGTCGGTGGCAAGC
Source organism: Collinsella sp. (assembly GCA_048230835.1). Taxonomy (GTDB): domain Bacteria; phylum Actinomycetota; class Coriobacteriia; order Coriobacteriales; family Coriobacteriaceae; genus Collinsella. The sequence goes on from DBFALE010000045.1 coordinate 47,453, forward strand.
GGCAGTCCGTCCCGCATCGCGGCATCATCGGCTCGTTGCCCCAACTGCCCCAGCAGCGTAATCGCAATGCCCACAAACATCACGAGCGCCGCACCGACCGCAGCCAGCACATTTTGACTCGAGATAATCGCCACTGCCGGCGCCGTCACGAACATCGAGCACACGTTGTTGACGACGCGACCCATGCACGGCCAAAAATATGACCAGCGCGCATAGAGCGAGACGGCGGCATATTTTGTGGTAAAGAACACCACGAAAAAGCCCGAGCCCAGATAAAAGATGATCGTGGCAGCAAGCTCGTTGCCGCCATTGCCATCGACGATGAGCACAAAGAACGAAAGCGTGGACAGTATGGCGGCACATGTCATGCCGATATTCATATACGAGCGGCCGTGCAGGTCAAATAGTGCGCCAGCGACCAACGAGCTCACGACAAGCAGCAGGCGCGGCCAATCGCCCAAATCGACGGTTCCGACAGCATGCAGGGTCGTGAAGCCCGCGTTGAGAGCGGCGAATACGCTGGAAAGATACGCCGTCGCCACGGTCAGGCGAACTACGGCGCGACGGAATGCCGCCTTTGCCTCGGGATCGTCATGCCACTTGGCGCCATATTCCAGAGCATCTACCGAAAGCCCGGCAGCACTGGGTTCAAAGCTGGGATCGGACTCGTCGCGCAGCTTGGCGCGTCGGGCACCGTGGAGCAACGCCACCTGCGCGATCGCACAGACGACCAGAACAGCCTGCTGAGGAATGCCGACAGGCATCACCATGTGGTTGAGAACCTGCACCAGAACGCCCATGGCGTAAGAAAGTGCGGCGGCGCGCGCCAAGCAGGGCGTTCGCGCAAAGCGCCTCGCAAAATTTGCATGAGCAGTCGATCCGCAGTAGCCCAGCGCGCAGCACGCCACCAAACCGCCGGCAATTACCACCTCAACCTGAACCGCCATAATCAACAGCAGCAATGCCGCCACCAGCAAAACGCCCGTGACGTCACTCGTTGCGTCGATAGCATGGGGACGGCGATAGTACAGAATGGGACGCACAAAGAAGCCAATCACGCTCGCGCCGATGACAAGGCTCTCATAAATAACAACCTCGTCCGGAGACACGAACTCGGCCATGCGCACATCAAAAAGATACTCGCACGCCAAAAACGTGAAGAAGAACAGCGCCAGGCATATAATCTCCCGAATGCCCCGACGCAAATATGCGGTTATGTCTCCCATGCCCCTCATGGTTAACCCCCAGCCGCTCAATTGTCTGGAAATCTATTTTAATAAAGAACCAGTCTCAATATCGAAGCCAGGCTCGAAATGCTGCCAATTCGACCCCAGCCGTCCACATCACGCCGCGATTTTGAGCCGCATGGACCAGAAGGGACACGCGCGATCTCTAGCTCGGCCAGGAGTGTCTCCAACTACCACTCATTTAAGTACGTCCCCAATGAGTGCAATGACTACCCGCAGCAAGGAGTGTCCCTATGTGTCGGATGAAAAATGGGCCATGTGTCCCAGTTGTGGAGACTCCTTGAGCCGTCTGGGTATCGCGAAGGATCGCGCACTCCCCCATCATCAAAAGTGACACACGCTACCAGTTGATGGGAGGCAGCCATGGGCTTCTTTGACAAGATGTTCGAGAAGAAAGAGTGCGCGATTTGCGGTACCGAGCTGGGACTTCTAGGTAAGACAAAAATCAATGAAGGCTACCTGTGCAAAGAGTGCGCCGGCAAGCTCTCCCCCTACTTTCACGGCTATCGCTCCAGCACCGCGGACGATATCCGTGAGCAACTCGCCTACCGCGAGGCCAACGCCGAGCGCCTGTCTTCGTTCAACCCCACGCGCACGCTTTCTGCCGGGCGCACCAATATTATGCTCGATGAGGACGCGGGCCTGCTGATCATCACTTCGCAGAGCCGCTGGCGCGACGCCAATCCCGACATCATCGAGTTCTCGCAGGTACTCGGCTGCGATATGGATATCGACGAGCAGCGCACCGAGATCTATCGCGAGACCAAGGACGGCGAGCGCGAGAGCTACAACCCGCCGCGCTACGACCTGGATTACGACTTTAACCTGACCATTCACGTCAACACGCCGTACTTTACCGAGATCAACCTGCGCGTGAACGACTCCACCATCGATCAGCGCGGTTCCATCGAATACCGCGAGGCCAAGCGCCAGGCAACCGAAGTTCGCGACGCCTTGGTGCAGCTGCGTCAGGAAACGCGCGACAGTGTCGTGGCCGCCAAGGCTCCCAAGACCGCGGTGACCTGCCCCTTCTGCGGAGCCACCACCATTCCCGATGCCAGTGGGCGCTGCGAATACTGCGGCGGCGCCATCGGCGCATAGCCTCCGGCAGCGAAAGGACCGATCATGGCCTTCGAGAGCGTCAACTATCAGTGCCCCGCGTGTGGCGGCCCCCTGCATTTTGCCAGTGCCGAGCAAAAGCTCGTCTGCGACTACTGCGATTCGCGTTTTGAAGTCGAAGAGGTCGAGGCCCTCTATCGCGAGCGCCAGGACAAGGCAGACGCCAAAGCCGACGCCGCAGCGGCGGCACCCAAGCCCGCGACCGACGCTGCGGTGCAGGAGCTCGCCCAAAACGCCGGCTATATCTGCTCGTCGTGCGGCGCCGAGCTAATCTCGGATGGCACCGTCGCCGTTACCACCTGCCCGTACTGCGGCAACCCCGCCGTGGCACCCGGTCAGCTCTCGGGCGACTTCTCACCCGACCTGGTGATTCCGTTTAAGCTCGGCCGCGACGACGTTATGGCCGCGCTCAAAGAGCACTACAAGGGCAAGATCCTGCTGCCCAAGAGCTTTGTCACCGGCAACCACATCGACGAAGTCCAAGGCGTCTACGTGCCGTTTTGGCTTTACGGCGCCCGCGTGGACGGCGAAGTGTGCTTCGATGCGACCAACGAGACCGTGACCGAGGAATCCGACCGCACCGTCACGACCACCGACCACTACGACGCCTACCGCAAGGGAAACATCTCGTTTAAGCGCGTGCCCGTCGACGGATCGTCCAAGATGCCCGACGGCCACATGGACGCCATCGAGCCGTTTGACTACGATGCCCTGCGCCCGTTTTCGGTCGCGTATATGCCCGGCTACATCGCCAACCGCTACGACGAGGACTGCGAAACCTGCAAGGCGCGCGCCGAACGCCGCATGGAGGAAAGCACGATCTCGGCCCTGCGCGAAACCGTCGTCGACGAATATGACGATGCCACGGTCGAAAGCAAGCAGCTCGACTACACCTGGGAAGACAGCGACTATGCCCTGTTCCCCGTGTGGATGCTTTCCACCTCGTGGAACGGCAAGAGCTACCTGTTTGCCATGAACGGCCAAACCGGCCGTATGGTCGGCGAGCTTCCTTGCTCCAAGCCCAAGCTCGCTATCGCCTCGGTGCTGTTCTTTGTGATCGGATTTGTCCTCTCCCAGATCCTCTTCATGGGTGAGAACGCCTTCGATCCGGATTACCTCACCTTTGATATCGAGGGCATCCTCATCAACATCGTCGCGCCGCTGATCATCGTGGTCATCGCAGACGTGCTGCTGGTGGGCCAGCTCAAGACGGCCAACGAGGCCACCCACGCCGATTGCTACTGTGGCGAGCTCGACCTGACCGAGAAGCACGACACCTTCAGCCACACCGAGACCACCGTTGTCATGAAAGACGACAAGGACGACTAAGCAATCCAACCAATACCACCCGGCCTTTGACGAGAAAGGAAGATCACCATGGGACTCTTGAAAGCTGGATTGGGAGCTGCCGGCGGCGTCATGGCCGACCAGTGGAAGGAATTTATCTACTGCGAATCGATGCCTGCTGACGTCTTGGCCTGCAAGGGCAGCAAACGTACCGGTGGCCGCAGCTCCAACACGCGCGGCGAGGACAACGTCATCTCCAACGGCTCGGTCATCGCCGTCAACGACGGACAAGGCATGCTCGTGGTGCAAAACGGCAAGATCATCGAAGTCGCGCTGGAGCCCGGTGAGTTTGTCTTCGATACCGGCAGCGAGCCGAGCGTCTTTAGCGGCAACCTGGGCGATTCCATCAAGGAGACCTTCGCCAATATCGGCAGCCGCTTTACCTTTGGCGGCGACGCGGGCAAGGACCAGCGCGTCTACTTCATCAACACCAAGGAGATCATCGGCAACAAGTACGGCACCGCCTCGCCCGTGGCCTTCCGCGTGGTCGATAACAACATTGGCCTGGACGTCGACATCTCCGTGCGCTGCAACGGCGAGTATTCGTACCGCATCACCAACCCGCTGCTGTTCTACACCAACGTATGCGGCAACGTGACCGATAGCTACACGCGCGACAAGATCGACAGCCAGCTTAAGTCCGAGCTGCTCACCGCCCTGCAGCCCGCCTTTGCCAAGATCTCGGAGATGGGCATCCGCTACAGCGCCATCCCCGGCCACACCACCGAGCTCGCCCGCGCGCTCAACGAGGTCCTCTCTGCCGACTGGCGCGACCTGCGCGGCGTCGAGATCGTGAGTTTTGGCGTCAACTCCATCGCCGCCTCGCAAGAAGACGAGCAGATGATCAAGGGCCTGCAGAAGGCCGCGGTCATGCGCGATCCCACCATGGCAGCCGCCAACATTGCCAGCGCCCAGAGCGACGCAATGCGCGCGGCAGCCGCCAACCCCAACGGCGCGATGGCAAGCTTTATGGGCATGGGCATGGCAGGTGGCATGGGCGGCATGAACGCTAGCCAGCTGTTCGCCGCCGGTCAGGCACAGCAGCAGGCTGCCCCGCAGCCGGCTCCGACTCCCGCACCGGCACCCACCGCCGCACCTGCGGCCGGCGCATGGACCTGCAGCTGCGGCGCCACCAACACCGGCAAGTTCTGCTCCGAGTGCGGTAGTCCCGCACCCGCCCCGGCACCGGCCAAGTGGTTCTGCCCCAACTGCGGCAGCGAAAACGGCGGCAAGTTCTGCAGCAACTGCGGAACGCCCCGGCCCTAGCGCCCCTAACTGGTAATGAGCGGGGGATCCGCCACCCCCGCATTTGCTTCTATGGGTTTCGTTCGATGAAGGAGGACACCATGAAGACAACGTTCAAAAAGTCCGTACTCGCATTTCTGACATGCGTCCTGGCGCTCGCCTTTGCCCTGACGGGCTGCAGCGGCGGCGGCAAAGACCCCAAGGCCAACTTCGTCGGCAGCTGGGAACTCTCGGGTGGAACCGTGGATGGCGAAGAGCTGACCGATGAGTACATGAAGATGCTCGAGGATTGGGGTGTCCACTGCGTCCTGATTCTCGATGAGGACGGTACAGGCGCCCTCGACCTGTTCCTTGAAGTCGTCGACCTTAAATGGGAGGCAAAGGACGCCACCACCGTAACCATCACCGCCGAAGATGAGTCGCACGACATGAAGCTCAAGGACGGCAAACTCATCCTCGAAGAAGATGACGGCAATCTTGTCTTTACCAAGTCCGACAAGGACCTGTCCGGTACGGTGAAGAAGGATCGCGAGGCGGCCGAGAAGGAAGAGGAGATCGATGAGGCCGTCGAAGACGACGATGTCCAGAACGTCGAAATCTCCCCCGCCGTCACCGTCGCCGATGACGATCTGTGCACCATCACCATCACCGAGAAGTTCAAGGACGACTGGGGCGACATCGGCTTTGTCGTCAACATCACCAACAAGAGCGACAAGGACCTGACCTTCTACGCTCCTTCCGGCAAGACCAACGTCAACGGCACCATGAAGGAACCCTGGTTCTCGGCTAACCTGATGCCCGGCACCAGCGCCACCGAGGAATTCACGTTCTCGAGCGGCGAGCTTGACAGTCTTGACGACCTGGTCAACACGACCATCGGCATCGACGCCTACCTGACCGATTCCTACGAGGACGTCGCCTCCTACAGCGCAACCATCGCGTAACGGCGGACACCGATAGCCGCGGATTGGCGGACACATCCGCGCACATGTCAGGCGGGGCCGCAGGAAATGATCCTGCGGCCCCGCCGCTTTTATGCCGATGCGTAACGAGCGTTAGCGCTCCATGTTGGGAACGATGCTGCCCTCCGTTACCGCGTGCACGGCCAGGCGCATGATGTTGTCGTAGCCGGTCTTGTTGAGGATCTCCGAGATGCGGCGTTTGATGGTGCCCTCGCTCATAAACAGCTCGGCCGCGATCTCGCGGCGGCTTTTACCCTCGCAGGCAAGGCGCAAGATCGACAGCTCGACATCGTCGAGGGCCGCCGTGCCCGAGAAGATGCTCTCGGGCGGCTTGGGAAACGTGCAGTAACCCGCCAGCGTGGAGCGCATCACGGCGAAAAGCTCGTCGATACCGACGTTCTTGTACACAAAGCTGTCGACGCCCGCCTCGCGTGCCTGGTCCACAAAGGTGATTTCGGGCATACCCGTCATGATAATGACGCGGCACTCGGGCAGTTGTTCTTTGATGCGCGCCGCCGCCACGATGCCGTTGGAATCGTGCTCGGTGCACACGTCCATCAGTATCATGTCCGGGCGCTCCTTAAGCACAACGTCCAAGGCATCCGAGGCGTCGGCGATCGCGGCAACAACCGTCATGTCGGGCTGGTCACCGACGGAGCGCGCGAGGCTCTCGCGCAAGATAGCCTGGTCTTCGACGATTAACACGCGAATCATGAACTTCTCCTTTGGGCCGTGGCGCTGGAGGCGAGCGGGATGGACACCGTAAGCGTGAAGGGCGGGGCGGTGTGGACTTCCAGGCTGCCGCCCAGATTCTGTGCGACATGCCTCATACCTGGGATACCCGTTCCCTCGCGATACGATACGGGTGCAGGCGCGCCGTCGTTAGAAACGGTCATCCGCGCAACAGCACCGTCTTCCGACGTCTCCTGCCACAGACGCACGTGGACCCGATGCGCCTGTGCATGCTTGGTGGCATTGGTCGAGGCCTCGCGGATAATCTGCAAAAATGCTGCGGCGACACGCGCGTCGTTTGGCAGCTCGCCCTCCACATCGATCTGCACGCTCACCAGGCCAAAGGCATGGACGATATCGCCCAGTTGCTCTGCCGGTTCGCTGTCGCCCCCGCTGCGCAGATCGGCAGCGATTGAGCGCAGCAGCGGGTCGATCTGCTCGAGTGACTCGTCATCCAGGCGCCCTTCCTCCAGATAACGATGGAGAATGGACAGGCGCTGCCCGATCACGTCGTGCACGCGAGCGCGCATACGCAGATAGGCCGCATTGTCAGCAACTTTTTTGACTTCTTCGATCTGGGCTTGGAGCTCTTGGCCCGCAAGCTCAAGCAGGTGGTTGGCTTGCGCTAGGCGATCATGGGCATGCGCATACTCTGTTACATCCAGACCGATAATGCGCTCGAAGAGGCGGCCCGAAACCATAACGTCATCGTGCACGAACAAGCGAATCTCGGCGGGAGAAACCTCGACCACAACGCGCGCCTCACCAAAGCGGTCCAGATTAATCCGCACGCGGTTCTGGCTGCTTTCGGGCATTTGCATGCTGAGTTTGCGCAGGTCGTTCCATGTACCGCTCATATCGCCTAGGTCGGTGGGCATATGAAGCTCCACCAGGTTTTTTCGCATGCAGCGGTTCATGAGCAGCGGACGGCCCCTCGGGTCCAGATACAGGATGCCCACGGGAATCACGTTGATGGTTTCGATCGTCGAGAACGCAGTGATATCCTCCTGGCGGTTGCGGACATCCATCAAGAGCGCCGCAATGGAGCGGAACAGGAAAAACGCTCCCTCTGCGATAAGGACAACGGTCCACGCCGAGCCCATGGCAAAAACCACCGGTGGTGTGACGGCGACAACGAGCAACAGTTCGGCCAGCATGACGAGGCGACGATAGTGCACCATAAGTACCACGCCATAGGCAAAGATTGCGGCATTGAGCCACAACGCTCCGCCCATTGCCTTGGCGCAAACGTCAAGCGGCGCCACCAGATACGAGCCAGATGACGCGAACAAGATGAGCGCCGAAATAACTAGGTGAAGCACAAGGCTCGCCTCGTAGGCACAAATCACCTTACGGTTATAGGACGAGCGGCGCGATGCGATGAGCGGGACGTGGATCGTCTGCAGACACGCAGCCAGGGCAAAGACAACATCGAGCGCAACGATTTGGGGAAGAATGAGCGAAATCTGCATCGTCACTCACCCGCCCTCGGCATCAAGACGATCATGCGCAGCTGGCCGGGCTCGCCCTCAAGGCGGTATGCCACGTTGCGCCCTTGCAGAGCGCTATCGAGCTCTTGCGCAGCGGGCGTCTGCGAAAGATCTGCATCATCGTTGGAAAAAAGCGTGGCGCGCAGCTCGACACTGCATCGGTCATGGTCGCCCAAGTGATACATAAGCGCCGGATGGTCGGTGGTGTAGGCAAAAAACGCAAAGTCATACACGCAGTCGTACAGGGCGCTTACCGTACTGGCGTGCATCGGGCGCCGTATGGCGATAATCGAGGCGCAATCGATATCGATGGTGCGCAGGTCGCTTGCGAGCTCGTTGGCAATGAGCTGAATGCGGTCGCGATCAAAACCGCTCTCCCCATGCTGTGCCAACGTGAGCGACCCCTTGCGCTTGCAATAGGCGACGAGCATCTTGGCGCGCTGCAGCATGCGGTAACGCTCGTGCGAAGACGCCTCGTCGGTCAACGGCGGCAGCGAGCTCAGCAGGTCGTACATCCCTTCGAGCGCGCGGGCAATCGCCTGGTCCACGTCTTGGACCAACAAGGTCTCGGCCTCTTGATCTGCCAGATGCGTCTTAAGGTCGTAGTCGGCGGCGAGCAGCTCGTTTTGACGCTGCAGCTCCATGCGACGATGTGCCAGCTCACGGTTAAGCTCGTTGAGCTCCGACACGTCTTGGGCAAGCAGGGCCGATCCGCCCAGCAGTGGAAAGGCACGGTACATCACATCGGGATCGGACGCCACGGCAAAGGCATGGGCATGCCCGTGTTCCTGGGTTTGCAACTCCTCGCGCACGCCTACCGGCGTTGGCTTTGACACCGGCGTGGCATAGACCTCCTGCAGGTCGCGCGTTAGAACTTTGAGGTCAAGCGGCAAGGTGTCGAAGATGCCGGCGATGTTGTGATACGACGGAATGACACCGCAATCGAGACAGATTTCCATCGCCACCACGCACAAGTCGCAATAGACGAGCGAAAAGTTGAGCCTCCATGCCCAGGGCACGCGCAGAGCATACGAGATGGCAAAGAATGCGCCACCCAGCAGTACGAGCGCCGCCGTGCCCGAGAAACGCTGGATGCGAAAGGACGAGGACCGGCCCACCAGGATAAAAAAGGCCACGAAGTTAAAGGCCGTCCACACTAAGACGGCGAAATAACCCCAGCCGTACGTGTAATCGTTGCTCCAGGTGTCGCTTGTACGGTCAAAGCGGAAGACCTGTTGGTGAAAATCGTTGGTGAGCACAAATCCGATAAGCAGGATGGCCACAATCCACAGCGCGGCGCAGTAGCGGCGACCCAGGCGGTGTTGCTCCAGGCCCGCAAGGCGCAGACCACACAACTGGTAGAGCAGCGGAATGAGCGTCATGGGCACGTAGTACAGGTACCACAGCACGGTGGCATAGAACGGCGTGAACGACTTGTACTTGAGAATGACTTCGATCATCCACAGGGTGCAGATGGTGGCGATGGCAACAAGGCGGCGGCGCAACACATAGTCCAAACAGCGCAGATAGACCGATACGCCCCAAATTGAAAATACTATTGCGGCGACAAGCAGCGGGAGAGAGCTCGAACGGACGAGCGCATCCACGACCTCTTCGGACACCTCGCTATGGGCGGGCACGGCATTAGAAAGTTTGGGGTCGAAGGCGAACAGCGCCGGCAAGACTACCAAAAGTATGAGGAACAGCGCGGTGATGGCGCCGGCGATAGCAAAGACGCGGTGACGATACGCCTGATGCGTTATGCCAACCAGGAATCGCGGCATGGCGAAGAGCCTGCCGCCCCTAGGATCCGCTACGGGCGCGGATCGGGCGGCCGCATGGCCAGTATGTCGTGCGCGGGTACCCATAGTGCTTTTAGTGTACCGACAGGCGGGCCCAAAAAGCGGGCCACATGTCCCAAAATCCGCAGACGGCAAGGCGCCCGGCAGCCTCCCCCGTCTGGCACTTCCCGATATCCGCCCGCCCCAAACCACCGCAAAGGAGACAGGCACCTTTGTGGTGGTTTGGGGCGATGCGCTAGTCCACGGTGATGTCGAGGTTCTTGCCGATGAGGCCTACGTAGCCGCCCTCGGCAGCCTTGGGGCTGTCAGCATGGCAGAGAACCCACTTGTCGGCCTTCCAGTAGCAGTAGCTGTCGCCGGCCGTGGGCATGTCGGCCGCAGCCTCGGGGCGCGGGCCGTTGGTGCCGGCGGGCAGCGCCACCATCACCTGGAAGCCACCGTCGTCGACCATGCACGGCGTGTAGTGGAGCGTGGTGTTGAAGACTTCGACGACCGTACCCGCCGGCACGCGAAACGCCTTGACGCACGCGGTGTCGAGCTTGCCGTCCTCGATCTCCCAGCGATGCGCCACGAGCAGGATAAAGTCGCGAGCGCCCAAGTTGAATTCGCTCGCGCGGTGATACTCCAGGCAGTTGAGTCGTGTATTGTGGCCGTTGCACCAGCCGAGCTGGAAGGGACGGCCACCAAACATGAGAAAGCCAAGCTTGTCGGCATCCTTGACGTCCTCGAGCTCCGGCGCACTTGCAACGTACTTGCTGCCCTCGGGAATGGGCGTGGCAGAGAGCGCCTCGAGCACGGGCGACGTAAGCTCGGACGGAACGTTATCCCAAACGTTGCCATAGGACTTGAACTCGGGATCGTTGACAGAGTAGATATGCATGTTCGCTCCTGTTCGTTTATGTGACAGTATGAACATTCTAGAACAAACATAAGCGATTTTGAACGCTCGCCCCGACCAATCAACAAAAAGGCGCCCCCGCATAAGCGAAGGCGCCCAATGCGCGCGTTTTGGGCGATAAAGCTCTTACGCCTGCTGATAGTGCAGGTGCTTCTCGTCGATATCGGCCAGGTCGCGGTCGAGGTAGCGGCGCGCGAGCCAGTTTGCCATGGGGAGGTTCTGGTCCAGGTAGTTACCGCACTCCTCGGGAGCGGCACCGGGGACATCGCCCTCAAAGCCGGCGACAAACTCGAACAGCTCACGCACGAGCGGCAGAATCTCCTCGCTCGTCACCTCGCCAAACACGACGAGGTAAAAGCCCGTGCGGCAGCCCATGGGGCCAAAGTAGACAATGCGGCTCGACCACTCGGCATGATTGCGAAGGAACGTCGCGCCCAGGTGCTCGATGGTGTGGCACTCGGCCGTGTTCATGACCGGCTCCTTGTTGGGCGTGGTCAGGCGCAGGTCAAACGTGGTGACGGCGGCACCGGTCGCCGGATCGCGGTCGATGCGGCTCACATACACGCCGGGCTCAAGCAGCAGATGATCAACGGAAAAGCTGGCGATGCGCTCCATGGCAGATCCTCTCGATAGTCAATTTGGGACGGGCTCTTTTAGCTGGTTCGATTGGTCGCACCAATCATACCAGTCAAAAAGCCCCGTCCCAAAAAGACAACTTAGCCAAGGACACGGGCCATACGCGTCTTGAACTCGGACAGGAGGCGCGGAGCATCCACGGTCAGTGCCACAAGCGCGCTCTTGTCCGGATCGGACAGGCGACGCTCATCGCAGATGGTGCGACCGCGGTACTCGCCCAGCAGATCAACACGCAGGTTGCAGCTGAGCGCACCTACGAGCGTGGGGTCGATCGCCACGGCAACGGCCAGCGGATCGTGCAGCGCGCAACCACCCAGGTAGGGTGCGTTCATCTCGTACGAGCCAATGTAGTGCTCGACCATGCTCGCAAATGCGCAGCCCGCCATGGTGCCCGAGCCCGTCCAGCCGGCAATGTCGCGGCGTGTGAGCACCACGCGATGCGTCACGTCCAGACCCACCATGGTGAGCTTACGGCCCGAGCGCAGCACCGCGTCGGCTGCCTCGGGGTCGCTCGCCATATTGGCCTCGGCGCCCGCGCTCACGTTGCCGGGCACGGTAAGGGCGCCGCCCATCACGACCACGCGGCCGATGGACATCATCGCCGCCGCATCGCGCTCCAGGGCGAGCGCCAGGTTGGAGAGCGGGCCAGTCGCTACGTAGACCAGATCGGGACCATAGGTGCGCGCGGCATCGATCAGATAATCGACCGCAGCGTTGCCGTCGGCCGAGGTCGCCCCCACCGGCTCGTAGGGCGACGCGGGCACGCTCGCGCCGCCGATGCCGTTCTTGCCGTGAATGAGCGCGGTGGACGCCGGCGGCGTATAGGGCTCAGTCGCTTGCAGAGGACGGTCGGCACCCAGGTACACCGGAACCTCGGGGCGACCCAGCAGATCGAGCACCGCCAGGCAATTGTGCGCCGATTGCTCGACGCGCACGTTACCAAAGCACGTGGTGATGCCCACGAGCTCCACCTCGGGGCTCGCGATGGCATAGGCCAGCGCCATCGCATCGTCAACACCCATATCCAGATCAAGGATCAGCTTCTTGATTGCCATTGTTCTACTCCGCTTCTCCGTCTTTATCGTTTAACCAAACCAATGTTCAACTTCGGCGCGCGTGGGAATCGATTGCTGAGCGCCCAGGCGCGACACCGTCACCGCCGAGGCGCGAGCACCCGCGGCCATGCACTCAAAGAGCGGCAAGCCCTCTAGGCGAGCCGCCGCCAACGCGCCGATAAACGTATCGCCGGCGGCCGTGGTATCGACTACCGTACTCGAAAGTGCCGGCATGCGCAGCAGCTCACCGCCATCGCCGAGCGTAACCGAGCCGGCACCGCCCAACGTGATGACCGCAGCTCCGGCACCCTTGTCGAGCAGCGCATTGAGCGCGGTGACGCAACTCGCGTCATCCGTGGGCAGAATGCCCGTCAGCACCTGGCACTCGGTCTCGTTGGGGCAGACCAAGTCGACCGCAGGCCAGACCTCCGCAGGCAGCTCGCAGGCGGGCGCTGGATTAAAGACCGTATAGAACCCCAGCTCGTGAGCGCAAACAAGCGCCTCGGCCGTCGCTGCAAGGTCGCATTCACCCTGGGCGATAAAGACGCTTCCGGCAGCCGGGGCAATCTTGCTGGCGTCACTATCGAGTTCATCGGCCACCAGACGCCTCAGCGCGCGGGCAACGTCCTCGCCCGCAAGCGCATGGTTGGCGCCCGGCGACAGCACGATGCGGTTGTCTCCCTCGCAGCGAATGATGGTCGCCGTTCCCGTCTCCACATCATCGCGATGCACTACAAAGTCACAGTCCACGCCGGCGTCTTGGAGCCCCGCCACGAGCACATCGCCAAACGCATCGCGCCCGACCGCGCCAATCATGCACGTGCGCGCACCCATGCGCGCGGCGGCGACGGCCTGGTTAGCGCCCTTGCCACCGGCGTTGGTGATAAAACCGCTGCCGCCGACGGTCTCACCCGCGCGCGGCATGCGCTCGCACGCCACCGAAAGGTCCATGTTCATGCTGCCGAACACCGCAACGATGCCGCGATCTGCCATGGAAACCTCCTCATCTGCGGGCCTTATGCCCACCGCCAGCCGTCGATCGTGCACTCTCGCACCCCCTATAACTTTAGTTCACTTTGATGTGGACGCGCGCTTGAGCTTGCGCCAGCAGCAAGCATTCACAGGAGCAGGCAGCTACAATGAAGGCGTGCTGATTATTCTCGTCATTGGATGATGTTTTATGGAACAACTCTCGCAATCGGGCTCGCGCGGTCGACGCCGCACGGGCAACGAGCCGGCGCCGCACGAACGCGTGAAGGGCGAACGCCGTGCCAACGAACCGCGACGCACCGTGAGCTCCCATCGTGCTTCTGCCAACAACGCGGGCCGCGCCAACACTCCCGCCGCGGAGCAGACGCCTGCTCGCCCCAAATCCCGCTACATCCCTGCCCTTGACGGCCTGCGTACGCTCGCCGTCGTCGCGGTGGTGCTCTATCACCTTAACCTCACGTGGGCGCAGGGCGGCCTGCTTGGCGTCACGATCTTCTTTGTGCTTTCGGGCTATCTGATCACGCGCTTGCTGCTCAACGAAGTCGCTAAGACCGGACGCATCGACCTTAAGAGCTTCTGGATTCGCCGCATCCGTCGCCTGGTCCCCGCCGTGGTAACCGTCGTGGTGGTGACCTGCGCGCTGTGTACCGTCTTCAACCACGTGATGCTCACCAAGATGCGCCCCGACATCTTGCCGTCGCTGCTGTTCTTTAACAACTGGTGGCAGATTGCTCAAAACGTCTCGTACTTCAATGCTCTGGGCGACCCCTCACCGCTCACGCACTTTTGGTCGCTTGCCATCGAGGAACAGTTCTACCTGATTTGGCCGCCGCTGCTGTTTGCCATGGTATCCATGCATGTGAGCAAGCCCAACACGCGCCGCGTGGTTCTAGGCCTTGCCGCGGTATCTGCCCTTGCCACGATGGTGCTTTACAACCCTGCCGCCGACCCCAGCCGCGTGTACTACGGCACCGACACCCGTGTGTTCTCGCTGCTGCTGGGTGCCTGGATGGCCTTTATCCCCGATCGCGACCTGGCGCCGGTGCGTCTCGTTCATCGTTTGGGGCTCGACCGCTTGGTCGGGGCCGCCAAGCACGGCAAGAACGCCGAGGGCAAGCCTGGCGAGAAGGCCGACGAAGCAGCCGAGACCGCCCCGGCACAGCCGAGCGTCCTCGTGCGTTTTTGGTCCTCGCCCGCATCCATCGATGTGTTGGGCGTCGTGGGTCTGGTTGGCCTTGCCGCCATGGTCGCGCTCACCAACGGCTACACCGCCTTCCAGTATCGCGGAGGCACGCTGCTGTGCTCGATCCTCACGCTCATGGTCATCGCGGCCTGCGTGCAGCCCCAGGGAATGGTTGCCCGCGCGCTGTCCGCCGAGCCGCTCGTATGGGTTGGCAAGCGCTCGTACAGCATCTACCTGTGGCACTATCCCCTGCTGTTGCTCATGAACCCGGTCGCCAACATCAACGATACACCGTGGTGGCAGTACATTTTGCAGGTGCTGTTGGTGGTCGCCGTGGCCGAATGCTCATATCGCTTTATCGAGACTCCGTTTAGGAAGGGCGCCTTTGGGCGCACCGTCGCCGAATTCCGCGATGGCACCACCACGCCCGCCAACTGGGCACGCACGCACATCCCTGTCTGCGCAGCCTGCGCTGTCGTGTTGGTCGTTGCACTGGGCGGCCTGATCTTTGTGCCCGAGACGTCTGCGCTGAGCGGCGAGGGCGCCGAAGTTCTGAACAAGGAAGCCAAGAACACCGCGCCCACCGACCAGCAGGCGGCCGACGACACCGACAAGGACAACGACGGCTTCCCCGATGGCTCCTACGATCTGCTTATGATCGGCGACTCCGTGTCGCTGCGTGCCGTAGACACCTTTGACGGCGTGTTCCCGCACAGCCATATCGATGCCGAAAAGGGCCGCCAGTTTGATGCGGGGCGCGCGACATTTGAGGGCTATATCCAGCAGAACCTTGCCGGCAAGATCGTAGTCTTTGCCCTGGGCACCAACGGCTTGGTAACCGACGACCAGATCGACGCCATCATGGCCGATGCAGGAGATAAGCGTATTGTGGTGTTTGTGAACACGCGCAGCCCGCAGCCGTGGGTTGGCTCTACCAACCAGGCCATCGCCAACGCCGCTACGCGCTACAAGAACGTGCGCGTTATCGATTGGTACGGATACAGTGCCAACCGCAACGACCTGTTCGATGGCGATGGCACGCACCTATCGACCACTGGCGTGACTGAGTACCTCAACTTGATCCACGACGCAGTCAAGAAGGACCTGCCCGTGCATCCCGAGGATCACGTCAACGATCCGCAGCCAGCAGCCGTCAAGTCTGCCACCGACGCACTCGTCAATGCGCTCGCTCTCAAGCCGCACAAGCTGGGCACCGACAAGTAGCCCGCAGCACAAACTTCCCACATCCGGAAGGGGGGGCGCCTGCCACGGCAGACGCCCCCCTTCCGGTAGTTGGGGACGTTCCTTATGTGCCGGCACCTAGGGACACTCCTGACACAGCCGAGGAAGACCTCTACGGATGAATTCCGGGCCGCTCCGTCGCTCCAGACATCGTTTCCGCGCCTCGCGCCTGCCCCAAACAATCAAAACAAGCCCTTTTCGCCGCACCCTCAAAGGTCTGTGGGCAAAAAAGGGCAAATATGAGTACTGTTACCATTTCAGTAGCAGGCAAAACCACCCAAAATGACGTCCGAGCGACCCCTACAACCCCCTAAAGCAGCCAACCTGACTGGTTTAAGGCGTATTACAGCCAATTTTAATGAACATACTATAGGTTATGTTTATTATCTTCTTGGATGTAAATGCTATTCACTTAGCAACAGTACTCATATTTGGCATTTTTTGCCCACTGCCATATAGCTAACACCCTATAGCAGACAAAAACAGGCCGCAGCCCATCGTTGCGGCCTGTTCGGAAGCAAAAGAGGCGCTAGGCGCTGTAGCCCATCGCCTGCAGGACAAACATGACGACCGTGAGCACCGTAATCACGGCGATAGTCGCCCAAGTGAGCACGTTCCACACGCGACCGTTGCGGTTGGCACCCATAATGTGACGGTCGGCTGCGATAACCACCTGGAACACCAGAACCACGGGCAGCAGCACACCATTGATGACCTGCGAGGTCATCATAATCTGGAACAGATCGACGCCGGGCATAAGCACCAGCACGGCAGAGATACCGATGATGGCCGTAATGATGCCGCGGTAAACCGGGGCCTCGTCCCAGCTGCGGTCGGCACCGCGCTCCCAGCCAAATGCCTCGCAGATAGCGCTCGACGTAACGCCCGGCAGCACGCAGGCGGCCAAGAAGCTCGCCGCGACCAGGCCCGAGGCAAACAGTACCGTGGACCACTGACCCGCAATAGGCTCCAGCGCGCGGGCAGCATCGGCGGCATCGCTAATCTGAATACCCGCCGGGAACAGCACCGTACCGGTCGTGATGATAATGAAGCCCGCAATGATATCAGCAGCGATCGAGCCGCTCACGGTATCGATACGCTGCAGCACGATGTCGTCCTCGCCCGCGTTCTTATCGACCACGTTGTTCTGCGCCAAGAAAATCATCCACGGCGCGATGGTGGTACCGATCGTTGCGACCACGAGCGACACGTAGCTGGGGTCATTTTGAATGTTAGGCACGACCAGGTCGACCGCGACCTCACCCCAGTTGGGGCCAGCCATAAACGCGGCGACAATATAGGTCACGAAGACGCAGCTTACCAGCAGCAGAATCTTCTCGATGCGCTGGAAACTACCCGACATGGTAAGCATCCACACCAGCAGCGCCACCAACGGCACCGAGATGCTCGCCGGCACGCCAAAGAGAGCAAGGCCGCTGGCGATACCCGCAAACTCCGAAATGGTCACAGCCGTGTTGGCGATCAACAGCGCCGCCATAGCAAGTACACTCTTGCGCACGCCAAAGCGCTCGCGGATGAGCGATGCCAGGCCCTTGCCCGTGACGCAGCCGCAGCGCGCCGCGGTCTCCTGCGTCACGATGAGCAGCACAGTCATGACGGGAAGCATCCAGAGCATCTTGTAGCCATAGCTGGCGCCCGCACTGGAATACGTTGCAATGCCGCCGGCGTCATTGCCCGAAAGCGCCGCCAGCAGACCGGGGCCCATAGCGCCAAAGATGGCCGCGATGGTCAACTTTTGCTTGGTGCCCGACTTTTGCTTGGTATTTTGCACGCGACCACCTAGCCAATGACCGACATGGTGAGCAGCACCGCAGCGGCGCAGTACGCTACGCACGAGATCATGACGGCAATAACGTTCATGGCGGTGCCCGACGTGTTGAGGTCATGCTCGTCACGCCAGAACAGCACCATCAGGTAAATCACGGCGCTCATGTTGCCAACTAGGCAAATGATGGCAGCGATATTAAAGCACCCGGTAAAGAGTTGCTCCTCAAACATGGGCGCATCGGGGAACGCAGCGGTGCGCACCAGCTGGGCGCACAGGTAGGTCACGAGTGACAGAATCAGGCCCATGCCCGTGCTCTGGAAGAAGAACCCCAGATACGGCTTGGGCTCGTCGTCGTGACCGTCATACTCCAGGAAGTAGTTCTTGACGAACGACACCATGCGCGAGGCCGCCAGCAGCACGAGCGGCATGGCGCACATGGGGAACACCACCAGATGCGCGGAGCCGAGCGCCGTCCCCAGCACGGTCGCCATGATGCACGACGCGATGCCCCATACAACAACCCAGTACTGGCGATGCACGAACCAGCTGAGCACGTTCGTCGAGTCGTCCGACGCGCTATCGCCCGAGCCGACACCGGCGATCTGCAGGTCCTCCTGATGCTCCTCGGCGATAACGTCCATGGCGTCGTCGAAGGTTACGATACCCAGGATATGACGGTTCTCGTCGCAGACAGGGATGGCAACCAGGTCGTACTTGGTCATCTCGTCCGTCACGTCTTCCTGGTCCTCGTCAGGCGACACATAGACCAGGTCGCGATAGGCCAGCTGACCCAGCGTGGCGTCGCGGTCGGCTACAATCAGCGTGCGCAGCGAAAGCACGCCGGTCAGCATGCCGCTCGGATCCTCGGTATAGACGTAATAGACACTCTCAAAGTCCTCGTCGAGTTTGCGAATCGCCTCGATGGCGTCACCGACCGTTGCCGTGGCGGGCAGGGAGACAAACTCCGAGGTCATGATGCGGCCGGCGGTGTTGTCCTCATACCCCAGCAGGTTACGAATCGCCTTCTCCTCCTTGACGCCCATCAGGCGCAGGAGCTTCTCGGCCTTCTCGTAATCGAGCTCGTCGATCAGGTCAGCTGCATCGTCCGGGTCCATCATGGCCAGCATCGACGATGCGTCCGTGTCGGACAGGCCCTCGAGCATCTCGGTCATAAGCTCGTCGTCATCGAACTCCGAGATGGCCTCGGCGGCCTGGGCAGTATCGAGCTGCGCAAACACCTGCGCACGTAGGCGCGGGTCGAGCTGCTCGATAATATCGGCGATGTCGGCAGGGTGCAGCTCGCCGAGCGTCTTGTGCGACACCGAAAGTTGAATGTTCTTGGTCGAGCGGTCGAGCAGGTCCATGTAGGACCAAGCGATGATGTCCTCACTGAGCGGCTTGCCCAGGTGCTTCATAAAGCCTTCGACGATATGCTCGAGCGCGGGGCTGATGGCGCGTAGCAGACCGCGGGCACCGACCTCGGCGCCCAGCAGGCGCAGCTGATTTTCGCCCGACATGGAAAACTTGATGTCGTTTACGCGCACGACCTTCATGCCCTGCGTGTCGACAATCTGCTTGTTGAGCACGTCGCGGGCAAGCAAGAGTTCGGTCGGCTGCAGGTACGAAAAACGGATTTCGGTGGCCGACGTCTTAAGGTGTACACCCGTCTCGTCGATACGGTCGACCCATTTGCGCCAACTGATCATAAACGGCGTCTTGCCGGGACCGCGAAACGCGAGCGACGTCACGTGTGGAAAAACTTCGCCGGTAGCAATGCCAAAATCGTTCACAACGCCGAGCTTTTCGCCATCGACGTCCAAGACCGGCAATTTGAGCATCTCACTCAGATAATTCAATGGTGCTCCCCATCATAATTCCTCCGGACGCGGCCGCGCGTGCGGCGTCCGGGGGCTTCTGGATATGTATACGCATGCGCGGGCGGCACGCCGCTCGACGCTTACACCCCGTGCATGCGCAAAAAGCACCTGCATGGGGTCATCGACTGTATGGTCGAGGTTTGGATTTCACCTGTAACCTTTCTCTTGACCCTCATTAACCGCAGTAACTATAGCATCAGCATCGCCCTGCGGCATCGAATTTATGCGCTGCACATTGCAGGCATACCAAACGCTGACGCATCCGTGACATAGTCATTGGGGACGTTCTTAAATGACTACCCAATAACTACCCTGTGGTGTCATTGTCCTCAGCAAGCTGGGGGAACACGGCGTCCTTGGGCATGGTGACCTTCGTCAGCGAGGTGAGCTTTTTACTCAGCGACGTGTCCGTCTTGACCAGGTCGCTGAGCGTCACGATCTTGTAGCCGTCGTCAATGAGGCCGTCGATAATCTGCGGCAGCGCCTCGAGCGTCTGCTCGGCGCATTCGTCTCTATCGGTGAGCAGCACGATATTGCCCGGCGTCACCGAATCGAGCACCGTCGAGACCTGCTCGTCGGCACCGTTGAGCAGCCAGTCGCCCGAGTCAATATTCCACGAGACCACGGCGGAGACCAGGTCCATCGCATCAATCCAGTTTTGCTCGTCAAAGGCAGCGTAGGGAGCACGCAGCAGCATCGTCTTCACGCCGGTCGCCGACTTAATCGCGTCGGTGCCTTTCGTGATCTGTTCGCGTACCGCCTCACGGTCCTGACCCTTGAGCGAATCGTCGCTGTAGCTGTTGGATCCGATCTCGCACCCGGCATCGACAATCGCCTTGGCCGTGGCAGGCGAGGCCTCGACCGCATCGCCCGAAAGGAAGAACGTCGCGGCGGCACCCTTTTCCTTGAGCACCTGCAAGATCTGCTTGGTAGCGCCGCTCGGACCCTCGTCAAACGTCAGCGCCACGTACTTTTTGTTGCCCTTGGGCGCCACGCTGGCGCACGCAACAACGCAATCGGTGGCGGGCACAACCTCGCCGCGGTCTTGCGTCTTGCCCGACTGCTCACCAACCCACACCTCGGAGCGGCCCTGGACACCCCACGTCTGCACATACTCGATAGCGCCCGTACCCTCGACCTTGAGCTTGGGCTCGATAACCGTAGCCTGAACCTCGTGCTTCTCGTAGGTGTTACGGCCTTCCTTGACCATCACCTTCTCGCCGCCCTCAAGTTCGCGGCTATCCCATTTGCCCTGCTTCACGCGCTTGCCGTCGACCTTCACCGACAGCTTTTCGCCCCCATGGCGCTTGAGCACGCTGTCATCGACGGCCAGCAGGTCGCCTGCGTCGTAGGTGTCAGTCAACTCCTGGTCGTCGATGAGATTCTGCAGCGTAGAGCCCACACGCACCGCGGTCTTCTGGCCGTTGAGCTCCACGTCCACACTGCGGTTGACGTAGCCCACGACGGCAGCGATAAACAGCACGAGCGCGCAACCCACGGCGATGAGCGCGTAGGGCAGGCGAGACGAACGACGGGGCGTACGGCTGTTGCCGATGCGCGCACTGCGGTCGCTAAACCCGCGGCTATGGTTGAGGTACATCGCGCCGGGCTTACGGTGACGCTTGCGCTGACCGCTGGGCAGCTGCCCCAAATCGCGGCGCGCCGTCGGACGCGCACCCGAACGCTCGTTTAAGTTGGATCCGTTTTGGCGCATGTGCCCTCCCCCATAAACACAGCAAGCCGGAGCAACAGGTCTCCGGCTTGCCTCCCATCATTTGGTACGTCGCTATTTTGTAGCTTTTGACGAGCCTCCGCTCGCCTTTTGGTATTCGTCCTTAAAGGCCTTGAACATGCCGCGCGTCTTGCCGAGCTGCTTGCCCAGTGCGCGACTGCCCTTGTCCACGGCAACCGATCCCTTGTCGTCGAGCACCTTGGCGCCCTTTTTGACCTTGTCGCCCACCACGACGCTGGCCTCGGCGGCCTTGGCAGCCGCACCGCCCGAATACCCGAGCGACTTGACCTCGTCCGAAACAATCATCGCGCCGTCCGCATAACCGCGCAGCATCGTCGGCGGCACCTGCGTGTCACCGACCAAAACACTCGAAGCAGCACCGGCGGTCACATAGAATGCCTGCACGATGCCCGAACGCGGCTTGAACTCCACATCCGAGCAATAGCCCACGACGTCGCCCGATTCCGTGCGCACGTCCATACCGACCCAGATGATGCAATCGTCCAGGTTGATGTCGAGGCGCTTAGCGGCGGCGGCATCGTACGTGTCCCTGACGTCATCGACCGCAATGGCGCCCTCGTAGACACCAATGGCGTCGAGCGCTACGAATCGATCGGGGCGCTCGATCATGCCCGCGATATCGGACTGGCGGACCATAAAGCCGACCACGCGCGTACCGCCCGGGGTAAAGACCGGAAAGTGAATCTTTCCGAGCTTTTTAGGGCTGCGCGGCGTGCCGTCCTTTTTGGTGCGCTTGTCCTCGGTGGGCTTGCGATAGATCTTGGCGCCGACAAAATCCCCGGCGCGCATTATGCCTCGGTCGAGGGCTCCGCAGCCTCGGTATCAGCCTCGACGGCGTTCTCGACCACGACGTCGGCGGCAGGCGTCACGTTGCCGCCCGAAATGGCGTCGTTGAGCTGCTCGCGCAGCTGGTCCATGCGCTCGCGGGCCAGGTCGACCTTGGCGCGCAGGTCGTCGGTCTTGGCGTCGACCATCGGGCCAAAGTCATTCACCGCAGCACGGGCCTCCTCGGCGCTGTGCTCGTAGGTGTCGCGCATATTGTCCCAGGCGTCGTTGGCGATATCGGCAGCCATGGCGCGGGTCTCGGCGCCCGAGCGCGGGGCCAGAGCAACGCCGACAATAGCGCCGGCAGCGGCACCAAAAAGTGCGCCGGAGACAAAGCTGAAAGTCTTACCCATGATCATTCCTCTCCTGCGGGCACGTCGGTGCCCACCGTTTGAATGCTGTCCATTATACCCGCAGCGCATCACTTGCCGCTCCGCTCATCTGCGTACGGCAAAGGCGCAGGTACGTGATGGTGATAAACGCGTAGGCCTACTCCTGGGGCATAGCCGGCATGGCCACCGTGGCACCCGGGTCCTCGCCGGCGCCGTCCACGAGCGGCAGGCCGCCCTCATGCGCAGGTCCTGCCGGAACCGTCGCCGCACCGCCAAAGACGGCAGCGGAGGCCTCGTGGTTCTCGGCAACCGCACCCTCGGTATCAATCGCCACCTGGGGCTCGTCGTCAAAGTTGGGGACGCCTTGGGGCTCGGTGGGAACGGGCTCGGCGGTCGCATCGGCAACGGGCTCGGCGTCGACCGGCACATCGCCCTCGTCAGCGCCCTCGTCCTCGGCAGCATCTTCGCCGTTCGCAGCGGCGACGGCCTCGTGAGGATCCTTGCCCTCGGCCTCGGCGCGCATGCCCAGCACCAGGTTGCGCAGGCCCGCGACCGTGCCCTCCACGTCGGGGGCAGGCTGGTCGGCGTGCAGATAGGCCCAGTCCATCATAAAGGTGGCCGAAGACAGCGCACCGATGGCCAGCGCGTCGTCGGGGCACGAAAGCTCAACCTCAAAGACGCGCTCGTCGTGCTCGCTTACGCGCGTGCGGCCGCACGAGATGCTACCGGCAAGACCGGTCTCGTTCATGAGCTCGACCGTCACGTGCTCCAGCAGATGGCAGAGCTCGGTCTGGCCCATGCAGTCCTGGAACTCGCGGCCGGAATCGCCCAGGCACAGGTGCTTGGCAATCGCGGGCACCAGGTAGTACACGCGCGCCGTGGCCTCGATGTCCTCCGAGGTCATGAGCGGCATGCCGGGGTTCACCAGCACATGCGCGCAGATCTTGTCCTCGCTGACGGTGACCTTAAGGATGTTGAACAGGCCTGCCATAACTCTCCCCTACTCTTCCTTGCCCTACTCGTCGCCATCGTGCGGATCCACAGAGCCCGCACCCGACGCCGCCGGCTTCTCTGCCGAAGACTCGGAATCCTTCTTATCGGTTTCGGCCGGAGCGATCACGCGAATGAGCGAGATGCGCTGGCCACGCATCGACTGAACTTTAAACTTGTACCCCGCGACCTCAAACACCTCTCCGATGTCGGGCACCGAGTCACAAAGCTCCAAAATCCAGCCGGCGATGGTCTCATAATCATCGCTTTCCTCAAGCGGCCAACCAAGCTCAATCGCGTCATCGCACGAAAAACGCCCATCAACGAGCCACTCGCGGCGCGAAAGGCGCGTGAGATACTTGTTGTCGGGGTCGAACTCGTCCTCGATCTCGCCGACGATCTCCTCGACGATATCCTCGATGGTGATAATGCCGGCCGTGCCGCCGTACTCGTCCACGACCACCACGATCTGGTCGTGCGAGGTCTGCATCTCGGACAGTAGCGGCAGGATGTCCTTGGTGTCGGGCACAAAGGTGGCGTCGCGCAAAAAGCCGGCGATGGGCTGGTCACCCTTGCCGTCGAGCGCGGGTTGGATCAGGTCCTTGATGTGCGCAATGCCGGCGACGTTGTCGGGATCCTCGTGATAGACGGGGATGCGGCTGAAGCCGGTCTGGCGCATGGTGGACAGCACGTCGGCGACCGTCTCGTCGTCCTCGCACATGGTGGTGTCCACGCGCGGCACCATGACCTCGCGGGCAACGGTATCGCCCAAGTCAAAGATCTCGTGGATCATACGCTTTTCCTCGTCGAGCAGGTCGTCCTGCTCCGAGACCATGTACTTGATCTCTTCTTCCGAGACGTTTTGGCGGTCGTCGGCGCTCTTGATGCGCAGGATGCGGGCCAGGCCATCGGAGCAGGCGCCGGTCAGCCACACGAGCGGACGGGCGATCTTTTGGAAAAACGACAACGGTCCCACGACCTGCTTGGACACGCCCTCGGCATTGGCCAGGCCGATGCGCTTGGGGACGAGCTCGCCGATCACGATGGACACGAAGGCGACCGCGACGGTGATGATGACCGGCGCCAGGCCGCGCGCGATGGCGGAGAGCGGCGCGATGCCAAAGCTCATGAGCCACGTGGCGAGCGGGTCGGACAGACTCGTCGAGGCGACGGCGGACGAGGCGAAGCCCACGAGCGTAATGGCAACCTGGATGGTGGCGAGCAGCTGGTCGGAGTCGGCAGCCAGCTTAATAGCACGCTCGGCGCGCTTGTCGCCTTCCTCGGCCTCGTGCTCCAACACGGCGCGCTTGGCCGTGGTGAGCGCCATCTCGGACATAGAGAAGTAGCCGTTGATGAGGGTCAAAACGAGGGTGGTGATAAGGGAGATGGTTATGTCCATCGGGAGTTTCTCGAACCTCCAAGATTCGGGACGTCAGGTTAAAACGTTGATGGCGGATACGGCAATTGCACCGGCGCCCAAACGAGAACGCGGGCGCGCAGGCGTGGTCGCTAGATTACGAAGAGGATCACCGCCATGAACTGGAAGATGCTGCCGGCGAGCACCCACAGGTGAAACACGCTGTGCAGATAGCGCACGTTTTTGGCGATATAGAACGGCACGCCCGCGGTGTAGCACACGCCGCCGACGGCGAGCAGGGCAAGTGCCACGGGGTTGAGCAGCGCAACAAGTTCGGGCAGCTTAAAGACAACGAGCCAGCCCATCAGCAGGTAGACCAGGCCGCTTACCCAATGCGGCTGGCGCTCGCGTAGGAAGCACTCGAGGGCGATGCCGATGATGGCGATGGCCCATACGGCAAAGAACAGCACAGCGCCGCCGTCGTTTGCGAGCGTGATGAGGCAAAACGGCGTATAGCTGCCCGCAATGAGCAGGTAGATGCAGCTGTGGTCGATGATGCGAAACACGCGCTTGGCGCGCGCGGGCTGAATCGCGTGGTAGAGCGTGGAGGCTAGGTATTCGAGGATAATGCTGACACCATAGACAATCGCCGCGGCCATGTGGGCCGGGCCTCCGCCGCGCAGGGCAGCGAATACGATCAGGAGCACCAGGCCCGCGATACCCAGCAGGCAGCCGACACCATGGGTGACGGAGTTCATGATCTCCTCGCCCACCGTGTAGTGTGGAACGGCCGCGGTCTTGGGTCGCGGCTTAGAACTGTCGCTCGAATCGGACATGCCGGTTACATCCTCCAACGTAAAGAGTTCTCAACACTATATCAAAGCGTCTAGGTACGTGCGAAATTTGCACCATACGTGACCCTTTGTTTACCCATTCTTTGTCTGTTGACGCATCAACGGCGAACGTCCATAATGCGCTTGCATTAAATGTTGATGTATTAACATCTTATAGGAAAGCTTCTTATGTCTCAAAACGCACGTTCCCATCGAAAGCTCAAGATAGCCGGCATCGTTGCACTGGTGGCTGTCGTTGCGCTGCTCGGATTTGCCGGCAACTTTCTGTTTGACTTCGCGCTGAATCCCCGCGCGCCATACACCATGAAGATGATGCAGGATAGCAAGAACGACAAAGAAAGTGAGCAGCCGGATGCCGAGGATGCCGAGGCGCAGGCATGGTTTAAAGAGAACCGCGAGAGCAGCGGCCTCACCGCAGATGACGGAACCGAGCTCGCCGCCTGGTATTTTACTGCCTCGGAGAACACCCACGATTACGCCGTCTGCCTGCATGGATATACCAACGAGCCCATCGGCATGGCTCGATACGCCAAGCGCTTCCACGACCGTGGCATGAACGTGCTCGCGCCTGCCGCCCGCGCCCACGAGCGCTCCGGCGGCGACTATATCGGCATGGGCTGGCCCGAGCGCCTCGATATCGTCGCATGGATCGAGCAAATCGTTCAGGCTGACCCCCAGGCGCGCATTCTTGTCTTTGGCGAATCGATGGGTGCAGCAACCGCTATGAACGTCGCGGGGGAATCTCTGCCTGCAAACGTGAAATGCATTATCGAGGACTGTGGTTATACGAGTGTTTGGGACGAGTTTTCCCTGCAGCTCAAGGACGTGTTCGGCCTGCCCAGCTTTCCCTTGCTCGATGTAGCAAACTTGGTGTGCAACGTGCGCGCGGGCTACGACTTTCATAAGGCGAGCAGCGTGGAACAGCTCAAGCGCGCGACGGTTCCCATGCTGTTTATCCACGGTGACCAAGACACCTTTGTGCCGTACAGCATGCTCGACCAAAACTACGACGCGTGCGCCAGCAAGGTCAAGCAAAAGCTCACCGTCCATGGCGCCACCCACGCCAAGAGCGCGCAGGTCGACCCCGAACTCTACTGGAACACGGTCAATAACTTCCTCGACGAGCACTTTTAGGCAAAAAGCAACGTCTGGGGTTTTGTTGCCTAAAACGCCTTGTGGTCGGCGGTATTCGATTTTTCACCGCACTTCCGAAAAGCCGCCCGTGTGCGCTGTGCTCACGGGCGGCTTTTACTTACGTTGCGCTGCTAAAAGAACGCGATTTGTCCAATAACCGGACGCTACTTGACCTCGATGAGCTCATACTCGCTCGTGCCCAGGCCAATCTTTTCGGCGTGCGCGATACACACGCGCCAGTCGGTGTCGGGATGCGTGATGCAGAAGGGGTCATGTGCCTGCTCGCCCTCCAGGTGCTCGTGATTGTGCTCCATCTTAGCGGCGCTATCGGTGAGCTCGGTGTTGGCCAGCGGCTCGGATGCCATGACGGCATCGGCGCAGGCCTGGTCGATGGCGACCGGGTCGAAGCTCGCGAACATGCCGATATCGTTAACGATAGGCGTATCGTTTTCGGGATGGCAGTCGCAGTTGGGGCTGATATCCATGGCAAGCGAGATATGGAAGCTCGGGCGACCGTCGACGACGGCCTTCGTATACTCGGCGATCTTACAGTTGAGCACGTCGGCCGCGGCCTCATAGCCGGGCTTGATGCAGTCCTGGTTGCATGCCGCAATGCAGCGGCCGCAGCCCACACAGCGATCGTGGTCGATGGCAGCCACGTGAACCGTGCGGGTGTTGCCGTTGGCAAGCTCGCGCTCGCGGGTGCCGTCGAACGAGATAGCGTTGTGCGCGCAGATCTTTTCACAGGCATGGCAGCCAACGCAGTTGGTGGTATCGACGTTCGGCTTGCCGGCGGCGTGCTGTTCCATCTTGCCGGCACGGCTGCCGCCACCCATACCCAGGTTCTTCATGGCGCCGCCAAAACCGGCCTGCTCATGGCCCTTAAAGTGGGTGAGGCTGATCACGATATCGGCATCCATGAGTGCCTGGCCGATCTTGGCCTCGTGCACGTACTCGCCGCCCTCGACCGGGACGAGCGCCTCGTCGGTGCCCTTGAGGCCGTCGGCAATGATGATCTGGCAACCCGTAGCATACGGGGTAAAGCCGTTCTGGTAGGCGGTATCGATGTGCTCGAGCGCGTTTTTGCGGCTACCGACATAGAGCGTATTGCAGTCGGTGAGGAAGGGCTTGCCGCCCAGCTCCTTCACGACGTCCGCGACGGCGCGGGCGTAGTTGGGGCGCAAAAAGCTCAGGTTGCCCAGCTCGCCAAAGTGAATCTTGATGGCGACGAACTTGTTCTCAAAGTCGATCTGCTCGATACCGGCGTGACGGATGAGGCGCTTGAGCTTGTCGAGCTGGCTCTCGCGAGCATGCGTGCGCAGGTTGGTGAAGTACACCTTAGCGGGTGCTGCGGGTGCAGTTGCGGTCATAGATCTATCCCCTCGGTCTATATGGCGTTACAGACATAGAGGATGGTACCAGTTAAAGCAGAGTTAAAGTCAAGTACGGAACCTAGTCATTGGGGACAGACTTAAATGACTGAAACCACTCATTGGGGACGGACTTAAATGAGTGCCTCGCCACCTGGCAGCTAGGGGCGCGCCGTCACGTTTGTGGCGGCGCGCCTTGGTTTGGCGGCGCGTTCTAGCGTGGCCACAATCTGGTTTGATGGCGTGCCCTGGTGTGGCGGCGTTGACGGCGTGCCCTGGCGTGACGGAGCGTCCTGGCGCGGACCGCTAGCCCTTTCGCGCGACCAGATGCGCGCGGAATCCCTTCTGTGCCTCGAGCTTGAGCGGGGTGAGCCCGAATTCCTCGACGAGCGCGCGTAGCCCGGACAGCTTGAGGATGCGCACGTCGCCATGGCCCAAGAGGCGTGCCAGCGGTAGCTCGATGTTGTTCATGAGCCAGACCGCGACATCGTTCGAGGTGTAGTCGCGAAGGACCAGTCGCCCGCCGGGCCGAAGGACGCGTGCCACCTCGGCGAAAAACCTCTCCGGATGCGGGTAGTGGTGGAAGCTGTTGGAGCAGAGCACGGCGTCGAAGCTCCGGGGCTCGAAGGGCAGTGCCTCCGCGTCTCCGACGACAAAGCTGACGTTATCGAGCTGCTTTGCCCGAGCGACGTCGATCATCCCGGGTGTGAGGTCGAGTCCAGTCAAGTGCTTGCTGGGGTACCGGGCGTGGAGCAGTTCTAGGACGGCTCCGGTTCCACAGCCCACGTCGAGCGCGTCCTCGAACGGTTCGAGCTCAAGCTCCTCGAGCATTTGCGGATAGTCGTCCTTGCACATCTCGTAAATGCCGGCATGGCCGGATTCGTAGACCTTTGCCGCCTCGGTGAACTCCTTGATGGAGAGCTGCTTGAGCTCCTCTGCCGATCTTGCCATGGGTCTCCTTCTGTTCGGGGAAGTCTGACGTTGCGCGCGTTTGCCCACGTCGGGCCTGGCGGGCAAATAACGCGGGGGCACCCTTCCTTCGGTTCGTGCCCCCGCGTGCGGGCGGTTCTCTATTCCTGGACCTTCAGCGCCTCGGAGAGGCTCACACGCTTGATGGAGCGCGTGTGTAGCAGCGCCACGACCAGGTAGGTCGCAAAGCCAATGCCGACGCATGCAGCCATAGACCAAGCGGGCACGTAGATCTCAATATTGCCGTTGTAGGCGAGCAGCATCGAGCGGAAGATGGCCGTGAGCGAGCCGATGATCACGGGCAGGCTCAGCACGAGCGACGCCGCCACGCACAGCGTGATCGAGCGGATGTACAGATGCGAGATCTCGCTATCGCGATAGCCAAAGACTTTCATGTAGCTGATCGAGCGGGCGCTGTGGTCGATCACAGCCTTGGTCAGCAGATACATAAACAGCAAGAAGATGAACACCGCAAGCCCAACCATCATGCCAATCATTTTGCTCATCATGCCGATGAACTGGTCGCCCACGGCACGCATGTCGTCGGGCGTGGTGTCGCCGGCAAAGTAGCGCGCGTCGAGGTCGAGCTTCTCGTTGCTCACATAGCCGTTAAAATAGGCGGCGTCGTTGCCGAACAGCTCGTTAAAGTCGTCGACACTCATATAGATATTCATGTCCGACTTTGAGCCCCAGGCACAATCCTTGCCCGCGTACTCAAGGGAATAATGCTCGCCCTCGTACTTGTCGCTGAGCGTGACCTTCTGGCCCTCGCTCCAGCCAAACTTATCGAGCAGACCGCCGCCAAAGACGACGCGCCCATCGCCCACGTTGAGGTCTTTCCAATAGCGCGAATCGGGCGAGATGCCGTAGACGGAAATCGTCTCCTCGCCATTACCATCGCCGCGGTTGTATTGCAGCTGGTAAACGGCATATTTCTCGGCCTGCGCGATTGCGCCCGCGCCGTTGTTGGTCGTATTGACCGGGTGGATATCGTCGTTGTCAGTGTCGATCTTAGAGGCCTTGTCGATCAGGTCGATAGCCTCGTCGCGGTCACAGCCGAGGGCATCGGCAAGGTCATCGAGGCGCGCATAAAGCGCATCCTTCTTGTCCTGGACCTTGGCAAGCGCATCCTGCGCTGCGGTCAGGCTCTCGGCAGACGGAGATGCGGTCGCGGCATCGGCCGCCGCCTGCGCCGCATCGGCCGCGTCGTCGAGCTCGTCATCGGCATCTTGGGCGGCGGAAAGCAGCACGCCGTCAACCGACTGCAGGCGCTCGAGTGCCGACCACTGCTCGCGCTCCTCGGCAGTGCCCTCGAGCTCCAGCGGAGCCTTGAGCGTGTACTGATGCTCGGCGACCAGGCTTGTCTCGAGGTTGTCGGCGTAGTGCGTCATCGTGGGCAAAATCGCCAGGCCAAAGAGCAGTAGCAGCAAGGCAAATGCGATGCCCACGAACAGCGTGGCGAAGTTGCCCAGGTTGCGCAGGAAGATACGCAGGCGGAAGCGCGAGACAAAGCCCATGCACTCCGGCAGTTGCATACCACGCTTGGTACCCGACTTGCCGCTCGCTTCGTGACGAAGAAACTGCAACGGCGTCTTGCCCATTTTGCGAAACAGGCCCACCAGCGTGATGAGGATGAGCGCAGCGGCGGGGACCACGGCGCACTTCACAAAGATCTCCCAGCTCCAGTACACCTGGAAGGGCGGCAGGCTGTACGAACCGTAATAGAGGCTGCGCATGGGCTCGGTAAAGAACACAATGCCGAGCGCAGTGCCCAAAAGCGCCGCGACCACGCCCACGATGGCGGGAAGCGCAAGGTAGTGCAGCACGATCTCGCGTCGACGATAGCCGCTGGCAAGCAGCGTGCCGATGATGGCGCTCTCCTCCTCGATGGTGGCGTCGGTAAGGACCACAAAGACAAACGCCATGATCACGATGATGATGTCGAGCAGCGTCATCCACATCATGGAGTCGCCGTCCACGTCGTCGCGCGCATAGCCAATGCCCTGATTGGAATCGGCATCGATCAGATCGTCCACGCGCGCATCGGCATCGGTCAGTGCCTCGACCATATCTTGCTCGGCGTCGATGCGGTCTGCGGTGGAGAGATCGCGATCGGTAAAGGTAAAGGAGTAGGTGTAGGCAGGCGCACCGCCGGCGTCCTCGAGCGCGGCAAAGCCGGCGTCGGTGACCTCGGCCACGCCATAGGTGATGGTGTTCACCGTAAAGTCCGAATTGTTGAGGAACAGCGCCTGGCTATCGGGCTGGGTCATGATGCCGCAGATGGTGTAGGCGCGGCCCTCGAGCTCGATTTTATCGCCCACGGCGAGGTCGTTGTTGGTGGCAAAGACGCGGTCGATGGCCACCTCATCGTCCGTCTTGGGCTCCTTGCCCTCACAGTAGGACGCGATATCGACCTTGGTGCGGTGCGCATAGGTGCGCAGCGTGCGCTTGGTGCCGTCGTCGCCGGCGGTCTTTTTGATGATGGCGTCGATGGAGAAATTCTTGTAGAGCGTAACGCCGCCGACGTCGTCGGCCGCGTCCTCGGCGGCCTTGAGCTGGTCTTTGGTAGCCTCGAAGGAAGTGGTCACGCGGCCGTCCTCGATCGTGTACGCATCGCGCATGCCGTCGATAAGGCAGCCGATGGAATGCGCTGCGAGCAAAAAGCCCGAGGTGAGGGCGATGCTTCCGCACATAAGCAAAAAGATGCCCAGGTACTTGCCGATATTGCGGCGCAGCTCGCGCGGGAGACGTTTTGCGAGAGGTGTCATGGCGCCGCCTACCAATCGAGCTCGGCGGCCGCGACGGGCGACTCGTTGAGCTCATCCTCGACGATGCGCCCGTCGCGAAGGCGCAGCACGCGGTTGGCCATGCGGGCGATGGCGGCGTTGTGCGTGACGATGATGATGGTGCAGCCGTAGGCGCGGTTGACATCCTCCATGAGCTGCAGGATTTCCTTGGACGTCTTATAGTCGAGCGCGCCCGTGGGCTCGTCGCACAGCAGCAGACCCGGGTTTTTGACGAGCGCGCGGCCGATGGCACAGCGCTGCTGTTGGCCGCCCGAGACCTGGCGCGGGAACTTGTTGCGATGCTCGTAGAGGCCCAGCGAGCGTAGCAGGCCATCAATGTCGAGCGGCTTTTTGGACAGGTGCGCCGTGACCTCGATGTTTTCCTTGATGGTGAGGTCGGGTACCAGGTTGTAGAACTGGAAGACAAAGCCCAGCTCGCGGCGGCGATACTCGCCCAGGTCGGCGGGCTTGAGTACGGTGAGGTCGCAGCCGTCCACCATAATGGAGCCGCCGTCGGCATCCTCCAGGCCGCCGATCAGGTTAAGAAACGTCGACTTGCCCGAGCCCGAAGGTCCCAGCATGACGCAGATCTCGCCGCGGTTGATGGACGTGTCGATGCCGTCGAGCACCGTCAGGCGCGCATCACCGTCGCCGTAATGCTTTTTGAGATCCTTAACCTGGACGTAGGCTCTCTGCGTTGCCATGGTATCCCCCATTGTTAGCCTTGTACTACTTTATGAACGTAATAGTAAACCTTGGCGAACTATTTTGGGGCGAGAGTGGGGATTTGTTTCAAGACTAGTCATTGGGGACGTTCTTAAATGACTAGCTGTTGGGGACACTCTTTCGCCACCCGGCAGTTAGGGACGTTCCCTTTCTGCCGGCAGCTGGGGACAGTCCTTGGCAACCCGGCCGGCAAGCCGGCGGTTCGGCAAAGACTGTCCCCAATGACTAGTCGTTTAAGTCTGTCCCCAATGAGTACCCAACGACTAGGCGGTTAGGCGCGGGATTTGTTGTGGGCGAGGGCTAGGCCTGCGGCGGCGATGGCCACGGCAAAGAGCACCGTGACGCCCAGGTCGCAGACAATGTCGCCCAGCACGGCGGACGTCAAATCCGAGGCGAGCGCCTTGCCGATCGCGTCGTTCACCCAATATGTCGGCACAAAGTGCGCCACCGTCTGCACGGCCGGGCCCATCAGCGACAGCGGCATCCAGGCGCCGCCCAAAAACGTCATGAGCATGCCGAGCAGGTTGCCCACACCGTTGAGCAGCTCCTCGCGCGCACCCAGGCTCGACAGCGCAAAGCCAACGGCCAGCGGCGTGCACGCCAGGGCAAACGTCGCTGCCAGCGCCAAGCACACACGGCCCGCGCCGACCTCGGCGACCGCGCCGGCAAAGCCCACGACGCCCATCATGCTCGACACAAACCAGATGCAGACGGTGATCACGGCGGCGGCTGCAAACACGGCAAGCGAGCGCCGGCGCTCGGAGATTGGACCGGCATCCATACGACGCACGCGCTCAGGCTCGTTCATGCCCGAGAACACCAACCCCACCGACACGATGACCGACGAGATAATCGCGTACGCACCGAAGTTGAAATACGACTCGAGCGTGGCGGCGGCAGTCGAGTCGACCTTGACCTGCTCGATCTCGACCTCGGCACGCTCGGCAGCAGCATGTTCGGCAGCCTTGGCAACGTCGCCGTTAGAGGCGGCGGGCTCAAGTGCGGCCGCAGCGCCCGCGAGCGAGATCCAGCGCGAGGCCTCGGCAGACGAGAGCGCCGCCGCCATGGTGCCGGCACCGTAGGTCACATCGAGCTTGGGCAGGGACTCCCCCGCGCGGGCGGCTGCAACGAGGTCGCCCTCAAACCCCTCCGGGATAAAGAACACGCAG
This sequence comes from Collinsella sp., assembly GCA_048230835.1. GTDB lineage: Bacteria > Actinomycetota > Coriobacteriia > Coriobacteriales > Coriobacteriaceae > Collinsella. The sequence continues at coordinate 81,332 of DBFALE010000045.1, forward strand.
TCAGCGCTGCCCTTGGCGCTATTGCTCTTGGAAAGCGCGTCCGCAAGATTGTACGTATCGTCGCCGACGCCCGTGACCAGCTCAAAGCGCGAACCCAGATGCTTGGTAAGCGCACGCGAAAGGTCGCTGTCATCGCGGTCGACCACGATCACGTTGGCATCGTAGGGCTTATACTCGGTGAGCTGCGACGAGTTCCAGCTCACCGATGCCGCGATAAACACACCCAGCAGAGAAATGAACACCGTGTAGATGAGCAGATAGAGCGGGTGCGCGAGCGCCATGCGAAGCGCAGTCTTAAAGGTGCTCATAGCGGCTCCTTCCAAAGATCAGCGTGGCGGCGGCAACGAACAGCAGCGCCATAAGGACCAGCGCGCCGGCGCGAACGGCAAAGGGGCCCAGGTCCTCAAAGAAATACAGGCGGTTGAACATGTCGCAGATGAGCTTGACGGGGTTGAACCAGCACTCGGCCGGGCAGGCGCGGGCAACATCGTCGGCAAGCGCCATCGCCGGCTCGCCGTAGAGGCCGGCGAACAGGGCGCACGTGGTGGCAAAGCCCGTGAGGATGCCCGACTTGGACGCCTTGCCGCCCTTAACGGGAAGCGTGCCCACAAAGAGCCCCAAGCCCGTGGCGGCAAGCGCGGAAGCGGCGGCGCCCACCAAACACAGTCCCTCGCGCCCGCCAAAGTCGATGCCCACGACCAGGCGCACGTAGCCGATCGCAATCGCCATCGAGGCAAAGGAGACCAGCCACGAGCCCACAAAGATGCCAGCCAGCGACGCCGTCTTGGAAAGACCGCCCACGCAGCGACGTGCGCCGAGGCCCGACAGATTGGGCTGCAGATCGACGACGCTCAAGGCGGCAAACTCGGCAGACATCATCGCCACCAGGCCAAAGAGCGCGTAATAGTAGATGACTGTGCCATCGGGCGTGGTGCGCGTAAGGCTCACGCGGCGGGTGCCGCCCTCGAGCGACAGGGCGCGCGCAACCGCCTCCGGGTCGGCGAGCGCCACCGGGTTGTCCTGGGCAATCTGGAACATGAGCTCGGCATTTTGCGTATACGAGCTTGCCACCGTCTCCAGAATGCTGCGGTCGGTGAGCACGGACGAGGCACGCGAGCCGTCGTAACTCGATAGCAGCGTGAGCTTGGGCGTGCCCGCAGCGTCGACCGTATAGATGCCCGAGACCTCGCCGGCCTTGAATGCTTTGCGCGCGGCAGCCAAGTCTTCGTACTCGTGGATCTCAAGTAGCTGATCGTCGCCTTCCTTGGCAAGCGAAGCCGTCACGTCCTTAAAGGTCGAGGCGTCCCAGGCCTCATTCGCCACGACGGCCACCGGCACCGGGTCGACCGTGCCGTCAGAGCTCAGGTTCGCAAACATAAACATGAACATCGTGGAAAGCGCGATGGGAAAGAGGGCGCCCCAGACCCACGTGCTCGGCCGGCGCAGCAGCGTCTTGACCGTAGTGATGATGGTGTTGAACATGACTGCCCCCTAGTCGCGCAGCTCGCGGCCGGTGATCTCGAGGAACACGTCGTTGAGGGTCGGTGGCTCGCTCCACACGCGGCCGAGCGCCACATCGGCGGCGCGCAGCGTGTCGAGGATGTCGACCAAATTGTGCGGGCTCGCTTCGCAGGTGCAGACGATCTCGCCGCCGGACAGCTCAACCGAAAGCACGTGCTCGAGGGCGCGCAGCCGCTCGACCGTGGCGGTCTCTACGGCGCCAACCTCGACAGTCACGCGCTCGCCCATCTGAATCATGCGCTTGAGCTCGTCGTTGGTGCCCTGCGCCAGCACGCGCCCGCCGTCCATGATCATGATGCGGCTGCAGATTTGCTCGACTTCCTCCATGTAATGGCTGGTATACACCACTGTGGCGCCCTCGTCGCGCAAGCGGCAGATGCCCTCCAGGATGGCGTTGCGGCTCTGTGGGTCGACCGCCACCGTGGGCTCGTCAAAGAAGATGAGCTCGGGCTTGTGCGCGATGCCGCAGGCAATGTTGAGGCGACGCGCCAGGCCGCCCGAGAGCTTGCCGGGGCGAAACTTGGTAAAGTCGCCCAAGCCCACAAAGTCGATGGCCGCGTCCACCAGCGCGCGGCGGCGCTTGCGGTCGTTGACGTAGAGACTGCAGAAATAGTCGATATTCTCGCGCACGGTGAGTTCGTCGAACACTGCCACCTGCTGCGGCACCACACCGATGCGGCGCTTGAGGTCGTAGCGGGCGGGCGTCATGGGCTCGCCGAACAGCTCGATGGTGCCCTTGTCGTAGGCGAGCAGCTGCAGGATGCAGTTGATGGACGTGGTCTTGCCCGAGCCGTTGGGGCCCAGCAGGCCAAAGATCTCGCCGGGGGCGATGCTCAGGTTAAAGTGGTCGAGCGCGATAAGGTCGTCGTAGCGCTTGACGAGGTTTTCGACGTGGACAATATCTGTCATGAGGCGGCCCTTCTGTTGATTGCGGCCCGGTACGATTGCATCATCGCAGGAGCGGACGGCGCGCACCAGTGAGCTTTGTCACGAGTGCGGAACTTGGCCGTGCGGCCTGCCGACGTCCCCGCTTTGCCGCGTGGGAGGAATGTCACGGTTGCGCAGGCGGTCCCTCCACCACGCGCGGCATCGCGTACAATACCCGTATGAACAGGCTTTTCGACAAATCGATCGTGCTGGCGTGCTGTATTGCGGCCGCCATGGGCCTTGCCGTGGACGCTCGTCTGGTTGTGGCGTTTTGCCTTGGCATTATTGCCACCTCGCTGGCCGAGGTCACACAGGGGAAACGCACCCGGCGCGCGAGCGAGGCCGCGAGCTGCGCTTACATCATCGCGGCCGTCTTCGTACCGCTGTTTGTGCCGTTTGCGCCCCTCGCCTTCTATGACATCGCGCGGCGCGTGCGCCGTGAACGCATCTGGCCCGCGCTGGCGATTGGCGCAGTGTTTGTCTGCGCGCTTATCGCGGACCTTCGCACCGACGCGCTCGCCGCCCGAACGCTCCTGCTGACCGCCATCCTTTCGGTTGCCGCCACCCTGCTATCGCTACGTACCGCCCAGTTGGAGCGCGAGCAGCAGCGCATGCGCCGCACCCGCGACGAGCTGCAGGAACGAGCCCTCGCGCTCGAAGCGCGCAACCGCGATCTTGCCGATCGCCAGGACTACGAAGTCGAGCTCGCGACGCTCGCCGAACGCGCCCGCATCGCGCGCGAGATCCACGATAACGTCGGGCACCAGCTCACGCGCGCCTCACTGCAGGCCGAAGCCCTACGCGTGGTCCACGCCGACGAGCCTGGCGTCGCCGCCGATTTCGCCGACGTTAAACGCACGGTTGACGAGGCGCTCCAGCTTGTGCGCACCAGCGTCCACGCGCTCAACGACAACGCCGTCGACCTTTCCGTGCAGCTCGAACGCATTGTCGAAGGCACACGCTCGGACGGCGGCCCGCAGATTGAGCTTGAAGTTATGGCCGAACATGCGCCCGCAAACGTCGCTAACTGCTTTGCAGCGGTCCTGCGCGAAGCGCTCTCCAATACCATGCGCCACGCTTGCGCCCAGACCGTCACCGTACGGTGCATGGAGCATCCGTCGTTTTACCAGCTCATTGTTACCGACGATGGCGTGGGTGAGGTCCAAGCAAGCGGCCGCGGCACCGCGGAGGGCATGGGGCTCGCCTCCATGCGCGAGCGCATCGAGGCGCTTGGCGGCACCTTCACCGCCGGCCCGCGTGCCGGCGCCGGCGGCTGGCGTGTGTTTGCCACCGTTCCCAAACAGCAAGGAGATGAGGGCCGATGAGGCTCATCGTTGTCGACGACGACCGCTTGGTGGTCGATTCGCTCAAGATTATCTTGGGCGCCCAGCCGCAGATCGAAGTGGTGGGCACCGGTGCCAACGGCAACGATGCGGTGGCGCTCTACGCCGAGCACGCACCCGATATTGCGCTGCTCGACATCCAGATGCCGGGACGCGACGGCCTTTCGGCCGCGCGCGAGATCCTTGAGCACGACCCTGCGGCGCGCGTGGTGTTTCTGACGACGTTCTCGGATGACGAGTGCATTGTGTCGGCGCTCAAGCTGGGCGCCCGCGGCTACCTGATCAAGACCGATGTCGCTGCCATTCCGCCGGCGTTGGCGCAGGTCATGGACGGCAAACGCGTGCTCGAGGGCAAGGCGATCGAAGATATCAACTTTGATGGGGCGGACGTCGAGGCCGGCGCGACCCGCCGGCCCGCGGCCTTTGTCAGCCTGACCGACCGCGAGTTCGAAGTCGCAGAGCTCATCGCCCGCGGCCTCGACAACAAGGAGATTGCCGCCACGGCTTATATGGGAGAAGGCACGGTGCGCAACCACATCAGCTCAATCCTAGCCAAAATGGGGCTACGTAACCGCACCCAAATCGCCATCGCCTATCTGCGAGGGTAATTACCCAACGGCCAACCGCTCCGGCATAGCAAAATGGATGCTACCGATTTAATGCCATTTCAAAAGTATGCCGGTTTACGGGGCTAAACTCAGGACCCCCATCCATACCCGCGTTTTCTGCAAAATGACAGCTCGTCTACCTGCGGTTTTATTTCCACAGATATCGGCATGGTTGGGGATTCGGAATCCGGCCCCGTAAACCGGCATAGTTTTTTCGGACGGCCCTGTACGAGCGCCTCCGCAAGCCTCGTGAAACCAAGATGACCCGTTTCCCTCAGTCCCCGGGGGATCATTTGACGGTGCCCGCCACGAAATCGGCCCATCTACTACGTTTGACCCGATACCCCCGACCATACCCGCTTTTCATGAAAAACCGCAGGCGTTCTACCTGCGGTTTTGTTTTCGCGCTTTTCGGCATGGTTGGGGGTAAGGGATTAAACGTAGTAGATGGGCTGTTTTCGTGGCGCGCCCTCCTCCCCAACGCACAAAAGCGCCGCCACGGAGGAGGGAGATACCTCCGTGGCGGCTGGGGCTGGGGGTGGGGCTATGTTCTGGCTCCCCGCCGGCCGCCCGGGGCCTTTTGGCCCCGGGCACTACCAGCGTGCCTAGCGCTTACGGATACCCCAGACCAGGGCTCCGACGCCGGCCATGGCGATGACGAATGCCATGAGCAGTGCGGCTGCCTGCTGGTCACCCGTGGTGGGCAGGAAACCCTTGACCGTCTTGACGATGTTCGTCACGGTCTTGGGCGTGCCGGGATCGGGCGTCGGCACGGGCGTCTCGGGCTTCTTGTACGCGTTGTTGAACACGATACCCTCGACGCTCTTGTCGCCCTTGGCAAAGGCGACATTCGCCTTGAGGTTGCCCTCGCCGTCGTCGACCACGTTGACGGTCGCGGTAAAGACGGACTTGTCGTAGGTCATACCGGCCTCGTCGCCCTTGACCTCGCTGATGGTGTAGACGTACGTACCAGGCTCGTCGTACTCGAACTTGTCGAAGTTGATCTTGCCGTCGGCATCGTTGGTGACGGTGGACTCGATGTCCTCGCCAACGAGCTTAAAGCTAAACTCATCCTTCTTGAGCTCGTGTCCCTCGAGCACCTTGATGGCGCCGATGGAAACCTGCGTGGGCATGGCGTGATACTTGTTGGTAAAGCCAGCCGACTCGGTGGTTCCCTCGAGCTTGTGCGTCGCGGTCAGCGTGCCGTCGCCGTTGTCGGAGACGGTGGTCACGACGGTGTAGGTCGTGCCGTCATAGGTGACGCCCTTGTACAGGCCGAGCGCGTTGGGGCAAGCCTCGCGCAGCGTGTACGTGTGCGTGCCGGGTGCCTCGTAGCGAATCGGGCTCAGCGTCACGGTGCCGTTAGCGTCGTTGGTGCCGTTAGCGACAACCACGTCGTCCTCGAGCAGCTCAAACGTGAACTCACCTGCTGCAAGGTCGCGTCCAGTCAGGCGCTTGACTGTCTTGACCTGATCGGTCACGGATGAATCGGTAGGTGCCACGCCGTAGGTGTTGGTAAACGTGAAGGCAGCACCGTCGTCGCCTTCGCGCTTGACGCTCAGATGCCCGGCACCGTCGTCAGACACGGTGTAGGAAACCTTGCGCGTGGCGTTGGTGTCATTGGTCACGCCAGGGGCACTACCGGACTCGGTCACCGTGTAAGTAAAGGTGTGCGAGCGCGGAGCGGTGGGGGCTGCGGGCTCGGGCTCGTCGCTGGGCTCGTCGGCGTTGGCATCGGTGTCGGCCTCTTCAGCCTCTGCCTCGTCGGCCTCTGCCTCGTCGGCCTCGGCTTCGTCAGCTTCGTCTGCCTCGGCCTTATCGGTCGCATCGTCCGTCACGCCCAGAGCGCGGTTGAGGTCCTCGAGCGTAAAGTGGATCTTGCCAAAGTCCACGTTGCCAGCCGCGTCGTTGGCTGTGGTCGTGCGCTCGGGCATCGGGGCACCAGCCTCGTCGGCGGTCACGGTAAAGGTGAACTTGCCCGTGATGTCAGCCGGGGTCAGGCCCTCGGCAGCTTGGAGCTTCTTAGTGCCGGTGAGCGCGGCATCGACGGCTTCGGCGCCGTAGACGTTCTCGAACAAGGGCTCGACGCCGCCGTAGTCGACCGTTGCCGTCAGGGTACCGTCACCGTTGTCGACGACGATAACCTTAAAGCCAAAGCTCCACGTTGTAGCGGAAACGCCATTCGGCAGCCCGAATAAATCTTCGTAGGCCGTGTAGTTAATGGTCCAGGCAAGCTTACCGTCCTTATCGGTACGATAAGCAAGCCCAGCAGCCTCAAGATTAGCAAGCATCTTAGTGTCGTAGTGCAGCGTATCAAAGCTCACGTGCCCGCCGATATTGGGCTTGAGGTTTTCGTATGCCACAAGCTCACCCTGATAGGCGATGCCGAACCAGAACTCGCCGTCGGCCATCGGGCGGCCGGTCAGAGTCTTGGTGGCAACGACCTGAGCGGCGGTGCCGCCAGGCGTGTTGGTCGTAGCGCTGTAACTGTTGTGGAACGGCACCAGGGCCTTCTCGACCTTGTTCTCGCCACTCTTGTGGACCGTCTCATGCGTGCCCTCGGGACCGCCGGAAACGGTCGTCGTAGCAGTGAGCGTGCCGGCGGTGTCGTCGGCGATGGCGATCGTCACCGTACGCACGGCGTCGTCGTAGGTGTAACCGGGCTGGCCGTCGTTCTTCTCGGCCACGGTGTACGTAAAGGTCTTGCCGGCGTCAGCCTGCGTAAATATAACCTCATGACCAGCCAGAATGTCGATCAGTCCGACCGTTGCCTCTGCCGCTGCGGGGGACTTGAAGCTATTAGCCCCGGGCAGCAGACCGAGCGCGCGAGCCGAAGCGTCGTCAGCAGGTGTCACGGTAAAGGTGAACTGACCCTCGGTCATGGGGCGGCCATCCAGATACTTGCTGAGCCACAGACCGCCGGCAGCGGTGTAGTTAAGCTCAGTGCGGTACGTGTTGGTAAAGCGTCCGTTTTCCTTCTTGGTGACGTTGGCGGTCAGGCTGCCATCGCCGTTCTCGGTCACGGTCACTTCGGCGGTTGCGACATGCGCGTCATACGTCACGCCGACCGTGCTGCCCGCGTTCTCGCGAATCTCGTACTTATAGGTTCCGGCGGCAGCGTAGTGAATCTTGCCGAACTTGATGGCGGCAATGCCGTCCTTCGCGTCCTTCTTGCTCACGGTTACGGTTGCGGGATCGGGCAGTGGGGCGTCTTCGGGGGCGGTGATGGTAAAGCTGAACTCGTCCCCATCCGTCCAGTCGCGGCCGCTGATGACCTTGCTCAGGTCAAAGTCGAGGTCTGCATCGGTCGGGGTCACGCTGTAAGTGTTCTCGAAGGTCGCAGGCGTGGCGCTCTTCAGCTCGTGCGTAGCGCTGAGGGTACCGTCACCGTTGTCGGTAATGGTGGTCTCGATGGTGTACTTGGCGTCGCTGTACGTGATGCCCTTGCTGGTGGTTCCGCCGTTGACCTCGCGCAGCGTGTAGGGGTACTTGCCGGGCTTGGCGTACTTCACGGCGCCCATCGTGATGTTGCCGCTGGCGTCGTTGGTGCCGGTGGCGACGACCTTGTCGCCCTCGACGAGCTCGAAGGAGAACTCGCCGGCAGCAAGCTCGCGTCCGGTCAGGACCTTATTCGCGGTGATCTGGTCGGTGACGCTGAACTCGTCAGGATTCGGCTTGTAGCTGTTGTTGAACTTCGCCTCGTCGGCTCCATTCAGGACATGCTTCGCCTCGAGCGTGCCGTCGCCCTTGTCGGTGATGGTCGTCTCAATGGTGTAGGTCTTGCCGTCGTAGGTGATGCCGTTGTTGGCGTCGCCCGGGACCTCGCACAGCGTGTAGGTATGCTTGCCGGCAGCGGTGTACTCGATGGGGCTCATCTTGATCTTGCCGCGGTCGTCATTCTTGCCGGTGGCGACAACATCGTTGCCCTCGACGAGCTCGAAGGAGAACTCGCCTTCCTTGAGATCGCGCCCGGTCAGGACCTTGGTCGCCGTGATCTGATCAGTAACACTGAAGCTCTTGGGGGTTACGGTGTAGGCGTTCTCGAAGGTCGCCTTGTCAACATTCTGCAGCTTGTGCTCCACGCTGAGGGTGCCATCGTTGTTATCCTTGACGGTGGTCACAATAGTGTACTCAGCGGTGCTGTAAGTAATGCCGTTTTCGGTGGTGCCGGCCTTGGTCTCGCGCAGTATGTAGGTGTGCTCGCCAGCCGCAGTGTAGGTGACGGGATCCATTACGATCTTGCCGTCGGCATTGTTGGTACCGGTGGCGACCACGTTATTGCCCTCGACGAGCTCGAAACGGAAATCGCCAGCCTTGAGGTCGCGCCCGTCCAGGACCTTGTCCGCGGTGATCAGGTCGGTGACGCTGGAGCTCTTGGGGGTCACGTTGTAGGAGTTCTTGAACTCGGCAACCTTGACGTCCTTCAGAACATGCGTGGCGCTGAGCGTACCGTCGCCGTTGTCCGTGATGGTGGTCTCGATGGTGTACTTGGCGTCACTGTAGGTGATGCCCTTGCTGGTGGTTCCGCCCTTGACCTCGCGCAGCGTATAGGCGTGCGTTCCGGCCTTGGTGTACTCGATGGGGCTCATCGTGATCTTGCCATCGGCGGCGTTCTTGCCGGTGGCAACGACCTTGACGTCCTTGCCCTCGCCCTCGACGAGCTCGAAGGAGAACTCGCCCTCAGCCATGTCGCGGCCGGTCAGGACCTTGGTCGCGGTAATCCGATCCTCGACAGGCTTCACGTTATAGGCATTGGTGAACGTAAATGCCACATCGCCGTCTGGCTTGTGGGATACGCTCAAATTACCCTTGCCGTCATCGGTCACGGTGTAGGAAACCTTGCGCGTGGCGTTGGCGTCGTTGGTCACGCCAGCGACCTCGCCGGACTCAGTCACGGTGTAGGTAAAGGTGTGCTCGCGCTTCTCGGGCTTCTCGCCCAGAGCCTTGTTAAGGTCGTCGAGCGTAAAGGTAATCTTGCCAAAGTCGACCTTGCCCTTGGCATCATTGGTCGCGCTCGCGTTCGTGGGCATGGGTGCGCCCTCTTCACCGGTCACGGTAAAGGTGAACTTGCCGGCAATGTCAGCCGGGGTCAGGCCATCAGGAACCTGCAGATTCTTCTTGCCCACAAGCGATACCTCGACAGGCGCGGCAGTGTAGGCGTTCACAAACTCGTTGCCGGCATCGCCGTAGACAGCCGTCGCCGTCAGGGTACCATCGCCGTTGTCGACAACGGTCACATATGCGTCAATTGCCGCCGTGGTAGTGCTCACGCCCGCAGGCAGCTCGCCGGTCTGCTCGGCAGCAATGTAGCGAATGGTCCACGTGGGCTTGTCTGAGCTAGCGTCAAACGACGCCTTGTCTTCCTCGACCAGCTTGGCAAGCGACTCGGTCGTGTACGTCAGCGGACCGAACTCAACCTTGCCACCCTTGTTGGTTGCATCCAGCAGAACCTCGTCGTGCCCCGCATAGCTCAGCGCAAACTTAAATTCGTCATCGGCCATCAGGCGCCCCGTGAGCGTCTTGGTAGCCTCAAGAGTCAGCGGGGTTTCCGTCTTGGCGCTATAGATGTTCGTGAACTTAGTCTCACCCGAGGTCTTTTCAACGTCGGCCTTAAGCTCACCCTTGGCGTTAACCGTCACAGCCACCTTGAACGTGGCAACGTTCTTGCTGTAGGTAATGCCACCGGCGTCGCCCTTGACCTCGCGGACCTCATAGGTGTACTCGCCCGGCTCGGCATAAGTAATCTTGCCAAAGTTAATGGCTGCCTTGCCCTTGTCGAGATCGGCATTGGTCACAGTTACGGTCGCGGGGTCGGGCATCGGGGCATTGTTGTCGGACGTCGCGGAGAGCTCAAACTCAAACGCATCCGTATCCGCCCACTTGCGGCCCTCGAGCACCTTGGTCAGACCAAAGTCAGTCTTGGTATCCACCGTTGTCGGCTTGGTTGCAAGGCTAAAGATAATCTTGCCGTTGTTGCCCAGGTGCGAATGCACGTGCGTGGAAGTCGCAACGGAGGAAAGGTCATTCCACCTGGGGTTAAGCACGTCGCGCGCGGTCTCGGTCTTGTTACCATTCACCTCCACATCGTCCTTGGTGGTATGCAGCTGGTCGATATAGGCCAAGCGCGCGGTTCCCTTATTAAAGGACCAATAGCCGTCATCTTTGACCAGAGCGCCGTCGTAGCTGGCGATCTCGTGCCCCTCAAACTCCACAACGGCATAGTCGTCCTTCGGCTTGCCGTTTGCGCCCATCGCCACAAACTCGTCCTTGTAGTAATAGACGTCGTTGCCCTGCGGCTTTACCGTCGCGCGCTGGGTGCATTCCTTGTCCGTGTAGATAGGCGTGATTTTTTGGAAGTAATAGTAGCTGTTGGTATCGGCGGGCTCAAACTCGGCGACAACATCGCCCAGCTCGCCGCCCGACCACTTGTTGGCCAGGAAGTAGACCGTCTGGTTGTCGGCGTCCTTGTGGTCATCGATATACTTCTTGAGCACCTTATCGGGCGTAAACAGGTTGTTGCGTGCTTCGTCCTTGACGCTCGAGGTGTATTTAATCTGAATAGGCTTGATGTCATTGAGCGACGTGCGCTCAAAGATCCCGTTTTCCATGTCCACGTGATAGCGGATCAGCGGAATCAGCGATGCGGGGATCTTAACCGTCACGATATCGCCCTGCTGCGCATTGGCAGAGCGCTCGACGGTGATGACCAGGTCCTTGGCCACGCCCGAAAACTCGTACGTGTCCGTATTGCCCTTGGTTGTCTTGGTCACTTCATCAAAGGGGACGCCATTAATCTGAGCGCTGACAAACGTATCGACCTGCATAAAGTCGCCCAGCTCATCACTGAAGGTGATGTAGCCGGACTTGCTCTCGTCGTAACCATCCTCGATCTGAGTGGGAGAGCCCTTGCCCGAGGTGATAGAGCTCGAGATATCATCAAACACCTTCTTGAGCTCATCGGCATTCGACGCAGCCTTGTAGAAATCGGAATTCTCGGTGCGCTTACCAAGCTCATTGGTTGTGTAGGACGTGGCGTTTGGATAGTTGCTCGACACGGCGTGCATGAACTTGTTTTCGTCGCTCGTCCAGTAGTTCGTAGGCTCGTCAGCGGGATTCGCATCATCAAAGATGCCGATGGTGTAGACCGTAGCGCCTTTCCCCTTCATTTTCTTGGCGGCGACTATGGCATTATTGGCAACCGTAGGGTTAAAGTTCCTGACGTCTGTGGGCGTGCCGTCCGTAAAGAACACAACTACCTTCTGGGCATCCTCGCGGCCCGACATGTCGCAAGCAAGTTCAAGGCCGTAATCAGCCCGCGTGGCACCGGCAGGTTCGATGTAGCCGACCGTATTCTTAAGTTCCGTCGCAGCGCTATCAACACACGGCGTCAGGCTCTTCATGGTCTGCGAGTAGTTGTGCGTGTATCCCTGACGATCGCGATACGTATCGTTGCCGATCTCGTTTTTCTTTGCACCCGAAAACTTAACGATGGCAACCTGATGCCGCTTATTCGTATCTTTAATGCTCTTGTTTTGCTCGGCGATGGTGTCGATAAAGGAACTGGCAGCTGCCTTGAGTGCGTCGATGCGTTTGGTCGAATCGCTGTCACCCATGTCATTATCCATCGACCCGGAGGCATCAAGCACCATCACGATATCGAGCGGTTTAGTGACCAGCGACGTTGTGTCAGAAGTCGAAGACATCGTGGAGAGCGTCGTCACAAAGTCGGACTTTTCGTCCTGCGCTGGCTCGACCGTCTTGTCCGTCCAGATTCGGCCTACATAACGTGTCGTCAGGTCCTGCTCGCCGCCCGACGCCCAGTACTGCCAGCGGCCGGTGGTGTCAGGGTCGACTATCTTTCCGCTCACCGTCGGTCCGTCCATTCCGGTGCTGGACCTGGCGTTGGCCTCGGGCAGCATGGCAAATGCTGCAGCCGGCAACACCAGCACCACGGCCAGTATCACCGCCAAGAGACCCCTCGTGTACTTACTCATCGCGTCTCCCTTCTCGCGGTCTCAGACCTTGCAACAGCCTAAAGTTACGAAATGAGACACAATTTGGGCAGGTGACACATGTTCCAGATTCGGTTTTTGGCGTGAGACAAATGTCTCACCAAAGTTGAGACACGGCGTTTTCGCAGGAAAACGGGTGCGACTCAAGATGGACGGGGCAAAAGGGCCCGTTTTCCTCCATCCCCGAGGGAGCAGTCGACGGCGCTCGCCACGAAATGAGCCTATCTACTACGTTTAGTCCGGTACCCCCGACCACAATCGCGTTTCATGCAAAATCGCAGGCGTTCTACCTGCGGTTTTCTTTTCGCGTTTTTCGCCGTGGTTGAGGGTAGCCACCCAAACGTAGTAGATGGGCCTATTTCGTGGCAGACGGGTCACGCGGCAGCCCTCACAAGGCAAAAATGATCCGTTTCCCTCTGTCCACGGGAGATCAAGGGCTGCTACGGATATGGTGCTATTTCAAAACTATGCCGGATTACGGGGCTAAAGTCGGAGTCCTCATCCATACAGCCTTTTTTTGAAAAACGGCAAGCAGTCTACCTGCGGTTTTGTTTTTGCGATTTTCTGTATGGTCGGAGATTCGCTATCCAGCCCCGTAATCCGGCATAGTTTTGTTCGCGACGGCACAACCGCGCGTTTAAGCGCGGGGCAGGTGGGGCATTTTTGCCCCACCGGCCCCGTCTTCGCGCTACTCCGGCTTGGTTTCTACCGTGGGAGTCTTGTCCGCCGCGACTGGGGTGCGGGCGGTGTCCATAGTCAGGCAGTGTTTGGGGCAGCTCTCGATGCACTCGCCGCACACCACGCAAGCGTACGGATCGATCGACCAGGTACCGCCCTTGCGATCGACCGAGAGTGCGCCCGCCGGGCAACGGCGCGCGCACATGCCGCAGCAGATGCACACGTCCATGTCGTTGACGATATGTCCGCGCAGACGCTCGGGTGCCGCGAGCTTCTCCTGCGGATAGCACACCGTTACCGGCTGCTTGACCATAGAACCCAAGGCCGTCTTGGCAAATGTCAGTAAACTCATGCCGCGCCTACCTTTCCGTGCAGCTAATGCAGGGGTCAATGGTCAGGATAATCATGGGCACGTTGGCAAGGAGCACACCCTGCAGCGCATGTGTCAGACCCGCCAGGTTCTGCGACGTCGGCGTGCGCACGCGAAAACGGTCCAGATTCTTGGTGCCGTTGCCGCGCACATAGTAGTACGCCTCGCCGCGCGGCTGCTCAATCACAACCTCGCCGCGCGCGCCGTCGGCCGGCGTGAGCTTGGTACGCCCGCCGATACCGTCGTGCGGAATCTTGCCGATAAGCTCCTTGATAATGTCCATGGCCTGCGTAACCTCGGCGCAACGCACCTGGCAGCGGGCATAGCAGTCGCCGTCGGTGGCGACAATCGGCTCAAACGCGGCCAAGTCCGCATAGGCGCCGTCGCCAAACATGCGCACGTCGTAGTCCACGCCCGAGGCGCGACCGAACGGACCGACCATCGAAAGCTCCAGCGCGTCTTTCTTGCTGATCACGCCCACGCCATGCAGGCGCTCGCCGCAGCTGTTGTCGTCCAAAAACGTATGCACCAGGGCCTCGTAGTCGGGGCGCATGGCGTCGAGCGTCTGGACAATGCCCTCCAGCTCGGAGTCCTCAATGTCGTGTTTAAGGCCGCCGATCTCGTTAATCGACAGAATCACGCGCCCGCCGCAAGTGCTCTCAAAGATCTTGAGAATCTGCTCGCGCAGGGTCCATGACCGATAGAACAGCGCCTCAAAGCCAAAGGCGTCGGCGAGCAGGCCCAGCCACAGCAGATGCGAGTGGATGCGCGAAAGCTCGTGCAAAACGGTGCGGATATACTGCACGCGGCCGGGCACCTCGATGTCGAGCATGCGCTCGCAGGCACTGGCATAGCCGCAGCTGTGGCCCACGGCGCAAATGCCGCAGATGCGCTCGGCGATGTAGCCAAACTGGTGCATATCACGCTTTTCGGTGAGCTTCTCGAGTCCGCGGTGCACAAAGCCGATCTGCGGAATTGCCTCGATGACGCGGTCGTCCTCGATCACCAGATCCAGATGAAGCGGCTCGGGCAGCACCGGGTGCTGCGGGCCAAACGGAATAACGGAGCGATGTGCCATGGACCTTACGCCTCCTTTTTCTGCTTGTCGCGGGCGGCCTTGGCGGCAAGCGCCGCGCGGACCTTGGCCGCTTTCTCGGGATCCATGGCGGCGAGCTTTGCCTCCATCTCGGCAGCCTTGAGCGCGGCCTTGGCAGCGGCATCGTCATGCTGAGTATCGGAGCCGGCAGCCGCAGCGGGCTGAGCAGCGGCGCCCGCGGCGTCGCCGGCACTCGCAGCGCTCTCCCCTGCAGCAGCCGCAGCCGCGGCGGACTTCTCGGCAGCGGCCTTGCGCGCCTTGGCCTCGGCGGCGGCACGCACCTTCATGGCCTTCTCGCGCGCGGCCTTCACCTCGGGCGTGATAACGCTCATGGGTTCGGCAGTCGAGACCTGGTAGAAAAAGCCCTTAAAGTCGATCTGCATGTCGGTGATGGCAAGACCAAACAGGTCGTGCGCCTCGTTTTCAAACGGGAATACCGCCGGATAGTACGAGCTGATGGACGGAATCTCCTGGTACTGGTCGATACCCTCGACCACCAGGTTCTCGATCGCATAGCTGCCGTCCTGAACGATCCGCTCCTGAGCAGCACGAACGTTGATAAACGTATAGACCAGGCGGTACGAGCCGTCGTCGACGTTGCGCTCGGCGTGCATTTGCACAAAGCGCGCGCCGACGCCCTTGAGCGCCTGGACATGCGACAGGAGCTCGTCGATCCCGACGGTGGTATAGATAGCCTTCTGCATTACT
This sequence comes from Collinsella sp., assembly GCA_048230835.1. Classification (GTDB taxonomy): domain Bacteria; phylum Actinomycetota; class Coriobacteriia; order Coriobacteriales; family Coriobacteriaceae; genus Collinsella. Next base: position 96,595 of record DBFALE010000045.1, read on the forward strand.
CGGCCTCCTTTGCAGCTGCGGGCATCCCAGCAGGTGCGTCGCCAGCAGCGGGCGCGTCGCCGGCCCCAGCCGCGGCCACAAACCCGTCCTCGCCTAGCTCAACGCCACCATCCCAGGTAGCGGCGCCGCCCACGGTAAGCGGGTCACCGCCAGCGCGCATCACGGCCTCCTTCTGGTCCAGAATGCCGCACGCCTCCACAATGGCGTCGATCACCGTCTCGGGGCGAATGGCGCACCCGGGCGCGTACACGTCCACGGGAATCGCGCGGTCCACGCCGCCGATCACGTTATAGGCATCGCGGAACACGCCGCCCGAACACGCACAGATGCCGCAGGCCACCACGCACTTGGGCTCGAGCATCTGGTTGTAGATCTGGCGCACGACGGGCAGGTTCTGGGCATTGACCGACCCCGTCACCAAAAAGATATCCGCATGCTTGGGGTTGCCAGTGTTGACCACGCCAAAGCGCTCCGCATCGAACAGCGGCGTGAGCGAGGCCAGCACCTCGATATCGCATCCGTTGCAACTCGAGCCGTCGTAATGAATAACCCACGGCGAGCGCGACATTTTATGATCCATGGATGCTGCCTCCTAAATAAACACATCGACGAGTATGGGCATAAGGTTGAGCAGGCCAAACACCAGCGCCACGCCCCATCCGAGCCTAAAGCAGCTGCGCCAGGTGCTGCGTGCGAAGGTGTTGTCGATCAGGACCTCGACAAAATACGTCGCGACCATCACGACCAGGGCTACAACCCAGCTCACGGGGTTGTCCCAGACAAAGAACATGCCCACCCACATCAAAAACAGCACGGTCTCGCACCAGTGCATAAGGGTCATCTTGGCCAGCGTGCCGCCGCTCATCTCGGTGGCGACGCCCTGGACGATCTCCTGATGCGCATGATGCGAGTACGAAAGGTCAAACGGCGACTTGCGCAGCTTGATGGTGAGCACCGCGAGCAGCGCAAGGAAAATGGGCGCGCTGTACACGATGATGGGGGCCGACTGCCCCGTCACGGCGATGGAATCAAAGCTGTCGGTGGCAAGGTACAGGCCCACGCTCATCAGCAAAACGGCGGGCTCGTAACTCATAACCTGCAGTAACTCACGATCGGCGCCAACCTGGGCAAACGGGCTTTGCGTCGAGGCGGACGCCAACACCACAAAGATCGCGGCGAGCGTCACCATAAAAGCGCACAGTAGCGTGTTAGAGCCCGACACAAAGATGCCGCCGCCCACGACGGTAAAGATGAGCGCGCACGCCATATAGGTATCGTCCATGGTGTTTACGCTGGCAGGGGCTTTGCGCAGCAGCTTGGCAACGTCGTAGAAAGGCTGGAGCAGGCGCGGGCCCACGCGGCCCTGCATACGGGCCGAAAGTTTGCGGTCAACGCCGTCGATCAGGCCACCAACCAAAGGCGCCAGCAGGGCAAACACCACGGTACCAATAAATATGCCCACGACGCCCGAGCCTTCAAAATACTTGCCGCGCAGCACCGAGGGCGCACTCATGGCAAGCCGCTCGGGCCCAATCCACGCGCAACACAGCAGCGCAAACAAGATAATACTGCAGCACACGACGCTACCCGCGGGACCAATACGCTTCTCGCCAAGGGCGTCCTCCGAGTACCAATTGCGCTTTTCAGCCTTTACCTCGTGTCCCATCGAGCCGCGGAAATGGCGATATTTATCGGTTCCCACGCCCGAAAGGTACACGTTGACGTGCGGCTTATTGCTCACGCGGAATGAAGTCAGCAGCACCACGGCGATAAACGCCACGATAACCACCATCAGATACATGGCGTCCTTGCCGATAACGTACGGCACGCGGCCAAACACCATGGCCAAGTAAGGCGACACCAGACCGCTCGAGATAACCGGGAACGCCACGCAGCACAGAATCAGCAGCGCGGCGATGGTGTTGAGGGCCATCCATTCGGTCTTATGGACATTGACCTCAACGTTTTGAGCCGTGGGGTCGACGCCCGAAAGCTTGGCAAGCCACTTGCCCCAGAAGTAAAACGTCGCGGCCGAGCCAAAGGCCAGAACCATGATCATGAGCACGTTGCCGGTCTGGGCAAACGCCACCAGGGCGCCCCACTTGGACACGAGCATGCCAAACGGCGCCACAAACATGCCCATGATGCCCAGCATCATCAGGCGCGTCAGGTGCGGCATGCGGCTGAACATACCGTCCATGTCCTCGATATTGCGGCTGCCGATATGATGCTCGGCCGTGCCCACGCACAGGAACAGCAACGACTTTGCCACCGTGTGGAACAGGATCAGGAAGATGGCCGCCCATACGGCCTCGGGCGCGCCGACACCCAAGCAGGCACTGATGAGGCCCAAGTTGGAAATGGTGGAGTACGCGAGCACACGCTTGGCGTTGCTCTGCGAGATGGCCATGAGGGCAGCGAGCAAAAACGTGATGGCACCCACACTCGTGACCATAAAGCCGGTCACGGGATAGATGGCATAGAGCGGGCTCAGCTTGACCATCAGGAACACGCCGGCTTTGACCATGGTTGACGAGTGCAGCAGGGCGCTCGTGGGCGTGGGGGCAACCATGGCGCCCAGCAGCCAAGTGTGGAACGGCATCTGTGCGGCCTTGGTAAGGGCGGCGAGCGATAGCAGGACGACCGGCATCACCAGCAGTGCGGACTGCGCGGTACCGGCGCCGGAAAGCTCGATCATGCCCGAGATGGTCAGCGGCATGCCGTTGACGTGCAGAAACATAAGGCCCGCCAAAAACGCGATGCCGCCCAGCATGTTGAGGATGATCTGGGTGAAGGCGTTTTTGATGGCCTCGGGCGTGCGCGTGTAGCCAATCATGAGGAACGAGCACACGGTGGTGATTTCCCAGCCGCAGAACAGCCACTCAAGGTTGTCGCTCGTCACGATGACGAACATGGCCGAGAGGAACAGGAACATGAGCGCCAGGAACTGCGGGCGACGGTCGGGCGCGGTCTGCCCGCGCAGCGCGGCCTCGTGCTCGTCATGGGCCTGGAAGTCCTTCATGTAGCCCAGGGCATACACGCAGATAAGGCTGCCGACGATACCGACGGCGAGCACCATGATCACACTCATGTAGTCCAGGTAGAGCGGGGTTGCGGTGACGGCTTCGGTCGCGGGCAGCGTCATGGCTGCAAAGGCGAGCGAGCCCACCAGTTGGACTATGCCGAGCACCGTGGTGAGCGCGTTCCTATATTTGTACGCGTTGTATAGGATGACGGCGCACAGGATGACGTCGATGACGGAGCTGGTGATCGAGAGCACATGCGAGGTACCGGGGGCAACCTCAAAGCTCTGCGGACCCGTGCCAAAAAACATGACGGCGACTACAACCGTCACCGCCATAATAATGCCGGAACCTATGAGCCCCACCGCATCGCGGGCGCGGTCACCGCGCGCGAGCAGCATGCCCAGCGCCGGTACCAGCGGAAACAGGGTAAGGAAATACAGTAGCGTCATACCATCACTCCCCCATGCAAAAACGCTGCAATTGTTTAACGTTATAGCTCAATTGAGGAGTAGCGGCGGCGGGTTTTCGGTCAACTGGGGAGTTTTAGGCGTACGGGGTAAGGAGTCTGTCCGCATTGGAGCAGAGGGGCGGCAAGAAAAATGCGCCCCTGTGGGCGCACCATCCCGTTCGCTATTCCGCCTTTTTAACGCGCGGCTTGCGGCCGCGCGGCTTATCGACCAGCGCGGACTCACCGCTCTCGCGATACTGGCGGCACCAAGCCTTGGCTGAAGACTCGCTGGGAATCTTGTGCTTGATCATTGCCTCGCGAACCGTCAGGCCGTTTTCCAAACGGTCCTTAACCACGGCGAGCTTTACGTCGTACGAATAGGTGTGATGACGAGCGCCCGCGTTGAGCACGGCGTCGGCACCGCCCACGGCATATGCGCGGGCCCACTGACGAGCCGTGGCCTGGGGAATGCCAAGCTTTGCGGCGAGGGCGCGGTGACCGACCCCCTCTTGGAGGATCTCGACGGCGCGCTGCCTAACCTCGGGCGCATGCGCGCGAGTCCTTGTTGCTTCTGACATGCCTGCCACTTCTTAGCCTTAACCGTTAATCTGCTTTCTTACGTGCTTGTTAGCTAGTAGCATTTTGCTGTTTGCTCAAAGCAGTTAATTAAAATAGACGCGGCGTTATCTGGGCATTTGGCACCAAATTACGACATTTCTTTATCGATTATTTACGCTGGTAGCTGACTCACGGCTAATCGTCATTCGCTTGTCAACAAAATTGGCATCTCTTTATGTCCTTTGGTATAGAGGATATGGTTATTAACCCCTCCCCCAATAATTTTGAGTAATCTGCGAGGCAGTAGACGTCCTCACTCCTCATGATTACCGCGCATTGCCATCCACCGGAGCAAAACAAAAAGGGCGAGACCTGCGCGCTTGCAGGCCCCGCACCGGTTGACATCCGACGGGACACAGCCGGGCGAGACGGATCCGTGCTACCGCCCCGCCTGGCCGCGAAGTTAACTACAGCTCGTTGGCCGCGTGATATGCCGTGCGAATGGCGCTCGCGATGTCGGCGGTGCGCTCGCCCGAGCAGTCTCCCACGCAGGTCACGGGCACCGTCACGCCATCCAGGTCAAACGCGTTGGCCTTGGAGCCCACGGCCATCACCACGTAATCGCAGGCGATCTTTACCGGCTCCTCGGCGCCGTCCTCGGTAGTGCGAATGGCCTCCACGCCCTCGTCGGTAATGGCGGTCAGGCGGGTCTTCACGTGCTGCTCCACGTTGTGCTCTGCAAAGTCGCTCATAATCAGCGGCAGAATGGTCTCGGACTCGCCCGCGGCAATCTTGTCGAGCATCTCGACAATCGCCACCTCGCAGCCGCGCTGCAGCAGATACTCGGCAGTCTCGGTGCCCACCAGGCCACCGCCAATGACAGCGACGCGGCCGTTGATCTCCGCCTTGCCGGCCAGCACGTCCCAGCTCGAGACGACCTTCTCCGAGTCGGCGCCCGGAACGGGGATGACCACGTCGTGCGCGCCCACGGCCACAATCGCGGCGTCGGCGGCATTGAGGTCCTCAGCGGTAGCGGCATGGCTGAGCTCAACCTTCACGCCCAGGCCAGGCAGAATCTTCTCGTAGTACTCGACCGAGCGCATGATCTCGTCCTTGCGCGGAGGCGCAGCCGCCAGCACAATCTGGCCGCCCAGATGATCGCTCGCCTCGTAGATGGTCACGTCGTAGCCGCGCTTGGCCGCCACGCGTGCGGCCTCCAGGCCGGCAATACCGCCGCCCACCACGGCGATCTTCTTGTCGCCCTCGCCCGGCTTGATGGCGATGGTCGCCTCGTCACCGTTCTCGGCGTTGAGCACGCACGAGATGTACTTGCGGTTTTGGATCGCGTCGACGCAGCCCTTGTTGCAGTTGAGGCACTCGCGGATGGGCTCGCCCGTGGCGGCCTTCAGCGCAATGTCGGGGTCGCACATGAGCGAGCGGCCGTAGGCGATGATGTCGGCAGCGCCGTCTTCCAGAATCTTCTCGCCGGCCTCGACCGAGACCACGCGGCCGACGGTTGCCACCGGCACGGAGACCAGGGCCTTGACGCGCTCGGCCACGGGCAGCGTCCAGTTGTAGGGCATGGCGCCCATGGGCGGAATGGTGTCGCCCATGTTGCCGGTGTGGTTTGCCTGTGCGACCTGGATCATGTCGATGCCCGCACCCTCGAGCAGCTTGGCGAACTCGCATGCCTCGTCGGGCTGCAAGCCACCCTTGCCGCGCGGCGTGCCATCGGGGTTCTCCATGATCACGGGGAGCTTGTACTCCACCATCAGCTGCGGCGCGGCTTCCTTAATGGCAGCGACGACCTCCAGCGCGTAGCGAACGCGGTTCTCGAACGAACCGCCGTACTCGTCGGTGCGCTGGTTGAGGATGGCCGAGCACAGCGAACCCACCAGGCGGTCGCCGTGGACCTCGATGGCGTCGATGCCGGCCTGCTGCGCGCGGGCGGCCGAGGCGGCGATGGCCTCCTTGATCTGGGTGAGCTGCTCTACGCTCGCCTCGTTCACAAAGTGCTGCATGTCGTGGTGCAGCTTGGCGTATGCCTGATTGCGGATCTCGTTGGACTCGGCCATCTTGGCGGCAAAGGCCTCCTCGTCGCCGGCGGCCTTGGCCTCCTGCGCGGCCTTGGCGGCGGCCATGGAACCCATGACCATGCGGCCGACACCGGGCACGTCGTACTCGGGGTGGAACAGCTGCAGCGCGACCTTGGCGCCGTGCTTGTGGACGGCATCGGCCAGGGCCTTAAACGTGGGGATTTGGGCGTCGGTCGCCAGCTTGGGCGTGGGGCTTGCGGTCATGACGGGAGCAACGTCGCCGATGACGATGTAGCTCACGCCGCCACGGGCCAAGCGCTCGTAAAAAGCCAGGCTGCGCTCGCCGATGGAACCGTCGCGCTCCTCGTAGCCGGTGGTCAGCGGCGGAAACATAATGCGGTTCTTGAGCTCAAGGGGACCAACCGTAATGGGCTGGAGCAGCTTGGATGCAGGTGCGGTCATGGACATTCCTCTCTTGTAGGCGCGGCGGCGATGATGCCGCGTAGTTGTCTAGAGGATATGGCATGGGGGCACAGCGGCACAACGGAAATCGGCGAATATCAGGTGGCGGCAGGTGGATGGGGCGGGGCGGCCCGTCGGTTTGTCTCAATCTGTAACAGTTACGCGACAAAACCGGGTCTTGCGGTTACAAATCAAGATATTCCTCTCAACCCATCCTCAACAATCTAGATCTGTAACATCTAGACCTACTTTTGACCCCTACCTGTTACAGATCGAGACAAACCAAACCCGCCTGCTAGAAAATCTCAATCTGTAACGGTTACTCGGCAAAAACCGTCCCTCGTGTTACAGATTTAGACAAACACGACCAAGCCCACCGGTATATCTCGATCTGTAACACCTAGCCGCCCAAATCGGGTCTAGATGTTACAGATCGAGATTTTGTTTGAGAGGCCGAGAATTGAACCGAAAACACGGTCCCGGAATAACAAAAAAGCTCGCCGGCTAGGCCGGCGAGCTGCAAGTTCTTGGTCGCGGGGGCAGGATTTGAACCTACGACCTCCGGGTTATGAGCCCGGCGAGCTACCAGACTGCTCCACCCCGCAATGTCTGGGCGCCTCATGTGCGCAAGAAAGAATATTACGTGGGAGTTCGGTAAACGGCAAGGAAAATCTCGTAGAGCATAATTCCTTCATATTTAAAACCCCTCAGCCCCTATCATCGTAAACGAATCGCAGCCGAGCGCCGTCGACGGCGCGTATACAATGGTGCGCGTCCTTTTATGCCAACACCGGGAGTAGACATGCTGCTCGCTATCGATATGGGAAACACGCAGACGGCCATGGGTCTGTTTGACGGAGACGAGCTGGTGCAGTCGTGGCGCATGCCCACTGACCGCTCCTATACCGCCGACGAGATCCACGTGCGCCTGATGGGCTTCTTTAAGATGTACGACCTCTCGCTCGACGCGGTCGACGCGATTGCCTTCGCCGGCGTGGTGCCGCAGCTCTCGCGCGAGTGGCACACCGTGGCCGACCGCATCGCGGCAAACGCCATCGTCATCGGCCCGCAGACTGCCGCCGTGACCAAGCTGCGTACGGCACGCCCCCAGGCCGTAGGTGCCGACCGCATTGCCAACGCCGTCGCGGCCGAGACCTTCTACGGCACGCCGGCGATCGTGGTGGACTTTGGCACCGCGACCAATATCGACGTCATCGACGAGAACGGCTATTACATTGGCGGAGCGATTGCGCCGGGCATCCGCATCTCCATGGACGCGCTTGCCGCCCGCGCCGCCAAGCTCGCCAGCGTTCCGCTCGAGGCGCCGGAGCACGCCATCGGCCGCGATACCGAGGAGTGCATCAAGGTCGGCGCCGTGATGGGCGCCGCCGCCATGGCCGAAGGCCTGGTCGCGCGCATGAAGCGCGAGCTGGGCCGCGACGATGCCACCGTTATCGCCACGGGCGGCCTTGCCGGTATCGTCGCCGATTCGACCGATGCCTTCGACGTGGTCGACGGACAGCTCACCATCAAGGGCATCTGCGAAATCTACCGCCGCATGCAGGAGCTGGGATAGAGCAGGGGCTTAAGTCGAGCACGGGCGCGAGCGGCGAACTAAGCAATGCATTGGTCCTATTCCTCAAAATCGAAAATTTTTCAGTTTTGAGGAATAGGCTTTCCGCTACGCCTCGCCGCACAACCACCTCGCCAGGTCCACGATCTGCACTCCGTCGCGATCCGTGGCCTCGTGATGCGTGCGGGCGAGAATCATCTTGGGATACGCATCGCCAATGCTCAGCAGTGGCGAAATCTCGCGTTCAAATGTCTTATCCGAGCTGATGTCGTCGCTCACCTGAATGTAGAGTTTCTCGCTCCGCTTGATTGCTACAAAGTCTATTTCCTTTTTATAGAGCACGCCGACGTATACCTCGTATCCGCGACGCAGCAGCTCGATTGCCACCATGTTCTCGTATACGCGTCCCCAATCCATATCACGTGTACCAAGAAGCGCATATTTAAACGCATGGTCCGCCAGATAGTACTTCTCGCCGCTCTTAAGGTATTTTTTGCCGCGAATGTCGTACCGACGAACTTTATAGAAGGCAAACGCATCGCACAGGTACCCCATGTACGTGCCGACCGTCTTGTTCGTAATCTTTAGCCCATCCGCATTTAATGCATCAGTAATGTTGCGTGCCGACGTAATGTTGGAAACGTTGTCCATCATGTAATCGGCAATGCGCAGCAGCGCCGATTCGTTTCTCACGTTATGCCGCTGCACGATATCTCTCACAATGAGCGTCTTGAAGACGTTGGAGAGATATTGATAGCGCTGCTCCTGCAGTGGATAAGGGTAAGAGCCGGACATACCGCCGGTTCTCGCGTACTCATCGAAGTCGCGGTCGACCTCGCCCTCGTCGCCATAGAGACGATACTCCTCAAACGAGAATGGGAAAACCTCGATCTCGAACGTACGCCCCGTAAAGAGCGTCGACAGATCGCTCGACAGCAAAAAGGCATTCGATCCGGTGATGAAGATGTCGTACTGCTCGGATGCGTGAAGGCTGTTGATCGCACGTTCAAAGCCGTCGCACATCTGAACCTCATCGATAAGCAGGAAGTTTTGCTTGCCGGGCACTCGATGATCTTTTACATAGGCGAGCAACGCGTGATACTCGAGCAAGTTCTCGAACTCATCGAGGTTGTAGTTGATATGGATGACATTCGAATTGGACAGATTTGCCTCCACGTAATCGCGGAGGGCCTCGAGCAATTTTGATTTACCGCTACGACGGATGCCCGTGATGACCTTGATGTCCGGCACGCCAATAAGACTCGTCAACGTGTCCATATATGACGTTCTATTGATGAGTTTCATCGGGGCCTCCTCGCGGTCTTTTATCGCTATTCCTCAAAACTGAAAAAATTTCAGTTTTGAGGAATAGGCTCTATAGCGAATATACCTCGAGAAAGACCGAGCTGCCTTAATCCTATTCCTCAAAAACGAAAATTTTTCAGTTTTGAGGAATAGGGCGCTGGCAACCCATTCCCCAGATAGGCGAAACCCTCCCCGGCACAGGCCGAAGAGGGCTTCGTTGTCATCGTTATCTTTGAGCGCGGGCGCCTCGCGTTACAGTCCGCGAATGCGCACGGCCTCGGGCGGAAACTCTTGCTCGCCGGCATCGGTCTTGATGGTCGCACGACCCCAGATGTCCAGGCCCGCAAACACACCGACCGCAAGCGGCAAACCGTTGGGCGACACCGCCGCAACTTGGCGGCCCAGCAGCGGCACCATGTCGAAGTACTCGCCCAGCACGGGAGCCAGCGGCCCTGCGGCGCCTTGCGGCGTGTTGGCAACAGCCGCCCAGGCGTCCACGCGGGTCAGCACGGCGGCGGCCAACTCTTCGACCAGCGCTTCGTCGGCCATATCTACACCGAGCTCGCTCAGCGCCGAACGCTCAATATCCACCGTCACGGCACCGAACATGCCCGCAGCGCCGGCACCGCCGTTCACGGTAACACGCGCGAACGACGTCTCAAACGCGGGCGCGCCGCACACAATGTCGCTCGGCCACTGGATACCCACCTTACCGGCAAGGCCCAACCCCGGCGTCGAAGCCGTGCCCACGAGCGCGTCCATCATGCCCATCGCGGCCACAAACGGCAGGCCATGGAAGGCATGCATGCTCACATCGGGGCGCACAACCAGCGAAAACGTCAGCGATGCATCGCCCGCACTCCACGCGCACCAGCCCGCGGACACGCCCTCGCGGCCCGCGTCACGCGCCGCGTCGAGCTCGGTACCGGCGGCAACAGCATTCATCTCGATCATCTACATACGCCCCAATTCGCCCACGATATGGCCCACGCGATCCTCGGGCTCCTTGACCTCGACACCGTTGTAGCGGAAGAACCGCGCCGGGTCGTGCATCAGGTCCTCGAGCGGCACCAGCACAAAGTCACGCTCACCAATGAGCGGATGCGGCAGGCGCAGCTTTTTGCCGCCGTGGGTCTCGCCGTCCATCCACAGCAGGTCCAGGTCGATGGTGCGCGGACCGTTGGCCTTGGCCTTCTTGGAGCGGTCGCGCCCCAGCTCAGCCTCGATCTTCATGAGCTCATCGAGCAGCACCAGCGGCGCCAGCTCGGTCTTGATCTCGATGACGGCGTTGGCAAACGCGTCCTGGCGCGTCTCGTAGGCCGGCTCGCTCTCGTAAATCTTGGAGGAGTTGGACACGCAGGTGAGTGGAATCTCGGCGATCATCTCGCGCGCGGCGCGGATGTTGTCGCAACGATGCCCCAAGTTGGAGCCCACGGCCACAAACGCACGGCGCGGCTGCGGCTTGGCGACGGCCCAGTAACCGTTCAGGAACTGCGCAAAACCCGCGGCGTCGTGCACGCGCACGATGTTCGCACCGGCCTGGATGGCGCCCAGGCACACGCCAAACGTGGCGGCATCGCGCGCGGCGGCCTCGGTCACGCCCGAGACAGCGCCCACAAAACGCTTGCGCGACACGGCGCACATGAGCGGATAGCCCAGTGACGCCATCTTGGCAGTCTCACGCTGGATGACGATGTCCTCGTTAGCCGACTTACCAAAGCCCGGGCCAGGATCGATGCAGATGCGGTCGCGCGACACGCCGGCATGGATGAGTGTGCGGGCCTGGTCGGACAGAAAGCCCATGACGCGGCGCATGATGGGCGCCGAATCGGGCAGGGTAAAGCGGCGGAGCTGAGAGGTGGGCACGTAGGCCTCCTCGCGGCGGGCGCTGCGGCGCATCATGGCGGCCAGGCGGTCATTGGACTCCGATGCGGCCTCGGTGGCCTCGGGCGCGGCCTCGGGCGCGGGCGCGACGGTCTCGGCGGCAGCAGCCTGCTCGGCGGCCGGCGTCTCCTGCCCCAGCTCGGTTGCAGGCTCGGACGTGGGCTCCGGCTCGCCAAACGGCAGTGAGGGCTGTACCACACCGCCCGGAAGCTTGGCCTCAACCTTGGGCTCGCCCAGCAACTTGCCGCGACGGCGACGGGCCGGCTTCTCGGCCTCGCGCGCGGCCTCGGCAGCCGCTTCGCGTGCCTTCTCGGCAACAAACGCCGCTGCCGAGGTATCGAGCTGCACCGTTGCGTGCGTGCGAGCGGGCGCGGCGACCTCGCCGGCATGCATCACGATGACGCCGCAGGTACTCGTCTTAACAAACTCGACCATCTTGGGATCGGTGAAGCCCGTCACGTCGTTGACGATCGAGGCGCCGCAGCGCACGGCCGCCTTGGCAACCGCCACATGACGCGTGTCGATCGAGACGATGGCGCCCTCCTTGGCCAGCGCGCGCACCACGGGCAGCACGCGGCGAGCCTCCTCGTCGGGGTTGACCGGGGTAAAACCAGGGCGTGTGGACTCGCCGCCCACGTCGATGATGTCGGCGCCGGCGTCGAGCATCGCCAGGCCGTACTCGATGGCGGCATCGGGGTCGAAGTGCTCCCCGCCATCGCTAAACGAATCGGGCGTCACGTTGAGGACGCCCATGATGCGCGGACGGTCAAAGCTGAGCTCGTACTTTCCGCACCGCCATGTCTTGCTGTCGTTCGCCATGAACATCCTCCTAAAATGCCCACGCCGCCGAGCTTGGGGAGCTGGCGGCGGGGTCGCTTTGCACTCAGTCTTTCTATTGTATCCGCGCGCGCGGGCTAGAACGCAAACGCGGCCGCGATGTCGCAAGAAATCAGCAGGTCGGCATTTGCATCCTGATCGGTGGGAGCAAGGTTGCATATGGCCAGCGTATCGCCGGTAAAGTATCGCGTAAGGCCTGCCGCCGGATACACCACGAGCGAGGTCCCGCCCACAATGAGGGCATCGGCCGCGGCGATGGCGGCAACGGCACCGGTCAGCACATGTTCATCGAGCGGCTCTTCGTAGAGCACCACATCGGGCTTGATGCGGCCGCCGCACGCGGGGCACGCGGGCACGCCCGCGGCATCCTCGTGCTCGCGCGAGCAAATCCACTCGGCGCTATAGACCGCGCCGCACGACTGGCAAATGTTGTGATGGACCGATCCGTGCAGCTCAAACACTCGCTGTGAGCCGGCCATCTGATGCAGGCCGTCGATGTTTTGCGTCACCACGGCGTCGAGCTTGCCGGCGCGCTCCAGCTCGGCCAGTTTGGTGTGGCAGCGGTTGGGCTTAGCGTTAAGCGCGATCATCTTGGTGCGGTAAAAGTCGAAGAACTCGGCCGGATGCGCCTCGTAAAAGCTATGCGACAGCATGGTCTCGGGCGGATAGGCAAACTGCTGGTGATACAGGCCGTCCACGCTGCGGAAATCGGGGATGCCACTTGCCGTGGAAACACCAGCGCCGCCAAAGAAGACCACGCGCTTGTGGGTGTCAAACAGATCCGCCAGCGCGGCGGAGGCCTGCCTGGGGTCCGATATTGCCTGCGTCATATGAGTCCTCCGTCCTTGTTAGTCGGGCAGCGTTGAGCGACGTCCCAGCATGCGGCCTTTAAGTCAGCATGCGCGGATCCCACCCCGCCCCTGTTGCGCTAATCTTAAGCCTGCCAACCCCGTCGAAAGGACACCATGCCTCAGACTTACACTTTCGCCTCGTGGAACGTCAACGGCCTGCGCGCCGTGCTCAAAAAGGACCCGAGCTTTATCCAGATCGCGCAAGAACTCGACGTCGATATCCTGGCGCTGCAAGAGACCAAGTTGCAAGAAGGCCAGGTCGATATTGACCTGCCCGGCTATCACCAAACCTGGAGCTACGCCGAGCGTAAAGGCTATTCGGGCACCGCGGTCTTTAGCCGCCAGGAGCCGCTGCGCGTACTGTGCGCCGATGCGCTGCTGCCCTACGCCGGCGAAGGCGAGGCGGCCGCGCTCGTCGCCCAAGCCGCAACCGAGGGCCGCGTCTGCGCGCTCGAGTTCGACAAGTTTTGGTTTGTCGACGTCTACACGCCCAACGCCCAAAATGAGCTCGCGCGCATCGATGTGCGCATGGCCTGGGATGATGCCTATCGCGGCTTTTTGACGGGACTCGAGCGCGAGACCGACAAACCCGTCGTAACCTGCGGCGACTTTAACGTGGCGCATGAGGAGATCGACCTTAAGAACCCCAAGTCCAACCGCGGCAACGCAGGCTTTTCGGACGAGGAACGCGGCAAGTTTACCGAGCTGCTCAACGCCGGCTTTACCGATACCTGGCGCGCGGCAAACCCCGACGTCGAGGGCGTCTACAGCTGGTGGAGCTATCGCTTTAATGCCCGCAAGAACAACGCCGGCTGGCGCATCGATTACTTTCTGGTAAGCGATTCGATCGCCGCCAACGTTCGCGACACCGGCATCCGCGGCGACATCTTTGGCAGCGACCACTGCCCCGTCACCCTCACGCTAGAGCTCTAGCCCCAAGTAATTCCTCTAGGGGACAGAGGAAAACAGATCATGTGACCCCTCTCCCCCTATAAGGTGCGGTGGAATAGTTCCTGTTTGGGCAGCAAATAGCCAAAAACGAGAACCATTCCACCGCAAGTTCGTGAGGGAACGCGAAATGCCTTACAGCCCGTATTTCACGACGACACGGTTAATGCGACGGCACCAAGGCTTGTACAAGGCAGCCAAGAACACGCAGGTCGCGAGGCCGTGTGTGATATCGAACGGCACTGCCGTGGCAAGACGTGCCATGGCACCCGCCCACGTGAGCGGTTGAACAAAACCGATAATGTCGTAGGCGTTGATCACAACGCCGTACAGCAAACCCGAAGCAAAGCCGTAGCTCAGCAGCGCCGGCATACGCACGGTGCCATCGGCGCGATCAAAAGCGCCGGCATGCGCCAGCGCACCGCCAACGTATCCCACGAGCCCCCAGGCATACATCTGCCACGGCGTCCACATGCCCTGCCCAAAAAAGAAATTGCTGGTCAGCGCCGCCAACGCACCGACCATAAAACCATTGCGGCGACCAAGCGTCGCCCCCGCGATAATGGCGATGGCACTCACGGGTTTAAAGTCGGGAATGGGGCCAAACAAGATGCGCCCCGCCGCGGCCAATGCTGCCAGAACCAGCGTGGGCATAATCTGGCGCAAACCCGGACGAGATGCCTCGTAACCCGCAAAGAACAGCGCGAGCACCAGCGCCACCACAACCAGCATGGCCAATGCTGCCTGCTCAACACCCGACAGCAACGCGGCAGCCATCACCGCCGGCACCGCCAACAACAGCGGGACCTCCAGTTTTGCAAGCAAGCGCGCGACGCGATAATCCGTCATCCCATCACGCCCTATAAAACACGTTATCGGCAAAGAAGTCGGCCGGCGGCTCCATGCAGGCAATCTCGCCGTCAAACATCATGACGACGTCGTCGGCTACCTGCTCGGCAAAGTCCAAATCGTGCGTAGCCATGATGACGGTGCCGCCAGCCTTCGCATGGTCACGCAGGGCGCGGGCGATGATGCGGCGGCTGAACAGGTCTAGACCCTTGGTGGGCTCATCGAGCAATAGCAGTTCGGGGCCGATTAGCAGCAGTTTTGCCAATGCAAGCAGTTGACGCTGCCCGCCCGAAAGATCGTACGGATGGCGTCCATCCAGACCCGACAACCCCAAGCTCGCCGCACGCTCCCGCGCCAAGTTCTCGTCATATCCGCAGGTCGAGGCCCATTCCATCAGCTCATCGCGAACCGTCTCGGCAACCAGCAATGCTTTGGGATTCTGAGGCAGCAGCGCCGCCGAGGCCGCTCCGCGCACCATGCGGCCGCGCTGCAGCTTGGCGGTCTTCGCCAGCACTGAAAGCATCGTCGACTTACCGCATCCGTTGCCGCCCACGGTCGCATGCACCGCACCGGCCGAAAACGCCACGTCGAGCCCACGCAGCACCCAACCGCCCGCGCGATTGTAGCGAAACCAGCCTTCCGACAAGGTGGTAGCCGACCCGCCGTACATTTTTTGGAGTATTCTGCTTCCATCCGTGCGCGGGAACGCTTCCGAGCCGTTCTCGAGCGACGTTTGCGCCACAAATTCGGACGATTTGTCCAATTCCGAACTTTTTTTCGTGCCCGATACGTCCCCGAGCGGCTCCAGAGAGCCCAAATTGTCCTCACGCCTGCTGAATACTCCGTTTTTTGCACATCGGATGGCACCCCACCCCAACATGTCGTCGGAAAACAGCGATTCTCGGCGTCCCAAAGAAGCCATATCCGCCACCTCGCGCACGCGACCGTCCTCAATCCGGTACGCACACGTCGCGTATTCGAGCATTGGGCGCGGCTGATGCGTCGCCACAACAACCGTGCAGCCCAGCTCGCGATTCACACGAAACAGCGCGTGCAGGAAATTCTTCTCCGCAACCGGATCAAGCTGAGACGTGGGCTCGTCGAGCAGCAGCACGCGCGGGCGCAGCGCCAAGACGGCGGCAAGCGACAGCAGCTGCTTGCGGCCACCCGAAAGCGTATCGGTATCGCGGTGAAGCCAATCTTCCAGCCCAAAGAAATAGCTGGTCTCAGCTACGCGACGGCGCATCTCATCACGCGCTAGCCCCAAGTTTTCCAGGCCAAACGCCATCTCGTGCCACACGGTCTCGCACACGATCTGGTTCTCGGGGTCCTGAAACACATAACCCACGCGCTCCGCCGATGCCCGCACGTCCATGTCGGCAACGTTCTCGCCCAGCACGCGCGCATCGCCAGTGCGCTCGCCCGCTGGAGCGATCTCGGGCTTGAGCAGCGACAGCAGCGTCGACTTACCCGATCCGGTACCGCCAACAAGCAGCGCAAATGCACCTTGAGGAACACGCCAATCAAGCCCCTCGAGCACCGGTGCCTCGGCCCCGGGATAGGCAAAACTAAGGCCCTGCACCTCAATCGCCGGCGCGGCCGAGCCATATGCCACACCCGCCGCCGAGCTCCTATCAAACCGAGCCATCAGCCAAACCTCTTCTCATCAATCGCGTGCAACGCGCAAGGCAGCACCATCCAGGCAGCGTACACGACATAGCCCGGCCACGGCGCCGGCACCAAAAGCTGCGGATAAAACGAATACTGCGTCGCCGCGGTCCACGCCACTGCCGCCGTGGCCACGCCAAACAGCGCAAGCCCAACCAGCGCGGCAACATCGCCGCGCCCCAGCCGATACCGCGCATACGTCGTACGACGCGTCGCGGCACCCCACCCGCGCGAGCGCATCGCGTCCGCGCGCTCCAGCGAATCTTCCATGCCCCAGCCCATCAACACACTCGATACCCGCAAGCGCGAGCGCACGGGGTCGGCCGGCGCACGCCCCGGTACATCAATCGCGTCCTGCACCGCCAGCACCGTGCGGCCGCGGCACAAAAACTGTGGGATAAGCCGCATGCACATCGAGATCATAAGCGCGATCACCGGCGCGGCGTTGCCTAACAGTGCGAGTACCTTGTCGTATTCGAGCATCGATGCCGCGGCCTCAAACCACAGCACGCTCGCCACAAACAGCCCGCCCATGCACAGGCCATATACCATGCTCTCCAGATACACCGCGCGCATACCAATACGAAACAGCTCCGTCGAGCCCGATGCACTAAACAGCGGATTGAGCACCGCGATAATCAAAATCACCGGCAGCTGCCAGCGAAGCGCCCCCAACGTGCGCGCAGCACCGCGCGTCGCAAGCCCGTACGCCAGCCCGCCCGCAAGCGACAGCGCGATCAGCACCGGCTGCATCGAGAACATGGTGAGCCCCAGCGTCAACACAATATAGAGTGCCGGCACCGCCGGATGCGACATCGAAAATGCCGCGACGGGTCCGTTGCCCGATTCCTCTCGCATGATATCCACGGGCACCCCCGTCCCCTCGCTCAAAAGACAGCTCCGCAGCACCGCCAACGCCGCACGCAAGCAGCGCAAACGCCACGCCGGCGGCGCAAGCCTCAACCGCCGCAATCCAATCGTTACGCGCTCAACATATGACTGCGGTATCATATTGCGCCGTGTATCGTTTCCAAGCACACGTCTCTATAACGTAACAGGAGATCACATGGACGCAACCGCAATTATCCTCGCCGCCGGCGAGGGCACCCGCATGAAGTCGAACCACTGCAAGGTTTCGCACAAGATCCTGGGCAAGCCCATGGTTCAGTGGATCGTCGACGCCACCATCAAGGCCGGCTGCAGCCGCGTCGTGGTCGTCATCGGCAGCCACGCCGACGAGATGCGCGCCCTCATCGACGGCGCCTACGCCAACAGCGCCACCAAGGTCGAGTGCGTCGAGCAGACCGAGCGCCTGGGCACCGGCCACGCCGTGAAGGTCGCGCTCGAGGCCTGCGGCATCACGCAAGGCCCCGTCGTCGTGCTCAACGGCGACTTGCCGCTCATCACCGCCGACACCGTCGCCAAGTTCGCGCAGACCGTCGCCACCGGCGAGCTCGCCTGCACCGTCATGACCATGACCCCGCCCGACCCCTTTGGCTACGGCCGCATCAAGCTGGGCGCCGACGGCCAGATCGAGCGCATCATCGAGCAGAAGGACTGCACGCCCGAGCAGGCCGCCACGCTGCTGGAGTGCAACGCCGGCTGCTACGCCTTTGACGGCGCGCAGCTCGCCGCCCACATTAACGAGATCGGCAACGACAACGCGCAGTCCGAGTACTACCTGCCCGACATGCTCGAAATCCTCAAGGGTCACGGCCAGGTGGTCTCCATCTTCCACTGCGACGACTACCGCGACGGCCTGGGCGTCAACAGCCGCATTCAGCTCGCGCAGCTCACCGCCATCGCGCGCGACCGCATCAACGAGCACTGGATGGCCGAGGGCGTCACGTTCATCGATCCCACGCAGGCTTGGATCGGTCCCGATGCCGTCATCGGCCGCGACACCGTCGTGTGGCCGCAGACGCACCTGATCGGCCACGTCACCGTGGGCGAGGAGTGCCAGCTCGGCCCCAACAGCCGCCTCACCGACACCACCGTCGGCAGCGGCTGCACCATCGATGAAACCATCGCCGTCGAGGCCGTCATCGAGAACGGCGTCGACTGCGGCCCGCGCGCCTACCTGCGCCCGGGCACCCATATGCTCGACGGCTCCAAGGCCGGCACGCACGTGGAGATCAAGAAGTCCACGATCGGCGAGGGCTCTAAGGTGCCGCACCTGTCCTACATCGGCGACACCACCATGGGCTCCGGCGTCAACGTGGGCGCGGGCTCCATCACCTGCAACTACGACGGCGTGCACAAGCACAAGACCGTCATCGGCAAGGATGCCTTCATCGGCTCCGACACCATGATGGTCGCGCCCGCCCAGATTGGCGACGGCGCGCTCGTGGCCGCCGGCTCCGTCATCACCGAGCCGGTCCCGGCAGACGCACTTGGCCTGGGTCGTGCCCGCCAGATAAATATTGAGGGCTGGGCCGCCGATTATCGCCGCCGTCTGCACGAGGACGACGAGGTATAACGTTTTACCAAGCATCTAAGGAGCTGTTCCCATGGGGGCGGCTCCTTTTTCTATCGTGACCTGCGCAACCGGATGAGTGGTCGGTTCGTGTCCGTTGACGGTAAAGACGTTATCAAGACCCGATTAACCCCGCCGCGCGGTTACAATGCAACAAGGCATCTATATGGCATTCGATATAAAGGAGAAGGGTAATGCCGATTAATGATCCCGAGAAGTCGGAGAATATGCGCAAGTCCATCCGCGTGTATTCCGGTTCCTCCAACCGTCCCCTCGCTCAGAAGATCGCTGAGTACCTTGGGGTCGAGCTTTCGGGCCTTACGCTAAAGCAGTTCGCCAACGGTGAGATTTACGCCCGCTACGACGAGACCGTCCGCGGCGCCGACGTCTTCCTGATTCAGTCCGTGGCCGGCGGCAACGTCAACGACATGCTCATGGAGCTGCTCATCGCCACCGACGCTGCCAAGCGCGCATCCGCCCGCTCCATCACCGCCGTTATCACCCACTACGGCTATGCCCGCCAGGACCGCAAGGCCGGCCCGCGCGAGCCCATCACCGCCCGCCTCGTCGCCAACCTGCTCGAGCGCGCCGGCGTCAACCGCATCATCACCCTCGACCTGCACCAGGGCCAGATTCAGGGCTTCTTCGATATCCCGGTTAACCACCTGTCCGCGCTGCCGCTGTTTGGCCAGTACTACAACGACATGCACTTCGACACCGACAACCTGGTTGTCGTCTCCCCCGATGTGGGCCGCGCCAAGGCCGCCAAGAAGCTGTCCGACATGCTCGGCTGCGACCTGGCCATCGCCCACAAGGGCCGTCCGCGCCACAACGCCGCCGAGGTCATGGGCATCATCGGTGACATCAAGGGCAAGACCTGCATCATCAACGACGACATGATCGACACCGCAGGCACCCTGTGCGCCAACGTCAAGGAGCTCAAGGCTATGGGCGCCGGCGACATCTACGTATGCGCCACCCACGGCATCTTCTCCGGTCCGGCCATCGAGCGTCTGAACGACGCCCCGATCGTCGAGTGCCTCGTCACCGACGCCATTCCCGTCGAGGTCGGCGGCAAGATCAAGACCATCTCGGTCGCCGAGGAGTTCGCTCAGGCCATCTCCGCCGTTTACCACGAGGAGCCCGTCTCCACGCTCGTCGGCGGCGACTTCGCGCTGTAGCCTGCCGCACATCGCATCATCTTTGATGCTTTTAAAGGGTCGGAAACTCGCTTCCGACCCTTTTTCTATCCCTCGCCAACCTTCCCTGGACAATTAGTTCAGATACGTATTTTTTAAAGCTCCAAAGGGCCGTTCGGAGCCTTCTGAGCTCCCCGGCGGATGCCATGCCGCCCAAAGCTCATCTTTTTCGAGTACAACCGCCGCATCTTTACCCTCAAATCGCCCTCGAAGGCCCTTAGAAACGTCTCGAACGCCCGCCGCCTTATACGTATCTGAACTAACTGTCCAGTAGCTATCGTCAACCTTCGCGGCAGAGCTCAATTTCCCGCAATCCCCTCAACCGATTCCACCGATTTCATAACACCCAGCCGTTCGTGGTGCGCAGCGCCCCGCTGAGCGAAAAGAACGGCATGGCGGTCGCATTCTGCCGCCAACTTAGTACGTTATAGCTATGACGACCGTGATTTCACATTTCTCCGCCCTCCGCGCAATTCGTCGCGCACGACGGGCGTACTCTGCCCTACCCTGGGACTCCGTTGATAGCGAACAGCAAGCACAGGCCTTGGCTGGCTGCATTCCCAACAATGACGCGATAGACTTTGGCGCACTTTCGATACTCGACGCCTGGAATGAAGATGATTCCGAACTGCTCGATCTTCTCGTTTCAAACGAAGACAACAGACGCCCCGACAAGCGACTTCTTCAGCATATTCTCTCCGCTTCGCTTCCTGAAGGTGCAATTATGCACGTCGAGGCCGACATCTACGCAACGTCTCCTGCCATGACAGCCATGCTTTGTTCCAAGAATGAATCAGTCGCCAAAACCTTGATGCTACTCATGGAACTGCTCGGAACCTACTCCCTTCCCCCCGGGGCAACATACCCCATTGCCTATGATGCCATCTGGCCCAAGGGCGATGACTGCGCAGCGACGGGCGATCTTGATTGCTTGGGCGACCAGTCGGCGACCGAACAACAGAACGAGACCCGCTACGAACAGGCACACTACAAATGCGAGCCCGCCACAACTATCGAAGAGCTCGAGGCGGTCGCACGCTTCGCCAAAAGTAGCTCATACACCTCGTTTCGCACGGCAGTCAATCTCGCCCGACCCGGATCTGCATCCCCAGCCGAATCCCTAATGTTTGCCGTTCTCGGAGCGCCCATGCGCTTTGGCGGATTCGGATGTTGCAGCCTGCCCATGGGAGGCCTGCTACTCAACTATCGAATCGACTTCGACACTCTTGCGGTCAACATGTCCTCCGGCATCCCTTACGCCATCTGCGACCTATATTGCCCGGCCGCCGGAGTCGACAACGAATACAACGGAATTGGGCATGAGCTTCAAAACGCTCGCATCCACGATGGCAATCGAAATAATGGCCTCAAGGCAATGGGCATCCACGTCCTGGTTATCAATCGCGACCAAATGAAAGACCTTGTTGCACTCGAAGCCTTCGCCCAAACGATGCATCGACTCGCGGGAGTCCGATTCCGATACCGTATCAAGGGCTATCGCAAGCGTCAGGCCGCTTGGCTCAACGCCCTGCGGGCCGGAATCGGCCTTGCGCCGGTCTAAACGGCGAATCACCCGTGCACCGTCGAGCAGGGCTGGACAGTTAGTTCAAATACGTATAAATGGACACATTGAATTAGGCTGTTTTGCAGTTATCTCTATACCATTCGCCCGATTTGAAGGCAGGGTAGACTTCAAAACAGCGTCATATGGACTAACTAAAGCTCCAAAACAACGTATCGGCATTGAATCGAGCAATTCGAGTTCTCAGAACTTATACGTATCCGAACTAACTGTCCACCTCGATTTCGACGGCCGTCCAAACGCCCTCAAATAACCTCAATTGCCCTCCATTTGACAGCGGCAACAGGGTCGCTCACCATAGCAGGCGACAAATCAACGAAAGGATGAACATGGCAGCTGCACAGCCGCTTAAGATTCGCATGGTTGCCGGACTTGGCAACCCTGGCGAGGAATATGCCGAGACCCGTCACAACGCTGGCTTCAAAGCGATCGACGAGCTGGCCCGTCAGGCCGGTGTCACGTACTGGAAAAACCAGGCCGGCGCCGAGGTCGCGCTCATCAACATCAACGATCCCGAGGAAGAGGGCGGCAAGCGCCAGATTGTACTGGTCAAGCCGCAGTCGTACATGAACACCTCGGGCGGACCCATCTCCAAACTCTGCCGCGAGTACAAGATCAAGGCCGAGGAGCTGCTCGTCATCCACGACGAGCTCGATATTCCCGCCGGCGACGTGCGTGTTAAGGTGGGCGGCGGCCATGCCGGTCACAACGGCCTGCGTTCCATCATCGATAAGATGGGCAGCCGCGACTTCAGCCGCATCCGCACCGGCATCGGCAACCCTCCCGGCAAGATGGCCGTCGCCGACTACGTGCTTAAGCAGCTGCGCGCCCGCGAGGCCGAGGATTTCCAGGACACCTGCGCCCGCGCGGCCGACGCCGCCGGCCTGGCGATTGTGCACGGCGTAGTCTATGCTCGCGACCATGTCAACGGCGCCGCCTCCGCCAACGGCAAGCACTAAAACCTACCATTTAGGGACAGGTTTATTTTGGCAGGTTTTACCTGCGGAAACGCCCCAACCGCAGCATCGCAATCAACCGCTCGCCGCCATACACACATAACACCCCAAGGGGGCCGGCCTCATCACAACCCGAGGCCGGCCCCCTTGCCGTTTTACCCTCTAAAACTGACCAAAATAAACCTGCCCCTATTTGGTAGGCCGAAGTGGATAAACCCTGCCCCCAACCGCCGAAGACACACGTAAGCGACATGTCCATGAGGGTATAATTTGCACCGTATGTCTGCACAACGCCTGTGCGCGTACGGTTTTATTCGGGCTACCGTCCATTTCCGTGGAGGCACGGTTCGGCAGCCCTAACAAGAGAGGGGTTCTATGTATAAGATCCTGGAGAAGACGCAGTTCTCGGAGAAGGTGTTCAAGTTCCGCATCGAGGCGCCTGCAATCGCCAAGCATGCGCACGCTGGACAGTTCCTCATGGTTCGCGCCAACGAGACGGGCGAGCGCGTCCCGTTTACCCTGGCCGGCTGGAACGGTGACGAGGGCTGGGTCGAGTTCATCTTCATGGTGATCGGCAAGACCACCGAGATGCTTTCCACCTACGAGGCCGGCGAGTCGCTGCGCGACGTCGTGGGCCCGCTGGGCGTTCCCACCGAGATGGCCGAGGGCCCCTGCGCTGTCATTGGCGGCGGCGTCGGCCTGGCAATTGCCTTCCCGGTCGCCAAGCACCTGGTCGAGACCGGCCACGAGGTGCACGCCATCATGGGCGCCCGCACCAAGGACCTCCTGCTCATGGAGGACCAGTTCCGCGAGCTCCTCGACGAGGACCACATCCACATCACCACTGACGACGGCTCCTACGGCGAGCAGGGCGTTGTCACCGCTCCGCTGGAGCGCCTGCTGCAGGACAAGGCCGTGAGCCAGGTCTTCTGCGTCGGCCCCGTTCCGATGATGAAGTTCTCGACCCTCACCGCCCAGAAGTACGACACCCCCATCACCGCGTCGCTCAACCCCATCATGGTTGACGGCACCGGTATGTGCGGCTGCTGCCGCGTCGAGGTGGGCGGCGTGACCAAGTTCGCTTGCGTCGACGGCCCCGACTTCGATGCCACCCTGGTCGACTGGGATGACCTTCGTGCCCGCCAGGCCGCTTACCGTTCCGAAGAGGGCGAGTCCCTCAAGGCCTATGAGGAAAAGAGCTGCGCATGCCACTAGTTAACGGTCGTTTCGTTGCCGATATGAAGTCGCCCCGCACCCCCGATAACGAGGAGCCGGCTGCCGAGCGCGCCTGCGACTTCCGCCCCGTCGACAAGGGCTTCACCGAGGAGATGGCACTGGCCGAGGCTGAGCGCTGCCTCAACTGCAAGAAGCCGTTCTGTGTTGAGGGCTGCCCCGTCAACATCAACATTCCCCGCTTTATCGAGCAGATCCGCGCGAAGGACTTCGGCGGCGCTCTCGATACCATCCGCGAGGACTCCATGCTTCCCGCCATCTGCGGCCGCGTCTGCCCGCAGGAGAACCAGTGCGAGGGCAAGTGCATCCGTGGTAAGAAGTCCGAGCCCGTGGCCATCGGCCAGCTCGAGCGCTTCCTGGGTGACCGCCCCGAGCTCGCCTCCACGCCCAAGATGGCCCCCAAGAACGGCAAGAAGGTCGCCGTCGTTGGCTCCGGCCCGTCCGGCATCACCTGCGCCGGCGAGCTCGCCCGCAACGGCTTTGACGTTACCGTCTTTGAGGCCTTCTTTACCGGCGGCGGCGTGCTGGTCTACGGCATCCCCGAGTTTCGTCTGCCCAAGGCAGTCGTCAAGCGCGAGATCGACGGCCTGGAGGACATGGGCGTCAAATTTGAGTACAACTCCGTCGTGGGCAACATGGCCACGGCCGAGGAGCTGTTCGAGCAGGGCTTCGACGCCATCTACGTGGCGACCGGCGCCGGCCTGCCCAAGTTCCTCAACGTCCCCGGCGAGAACCTGCCCAACGTCTTCTTCGCGAACGAGTACCTCACCCGCGTGAACCTGATGAAGGCCAACAAGTTCCCCGAGTACGACACCCCCACCAAGCACGGCAAGAACGTCGTCGTCTTTGGCGGCGGCAACGTGGCTATGGACGCCGTCCGTACCGCCAAGCGTCTGGGCGCCGAGCACGCCATCATCGCTTACCGCCGTACCGAGGACGAGATGCCCTGCCGTCGCGCCGAGCTGCACCATGCCAAGGCCGAGGGCGTCGAGGTTCTGCCGCTCGTCTCCCCGCTCGAGTTTGTCGCTGGCGAGGACGGCTCCGTGTGCGCCGTCAAGGTCCAGAAGATGGAGCTCGGCGAGCCCGACGAGTCCGGTCGTCGTCGCCCGGTGCCCATCGAGGGCGCCATCGAGGAGATTCCCTGCGACGTCGCGATCTCGGCTATCGGCACCAACGCCAACCCCTTCGCAAAGAAGATCGGCGGCAAGATGGAGCTCAACAAGTGGGGCTACATCGTCGCTGACGAGGAGACCGGCCAGACCACCGATCCCCGCATCTGGGCCGGCGGCGACATCGTCACCGGTGCCGCTACGGTCATTCTGGCGATGGGCGCCGGCAAGAAGGCCGCCGCTTCCATCACCAAGAGCTTGCTGGGCGAGTAATCACCTACAGCGCTAGCCATCAAACGGCAAAGTCCCCGTCGAGCACACGCCCGGCGGGGACTTTTTCTATGCCGGCCGCCCAAACCACCACAAAGGGGACAGGCACTTTTGTGGTGGTTTGGGACTTGCTTGCTCGTTTTGTCTCAATCTGTAACACCTGGAGCCCGTTGAGCCTTGTAGTTGTTACAGATCGAGATATTGTGCCAGCCGCCCCCGCTTTGTCTCAATCTGTAACAGTTAGAGGTCAAATTCCCCGCTTGGTGTTACAGATCGAGACATTAGATTGGCGGCCATTCGGTTCATCTCAATCTGTAACATCTAGAGGCGTTTTGGGCAGTTTGGTGTTACAGATTGAGATTTTGCTGAGGCCGAGAACGAGAGCCGTCACCCAGCTCTAACGTTTGCGGCGCTTTGTCGCGGCGAGGCCGGCGGCGGCGACGGTTGCGCCGGCGATGCCTAGGGCGGCGACCGTCATCGCGGTGGTATCCCCCGTGGTAGCCAGGACAGCATCGCTCTTCTTGGCCTGCGTGGTTTTCTCAACCGTCTTGGTCGTGGCGGTTGTCGTGGCCGACTTGGCCGCGGGTTTGGTCTCGGGCTTCACTTCGGGCTTGGTCTCGGGCTTAACCTCAGGCTGCGGTGTCGGCTTGGGATCCGGCGTAGGCTGCGGATCGGGAGTCGGCGTGGCTTCAAGCGTAAAGGTCAGATCGGTGTTGAGCCACAGGGTGTAAATCCAGCCGCTGTCCTCATCGGATACGCTATCCGCGACCTGGTAGCCGCACTCCTGGCCGTTGATCACCAGCTTGGTGTTGGGCGTAAAGTAGAAGCCGCGCGCCGACTTAAGGTAGATGCCGTAGCGATAGGTCACGCCAGGCTTAAAGGCGTCGATGTGGTTCGTGATGTTCTGATCCCAGAACTCCTGAGAGTTCACTTCGCTGCCGTCGCTACCCGTCCAGTACTCACACTGAGGAAGGAAGTTGGAGCCCGTCGGAGCATTCGCCGTAAAGACCGGCTTATCGCCTGCCTTGAAGGTGGTCGTGGCGCCGTTGATCTCGATAACGTCGATGGCCCGCCATTCGTCGATCGGCTGCTCGCACAGCATATTGTCAGCGTTTGGCGCGAAGACGCCGTTGACGGTCTTGATGTGGTGCGTCCAATGGCCGTTGACGTACATCATGCAGTCATTGCCCACGGTATTGTCGCCCTTGAGCCTCAGCTCGATGGAATACATGTAGAACTTGCCCTCTTCGAAGTGTTCGATCCTCCTCGCGCCCGTCGGATACTTGGCGGGGTCGGAATACCAGAAGGCAACGGGCGTGAGCTCCGCGGGGTCGCTGCCATCCATCTCCTCCCAGCACTCGTAGGCGATCTCGTACTTGTCGGCGTCAGCAGCGGGAATCGTCGCGGTCGCGCGGGGCGCCTCGCCGGGCGCGTAGTTGGTCTTCACGTCGTTGACGTTCAGGTTATGGAGGGCTTCGTTTTCTGACGCAACGAGCGTAATTTCGCTATTGATGGCGTAGCGGAGGTAATAATCGTACCTGGTTTCGTTGAGGATAGTCGAGCTGCCTTCATAGTCAGTTCCGGTATACTCCAGTGCCGAGTCAATATAGAGAGCCTCATTGCGCGTGAGTCGATACGAGCCGCCTGCCGCGCCACCCGTAAAGGTCAGCGTCAGCCTCATGTGATTGCCAACGGGTTCGAAGCGAGCCGTCACGTCGGACATGGACGCATCCTGAACTTCGACCAGAGTGCCCGAAGCGGCATCGGCCCTGTAGTACTTAACCTCGACAACTTCGCTCGCAAGCGCTTCTGGAATGCCACCCTCAACATCGGGAAAATCATGGGTATACGACTGGCCCTTTTCGAGCGTGATGTTGTCCGAAAGCTCGCAGTTCGTATAATGATCGACCACGGTCGTATTGACCCTAACGCCGCCCCCGCCTGTCACATCGGTCACGCCACAGGGCATGATGGCGTTGCTCGCCGGCATGGCGGCGTTGTCGTCGCTAGAAGCGTTTTGCCCAGCGAGCGCAGCACCGCTAGGCTCATTGGCGGCATCGGCTGGGATTGTCTGCTGAGGCTCAACGGTGGCTTGCGCCGCCGGAGCAGCATCGGTTGCAGGCGCGGTCGAAGCAGCTGGCGCGGTCGTTGCAGCCGTATCCTCCGCAACCGTCGGCGTCACCGGAGCCGCGGCAACCTCATCCGTCCCAGCGGCGGGATCGGCGCATTCCGTCGCCAGCGCCACGCTCGGCAGCAGCAACTGACCGACCATAAGCGCACACGCGCCGGCGCAAGCTATTTTGGCACCCACACAACGCCAGGTACCGTGAACCAGCGAGCAGGTGGACTCACGTTGAGCTTGCTTGTCAAAGTGGCTTACGTTCATAACGGCCTCCTTGGTCGTAGGGACATACCACCACAAAGGTGCCTGTCCCCTTTGTGGTGGTCCTGTACCACCAAGATGTGCCAAATGACTCCATATGCCTAGGTTCGTAGATGTGAACCTAGGCCTCTACCTGCGGTTTAATTCAATATGATTTCGCCATCGCCACACTCGTCCCGGGAACGCTACAATCGAGGACACGATTATTCGTCCACCCAAAGGACCGTCCTTGAACCTGAGCAGGCCTAAAATCAACGCGCTTCTGGCACTCGCGCTCTTCACCTTCGCCTTCCTTGCCGCCGAGTTTCGTTTCGACGTCAACGTCGGGCTGCTCGCCGGTGCCGAACGCGTTGTAATCGCACAGGGCTTTATTCTGGGTGCGAGCGTGCTCGGCTTTATCGGATATGCACCACTGCTCGGTCTCGCCCAACGCAAAGGCCAGCCCCAGGCAGTTGTCAGCGCCGCCGTTCCCATCGCCATCCTGGGATTGACCCAGATCCAGTCCCCCACGGGTTCGCTTGCCCTCGAGATTCTGGGCTGCCTCGCATTCCTCGGACTCGGCCTGCTGGGCGCCGCTGCGCACCACGCCTTTTCACTGGCGTTTCAAGACGATCCCAAGCTCGCCACCGGTGCGGGAGCAGCCTATACCGCGGGCATCCTGATGCAGTTCGCCGTCAACCTGCTCAATTGCGGCGGTATCGCAGAGCTCATCGTCCTTGGCGCAGCGACTATCGCCATATCCGCCCTCAGCGTCGTTCCCCAAAAAGCTGCCGAGAGCTCCAGCCCCGCCATCAATCCCTTTGCTGAGTCCTCTCATGCCCTCGCCAAGCAGGCATGCTGGAGCATCGCGCTCGTCATGATTCTTGCCTGTCTGTTCTCCACCCTCGACAACGTGGTCACACTCTCCAACGCCCACGGCACCATTGCCGTGCAGACTTGGCCGCGCCTCTTTTTGGCGGCAAGCGGCCTTGCCGCCGGTCTTATCTTTGACCTTGCCGAGCGCCGCTACATGGGACTTGTCATGCTCGGCATCGCCGTGCTCTCGACCATTTCCATCCTGGCCGTGGAGGCCGGCGCCGATCCCAACCTGGGCCTTGTCGTCTTTTACCTGAGCTCGGGCTTTTTTGTCACGTTCTTTACCGCCACCTTTACACAGCTGGCACCGCGTATGCACGCGCCCGCTCTTTGGGCCGGCATGGGACGCGCCGCCAACAATGCATGCGCATTCACTACATCGGGCATCTCGCTTGCCCTTGTGACCTCGGGCAACGTTGCCCTCATTATGATTGGTGCGCTCGTTTTGCTCGTCGCCGCCTGCGCGGCATTCGTGGCAGCCGGCCTGTTCCGCCTACCCCAAACCGAGCAGGAGCGCAAACATCAACAGCTTGCCGAGGAGGCACTCGCCGCCCACACCATCGAGGAGCAGCGCCAGGCCTTCATCACCGATCACGCTCTCACCCCGCGCGAAGTCGACGTGCTCGTGGCCGTAACCCAGGACGAACGCCCGCTCAAGCAGATCGCCGAGGAGCTCGGCATCTCGATGCGCATGGTACAGCGCCACCTGAGCTCTATCTACCAAAAGACCGACATACAGACGCGCGCCGGTCTCACCAAGGCCCTCCCCTCCGCCTAAAACAAAAACCACCACAAAGGTGCCTGTCCCCTTTGTGGTGATTTTTGGTCGGTTAGTCTTCGAGCTGCGCTACTTTGTAGCGGTAGGCTGCGGCAATAACGTCTTTGCAACCCTCGCGGCCCAGCTTGGCGCGGTTGACGACGATGTCTTTACCGCTCGTCATCTTCCACTTTCCGGCACTGTAGCGCTTATAGAACGCCTCGCGCGCCTTCTGCTGCTGCTTGACCAGCTTGGCGCCCTTCTTTTTGTTGAGGCCACGCTTCTTGCGCACGATCTCGACGCGGTCCTCAAAGGGCGCAGACACCAGCACGGCGATGTGGTTGGGGTTGTTGCGCAGCAGATAATCGGACAGACGGCCTTCGATAATGCAGCTCTCGGTCTCACCCAGATCCAAAATCACCTGGCTCATCTTTTGGAACAGCTTGTCCGAGTACGAACGCGCATCGTAGCGGTCGGGCAGAAACGCCATGTTCTCCACGGCCAGGCGCTCGTCGTAGGCAGCCATCTTGTCGAGCGACTCGCCCGCGCGCAGCGACGCACGCACCAGCAGCTCGTTATCGTACAGCGGAATCCCCAACTCGTCGGCAAGCATGCGACCAATCTCGTGGCCCTCGGCGCCAAAGTCGCGCGCGATGGTAATGACCACAGGATTCTTCTTATTCTCCAGATCGCTCATCGCGATTCCTTTCTCTATGTGACAAAGGGACAGTCCCTTTGTCACATTCTACGCTGCCACGATACGACGTTGATACGCTCGGACCAGCAGCGAGATACCAAAGTTGAGCACAAAGTACATCGCAAACACCAGGCCGTAGAGCATAAGAACCTGCGACAGGTCGATCGCGTGGGCCATCACGACGTTTGCCGTGTACATGAGCTCGGCCACGTTAATGCCCGAAAGATACGAGCTGTCCTTAATGACGGTCGTGCACTGGCTAAACAGCGCCGGAATGATCGTCTTAAACGTCTGCGGCAGAATGATGTAGCGCATGGTGGCAAAGAAGCCGAAGCCCTGGCTCTGCGCTGCCTCAAACTGGCCACGCGGAATCGAGTTGAGGCCGCCGCGCACAATCTCGGCCATAACAGCGCTGGTAAACAGCGTAAAGGCGATGGTCGAAATCACAATGTCCAAACCCTGCACCGTAAAGTAGATAAACAGGATCCACAGCAGGTTCGGCGTGCAACGGAACAGCTCGATATAGGCACTCACCAAAATACGGAACGGGCGGGGCGCATAGCTCTTAACGAGCGCCAGCACCGTGCCAAAGATGAGCGAGAAAAAGATCGACAGCGCCGAGATCTCGATCGTCTTAACAAAGCCGCCCCAAATGTAGAGCAGGTTGGTCGCGTTGAAGATTTCCATGCGCTAGGCCTCCTCTACGTTGTCGAGCCCCAGCTCGGCCAGGCTCACGCCGCGCGGACGCTCCTTGGAGCGGCGCTCGAGCCACTGCACCAGCATGGCGAGCGGAAAGCAGATGATGAAGTACATAAGGCAGCAGACGATGTATCCCTGCAGGTAACCGTACAGACTCACAAAGTTGTCGGAACGGTACATAAGGTCACCGCCGGCCACAAGCGCCAGCACCGACGTGTTCTTGACCAGGTTGAGCGCCTGGTTACACAGCGGCGGCAGAATGATCTTGAATGTCTGGGGCAGCACGATGTACCAGTACGCCTGCGCACGGGTGAAGCCCTGGCTCTGGGCCGCCTCCATCTGACCGCGCGGAACTGCCTCGATACCGGTGCGGATGACCTCCGAAATGTAGGCCGCATGATACAGACCCACGCCCAAGAAGCCCAGCACGAACGGCGCGATACGCACCGGCTGGTCGGCACCGGTTATGGCCTGCAAAAACTGCGGACCGGCCATGTACATAAAGAGCACCTGCACGGGCAACGGGGTGTTCTGGTAAAACTCCACGTACACGCGGCTTATGGCGCGCAGCACGCGCGAGCGAGTGGTAGAGAACACGCCCAGCAGCGTGCCCAGCACCAGCGACAGCAGCAGACCGGCAACGACCACCTGCAGCGTCACGCCAAAGCCCTCCCAGAAGGGCCCCATGTTTTGAAATGTCGTCGACCAGCGGTCGGCGTCAAACAATCCTTCGAGCATTCGATTCCTTCCTTGGACGATGCGCCTATACAAGACCCCAGGTCTTGACCTCTTGGTCGAGCCAGCCATCGGCCAGGCGATCGCAAACCACCTGATCGACCACAGCCGAAAGGTCGCAGCCCTTCTTGGTCGCCACGCCGTAGCCCTGCTCGCCAAACTTGACCTCGGGCTGCAGCAGCTCAACGGTCTCGTTCATGTAACCGGCCAGCGTGGAGCGGTCCATGGCAAAGACGTCGATATTGCCGGCGTCGAGCGAACTCTTGATGATGGGGTAGCCGCTAAAGGCCCTAAACTCGGGCTTGCAGCTAAAGCCGTTGTCCTTGATCATCTGCTCGATCAGGCCCTGCGTGGTGGCACCCTGGCTCACGCCAATAACCTTGCCGTCCAGGTCCTCAATCGAGGTAAAACCCGAGCGCTTCTTGACCATGAGTCCCACGTAGTCGGTGCGGTACGGCGTCGAGAAATCCCAGCTCTTTTTGCGCTCGTCGGTGATGGTGTAGGTCGCCGCGACCACGTCAAGTTGGCCGTTATCGATCAGCGGACCGCGCGTCTTGGGCGTTACGTCGGTAAACTCGACAAGTTCCTGGGCACGGGCCTCCTTGTAGCTCACGCCAAAGACGGCAGCGGCGATCTGGTAGCACAAATCGACTTCCATGCCCTCAAAGCGACCCTTGGCAGTGTCGTAATAGCCATAGCCGGGAACGTCCTTCTTAACGCCGGCATTCAGATGGCCACGCGACTTGATAGCCGCAAGCTTAGACCCCTTGTCGGAGCCCTCGCCGCTGGTGGAGTTGCCGCAACCGGTAAGCGCGGTCCCCGTCAGCGCAAGCATGCCGGCGCCAGCCAGCTGCAAAAAGTGGCGGCGCGACACGGCCGCCCTCGTCATATCCGTCATGTCCATCACCGCGCCTAGTGCAGAATCTTGGACAGGAACTCGCGGCAGCGCGGGTTCTCGGGGTTATCGAAGAAGTGCTCGGGCGTGCCCTCCTCCAGGATGCGGCCGTCCTCCATAAAGATGACGCGGTCGGCCACCTGGCGCGCAAAACCCATCTCGTGCGTCACGCAGATCATGGTGATGTCCTCCTGCGCAAGCTCAATCATAACGTCCAGAACCTCCTGGACCATCTCGGGGTCGAGCGCCGAGGTCGGCTCGTCAAACAGGATGATGGGCTGCTTGGTGCACAGGGCACGGGCGATGGCGATGCGCTGCTGCTGACCGCCCGAGAGGTTCTGCGGATACTCGCCGGCCTTATGCGCCATGCCAACGCGCTTGAGCGCGGCGATGGCGATCTCGGTCGCCTCCTCCTTGCTCTTCTTTTGCAGTTTGATGGGCGCGAGCGTTAGGTTGCCCAGCACCGTCATGTTGGGATACAGGTTGAACTGCTGAAACACCATGGAACTATACTTGCGAGCCATCTCCAGGTGGTTCTTTTTGGTGAGCGGCGTACCGTCGATGACGACCTCGCCCGACGTGGGTTCCTCCAGATAATCGACGCAACGGATGAGCGTCGACTTACCCGAGCCGGAAGGCCCGATCATTACGAGCTTCTCGCCGCGCTTGACGGTGAGATTGATATCTTTGAGCACATGCAGGTCGCCAAAGTACTTGTTGAGATGCTTGATCTCGATCATGTCTGCCATGGATGTCCCTTCCCTGCGTTTACACGAGTTGAACTATTGTACGGAAAGAACCACGTTTCCGCAGCCCACACTACATTCCCGTAAAGAACCCGCAACCTTTAACCCACTCATTGGGGACAGGCTTAAATGAGTACCCGCTCATTGGGCACTCATTTAAGCCTGTCCCCAGTGAGTACCCAATGAGTACCCAGCCCAGCAAAAAGGGGCGCGACCGCAATGGTCACGCCCCCTCAACATCAACTATGTACCGCTCGGCCCCTACGCGAGTTTGGCTCCGACAATCTTGGCAGCCGCAGGCTTATCGAAGTTGCCGCCGGTGGCCTTGCCGAGTGCACCCATGACCTGGCCCATCTGCTTCTTGGACGTAGCGCCCAGCTCGGCGATGACCTGCTCAATCAGGGCCTCGAGCTCCTCGCCCGAAACCTGCGCGGGCAGCAGACTCTCCAGAATCTTGACCTGCTCGGTCAGGTTGTCGGTACGCTCCTGGTCGGTGCCGGCCTTGATGGACATCTCCAGCGTCTCGCTCGTCTGCTTGATCAGACGCTTGATCATGCTGTTGACGTCTTCCTCGGTCACATCGCGGCGCTCGTTGACCTCGATATTCTTCACCTCGGCCTTAACCTGGCGAATGATGGACAGGCGAACCTTGTCCTTGGCCTTCATGGCCGCGATCATTTCCTTCTGCAGTTCTTCGTTGGTCATCTGCAAATCCTCTCTAATAGCGTGGGCGGAACTCACACGAGCGCCGCCCCATGATTACTCGGTCGTCGACGCGTCGTCGGTCGAACTCTTGGTGACGCCCTTCAGGCTGACGTTGTACGGCACGTCCTTGGGCATGGGGTTAACGGTGATGTCGGCATCCTTCTTGTACTGCTCCAGCCACTCGCTGTACGCGGTGCTGGCCGCTTGCGTCTTCACCACATTGGAAACGTACTTCTTGATGGCCTTGGGCACCTGGTTGATGTCATCGACCTGATTATCGACATGGAAGTAGTCGGTGCACTTGATGATGTGGTAACCATAGGTCGACTCGACGACTTCGCTCACGTCGCCCTTGTTGAGTCCCTCGAGCGCCGTCTGGTAGCTGTCGACGAAAGTGGTGAGCTTATCCCAGCCCACATCGCCCTTCTTCTCCTTGGAACCGGTGTCCTCGGAGTACTGCTCAACGGCGTCCTCAAAGCTCAGCTCTCCGGAGTTGATCTTGTCCAGGCACTCCTGTGCCTTGGCCTTGGCGGCAGCCTTGTCCTCGTCGGAAGCGTCGGAATCAACCTTGATCAGGATGTTCGACGAGCGGCGGGCGTCGTTGTAGCTGGACAGGTTCTCGTTGATGTAATCGACAATCTCGCTGTCCTTGGGCTTGCTCGTGGGCGCGACGGCATCCTTGAGTTTCTGCTGCGCCAGACTCTCCTTGAGTGAGTCCTTGTAGGTGTCCTCGGTATAGCCGTAGGTCTTGAGGGTCTTCTTAAAGGCCTTGGCACCGCCCGCGCTCTTGCACGCGTCCTTCCAAGCCTTCTCGACCTCCTCGTCCGACACCGTCACGCCGTTCTCCTTCTGTGCCTGTTGAAGCAGAATCTGCTGCGCATAGGAGTCGATGAGTTGCTTGCGGTACTTCTTGGGCGTGAGGTCGTTGTCGACCAGATACTGCGCCCAGTCCTTGTCTTTGGTGTAGCCGTAGGACGTGCGCATGCTCATGATCTGCTTGGTCACGGTGTCCTCGGTGAGGTTGGTGCCGTTGATAGTAGCAGCAACACCGCCGGTCAGCTTGTAGCCCGAGGTGTCCTCGGCCTGCGACATAAGGCCGGAGCACGCCATCGCCGAGACGGAAAGCAGCATCGCCAGCACGCCGATGACCACCAGGACGATCTTGACGGTCTTAGACACGTACGTCTTGCGCTGCTTCTTGCGAGAGCTGGAGGCAGCGCGGGCCTGCTGCTCGGGCGTCGGCGCGGCCTCGGAGTTCTTTTTCTTATTTGCCATAGTTGGCCTTTCGCATAACGAATCGAACAAACGCCATTGTGTCACAACGCAGCCCCCGCGGCACGCTTGGTGCATTGGGGACGGGTTAATCTGCACCATTTTGGTGCAAAGGGGGCAGGTGTGGCACTTGGCAGTTGGGGACGTTCCTTTTCTGCCGGCACTTGGGGACTGTCCCTTACTGCCGGCAGAAAAGGAACGTCCCCAACTGCCGGCTCAGCCCCACCTTAGAAGTGACGGCGGATGGCGTCGACCATGCCCTGCGGCGTGGTTTGGCCGAGCACGTCGGCTGCGACATCGGCGTCCATAAAGATGTTCATGAGCGCCTGCAGGGCCTCGACCTGGCCGCCCGGCTCGGCGATGCCCAGATTGATGACGATCTGCGCCGACACCGGAGCGCCCATGCCAGCCATGGCGTTAAATGTCACGGGCGCGGCGGGCTTCACCACCGCGATATAGGGCTTGGCCACAAACCCCGGATCGGTATGCGGAATGGCAATGTTTGCCGCCGGCATGGCAAGACCCGTGGGATAGGCATCCTCGCGCGTGCGAACGGCGTCGAGCCAACCGTCGGCAATGTAGCCGCGCGGGGCAAGCTCGCCCTCGAGCCGCGCAAACACCTCATCCGGCGTTGCACACTCCCAATCAAAAAACACCAGCTCAGGCGTAAACAGCGCTTCGTTATCCGCCATGCGCTCACCTCTCTCACCTAGTCATCGGAGGCGTTCTTGAATGACTAGTCGTTAAAGACCGTCCCCGATGACTACCCAAAAACAAAAGGTGGCCACGCGCGCCTTGGCGCCAATGACCACCCTGACTACTCGGCTAAATTGTACTGTGCGCCGCTAGCCGCGAGGCGCGTCAATTGCGACCTTGCCGCTCTCCAGCACGTGGACGCGGCCGTCGGCGAGCATTTGCACGACCTCGGGATACAGCACGTGCTCAATCGCGTGGATGTGCTCCTCGAGCGTATCGACATCCCAGCCCTCCTCGACAGCCAGCGCGCGCTGGGCGATGATGGGGCCGTTGTCGTAGATCTCGTTGGCAAAATGCACGGTCACGCCAGTTACCTTGACGCCGCGCGCAAACGCGTCGTCGATCGCATGGGCACCGGTAAAGCTCGGCAGCAGCGCCGGATGCAGATTGACCACGCGGTTGGGAAACGCCGCCAGCAGCGGCGTGTGCACCATGCGCATGTAGCCGGCCATGACCGCATACTCGCAGCCGCGCTCGAGCAACTCGTGCGCGATGATCTCGTCAGCGGCGATGGGGTCGGCGTAGACATCCTTGGACAGCGTGAGCGTCTGGATGCCCGCGCGCTCAGCGCGCTGCAAACCCTTAGCCGAAGGACGGCTCGACACCACAAGCTCAATCGAAGCGTTGAGCTTGCCGGCGGTGATCAGATCGATCAGCGCCTGCAGGTTGGTACCCGAACCGCTGATAAGCACGCCGATCTTGAGCGGCTCGGCCGTATCGGTGCCGGTCGGACGGGTGTAGGGCACAAAGCCCAGGCTCGCGGCAGCAGCCATCTGCTCGTTAGCGCTCATCGGAGTACACGACCTTACCGGAGCCCTCGACGCACTCGCCCACGCGGAACGGCTTCTCGCCCAGCGCGACCAGGGCCTCGGTCACGGCAGCCTCGTCCTCGGGGGCGACGATCAGGCACAGGCCAACGCCCATGTTGAAGGTCTTGCATGCCTCGTTGGGCGCGAGCTCGGCCTGGCGCGACACGTAGGTGATGACGGGCGGAACGTCCCAACCCATCTCGGCGCCGTTGCGGGTGACCACGGCGTCGACGTCGTCGGCAAGCGCGCGGTTGAGGTTCTCGGTAATACCGCCGCCAGTGATGTGGGCGATAGCGTGCACGTTGGCGCCGCCGCGCAGCAGCTCCAGAATCGGCTTGACGTAGATGCGCGTGGGAGCCAGCAGGGCGTCTGCCAGCGATGCGCCGCCGAGTTCCTCGAGCGGACGGCTCAGCTCCTCGGCCTTAGCGGCGGCCTCGGGCGTGCCCGGCTTAATGCCGTCGACGCCAATGACCTTGCGCACGAGCGAGTAGCCGTTGGAGTGCACGCCAGTGGAAGGCAGGCCCAGGATCACGTCGCCGGGGCGGACGTTCGCGGGGTCGAGCATCTTGGGACGGTCGACAACGCCCACGGTAAATCCGGCAAGGTCGTAGTCGGCAGGAGCCATGACGCCGGGGTGCTCGGCCATCTCACCGCCCACGAGCGCGCAGCCCGCGAGCTTACAGCCGTCGGCCACACCCTTGATGATCTTTGCCATGTGCTCGGCCTCGATGTGGCCGATGGCAACGTAGTCCAGGAAGAACAGCGGCTCGGCGCCCGAAGCCAGAATGTCGTTGACGCACATAGCGACCAGGTCCTGGCCCACCGTCTCGTGACGGTCCATGATCTGGGCGAGCACGAGCTTGGTGCCCACGCCGTCGGTACCGCTAATCAGGATCGGGTCTTCCATATCCTTAAGCGCGGCGGCCGAGAACAGGCCACCAAAGCCACCGATACCGCCGATGACCTCGGGACGGTTGGTGTCCTTAACCATTTGCTTAATAGCGTCGACGGCGCGGCCGCCCTCGGCGGTATCGACGCCGGCGTCCTCATACGTCACATGCTTGCTGTCGCTCATCTGAGCCTTCCTCTCCCACTACCGTGGCGCCGCGCGGGCGCCAAACGGTGCTCATAGTTGCGTTCATTTCGGCGCGCGCCATAACAGCACGCGCCGTCATATCAACAAAACAGCAGGTAAAACCTACCAAAATAAACCTATCCCCACATGGCAGGCTTTAGGCCTCGCCGTGCTTCTCTTCCCAGCTGCGGTCGTCGTATTTCTCGACCACGGCGTCGTCGTCAACGTGCAGCGGCTTATCCAGGTTGCGGGGCTTAAAGCCCTCCATAAACTTGTCGCGGCCAAAGCTCTCGGGAATCGCCACGGGGTAGCGGCCGGTAAAGCACGCATCGCAGTAACCGCCCTTGGGCATGACCTTCAGCAGGCCCTCGACCGAAAGGAAGGCCAGCGAATCGGCGCCGATATACTCACAAATCTCGTCGACCGTCTTGTTGGCGCTGATGAGCTGCGACTGCACGTCGGTATCGATACCGTAGAAGCACGGCCAGATGACCTCGGGCGAGTTGATGCGGATATGAATCTCCTTGGCGCCGGCGTTGCGCAGCATCTTGACGAGCTGCACCATGGTAGTGCCGCGCACAATGGAGTCGTCGATGACGACCAGGCGCTTGCCCTCGATGTTGTCGCGCAGCGGGTTGAGCTTCATGCGCACGCCCATGGCGCGCAGCTCCTGCGTAGGCTCGATAAACGTACGGCCCACGTAGCGGTTCTTGATAAGACCCTCGCCAAAGGGAATACCGCTCTCGTGCGAATACCCCTCCGCGGGCGGCAGGCCGGAGTCGGGCACGCCGATGACC
This sequence comes from Collinsella sp., assembly GCA_048230835.1. Lineage (GTDB taxonomy): Bacteria > Actinomycetota > Coriobacteriia > Coriobacteriales > Coriobacteriaceae > Collinsella. The sequence goes on from DBFALE010000045.1 coordinate 135,046, forward strand.
AGGTCGGCCTCGACGGGCTCCTCATGTGCCAGCTGACGACCCATGTCGTAACGGCAGGCGTAAACGCTCTTGCCGTTCATAATGGAGTCGGGGCGGGCAAAGTAGACCTGCTCAAAGATGCAGTTTGCGGGCTCTTCGGCGGCAGGCACGCCCTGCTCGGATACCAGACCCTCGGCGCTGATGCGCAAAATCTCACCAGGACGGACGTCACGGACGTACTCGGCGCCCACGATGTCGAGTGCACAGGTCTCGGAAGCAACGACCCAGCCGCCGGCGCGCGTGACATGGACGGCGGAGTCGACCGTCGTGGCGCCGTCTTGCGAGGGCAGCTGCGAAACGGATGCGGCATCGGCCTGGTCCAGGCCCTCGTCCACCAGCTTGCCCAGCACGAGCGGGCGAATGCCGTGCGGATCGCGGAATGCGTAGAGCGCCTGCTCGTTGATGAGCGTCATGGCGTAGCCGCCGCGCACGAGCTCCATGGTCTTGCGAATGCCCTCGCGCAGATGGCCTGTACGCTGAGTAAAGTAGCCGATAAGCTTGGTCGCGACCTCGGAATCCGAATTGGAGAGGAACGGCACGCCCAGCTCAATCAGCTGGCGGCGCAGCTCGTCGGTGTTGACCAGAGTGCCGTTGTGAGCAAGCGCGATAATGACGCTGTTGATGGTAGAGAGATGCGGCTGCGAGGCTTCCCAGCTCTTGGCACCGGCAGTGCCATAGCGCACGTGGCCCACGGCCAGCTGGCCGGAGAGCGTCGACAAGTCGGCGTTGGAGAACACGCGATCGAGCAGTCCCAGGTCTTTGCGAACCATAACCGTGCCGCCATCACCCACGGCGATTCCCGCCGATTCCTGGCCGCGATGCTGCAGCGCGCGCAGACCAAAGTACGTCAGTCGAGCCACATCGCGATCGGGTGCCCACACACCAAAAATGCCGCATTCCTCATGCAGCTGGTCGGAGTCCGGATCATACGTCGACATGGTCTTCACCTGTCCCGCGGCACGCTCGGCCGCGCGGATGGTTTCTTGAGACATGGCATCCCCTCAGAGCCTCGTTATTTGGCGTTACCTGCCCTATTATACGCACGGCAAGACAAGCACTCCCGCGCATGAACAGCGCTTTTTAAAAGCCCACCGAGCTTATAATCCGTTTTGCAGCCAAACATTTTATTGGGCAACCTCCTCGGGGTCGACGATCCCGCATGCTTCCGTCGCGACGCGTCTCGTCCGCCGTTGGGGCTTGCATTGTTGCAATTGGGACGTTCGTCCTGTCTTTTGGCAGGTCGGCGGCGTATCCTTGTACCTACAGCAAAACGAGAAAGGTTATGTATGGATCGAAACGAACTCGACCCCAGCGTCCCCAGCGCCACGGAGGTCAAGAAGATCCCCCTCATCATTAAGGTGTACGCCGTCCTGTGCATCCTGTCCGGCGTGGGCACGCTCCCTTCGGTCGGCGCCTTTATGTGGCAGGTCATCACCGCACTCATCAACGGCAACGCCGCCGCCAAGCTCGGCGACAACACGCTCGTCGCGGTCGGCCTTATCGTCGCCGGCATCATGCTCTCGGCTGCCAGTGCCGTCATCTTGATCATCTTTGGCCTGGACCTTATCAAGAACCAGCGCCGCAATACCGCCCGTCTGTCCTATATCCTTATCGCGTTTACCGTCGTCGAGCTTTTGGTTGACGTGATGCTCCAGGGCATCGGGCCCTTCTTGCTGCGCCCTGCCATCCATCTCGGCATCCTCGTCGCGCTTTCGGCCACCGTCGACCCCACGCTGCGCCAGGAGCGCGAGCTGCAGCGCCGCCTGCAGGAAATGCTCGATCGCGACGCCGCCGCCGAGGGCATGCTCGGGCGCGATGAAACCGGCGAAGGCTACATTAAGCTCAACTACTTCAACCTGTTCTGGGTATTCTTTGTCTGCTGCATACTCGGCCTGATCGCCGAGGACATCTGGCACATGACGGTCGACGACCCGGGCGTCTACCAGAACCGCGCCGGCATGCTGTTTGGCCCCTTCAGCCCCATCTACGGATTTGGCGCAGTGCTCATGACCATGGTGCTCAACCGCTTCTATAAAAAGAACCCCATCATTATCTTTCTGGTGAGTGCGCTGCTCGGTGCAAGCTTTGAGGTGTTCGTGGGCTGGTTTATGCAGACCTCGTTTGGCGTAGTCTCGTGGAGCTACTCGCATATGAAGCTCTTTGGCATGCCCGATCCGCTCGCCGTCCTTACCGGCGGACGTACCTGCACGGGCTTCGCCTGCCTGTGGGGTCTGGGCGGCCTCATCTGGATCAAGCTGCTGCTGCCGAGGCTGCTCAAGCTCATCAACATGATTCCGTGGAAGAGTCGCTACTCGGCTACTGTCATCCTTACCATCATTATGCTGGTCGATGGCGTTATGACGCTGCAGTCGCTCGATTATTGGTATCAGCGCGTCAACGGCACGGAACCGGATATTCCCGTTGCGCAGTTCTACGGCAAGTACTTCGATAATGACTTTATGGAGAATCGCTTCCAGAGCATGACCATGAGTCCCAAGGATGCGACGCGCGTGTAGCGCCCATCTCGTCCAAAACGCAAAATGCCCGCCGGTTCACACGTACCGGCGGGCATTTTTATAAACGAGTCTTCTATCGACGCAAGCCTCTACGCCTCGCGCTCGACCTCACTCACGCATTCATTCTTGATGGCGCCAACGAGCGCCTGCAGCGCATCGACCACGTGCGGGCGAATGTCCCCGCCGATGAGCACGAGCATGATGTCGTCACCTACGGCAAGCTCGCCGTTTGCCAACCACACGCGCACATAGCCGATACCCGGCATCGCGCGCGTGGCCTCGATAGCAGCCTGCACCTTGCTGGCGTCGTAGCCGAACACCATGCCGCCCACCTTGTGGCCCGGCGCCACGCCATCGGTCTCGACTCCGCGCACCTCGGCCTTGGGCGTCGCACGTACCACACCGTTATGCGTCAGGTACATACCGCACGCAGGTGCCGACGAATCGGCCTTGGCCTCGCGCAGCCAAGCATCAACCGAAGGCATCGTTTTGCCATTCTCGAGCATCATTTCTCCCTTACCGTCGTCGAGTAGCCAATTTGGAACGGGGCTTTTTAGCTACTCTCGAACAACTTATTCCTCGACCGGCGTGAGCACCATGACAGCACGCGTGTTGCTCAGCGATAACGAACGACAGGTCACAAGCGTTACAACCTTGGTTGCCGAAGCGGCACGATCGGTGGCATCGCTCGCCACGGCAGAGGCACCGTCGAGCATCTCGGACAGGTAGTTCTTGAGCCCGTCGTCGCCCTCAAAATTGGGCGTGCGCGCCTTGGCATACGTGTCCTCGACAACTTTGGTCGCCAGTGGTCGCAGTTTATACGTAGCATCCCGTGTGATGTAGTACACATATTCAATGCTATCGAACGTTGCCTGGTCAGTCGTATCCGAAATCACGTTGAACATCGACCCATCGTTCATATGGTGGCCGTAGATCGTGGTCTGCTGGTCAACCATTCCCGGCGCGGCATCGTCACTGTCCAAGAAGATCGCACCCGATGCATTGGACGTACCGTCAAACAGCGTGTTGAGGTATTTGGAGTTGTTATTGGTCTGCACCACGGGATAGTTGATGTTGGTTCCCGGCGCGTAAATCCAACCCACAATCTCGGGGTTTGTCTGAGCAAGTGCATCGAAGTCGATAGTCGGCACGCCGCTGGCGTCCTTATCGCTTACATATTGTTTTTCGATCTTTTGATACGAATCGCTCGCCTGCTTGTAGCCAATCTGCGCGTTGATAAAGATGGCAGCGGCGGCAACAATCAGACCGATGCCCACGATGATGAGCAAGATGGGAATGATGGAGCGGCGCTTTTTGCGCGGCGGCTCGGTGTAATCCGACGGCGCGGCATGCGATGAAGACCGGGACGGCTTCTTAGCTGCGCTATAAGACGAGGGACGATACGCCGCCGGCGTGTCCTGGCGGCGGTGCGTCGCCGGCGTCACAGGACGCGGCGCGCGCTGCTGAGGAGAGGATGTCCGACCCTGCTGTGCCGCATGGGCAGCACCCGGCTTCGACGGATCGGGAATCTGAGAAGCCTTGAATCGTTTTCCCTGATAGTCGGACATGGCTCTCCTTATACTGCGGTGAAACGGCGGAACGCCTAGGCGTCAGCCATCTCCTGCTTCATCTTCTCGATAACCTTGCGGTACTCGGGGTCGCATGCGCCCAAGATCTGCGTGGCATAGATGGCGGCGTTCTTGGCGCCGTTGATGGCAACGCAGGCCACGGGTACGCCCGAAGGCATCTGCACCATCGACAGCAGCGAATCCATACCGCCCAGGTCACTCGTCTTCATAGGCACACCGATAACCGGTAGCGGCGTAAAGGCAGCCACGACACCACCCAAGTGAGCGGCCTTGCCGGCGGCGGCAATGATCACCTTAATGCCACGGTCGGCAGCAATCGAAGCCCACTCGTGGACCTTCGCCGGCGTGCGGTGTGCGCTCGCAATGACAAGCTCATAGGGCACACCGAGCGCCTCGAGCTCGGCGGTGCAGCCTTCCATAACGCCCAGATCGGACTTGGAGCCCATGATGATCCCGACAACCGGCTTTTGATCTGCCATAAACAAAGACCTCCTGTTGAGAGCAGTGACGCGGCGGATCCGCGACCCTTAACTACTGAGAGTAGTATAGCTGCTCCCGTCCCTGCGGTCTTTGTGGCGCTTCGCGGGCGGGAGGGGCCGAGTTTCCTCCTGAGCGACTCTGCTTGCAGCCGGAGCGAAAGGGGGAAATCTCGGCCCCTCCCGCCCCGGCCGGCCAGGTCAACTACACCGTGTGCTGCGGCAGGTCCTGCAGGGCGATGACGTCCATGCCCATGTCGTTGGCGCTACCGTGACCCTGCTGGTCCTCGCGCACGGCCTCGATGGCACTCACGTACGTGTTGGCTGCAGACATCGCGGTCACGCAGGTCACGCCGCGGCGCACCGCCTCGGTACGCAACAGATAGCCGTCGCCACGCGAACCCGGGCCGTACGGCGTGTTGATGATTACCGCAATCTTGCCATCGGCGATCAGGTCACCGATGTTGGGACGCTCGCCGTCGTGCGGGCCGCTAATCTTCTCCACGACCTCGCAGGTCACGTTGCCGCCGCGCAGCACGCGCGCCGTGCCCTCGGTGGAGCAGATATCAAAGCCCAGGTAGCGCAGGATACGGGCGACCGAAAGGATATGACGCTTGTCGCGGTCGCACACGCTAATGAACACCTTACCGGCGCTCGGGTCGGGCAGCTTGTAGTCAATCGCCAGCTGCGTCTTGGCGTATGCCTCGGGATAGCTCTTAGCGATACCCATGACCTCGCCCGTCGACTTCATCTCGGGCCCCAGGATAACGTCAGCGCCCGGGAAACGACCCCAGGGCATAACGGCTTCCTTCATGCAGAACCAGTCCAGCTGGCGCTCGTCGCTCGGCAGGCCCAGGCTCGCGATGGAATCGCCCGCCATGATACGCGCCGCGCACTTGGCCAGCGGCACGCCGGTGGCCTTGGAGATGAACGGCACGGTACGGCTGGCACGCGGGTTGGCCTCGATCACGTAAACGGTCTCGCCCTTGATGGCATACTGCACGTTGACCAGACCGCGGACTCCCAGCGCCATCGCGATGCGACGGGTGGTCTCGCGAAGCTTTGTCTGCAGGCTCTCGCTAAAACTGAACGGCGGGATGCAGGTCGCAGAGTCGCCGGAGTGAATACCGGCCTCCTCGATATGCTCCAGAATGCCGCCGATGTAGACCTCTTCGCCATCGCACAGGGCGTCGACATCGGACTCAATCGCACCCTCCAAGAAGCGGTCCAGATACACCGGGTAGTCGGGGCTAATGCGCGCGGCCTCGGCCATGTAATCGCGCAGATGCTCGGCATCGTAGGCGATCATCATGCCGCGGCCGCCCAGCACGTAGCTCGGACGCACCAGCAGCGGGTAGCCGATATGCGCGGCCACGGCCTCGGCCTCCTCAAACGAGGTTGCCTGGCCCGCCGGCGGGTACATGATGCCCAGCTTGTCGAGCAGAGCGGCGAAGCGCTCGCGGTCCTCGGCAAAGTCGATGGCATCGGGCTTGGTGCCCATGATGTTGACGCCACTCTCCTCGAGCATGCGCGCCAGCTTAAGCGGAGTCTGGCCGCCGAGCGTCACCACGACGCCGTCGGGTCGCTCAACATCGATAACGTCCATGACGTCCTCGTAGGTGAGCGGCTCAAAGTACAGGCGGTCGGACGTGTCGTAGTCGGTCGAGACGGTCTCGGGATTGCAGTTGACCATGATGGTCTCGAAGCCGCGGGCTGCCAGCGCGTAGCTCGCGTGCACGCAGCAGTAATCGAACTCGATACCCTGGCCAATGCGGTTGGGGCCGGCGCCCAGGATCATCGCCTTGGGCTTGTCCGCCGGCGTGGTCTCGTCGGGAGCCACGCACTTCTTGGCATCCGGGCTCGTGCGGTAGATGTTCTCGTACGTCTTGTAGTGGTACTCCGTGGCGCTCGAGAACTCCGCAGCGCAGGTATCAACCGTCTTCATGCTGGGAACCACGCCCAGGCCCTTGCGATAGGCGCGCACAAAGCGCTCGTCCGAGCTGGTCAGCGCGGCGATCTCGGCGTCGCTCGTGCCGTACTGTTTGAGCAGGCGCATCGCGTCGGCGTCGATATCCTCCACACGCAGGCCGCGGATGCTCTCCTGGACCTGCACCATGTCATTGATACGGTTGAGGTACCACGGATCGATACCGCAGATGGCATGGATGCGAGCGATGTCCCAGCCACGGCGCAGGGCCTCGACCACAAAGAAGATGCGGTGCTCGGTCGGCGTTGCCACGGCTTGAGCGAGCTCATCGTCGCTCAGTTTGTCGGCACCTTCCTTGCCACCGGCGCAAATGCCCTGGTGGCCATCCTCCAGCGAGCGCATAGCCTTGCCAAAGGCCTCCTCAAAGGTGCGACCGATCGCCATGATCTCGCCCACGGCCTTCATGCGCGTGGTGAGTGTGGGGTCGGTACCCTTGAACTTCTCGAAGGCAAAGCGCGGCACCTTGACCACACAGTAGTCGATTGTGGGCTCAAAGCAGGCGGGCGTAGCCTTGGTGATGTCGTTGACGATCTCGTCGAGCGTGTAGCCCACAGCCAGGCGCGCGGCGGCCTTGGCGATGGGGAAACCCGTGGCCTTGGAAGCGAGGGCGGACGAGCGGCTCACGCGCGGGTTCATCTCGATGACGATCAGGCGGCCAGTGTTGGGGTTCACGGCAAACTGCACGTTGGAGCCACCGGTCTCGACGCCGATCTTCTCCAGAATGGCGAGCGAGGCCACGCGCATGCGCTGATACTCAAGGTCGGAGAGCGTCTGCGCCGGCGCCATGGTGATGGAGTCGCCGGTATGCACGCCCATGGGGTCGAGGTTCTCGATGGAGCACACGATGATGCCGTTGCCGGCGTGATCACGCATGACCTCCATCTCATACTCTTTCCAGCCCTCGATGGACTCCTCGACCAGCACCTCGTGGGCAGGCGAGAGCTCCAAGCCCTGGCTCACGATGGAGACGAGCTCCTCGTGGGTGTGAGCGATGCCGCCGCCGGCGCCGCCGAGGGTAAAGCTCGGGCGCAGTACGCAGGGATAACCCACGCGCTCGGCGATGGCCTCGGCGTCGGCCACGCTGTAGGCATAGCCCGAGCGCGCGACCTCCAGGCCAATCTCGGCCATGGCCTCGTTAAAGAGCTTGCGGTCCTCGCCGCGCTCGATAGCGGCCAGGTCGCAGCCGATCATTTCGACGCCGTACTTGTCGAGCGTACCGTCCTTTGCCAGCTCGACGGCGGCGTTCAGACCGGTCTGGCCGCCCAGCGTGGGCAGCAGCGCGTCCGGGCGCTCTTTCTTGATTACGCGCTCGATAAATTCGGCGGTGATGGGCTCGACATAGGTGCGGTCGGCAAGACCCGGGTCGGTCATGATGGTCGCCGGGTTGGAGTTGACCAGGATGACCTCAAAGCCATCCTCCTTGAGCACCTTGCAGGCCTGGGCGCCGGAGTAGTCAAACTCGCAGGCCTGGCCGATAACGATGGGGCCCGAGCCAATGACGAGGATGCGCTTGATGTCAGTACGTTTAGGCATGTTAGTTCTCCTCGGTCTCAGTCTCGGCGAAATTCCAGCCAGCCAGGCGGTCCTTCGCGGTGTCGATGTCCAGGTAGTTCTCCTCGCCGTCCATGAGTCGCGTAAAGGCGGTAAAGAGATAGTGAGCATCGGTGGGGCCAGGCGAGGCCTCGGGGTGGTACTGGACCGAGAAGCACGGGGCGTCGAGCAGCTGGATGCCCTCGGCGGTGCCGTCGTTGAGGTTCACGTGCGTCAGGCGAATGCGGCCAAAGCGCTCGTTCATCACGACCGGCGCGATTCCGCGGCGCACCCAGACGCGCAGATCTCCATCGGCCGCATGCTCGGTCTCGCCGCCGGAAAGCTCGGGGACAAGCTTGCCCAAGCTGGGGAACAGCAGGCCAAAGCCATGGTTTTGCGCGGTGATCTCCACACGGCGGCTTACCAGGTTCATAACCGGCTGGTTGCCACCGCGGTGACCGAACTTAAGCTTTTCCATCTGGGCGCCGCAGGCCAGGCTGATCATCTGGTGACCAAGACAAATACCAAAGACCGGCACCTTGCCGATCAGCTGCTGCACCTGCTCGTAGGTCTCCACCACGGCGTCGGGGTCGCCGGGGCCATTGGACAAAAAGACGCCGTCGGGATTCATGTCGAGCACCTCACTCGCGGGCGTGTCCCACGGCACGACGGTAAGGTCGCAGCCGGCGCGGACCAGCCCCTCCAGAATGCCGCGCTTCACACCGCAGTCGTAGGCGACCACGTTGTGACGGGCAGGAGCGGCAGCCGAAAGCGCAAAGTCATGCGTGGCAGGCAGGTCGGCAGCCACAAACTCATGAGGCGCGGGGCAACTTACGGTCTTGACCAGGTTCTCGCCTACCAGCGTGGGCGCTGCGGCCAGACGCTCGGCAAGCTCGTCGACGTCGAAGATCTCGGTCGAGATAATGCCCATCTTGGAACCATTGTCGCGCAGGTGGCGTACCAGAGCGCGGGTGTCGACGCCCTCGATAGCGACGATGCCGTGGGCGCGCAGATACTCCGGCACGCTGACGGCCGAGCGCCAGTTAGAAGGCGTGGCGCACATGTCGCGAACGATCATGCCGCGCATAGCCGGAGCGCTCGCAGGGCGCACGGCGTCGCCGGGGAAGGCCGACTGGACGTCGGTCTCGTCGATACCGTAGTTGCCAATCTGCGGATAGGTCATGGTTACGATTTGGCCGGCATAACTCGGGTCGGTCATGACCTCAAAGTAGCCCTCGAGCGAGGTATTGAAGCAGACTTCGCCGGTCGCGGTGCCCTCAGCGCCGCATGCACGTCCATAAAAAATGGTCCCATCCTCAAGATACAGGATGCAGGGACCGCAGGTGCCCTTGCTGGTTTTGGCCAGCATACGCTGGCAAAGCTCGCTGGGCGCGAAGGTGCGGGCGGCAGCGCCCGCGGTATGGTTGTTCGCCATAATTCTCCTTCCCGGTCTCACAGGACCGGCTTAAAGGTGTGTAGTTAGGCCTCGCGGTATTGTAACCGCAAGCATGCCTCATGGCGTTAATTTCATCGAAATGTTTACGAAATGATAATTATGACTTTCTATGCATAATGTTTTTTAATCCCCGTCCCAAAAAAATCATCCCGCGGGGCTTGTGGCTCACGCGGGATGATGGCGTCTTATTTTTTCTTGTCCTGCTCCAGCAGTTCGGACGGTGTGCGATCGGGCTTGCCGCCGCGGAAAATCTCGCGGCCATGCAGACGATGTTCCAGGTCACGCTCGGCCTTTTCCTCGTCAATCTTGGTCTGGCTCACCACCGGGTCCTCAATCAACGACGACACCGAGTTCACCTGTTTCTGAATGCGCTCGGCGATGGTGTCATCCATACTCACGATGCGCATCTTCCAGTCGATACTCGTGGCGTTGGATGAGCTCTTGGTCCACACGAACGTCAAAATGGCGCTCTGGTGGCCCCGCGCGGGGAACATGCCAAAGAAGGAATCGTGCTGAATGTTGCTATCCTCGTCGATATAGGCGTGAACGTTATACACCACGCGGTCGATCTTGTCGTTGAGCAGCGCGTTGGTCGCAAGCGCCGCGGCCTGGATCTGCCCGTTGGACAGCAGCTCGAGCTCGTTGGCAGACGATGTGTCCAACACCGTCACCTCGACCGTGCCCGTACGCTCATCGGCTTCATCGACGGTAAAGTCGAGCGGGAACTGCGTAAAGCCGTTGCCCCATTCAAGTCCACCCTTGAGCGCGGTCGAAACGGTATCAACCGAAACGCTCTCGGACAGGTTGGCGGTATTCAGACGGCGCATCACGCCGTAACCAATCTGCATGCCCACGATCAGCACCAAAATACCGATGACCACGGCCATCGCGGTCTTTGTAATGGTATGGCTCACCTGCGAGCCCGAAGGATCGTCCTCGGACAGCGGGTCGATATGTTTTGCCTGGCTCGCGCGGTCCTCGCTGCGCAGCTGCGCTAGCGCCGCTTTGTCACCGCGCTTGGCCGCAGCCTCCTTCTCACGCATGCGCTCGGTACGCTTTTTGGCAAGCGTAGGATCCAAGACGCCGGATGCATCGATTTCGGAGAATAACTCCGTCACTTCTTCCGGAGTCAAAGGGTTCTTGTCAGCCATAAACTTCCTGTCATATCAATCAGTCGAGCTCGTGCGCACGCGCACCTTCGAACTGCATTCGATAGTAACGGGCATAGGTGCCGCCACGGGCGAGAAGCTCCTCGTGCGTGCCACGCTCCACAACGCGACCATGCTCAACGGTCGCAATCTCATCGGCATGCTTAATGGTCGAAAGACGGTGGGCGATGATAATCGTGGTGCGGCCACGCGCCAGCTCTTCGAGTGACTCCTGCACCGCCTCCTCGCTCTCGTTATCCAAAGCACTCGTCGCCTCATCCAAAATAAGGATCTTGGGGTTCTTGAGAAACACACGCGCGATGGCAACGCGCTGCTTCTGTCCGCCCGAAAGACGGCTGCCGCGCTCGCCCACGACCGTGTCATAGCCCTGTGGAAGCGACTCGATAAAGGCATCGATATTGGCGCGACGGGCGGCGTCGGCGATCTCTTCCGCCGTGGCGTCCGGCTTGCCGTAGGCGATGTTCTCGCCAATCGTACCGTCAAACAGATAGACATCCTGCTGCACCAGGCCGATGGCGCGGCGCAGGCTCTGCTGCGTCACATCACGCACGTCCTGGCCGTCGATGCTAATGGATCCGGCAGCCACGTCATAAAAACGCGGCAGCAGCGAACAGGTCGTGGACTTGCCGCCGCCCGAAGGGCCAACCAAAGCGATGGTCTGGCCGGGCTTGATAGACAGGTCCATGTGGTCGATAACAGGACGCTCGTCGGCATCGCCCTCGCCCAGCTCAACATCCTCGTAGTTAAAGCACACGTCGTGATACTCCACGGCGCCGGCAGTCACCTGCAGATCCGTAGCGCCCGGCTTGTCCTGGATATCCGGCGCCGTCGAGAGCACCTCGTCCATACGCTTAAAGCCGGCGATAGCCTTCTGATACGTTTCGGCCGAATTGACGAGTGTCTCGAGCGGCGTGCAGAACAGCGAAATATAGAGTGCAAAGGTCGCCATATCGACCGCCTGCAGCTGTCCCTGGGCGACCAGCCAGCCGCCCAGCAGCACCACGATCACATAGAGCACACCAGAGAGCAGGCCATACGTCGCGGTATAGACGCCCATGGCGTGATACATGTTCTCCTTGGACGAAAGGTAGCGATTGTTGGAGGCGCGGAACTTGGCACGCTCGGTCTCCTCGTTGGCAAAGCTCTTGACCACGCGCATGCCCGCCAGCGAATCCTGCAGCTGCGCATTGATGCCGCTGATCTTTTTGCGGTTGTCTCTAAAGACCTCGCGCATACGCATGTTCTGCCAAAACATGATGACCGCAAACGCCGCCGTCACCACGGCCATGGCGAGCGCCAGCACCGGGGCGATGGTAAAGAGGATCACAAACGAGCCGATAATCTCGATGCCGCAGATGATGATCCACTCGGGCACGTGGTGCGCCGCCTCGCAGATATCGAACAGGTCGTTGACCACGCGGCTCATCATGTCGCCCGAGCTGTTGCGATCGAAGTACGCAAAGCTAAAGCGCTCATACTGGTCGAACAGGTCCTCGCGCATTTTGGACTCCATACGCGCGCCCATCACGTGACCCCAATAGCTCACAAAATAGCGGCAGGCGCAGCGGACGGCATACATCAGCACCAAGCCCACCGCGATCATGCCGAGCGCCTGCATAATGGCAGCCTGACCCTGAGTAAACAGCCCACCGGTCAAATTGCGCAGGATAATGGGGAACGCCAGGTCAATGGCGGCAAGCACCAGAGCACAAACAGTATCAGCAACAAAAAGCCCCATCTGGGGCTTGTAGTAAGAAAGAAACCTCTTCAGCATGTGATCCTCAAAGAAATATCAGCAACGTAAGGCCCTGGGACAAAGCAATCAGTAGTACTTGTCCCAGGGCTATCCCCACTCGTTAAAGCTCCGTGCCCCCAAGGCGGTGCGCGATGCTGTCGCAAGCTAAGGCGCCCACGACAGTCTTGGCGTCTTCGATCTTGCCGTCGAGCACGGCGTCAATCAGCTCGTGCAGCGGCACCAGGTCCACGTTGACAAACTCGTCATCATCGGGGTTGGGCGCATCAAACTCGAGCTTGGTAGCCAAGTAGATGTGGATGATCTCATCGCAAAAACCGCAGGACGTGACAATCGACGTCAAAAAGCGAATGCGACCGGCCCTAAAGCCCGTCTCCTCATGCAGTTCGCGCTTGGCGCAATCGAGCGGGTCCTCGCCTGGATCGAGCTTGCCGGCGGGAATCTCGACCGTCACGCGGTCGATGGCGGTGCGGTACTGACGCACCAGTACGATCTTGCCGCTCTCGGTAAGCGCCACAACGGCCGCCGCGCCCGGATGGCGAACGATATCGCGGGCGCTGCGGTGACCGTTGGGCAGCTCAACTTCAAGACGGTGGACGTCAAGGATCTTGCCCTTCCAGGCGCACTCCTCCGAAAGAATCTTCTCGTGCAGCTCGGCATCGTGCGGGTCGTCGTCGCCCAGCACCAGCGCCGGCTCGTCAGCGACCTCGCCACCCGGCTCGCCCTCGGCGTGCCCATACATGCGGCTGTCCTCTTCGACGATTTGCGCGTCCACGAGCTCTTCGTTCTTCTCGTCCATCCGTCTCATCCCTCTCGGATTTTAGGCATCCCAGGCGTCGCGGCCGCGCAGCGCGCGCAGGCCGATGTCGTGACGCAGGGTCTTGCCCTCAAAATCAATCTTCTCGCAGGCCTCGTAGGCAAGGTTGCGAGCGTTCTCGAACGTGTCGCCCAGAGCGGTCACGGCAAGCACGCGGCCACCATTGGTCACGAGCTGGCCGTCCACCACGGCGGTGCCCGCGTGGTACACGGTCACGTTCTCCATGGCCTCGGCATCGGCGATACCGGTGATGACCTTGCCCTTCTCGTAGCTGCCGGGATAGCCCGCGCTCGTCAGGACAACGGCCACGGCCCACTCGTCACGCCAGTCGAGCTCAATCTGATCGAGCTCGCAGTTGGCACAAGCCAGCATGACCTCGACCAGGTCGTTCTTAAGGCGCGGCAGCACGACCTGCGTCTCGGGGTCGCCAAAGCGGGCATTGAACTCCAGCACCTTGGGGCCGGCAGGCGTGAGCATAAAGCCGCCGTACAGGCAGCCGCGGTAGTCGATACCCTCGACAGCGAGCTCGGCCACGGTCTGCTCCATGACCTTCACCATCGTGGCGTGCTCCTCGTCAGTCACGATGGGCACCGGGCTGTAGACGCCCATGCCACCGGTGTTGGGGCCTTTGTCGCCCTCGAGCGCGCGCTTGTGGTCCTGCGAGGTGGCCATGGGGCGAACGGTCTTGCCGTCGGTAAAGGCCAGCAGCGAGCACTCGGGGCCAACGAGCATCTCCTCGATAACCACGGTGTTGCCGGCATCGCCAAAGGTGCCGCCAAAACACTCGCGCACGGCCTCCTCGGCCTGCGCAAGCTCGGTTGCCACGATAACGCCCTTGCCCGCGGCAAGGCCGTCGGCCTTGACGACCAGCGGGGCGCCCTGCTCGCGCACGTAGGCAAGAGCCGAAGCCTCGTCGGTAAACGAGCCGTAGGCCGCCGTAGGGATACCGGCGCGCTCCATGAGCTGCTTGGAGAACAGCTTGGAGCCCTCCATCTGGGCGCCCTCGGCACCCGGGCCAAAGCAGGGAATACCCGCCGCGCGCACGGCGTCGGCCACGCCCGCCACGAGCGGAGCCTCGGGGCCAATTACCACAAGTCCGCATCCGTGGCTCTGCGCAAACGCCGCCACGGCCGCAGGATCGCAGTCGTCGAGAACAACGTTCTCGCCGCAGCTCGCGGTGCCGCCGTTGCCCGGCGCAATGTAGAGCTTGCCGGCGCGCGGTGATGCTGCGAGCTTGGCTGCCAAAGCATGCTCGCGGCCGCCGCTGCCCAACAACAGGATGTCGATGGTTTGAGTGTCCGCCTTCAAGGGTGCCTCCTCTATGGATGAACGGCCCGCTCCGCGCGAGCCCTTTGCAAGCAAATATACCCCTCGGCCGCCCGTCCGGGCTGCAAAGGGGTATATCGCAATAACCAAATAGTCCCGATTACTTCCAGAATCGGTTGATGATCTGCTCGCGACCAGCGCCAACGCCAATGAACGTCACGCGGGTGTGTGCCAGATCCTCGATAAACGCCACGTAGTCCTGAGCCTCCTGCGGCAGCTCCTCAAAGCTGCGGCAACCGGTGATATCGCACTTCCAGCCAGGGAGCTCCTCGTAGATGGGCTTGGCATGCTCAAAGCGCACCTGGTGTTCGGGCACGCTCGTGTAACGCTCGCCATCGACGTCGTAGGCAACGCACACCTTGATGGTGTCGAAAGCCGAAAGCACGTCGAGCTTGGTCACGGCGATGTCGGTGAGGCCGTTGACGCGCGAGGCATAGTTGGCGATAGGGCCGTCAAACCAGCCGCAACGACGACGGCGACCGGTGGTCACGCCGTACTCATAGCCCTCCTCGGTCAGCGTGTGGCCGGCCTCGGACTCATAGGAAAGCTCGGTGGGCATGGGGCCCGAACCGACGCGGGTGATATAGGCCTTCATGACGCCCAGCACGCGGTCGACATTCTTCATACCGACGCCGGAGCCGGTGATGGCGCCGCCGGCGGTGCAGTTAGAAGACGTCACGTACGGATAGGTGCCGTGGTCGATGTCGAGTAGCGTCGCCTGGGCGCCCTCGAACAGCAAATCCTTGCCCTCGTCGATCATGTTGTTGAGCAGCAGGCTCGTCTCGGTGATGTACGGACGCAGGCGCTCCGCCATGGGCAGGTACTCGTCGCAGATCTGGTCCACGGTGTAGGTGGGCAGGCCATAGAGCAGCTCGAGCTCGGGGTTCACGCGGGCAAGAGCGGTCTCCAGCTTGTCGCGGAACAGCTCCTCGTCCAGCATGTCCTGCATGCGCAGGCCAATGCGGGCCATCTTGTCCTGATAGCACGGGCCGATACCGCGCTTGGTGGTACCGATGCTCTTCTTGCCGAGCTTTTGCTCAAAGGCACCGTCCAGATCGATGTGGTACGGCATGATGACATGCGCGTTGCCGCTGATCTTGAGATTCTTGGTGGTGATGCCGTCAGCCTCGAACATATCGATCTCCTCAAGGACGACCTTGGGGTTGACGACGCAGCCGTTACCGATCACCGACACGTGGTCGGAATACATGATGCCGGAGGGCACCTGGTGCAGGCCGTACTTCTTGCCGTTGACGACGATGGTGTGGCCGGCGTTGTTGCCGCCCGAGTAGCGCACGACGGCATCAAAGTCGCCGGCGACCAGGTCGCAGATCTTACCCTTGCCCTCATCGCCCCACTGGGCACCGACCAAAACGGTTGACGGCATGTTTACTCCTTACATTCATGGACTGTCCGTGCGCCACGATGGCGCGCAGAAGCACAAAACATTCCCAGTATACCCGTGCAACGGGCGCCTGTCCTACTCCTCGGTATGCGCCCCATCAAGCTCATAGAACTTGGTGGATGCCGGCAGGAACATCAGGTCGACGTCGCCAATCGGGCCCGAACGGTTCTTGGCCACGACGATACGCGTAACGCCCTCGTCGGGTCGATCGTCGCGCGAGGCCTCGGCCTCGTCGGCAGAGCGGTCCAAGAACATAACGATGTCGGCGTCCTGCTCGATGGAGCCCGATTCGCGCAGGTCGGAAAGCTGTGGGCGCTTGCCGGTACGGGATTCGACCTGACGTGACAACTGCGACAGTGCAATGAGCGGAATCTTGAGCTCCTTGGCCATGATCTTTAAACCACGCGACATCTCGGAGACCTCGACGGTACGGCTCTCGGAACGACGGCCAGGCGGAGGACTCACCAGCTGCAGGTAGTCCAGGATGATGATTGCCTTCTCCTTGTTATGGAGCATGCGGCGGCTCTTGGCGCGGATCTCGGTCACCGTGGTGCCGGGCGTATCGTCAATCAGAATGTCGAGCTTAGACAAGGTCTGCGTGGCCTCGTTGATATTGGCCCACTGCTCGGGGCTAATGCGACCCGTACGGAAGTCGCTGATCGAGATCATGGCATAGGCGCAAATCAGGCGCTGGGCAATTTCCTTGCCCGACATCTCCAGCGAGAAGAAGCCGACGGTATAGCCCGCAGCGGCGGCATTCAGCGCCAGGTTCAGAGCGAACGACGTCTTACCCACGGCGGGGCGGGCGCCGATAATGATGAGCTGGCCCTCGCGGAAGCCCATGAGCATACGGTCGAGCGACGGGAAGCCCGTGGGCACGCCCGCGGCCTGTCCGCCGGCCTTGCACACTTCCTCGGCCTCGTTATAGGCCTCGACCATAAACTCGGTCAGTGTCTTATAGCTCGACTTGACCTCGCGCGCCGTGACCTTAAGCAGCTTGCTCTCGGCCAGCTCCACGACCTCTTTCGTGTCGGTAGGGGCGTTATAGGCCAGCGCGTTGATCTCGTTGGTGGCACCGATCAGCTCGCGCAGCATCGAGTCGCGACGGACGATGGCGGCATGGTGCTGCCAGTTCACGAGCGACAGGGTCTGACCCATCAGCTCCAAAATGTAGGCCTCGCCGCCCACGGCATCAAGCTTGTTGATACTACGCAGGTAATCGATCAGCGAGATAGAGTCGATGGGAATGCGGCTGTTGTACATATCGACCATCGCGGTGTAGATGGTCTTATGGATGGGCCGGTAGAAGTCATCGGGCTGCAGCTCGACCTGGGCCTCCTCGACCACCTCGGGCGACAGCAGCATGGCGGCCAGTACATTGGCCTCTGCATCTTGGTTTTGAGGGAGACCCAACTTGGAGCCACGGTCCTCGACCGTCAGCCCCATCTCCCTTTCGTCATATGCCATGAGCATCCTCATTCATATCGCTTGCGAGCATCCATAGTATCAGCCACGGTCCCAAAACGGGCCGCGCCCCGGCAATCATCACCGAACGAAACGGATGAACGGTCCCGCGTTTGGGACTTCACCACAACGCCTGCCATGGCGCTCGCTAAGCGTAGAAAACAAAAGGGCGCCCTGGTCTCCCAGAGCGCCCTTCTTAGAACAAGATTGTTGCGTTGCAGCAAATGCTACTCGGCAGCAGCCTCAGTCTCGACCTCGGCGGTCTCGGCCTCGGCGACCTCAGCGGTCTCCTCAGCCTCAGCCTCGGCAGCGAGCTCCTCGGCGGTAACGCCGACGAGAACGACAACCTCGGCCTTGATCTCGCGGTACAGCGAGATGGCAACGGTGTGGGCACCGGCAACCTTGATGGGCTTACCGAGCTCGACGCGCTTGCGGTCGATGTCCATACCGAGCTGAGCCTTGATGGCGTCAGCGATCATAGCGGCGGTAACGGAGCCAAAGAGGATGCCCTCGTCGCCGACCTTGACGTCAACGGTGACCGTCTTGCCCTCGAAGGCAGCCTTGGTCTCGTTGGCGGTAGCCAGACGGACGGCCTCGCGCTTGGCGATGTTGTTGCGACGCTCGTCAAGCTGCTTGAGGTTGCCCTTGGTGGCGGCAACAGCGAGCTTCTTGGGGAACAGGAAGTTCTCAGCGTAACCCTGAGCGACCTCTACGACGTCACCCTCGCCGCCCTTGCCCTTGATCTCATCGAGAAGAATAACCTTCATGATGCGTCTCCCTTCTTAGCCGCGGTCGCGGTTGCCACGAGAGGAAACCACGGGGACGGTGTACGGCAGGAGAGCCATCTCGCGGGCGCGCTTGATGGCGTTGGCGATGTCATGCTGATGCTGCGTGCAAGCGCCAGTGACGCGACGGGGCTTGATCTTGCCACGGTCGGTCATGTACTTACGGAGAAGCTGAGTGTCCTTATAGTCGATGAACTCAGTGTTCTCCTTGCAGAACTGGCAGTACTTACGACGCGGCTGACGTGCAGAAAAATCATTAGCCATGTCAAAATACCTTTCGTTTGGCAACTTCGGCGAACCAAAGCCGCCTCTCACTCAAAAATAGGTGAACAGCCCTTAAAACGGGATGTCCTCATCGTAGACGTCGACCGCGGGCGGCGTAGCCACCGGTGCGGCAGGACGTGCTGCGGGCGCGGGGGCTGCGGGGGCGTAACCGCCCTGATCGTAGCCACCCTGGCCACCACGGGAGCTCATAAACTCGATCTCATCGACGATGACCTCAAGCTTGCTCCGGCGCTGGCCGTCGCGCTCCCAAGAGCTGTAGCGCAGCTTGCCCTCGATCGCGACCTTGTTTCCCTTTGCCAGGAAACGGCTCACGGCCTCGGCACGCGTGCCGAACATGGTGCAGTCGACAAAGTTGGGATAGTCCTCCCACTCGCCAGTCTGCGGGTTGCGGCGACGATCGTTCACGGCGACGCCAAAGGACAGAACCTGGGTTCCGCCGGCGGTGGCGCGCAGCTCGGGATCACGCGTGAGGTTACCGGTGATGTTCACTCGATTGATGCTCATAACTCACTACTTCCTCTTGGGGCACAAGCCCAGTCCAAAACGACAGTCTTACTCCTGGTCGTCGCGACGGACGATCATGTGGCGGACCACAGCGTCGGTGATGCGCAGGACGCGATCAAGCTCGGCGATCTGGGTAGGATCTGCGTGGAAGTTGATGAGGGTGTAGTCACCATCGGTGAGGTCGTTGATCTCGTAGGCGAGCTTGCGCTTGCCCCACTCGTCAACGGAGTCGACCTTGCCAGCGCCCTCAGCGATCGTAGTATCGATACGCTTCATAACAGCGAGACGAGTCTCGGGGTCGAGCGACGGGTCAACAAAGAACAGCAGTTCATAAGCCTTCATATTGTCACCTCCTCTGGGCAAATGTGGCTTCAGGTCGTGAAGGTGCGCCTGAAGCAGGAAAAGACTTGGTAATAATATCTTTCAACCTCCCAGGCTGCAATAATTTGCAGCTACAACCTCATGACCTCCACATATGCCCATACTCGCACGACGTTTCATGCGCATTCCAACCAAATGCTGACCAAAAGCTTGACGGATCTGTGGACAAGATACGGTGCCGTGGGGACAAGCTGAGCCAAGCCACAGGTCAACGGGCACATGGTTGTGGTCGCGAAATACATACCAGTGGTCTAATTGATCACCAAAAAGATTTTGAATTCGTTTGCTCGTGGTCTATAAAGTCCTTTTTTGAGCAATTCGCTTAGCATGATTTTGCTGGTCAGACTGCATGTGCCGTGCGTTTTAGGCACAGCGCGAGACACTGTGGATCAAAAAATGCTAAGTTTTCGGCTTGCACCTTACGATTCCTCGTGTATACTAACTTTCGCATTTAACGGAGAGTTGTCCGAGTGGCCGAAGGAGCACGATTGGAAATCGTGTAGGCGTCAAAAGCGTCTCCAGGGTTCAAATCCCTGACTCTCCGCCAGTTAATTCCAAAGCAGGCCTTCGAGCCTGCTTTGTTTTTACCCCACGCGGAGGGGTGGCAGAGTGGTTGAATGCGGCGGTCTCGAAAACCGTTTGGCCTGTATAAGGTCACGAGGGTTCGAATCCCTCCTCCTCCGCCATTAGATGGTATGAGCCCCAGCAATGGGGCTTTTTTGTTATCGGATCCCCTGTCGGCCGCACGTCCCAACCAAACATGTACGTCACCCTCCAAAAACGACAATTTTCGACATCTTTGGAGGCTGACGTACACGTTTGGATCGGGCTCGTGGGAGCGACGTTACTCGATAAGCGTCTCTTCGCCTTGTACGCTCTTCCAGTTGCGGATAAGTGCCTTGCGCAGTTCATTTTGCTTTCGTTGGTACTCGGTATCGGTGCATCGAGGCATGCCGAGTGCTTCGCGAATGTTGTTCATGGCGCGGTGAAAGGCAAGCTGGCTGCCGAACTGAGCCGAAGTGAGCGTAACGATTCGATATCCCATTTGGGCGAGAACGGCCTCTCGTTCCGCATCTGCTCCCTTGCGCTCGAACTCATCGTGAAAGCCGCCCTTATATTCAATACCGAGCTCCCTGCGCTTATAGGTAACGAGCGTGTCGATTTTGAGCGTTCGAGCTTTGGCGCAGTGCCAAAGACGTTGAGGGATTTCAAGCGGTTTGTTGAGTTCGATACCTCGGATGCCAACACCGCCTTCGCTTGTTGGGAGCGAGAGCGCAATTGCCGAAGCGGTCTCCATAGGCGAGGCAGAATGGTCGTAGATATGTCTGAGTGCGAGTCGCGCGCGTGTGGCACCGGGTTTGCCGGGGTGCATATCGAGCAGCTCGGTAATTTGTTCCTTGGACGCGGTGGCTGGTTGCTCGGTATAAGGGTCGGCGGGATTGAGCCTCATGCGATAATCGCCGCAAACTTCGTAGCCGTATTCGAGGTATTCGATCCTATCCATCCACTCGGCAGCGAGCACGAAAGTGAAGGCTTCGTCGATGATGAAGATTCCGGGCGTCAACTCGTCAATATGCTCATAGGGAAGATTTTGTCCAAGAATGTGGCAATTGACGCCCTTGGTGCGAATTCGCTCGAATTCGAATACAACCGAGATGTCGATATCCTTGAGCATATCGGGTGGAATGCCGCAGTCGACTAGGGCCTGCCGTATGCGCGCAACGCGTTGCTGGGTAGAGAGGCCTTGTGCGCCTATCTGGTAGTCGTGCCGCGCAAGAGACTGAACCAAATTCTGGGGTGCATGATGGACAAGCCATGCGGTTTTATGCGAAATGAGAACAGGGGTATCCATTGAGGGCCTCTCGCTCTGAGCCGGTATCCAACTCTTATGTCCGTTGAAGTGGGGAAATATACCGGATGTGAGTAAATCAACTCACTCATGCTGTGAGCTCAATCCAAACATGTACGTCAGCCTCCAAAGATGTCGGAAAATGTCGTTTTTGGAGGGTGACGTACATGTTCTGGACCCCTGGCATTCCAGCAACGCCATGCCCCCACCCAGTCCCGACCGTTTGCCGAGCAATAGGGTCGCAATCGGCACCGAACATGTACTATGTACGGGCATTGTCAAAATCCGTAACCCAAAGGACCCCATCTTGCCCGTCGTCGCCGCTATGACCATTACCTCACATGCATCGGATGCCATGGTCGCTATTCCGTTTTGGCTCGAGATGTTCGCTGTTGTCGCTGCATCGATCTCGGGTGTACTGGTTGCGCGCGAGCACAAGCTCGACCTGGTGGGCGCGGTCGCGCTCGCGGTGGTCTGCGGTCTGGGCGGCGGTCTTTTGCGCGATATGACGCTGCAGGTGGGCAACGTCTACATCCTCAACCAGCCGATGGCACTGCCGCTTTCCATCGCCACGGCAGCCATCATCTACATTTTCCCGGCAATCGTCGACAAACCCGAAAAACTCATTCCCCTGCTCGACATCATCTCGGTCGGCATCTATGCCGCCACCGGAGCGGACAAGGCGCTGGTCTACGGCTTTGCACCGGCGGTGTGCATCATGATGGGCTTTTTTACCGCGGTGGGCGGCGGCATGTTGCGCGACGGCTTTATGGGCGTGGTTCCGGGCATTTTCCAACGTACTAACTTTTATGCCATCGCCGCCATCGCCGGATCGACAAGCTATGTGTGTCTCGTTATGAGCGGCATCATGAGCAATGTCGCCGCGCTGGTCGTATGCGTTGTCGTGACCATGGGTCTGCGCTGGCTCTCGCTGCGCTTTGACATCAAAAGCCCCACCGAAGAGGACATCGCGCGCTTTTTGCACCGTAAAAAGTAGGCAGCACGGCACGACCCTTCGAAATGCAACCGAGAGGTTCTTTTAGAGCGCCCGCACGTTGGGTACCCTGTTAGGTATATGCCGAACACCTAACAAAAGGATCAACCATGGCTTTCAATCAAACCGCGGCGGCGCCGTCACACAAGATGCGTCGCTGCCTGCTTATGGCATTCACGCTCATCGCGCTCGCGCTCATCGCTCTTCCCACGGCGTCGTTCGCCGGCACGGACACCGCAGGCAATGTCCTTGCGACCGACAATGACGCCAATCCGTCCGGCGTCGAGGGTGACCTGTACTGGGCCGGTCAGGCCCTCAACTTGGATGATGCGTCCATCGACCACGATATCATCGCTGCGGGCGATACCCTCTCAATTCGCGACTGCACGGTGGGCGGCGCCGTTCGCCTTGCGGCGCGCACGATTGATATCGCCCAGACCACGGTTGATGGCAGCGTGACCGTCGCTGGCCAGCACGTTGTTCTCAACGCCGACAGCACCGCCAACTGTTTCTACGCGATAGGCGAGACGGTTGCCCTGCGCGGCTCTGCCAAGTCGGCAGCGCTGACAGGCGATACGGTAACCATCGATGGCACCGTCGAGGGCGATGTCGAGGTTTGGGCCGACAAGCTCATCCTGGGCAAGAACGCCCGCATCACCGGCACCGTGAACGCGCACGTCTCCGAGGACCCCGAGCGTGCCGTAGGAGCCGAGGTAGGCGCGCTCAAGATCGACCGCACCGAGAACGAGGATACTTCCACCGTTAACGATGTCATCGGCGGTATCGTCGCCGCGGCACTCTCGACCTGCTTTGTCGCTCTGCTGCTCGAGCTCGTCTTTCCGCGCGCGACCGCCAGCGCCGCCGGCATGCTCCACCAGCGCCCCATGCCCCTGTGGGTGAGCGGTCTTCTGGGCACGATTGCTATCGTCCCCGCCGTCCTACTGCTGATTATCTCTATCGCCGGTCTGTCGCTTGCCGGAGCCCTCATGTGCGGTGTCATTGGCATCGCGCTGGTGTCGAGTGCCTTTGCAGGGTGCGCGATTGCACGCATGGTCGGACACAGCCAGAACCGCTACGCCATGGCAGCCGTTGGTGGCGTAATCGCAGGCGCCCTCACGGGGCTTCCCCTCGTAGGCGGCTTCATCAGCGGCGTGGCCTTTGTCTTTATGCTCGGCTACATCATCCAAATCATCTGGCGCAACGCCCACCTCAAGCCGCAGCAGCCGGCTAACACGCCAGAACTCCCCACCGCCTAGCAGCCGACCACCACAAAGGGGCCAGGCACCTTTGTGGTGGTGCAAAGGAGCCAGGTTTCTTTGCACCACCAAACGAAGCGGGGCACCCGATCGAATGCGATCGGGTGCCCCGCTTTTTCATGTCTCGTGTTGACGGTCGAGACGAACGGCTACTCCTCAGAGCCCTCGTCGCGCTTACGGCTACGGATAAGATGTGCCACGCCAATGCACAGTACCGCACCACCAGCGATCCAGGTAAAGGTCACACCGTTGAAACCGGTGAGCGGGAGGTTGGAACCCTTCTTGTCGACAATGGTGAAGCTAAGTTTGCCGACCTCAGTCGTTGTGGTAGCATCCTTGGTAACCCCTAGACCATCAACAATGGTAGAACCACTAGGCGCCACATCCTGACCGACCTGATTGAGCGTACGTCTGATGGTAAAGGTGACGCCATCCTTGGCGGAATTGTTGTACCCAGGTGCCGGGGTTACCTCTTTGAGGATGTAGGTGCCTTCATCAAGACCCACGACGCTAATCTTACCATCCTGGTCCGTCTTGAGCAGGGCATCCTTAGCATCGATGTGCTTCACGCCCTTAGCATCGATGTATTGCTCTTGAGCACTGCCACCAACAACCTCCTGAAGAGTGAACTCGACGTTTCCGAGAGCGGGATACTTATCATTTTCATCCTTATCGCTACCCACCTTGGTGACATCAATGCCGTAGGTGTAGTCGTAGGCGGGATGAACGACCGTGTCGCCAGTACCCTCGACGTGCGGGTTGTTGGAATAAGTCAGCTTAACCGTATTAGTCTGGGCTTTACCAACCAATCCATCAAAGATTCCCTTGATTTTACCGTCATTATCAAAGATCTTTGTAGAGTCGAGCTTTGCCTTGTACTCGACGGTCACCTTAGAGTCAGCGTTGACGGTAATGTGGTTATCTTTAACGTCAACGCAATCCTTAAGATTCTTGAAGCCAACGGTAAGCACGTTGTCCGCCGAGAAGCTCTTAGTGTAGCCATGCTCGGCATCTTTCTTAACGATCTGGTTATCGATCTTAACCGTGACATCCGGAACATTATTCCCGCTGCCATCAACGAACTTGGGCGTCATGGAATTGGGCAGTTTGTCCGTGAAGACGTATTTATAGTCGCTATAGGTGTCGATATTACTCGCAACCGTACCGACGAGCTTATAATCGACCCAATCGTCCATAGCGGAGTCAGCGGCCTTATTGGGAGAAGTAAGGATGTCGCCGCCGTTAGACATCCAGTTCTTATCACCATCGTCGTAGACAGCCTTGCTGACGGTAGGGATGCTGGTCTTCTCGTCGACCGTAACGCCTCCAGCGCCCACAATGGCGAAAATCGGCGAGGTGGCCGTACTAGTATCCTTCGTATCGTCCCTGGTAATCGAAGTCATATCGGTCACAATAAGATAATAGCCCTGCAGAGCGTTACCCTCATTATTCGTGGGCTGGAAAGTATCACGAGCGCCAAAAGAACCCGCCTGAGTCACGCTCGTTTCAATCTTCTTTGCCAACTCATTGAACAAATTGTCATTTTTGATGGCAGTCGTGCTACCAGTGCCGGAGGAGTTGCCGGTCAGGTAATTTATGACATCCTGCTCTGTAGAATCTTCAGTGATGTCGGACCCGGTCACTGTTTTAAGGTAGCCAAGAACAGCTTGCTTTGCCTCCGGACTTGCCCAAGCAACATTCGAAACGACCTTACCATTATCTCCATCAATAACATCGGCCGTAAAAATCTGGTATGCCTTGTACTGGTTGTTCTCATTGCCCTTGGAAGGGTTAATTTTGATGCTATCAGCAGCGGTTGCCGTATCCTCGGCAAACGCCATAGTCACCGGCGCCATGACTCCGCCAAAACTCAGAGCTGCCGTGAGGCCTGCCGTTACTGCCAAGCGGGCGATGTTCTTGGTTGTCTTCATGTTTGGTCCTCTTTCTTGGAGGTTGCTTTAAAACTTGTCGATGCCAAAAGTCGGCAGGTAATATCCCTGCGCCTAAATCGCTACGGAGGCAGTACACCACTGAGCAAGGGGGGGGACAATTATTTATCACGGCGACCTCCTCCCCGCTTGATGACGAGCGCGACGACAATAGCCGCTACTCCAATGACAGCCAAAGCCGCCACCAGCACCAACGTTCTATCTCCCGTCGAGGGCATAAAGCCTCGACTTGCTTCTTTGCTTGGGGTGTTGAGCACCGACAGCTCGATCGAGCCCGTCCCGGCATCGGCAGCATCAACCCGCAGGGGGCTTTCGGCCGATACGGTCACCTTGGGCTTCGCGGCGGCTACCTGTTTGACGTCCAGGCCATCGGCCGCAATCGTCACTGTTCGCTTGCCCTCAAAGGCGGTGTAGCCCTTGGGTGCCGCGACCTCCTCGACGGTATAGACGCCCGCGTCCACGCCGTTCAGCTCCACGCGTCCGTCTTCGCCAGACACGACATACCCGTCGGCATCCGTCGTCCACGCACCGTCGGCCGCCAGCGTGCGGCCGCGGTCATCAGTGATGCGCAGCTTGGCGTCCGCAAGAGGCTTGTCATCGGAGCTTGAGCGTTTGATAAGATTGAGTCCCCAGGTGTAGGCCGTCGCGTCATCGCTTGGCGTGCGGGTGAAGCCAGCGTCGCCGGACTGGTCGGCGAGAGGAGAGCGCGGGTAGCGCAGATAGACCTCGTTGGGGTTGCCCTTTGTGACCCCTCGATTGCAGTTGGCCCCCAAGGGTGCGCTGTAGACCGCGACCACACGGGCGCCCGCGGCGAAAGCGTCGGCCCCGCCGAGTGCGGCGATGAGGTCGCCGGTGCGCACGGTGAAGGAGTTCCCCTCGACCGAGACCTTGCACTGGGCCGTGATGTCGGTCCAGCCCTTGGCGGGCTCGGTGCCGGCGCGGCCGCCCTCACATGCGACGGCGTCGAAGCCGCCGTCCGCGCCCGCCGCCACGTACACGCGCATGCTCGCGGCGACCTCGGAGGGGTCGAGCCCCGCGCTCATGGTGTCGACGAACTGCACCGCGTAGGCGTCGTAGGCGGCAAGGCCCGCCGGGACCGTGGCCGAGAGACGCCAGTACAGGTCGTCGCCGACCGTTGCGTCGGCGGCCTTCTGCCATGCGGCGGTGCCGTCCTCCAGCACGTGCTTGGCGACCTTGGGCGTCGCGGCCTTGGGCTTGACGGCGACGGCGCTGCCGCCGACCAGGACCATGATCGGCGCGGTGCCGACCTCGTTCTGGGCGATGGCGTCGTCGTCGGCGACGATGAGCCAGTATCCACAGGGCAGCTCGGCCGTCGTGCCCGCGTTAAGGGCCACGGGCACGACGCCTGCTTTGACAATCGCGCGAGCAAGCTTTGCCGTCAGCGCGGTCGTCATGTGCCCGTCGGCATTTATCCACTCGGCAGCCTCTTGCGCCGTCGATGCCGAGCTATCAAGTCCCGCATCATGAAGCACAGGGAGAACAGCTTGGCGAACGGCGTCATTTGCCCACGTTATGTCAGTTGCGACCTTTTGGTCGGCATCGGCGTCGTCAATAACGGTCGCCGAAAAGAGCTGATACGCGTCATATCGCGTCGCAACTTTACCGTCCACCGTAATGGATCCGGCGTCGGTGGCACGGGCCGTCCCGGGGGCAATCGCGAAAGAGAAGGCAGCAACCATGGCCATCACCACAACGGCCAACGTATGGCGGAGCGACTTACTCACGACGACCACCTCGATCCAGATCGCGATGGCGGCGAGCATGCATCCACGTCGCCGCGAAGCACAGCATCGAAGCGCCAGCCAGATACGTCATAGTCAAGCCAGCGCCGCCCGCCTCGGGAAGTGTGGTCGAGTACTTGTTGGTAAAGGTCGGCGGATCCTGAGAGTCATCGCCATAGGTAACTACGGCGTCGAGCTGGTTCGTGCCATTAGTTACCTTAACCGTAACGTTGCGCGGGGTCGTGTCATAGGTGATGTGGTCCTTCACGTTATCCTTGGCGCCATCGGGGACGACCTCAGAGATGGTGTAGTGGTACTCTTTGGCCTCGTTGTAATCAACACTGAAGGACACGCTGCCATCGGCGTCGTTCGTCTCCGTTTGGAGTACCCTGCCTTCGCCATCCTTAAGTTCAAACGAGAACTGCCCCGCCTTGAAGGTGCCACCTTCAAGTACCTTCCTAGCCCGGATTGTCGCGGATCCCTCTAGGCGATTATCGTAGACCCAGATCTCGTCCTTTTTGTCATCGCCGATAATCTTCGCGTTGCCGACGATAGCCTTCGCCTTTTCGAGCGCGGCTTGATACACCTCATTACTTGCTTCACCCTTAAGCATGATCCACGTGGGACTTGTTGTGTCGTACCCCTCAGGCGCCTTCGACTCCACAAGCTTGTAGAGCACGCAATTAGCCATCTTTTTGGTGCTCGTGCCGAACGAGATTTTTCCGCTGCCATCGGTCTTGGCAGTCTGGAATTTCTTCTCAGTCCCACCGGCGCCATCCATGGCCACACTGTAGAGCGTAAACTCAGCACCCTCGAGCGGTGTGCCGACCTGCTGGGCGTCGTACTTGGTCATCGTGATGCCGTAGCCGTTGCCGCCCGCGGTTGCAGAAGTACCCTGGACAGTCCATGTTTGATCATCAGTCGCAGAACCGTCCTTCACCCCCGTAAGCGTGGCGGTGTTGGAAAGAGGAACCTTGTCGCTAGGATTTCCACTCGGGATGACCTCGTACTCGACTTTGAGGTACTTGCCATCGGGCACATTAAGCGTCAGCTTCGTGCGCGAGCCCGATTCGTCGTTAAGCTGCTCCATCTTCGACGAATAGTCCTCCTGGGGTAGCGCAACCCAAGCACCGTTCACGTGCTCGTAGACCTTAAGCGACGACGGCACCAACGTGCACTTGGCATCCATGGTGTCGACGAGCTCGAGGAAGTCAGTGCCGCTCTTAAGGGCAACCGCAGACTCGTTAACCAGAATGGTGTACTTGATGCGATTGCTATTATCGACCTGTTCGCCGGTCTTCTTGATGACGTTGTTCTTAATGGTAACAGTACCGCTGCCGGAGCCAAACTCCTTGCTCCCCGACTCGGCGCTGGCAGAGTTGGTAAACTTCACCTCGTTCGTGGAGGTATCGAGCTTGCCACGCTTGACCGCCGTCTGATACGTAACTTTGGCGTAACCAGCGTACTCACCTAGGTCCGTCGTAGGGATGGAGAAGGTGACCGTGTTGCCGGCGCTTTTTACGTTGTCGGAGGCAAGCTCCCGGTCTGAGACGACCGTCTTGGTCTCGTTTCCGCGACCATAGCCGGCATGCTGGTCATAGGGATTCTGCACGAGAGTGTACTTGGCAGAGCCCGATACATAGCTCATGCCGCCCGGGAGGGTATCGACGATGTTCAGCGGTGAGCTGTTGAGCTTTCCGGCTCCGTAGTATTCGTACTCACCGTTCGCGCCCTTATTGCCCTTCTGGCGGTTCGCGTACACTGTCCAGTCGACGACCCACGCGCCCTTCTCATCCGAACCGTCAACGGAGCTCCAGTCGAAGCTCTCACTCCAAGACACCTTCGACTCCGCTTCCGGCTTCTCGACCGCAGGCGTCGTTTCTTTGTTGACAACGTACATAACGAGGTCGGTGTACTGCCGCTGAAGGTTAAGGCCCGACGCACTGACCGACGCGAAGTTCGAGTACCAGCCCGGCAACGCATCGGACGTAGTGGTGTAGGTGATGACGGCGTAGTCCTCGTTCTCGAGGGCGGCCTTTACCTTGTCGTTCACATTTATATCAAGGTTGAAATTTCTTTTTGTTCTACCGACCGTCCAGTTGGCCGTCAGGTCCCAGTCGGCGTTCTGCCCCCGCACCAACACGGTTTTGCCGATTGTGATGGAAATGGAGTCCACGTCGACACCGAGATTTTGCGACCACGCCGACTGAAACGTATCCTTCACCGTCACCTTGTCCGGATGGACCGCATTAACGATCGCTTTCAGCGCGACCTTCGTCTCCCACGTCGCCCTGCCCGTCGTCCCGGCCTCGTCGGAGCTCACGCGCCTCTTGGTAATCGGCGTACCCACCAGCTGCGGCGTGAACTTGCCTTCGGCTGTTCCCGTGACGCGTCCTTCATGCTCAATAGTTGCATTGTTGTGCACGGTGTCGTATGAGTTCGCATCGATCATCTTGGTGTGATAAACAATGCGGTAAGTGGTGTACTTATCGTCAAGGTTAGTCGGGAACCTGTAGGTGAAGGAGCTCTGCGACGAATCGAGCTCGCGCTCCTCGAGGATCTCCGAACCCGAACTGCCCTTATAAACCGTATAACAATCACCCGTATACATTTGTTTGTCGTCAAGCTTGTCCGTAAACACGTAGTCACTCATGTCGGCCTTGAGCTCGCCTTGGTTGAGGGTGACCGTCCATGTGATGTCCGACGACGTGCCCGAGCCGTTGGACTTGTTGATCATGTCATAGCGAAATTGACTAGGAGCAGCCGTGGCCGTACCGTTCTGGCGATCGTTAGGGCCGCCCCATTCCCACGCTGCCGTGTTTTTGGAGCCTCCCTGTTCGTTGATATACTCGCCGTTGTTCACGGAGACGTCACTCTTCAGCTTGGTTTCATACGTAATCGTATGGTCACCCTGGGGAAGGCTGCCCAGGTTCTCGATGGTCGCGGTCTGGTCTTCGATTTTTGGCTGCGATTCAATCGTCTTGTTATCAAGCTTGAAGCTGCCCTCCACAAAGCTGAAGTTCTCGCCTAACGTATCGGTGAACTTGACGTTCGTGGCATATGACTCGACGGCAAGCTTGACGGTCCAGGTGACCTTGGCTACGCCGTCGGAGCCCTGAGAGAAAACCCCCGACTTCTCTCCCTTAACGTTACCGTCCTTGGTGGAAATATCGACCTTCCCCATGCCGGGGAACACAACAGGCGTCACGCTTCCAGAACCAACGTCCTTGTTTTTAAGCTGAAACGAGAAGTTCGCCGCGACATAAATGTTCGCAGGTTTTTTTTCGAGCCACGCCTTGTCGAACGTAAAGATGGCCTTGTTGTTTTTAATCTCCCATGTGCCAGCTCTTACGGCATCGGTGCCCGTTCCCGTCATAAGGTCCACAGTAGCGCTATCGTCGACGGCTATGGTGTCAGGAAACTTGTAAACGGCAACATTGTTCCCAGGCGTAGGAGCCTCGCCAGTCTTGAAATTTGCCGAAAAAGCCCCGTAAAGGGTTGATACAGAGGCCACGGCACCTTTTAGCTCCTGAGTACGATACTCGTCGGTATAGAGCTTAACCGTAACGCGCGCCGTATTCTCATCAATCGCAACCGGCGTTGGTGTCGTCGTCGCATCCTCGGCGCGTACGGGGGATGCGCCGTGAAAAACTGCGGCGGTGAGGCTAATCAAAATGAAGATCAGGGCCGCCATACCAAGCGACCGCGAGCGGTGTGCGTCCATAGTTGTCCCTTAATTCCTACAACACAGTGTGGAATACGGCGAATCGTCGGATCGAACACAAGCCCCAACATCTACGAGAACCTACCTAGCGCATTGCAAGAACCCATTGGGGGCAACTTCTAAGACGGTTCGTCTATGCCACAATGCATAAAATACAATATAGATAACAGTCATGTAAACCGCTGGTAAAGAGGTCTTTTAATGTAATACCAGTTGATATTTATCTGTTAACGGTTTTGTATCAAAGCGGTTATATCCTGTGGAATTATGTATATGTTTAAACAACTTTACTTTGGCTGGAAAGCCGCTCGGGGGATAACCTCCTCCACCGTGGTGCAAAGTAACCTGTCCCCTTGCACCAAAAAGGGCGCCGACCATTGCGGTCGACGCCCTTTCTTATTGGCGGTTATAAGCCCCAGCGCTTATTTGTTGACCTGGCCGGCGCGGACGGCAGCCTTCTTGCGGTCGGTGGCGTTGAGCAGACGCTTGCGCAGGCGGATGTTCTTGGGAGTGATCTCGACCAGCTCGTCGTCGGCGATATACTCCAGTGCCTCCTCCAGCGAGAAGGTGCGAGGCGGCACCAGCTGGACGGAGATATCGGAGGTCGAGGAACGCTGGTTGCCCAGGTTCTTGGTACGCGCGATGTTGACGACCATGTCGCCGGCCTTGCTGCGCTCGCCCACGATCATGCCCTCGTAGCACTCGGTGCCCGGCTCAACAAACAGCTGGCCGCGCTCCTGCAGCGTACCCAGAGCATAGGCAACGGCCTTCTCGGTGGTCATGGAGATCATGGCGCCGTTCTGACGGTTACCAATCTCGCCGGCGTAAGGACCATACTCTAGGAAGGTGTGGTAGAACACGCCCTCGCCATGGGTGACGTTCATGATGCGGTTCTTGAGACCCATGATGCCGCGGGTCGGGATCTTGAACTCAAGGTGCGTCACGATGCCCGAGGTATCCATGCTCGTCATGATGCCGCCGGAGGTACCGAAGACCTCAACGACCTTGCCCGAATACTCGTCCGGGCACTCGACGACGGCCTGCTCGACGGGCTCCATCTTGTTGCCGTTCTCGTCCTTCTTAAACAGAACGCGGGGACGGCCGACCTGAAACTCAAAGCCCTCGCGGCGCATGGACTCCATCAGGACGGACAAGTGCAGGATGCCGCGGCCAGAGACCTCGACGCCGCTCTTGTCCTCGAGCTCCTCGATCTTCATGGTCACGTTGTTCTCGGCCTCGTTGAACAGGCGTTCCTTGAGCTGACGGGCGCCCACGATGTCGCCATCACGGCCGACGAGCGGGGAGGTCGAAGCCTCAAAGACGATGGACAGGGTCGGCGGGTCGATCTCGATGGGCTCGAGCTCGACAGGGTTCTCGGGGTCGGTGTAGACATCGCCGATATCGGTGCGGTCAATACCCACGACAGCGGCGATATCGCCGGCGCCGACTTCCTGGCACTCGGTACGGCCCAGGTAGTCGAAGGTAAAGAGCTGCTTGACGGTAGCGGTGGCGCTGGAGCCGTCGTTCTTCACGACCAGAATCTGGTCGCCCTGGTGAATGGCGCCGGAATACACGCGACCGATGCCGATACGGCCGACAAAGTTTGAGTGGTCGATGGTCACGCACTGCATGGCCAGCGGGGCGTTCTCGTCAACCTCGGGCGCGGGCATGTCGTCGATGATCATATCGAGCAGCGGATACATGTCCATGTTGCCGTCGTTGGGATCGAGGCGGGCAAAGCCATTCATGGCGCTGGCGTAGACCACGTGCTCCATGGCGAACTCAAGCTGGTCGTCGGTGGCGCCCAGGTCGGCCATAAGGTCGAGACAGTCGTTGTAGGCCTTCTCGGGATTGGCGCCCGGACGGTCGATCTTGTTGATGACGATCATGATCTTAAGGCCGGTGTCGATAGCGTGACGCAGCACGAAGCGGGTCTGGGGCATGGGGCCCTCAAAGGCGTCGACCAGCAGCAGGGCGCCGTCGACCATACGTAGCACGCGCTCGACCTCGCCGCCAAAGTCGGCGTGGCCCGGGGTGTCGATGACGTTGATCTTAACGTCCTTGTACTCGATAGAGATGTTCTTGGCGAGAATCGTAATGCCGCGCTCGCGCTCCTGGTCGTTGGAATCCAGGACGCGGTCCTCGACCTGCTGGTTGGCACGGAAGGCGTCCGTGGCACGCAGGAGCTTATCGACCATCGTCGTCTTGCCGTGGTCGACGTGGGCGATGATGGCGATGTTCCTCAGATTGTCTACGCGCATGTAGTTCCCCTATCTTCTATCCATATACAAACGGCACGCGTATGCGACCCGCCCAGCGATGCAACGCTCAGCGGGAATATTGAGCCTTTTACCGAAAACTCGTTTATTTTAGCGATTTTAGATGAGAGGGGTTTCCTCACCTGCAGGTTCAGGGTCGCTCCACATAAAACCATCGCCGGCGCCCATGCCCTCATACAGCACATATGCCGAAAAACCACTCTCGAGCGTGGTTTCGAAGAAGCTCACGAGCAGAGCATCGTGATAGCCGCCGTCAATCTCGACGCAGCCGGTGTAGCCGATGGCATAGCGGGCGATACGGCCCAGGCCCTCGTCCTTAAGACCCATCTTGTGCTCGGAAATAAAGTTGGTGGCCGCCTCCAGGCACGCCTCTTCGCCGTCCTCGTCGAGCGCCGCCAGATATCGGTTGGAAGCAGCGTCCTCAATCGCCACAACTACGCCCGGATTCTCGCCGGCGGCAAGGTCGTCCAAGAACGCACCAATCAGGTCACACACCATGGCGTCGAGCTCGGCGGAGACGTTACCGGCGTCCTGCATATCCTGTGCCATCTTTAGACCTTCCCATCGAGTCTGGCGTCATTACAGTTCTTGTGCCTCGGCGGCGATCTTAGCGGCAGCGTCGCGGGTGCGCATCATATCCATCGCGCGCTTGTCGAGCACCTTGATCTGACTGGTCAGCATGACCGCATCGACCACACCCCAGATCACGAGGCCCGTAGAGATCGAAAACCCAAGCGCACCAACTGTACCACGAAGGCGCGAGCAGATTGCCGCGACAAGGGCGGAGACGACAACCATCTTGATAAACGAGCCGCGGCGTTCGCGAAGCGTGCGGGCCTGCGTCACATAGGCAATGCGAGCCGCCTCAGAAGCCTCCGAGCGCATCTGGGCCTCGCGCGCAATGGCCGCCGCCTCAGCCGACATACCGCCGGCCATCAGCGAACGCTCCGCAGCCTGGCCGCCCCACATTTAGAAGTCATCGGGGGAGAGCGTATGGACGAACTCGTCGAACTTCTCGAACTCCCGCTCGTCGTCAACTTCCTCGGCATGGGCAGAAACGGTGCCCAGGCGATTCATGATGTCGTCCTCCACAAACATGGGGGCATTGCTGCGCACGGCAAGGGCAATGGCATCACTGGGACGCGCATCGATCTTATGCTCGTTGCCATCGGCCAACACGACAACCGTCGCGTAGAACACCGGCGGCTCGGCGCGAACGATTTCGATGCGTTCGAGCTTGGCACCCAGGGCGCCAACAGTATCGAGCAACAGGTCATGGGTAATCGGGCGCTCGGCGCGGCCGCTATCGATGCCGCGGCTGATGGCAGCGGCTTCAAACGAACCAGTCTGAATGGAAAGGGAACGCAGCGGCGCGGGCGAGTCCGATTTGCTGCAGCGCTCGCGAAGCACGATAAGCGATGGCACGGGACCGGCGGCCATGACGATGGTCTCTATGTCGACACGAACCATGGAACACCTCCGGTACGTAGCGGTTAACACGCGGCAAGGTCGCCGCATTGAATAGCTATACTACCCAATCTTTCGCACAGCACACAAAACCAAAATGAGATTTATCGCAGACAAGAAAAAAGCCCCAAGGCAATGCCCCAGGGCTCTTCACAGTTTTGATGGTGGACCTGACAAGATTCGAACTTGTGACCTCCCGGTTATCAGCCGGACGCTCTAACCAACTGAGCTACAGGTCCATCATGGTGGAGGTTAGGGGGATCGAACCCCTGACCTCAGGCTTGCAAAGCCCGCGCTCTCCCAGCTGAGCTAAACCCCCACGGAGACAGTAATAAACACCCCAGCGGCGACTCGGCTCTCGCTGGGGTGTTTATTGCGAAAGAAAGTGGTGGACCTGACAAGATTCGAACTTGTGACCTCCCGGTTATCAGCCGGACGCTCTAACCAACTGAGCTACAGGTCCATCGCGCAAGGGATATATTAGACGAGTCGTTACGCGCGCGTCAACAACTTTTTTGAAAATCTTTGGGAGGGATGGTCGCTGGGCTGGCGAGATGGTTTTGGTTTGTCGCGAGTTCCGCACGCAAAGAAGGCCACTTAATGTGGCCTTCGTCTTG